>NZ_JBIWFO010000010.1:0-252298 GCF_044763125.1 Streptomyces sp. NPDC096310 | reverse complement strand
GCGATCCGAAAACCGATCACTCTCAACTGCCTTCAACTGTCCCGGCCTTGGCACACCAACTCAACGAGCCAGTACCAGCAAAGTCACCGGTATTGCGTCTAGGTTCCTTTCGCCCCAGCGCGGGGCGGGTCCCTGTCCGGGACGCCGGACGGGGACCCGCCTCCCTGTCTCTGAGAGAATGCCAGCGTGTGCGCCGCAGAGGGACCGGGGGGCCGTGAAGCAGTGAAACGCATCGGAGTGACCGGTCACCGGGACATCCCGGCCGAGGCGTACGCGCACATCAGGGGCGCCATCGCGACCGTACTGCACGGCCAGAGCGGATCGATGGAGGCGCTCTCCAGCCTCGCGGCGGGCGCGGACCAGCTCTTCGCCGTCCTCGCACTGGACCACGGCGCCGACCTGACCGTGGTCATCCCCAGCGGCGACTACGAGGACGGCTTCGAGGACCCGGCCGAACTCGACGGCTACCGGCGGCTCAAGGACCGGGCCACCCTGGAGGTCCGGATGGCCTACCCGCACTCCACCGACGAGGCGTACTACGCGGCGGGCACCTACATCGCCGACCACTGCGACCGGCTGCTCGCGGTCTGGGACGGCCGCCCGGCCCGCGGTCTCGGCGGTACGGGCGACATCGTGCGCTACGCGCGCGAGCGCGGGAAGCCGGTCACGGTGATCTGGTGCGAGGGCGTCGAGCGCGCCTGACACAGCGCGCCCGCGCGCCTTCCCGTTGTCCCCGCAGTCCGCCGAGGGCTCAACTCCGGTGCCGTACCAGCCAGTCGGTGTGCTGCGGAGAGACGATCCGCTCGGTCTCGTACACCGCGTTCGCCCACTGCTCCTCGGTGACCATCGTCTCCATCGCCGTGTGCATCGCCGCCAGGTCCTCCTCCACCAACGAGTGTGCGGAGATGAGGGGTTGATGGCGGCGGATCTCGCTCCACGCCAGACAGGCCGCCGCCGACGCCGACAACAGCCCCAGCAGCGCACCGGAGTCGGTGACCGAGAAGGTCCGCAGAACGGCGAGCAGCAGCGCCAGCAGGGTCAGCAGCGCGATCGTCGCCGACCACAGGGTGGTGGCCCGGCGGGAGACGACCGTCCTGCGGTGGTACCAGTTCCGCTGCTCGATCAGCCGGTCCCTGACATATGTCTCCTTGCGGGCGGCGAAGGGCTTGTTGCGCAGCATCCGCATCGCGGGCGTGATGAGCTCCCCGGTGGAGCCCCGCCCGGCGTCCGCCCCCTCGGGCGGGTTCTCCCTGGGGTCCTGCCGAGGGTCCTGCCACCCCACCTTCCGCAACTCCGCGAGCCCCGCCTCCATCCGGGTGGCGAACAGCTCGGCCGCTCCGCCGACCCCGGAGTCGAAGGGCGCGCCGTGCACCGCGTAGCGCCAGGACAGCGACTTGATGAACTCCGCGGCCGAGCGGTTGAGTTGCCAATGCGACTTTGCTCGCTGGCCCGCGGAGCGGAACGTGACCAGAAGCACACCCGCGTACGCCAACGCGCCCAAGGCGCTGATGAGTTGGAACGAGCCGCCCACCGTCCCCCGCCAGGGCAGCGAGGTCAGCAGCGCTCCCAGCACCAGCAGCAGGAGCTGGCGGCGGGTGGCGTTGACCGCTTCGCGCTGGCGGCGGATGGCGACCGCGTCCGCGTGATGGAAGAGAACCGGCAGATCAGCGTTTCGGAAGACCATGCTGTGCAGTGGTCCGCGTAAGTCGGCCATGCGCGCCCCCGTCTGCGCCTTTGTGGTCACTCGATCAGCGGAACGATCAGTCCCGCACCCGTTCGTGAACTCCCGGCAACGCTTTCGTCTCGTCCCCACGCGCCGAGTTGCCGCATGAGTTCATGAGAGTAAAGTCGAGCCGCTGACACTGCAACGGTGCGGTGTCTCCTGTACGACCGACATGATCAAGGACGGCCGCCGTGACCTCTCAGACCTCTGTCGCCTTCGCCACCGCGAAGAAGATCCGTGTCCCCCTCGCAGAGATCGATGTACGCGACGCCGGTGTCGCCAAGAAGCTCGGCCGTGTACTGCCCATGCCCAGCGGCCGTGTCGCGCGCGTGTCGAGCTTCAACTCGGCGCTCTGACCCGATCTCCTGACGGCACGTCCGACGGTGCTCGCGGACCGCGGAACGCGCCCTGGTGCCCCTCCCGGCAAGCTTTGCCCCGTCGGCAAACATTGCCGGTCGCGGCACTAGACTGGTGGAATGACAGGACCGCTGGTCCCCTTCCGCGAGATCGTTCTGAAGGTCCACAGCAGATGCGATCTCGCGTGCGACCACTGTTACATCTATGAACACGCCGATCAGAGCTGGCGTACCCGCCCCAAAGCGATCTCTGACGAAGCGATGACCCGGACAGCTCTGCGACTGGCCGAGCATGCCACCACCCACGCCCTGCCCTCCGTGTCAGTGATCCTGCACGGAGGGGAGCCACTGCTCGCCGGCCCCGCCCGGCTCAGGCGCGTGTGCGAGGAGCTGACCGCCGCCCTCGACGGCGTCGCCGACCTCGACTTACGCATCCACACCAACGGGCTCCAGCTCTCACCCCGCTACCTCGACCTCTTCGACGAGTTCGGCGTCCGGGTCGGCATCTCCCTCGACGGCGACCGCACCGCCAACGACCGGCACCGCCGCTTCGCGGACGGCCGCAGCAGCCACCCCCTGGTCCTCAAGGCCGTCGAACTCCTCCGGCAGGACCGCTACCGCCATCTCGATCTCGGGCTGCTCTGCACCATCGACGCCGCCAACGACCCCGTCACGGTGTACGACGCGCTGGCCGCGCTCGACCCGCCGCGCATCGACTTCCTGCTGCCGCACGCCACCTGGGACGAACCGCCGCCGCGCCCGGACGGCTCGCCCACCGCGTACGCCGACTGGCTCCTCGCCGTCTTCGACCGCTGGGACGCGGGGGGCCGGCCGATGCCCGTACGCCTCTTCGACTCGGTGCTCTCGACGCTGGCCGGCGGCCCGAGCCTCACCGAATCGCTCGGCCTCGCCCCCACCGACCTCGTCGTCGTGGAGACCGACGGCACCCTGGAGCAGGTCGACTCCCTCAAGAGCGCCTACGAGGGCGCCGCCGCCACCGGGTTCGACGTCTTCACCCACACCCTCGACGAGGTCGCCGCCCACCCCGGCGTACGGACCAGACAGCTCGGGCTCGCGGGTGTGAGCGAGGAGTGCCGGCGCTGCCCGGTCGTCCGCTCCTGCGGCGGCGGGCTCTACACCCACCGCTACCGGTCGCGGCCGGGGATGTCCCCCGGCGGCTTCGACCACCCCTCCGTGTACTGCGCCGACCTGATGGCCCTCATCGGCGGGATCGAGTCCCGTACCCGCGCCGGGACCGTCCCCCCGGCCGTGCACCACCCCGGTGAACTCCTCGACGCCCAGCACGAGCTGACCCGCTCGATGCTGGCCGAGCTGCACGCCGCGCTCGACGGCCGGGGCGGCGAGTCCTGGCAGGAGGCGTGGGAGCTGGCCGGCGCCGTCGAACGGTCCTCCGACGGGCTCGACACGCTCTTCGCCCACCCCTACACCCGCACCTGGCTGGCCGAGGCGATCGCCGCCGCGCGCGACGGGCGGCCCGACGCACCTGACCTCGCACGGCAGGTGCGGAGATATGTCGCCGCCGCCGTCCTCCGGGGCGGTCTGGACACGCCCGTACGGGTCCACCACCACGACGGTGTGCTCGTCCTGCCCACGCTCGGCGCGCTGCGGCTCGGCCCGCCCGGCACCGACGGCGAGGCCGAGGTACGCCTCGCCGAGAAGGGGTTCGTGGTGCGTACCGGCACCACCGAACTACGCGTCGTGCGCGCCGACGAGACCGCCGGGCCCTGGCGCCCGGTGCGCCGCCTCGGCCGGGACGGGGCGCCCGATCTCGCGCTGGACGACATCGACCCGTACCGCGACACCTTCGACGCCCCCGCCCATCCGGGGCTCGGCCGGGAGGAGGCCGCCGACTGGAGCGGCCGGCTCGCGGCGGCCTGGGCGCTGCTGCGCGACGCCGTCCCCGACCAGGCGACGGCGGCCGCCGTCACACTGTCCACACTGACGCCGCTGCGGTCGGTGACGCCACCCGCACCGGCCTCGGCGGCCGGTACCGCCCGGGAGTCCCGCGCGGGCGGGCCCGGGTACGGCTACGGGGCGCTGGGTGTCCCCGTGGCGGGCGCCCCCGAGGCCCTGGCGCCCCTGCTGCTGCGCGGGTTCCGCCGGGCCACCCTGCGGGCGCTGACCGAGGTCACCGACCTGTACGCGCTGGACGGCGCGTGGCACCGCCCCGCGCCCTGGCGGGAGGAACCGGTGCCGGTCTCCGAACTGCTGGCCGGGGCCCACGAACGCGTGGGACTCGCCGCGTACGACCGCCGCTACCGGGACCACGCCCTGCGGGCGCTGGACACCCTTCAGGACGCGGCGGAACTCACGGTCGGCGGGAAGAGCCTGCTGACCACCCTGCGTGCGGAGGCCGACCGTGTCTGAACCCCCTCGTGCCACGGAACCCGGGCCCACCGCCGAGCAGTTGGCCCGCGAGCTGGCAGAACTGGGGGTCGTCCCCGGGATGACCCTGCTCGTCCACGCCTCCCTGCGGGGCACCGGACTGGACGCCGACACCCTGCGTACGGCCCTGCTGACGGCGGTGGGGGAGGACGGCACCCTGGTCGTGCCGGCCTTCACCGAGGAGAACTCCGACTCCTCCGCCGCCCACCGGGCACGGATCGCCGGACTCTCCCGCCACCAGGCCGCCGCGTTCCGCGCCGGCATGCCCGCCTTCGACGCGCGGACCACGCCCTGCACGGCGATGGGCCGGCTGGCCGAGTCCGTACGCACCGCGGAGGGAGCCGTCCGCAGCGCCCACCCGCAGAGTTCCTTCGCCGCGCTCGGGGCGCGCGCGGCCGAACTGCTGGCCGACCACCCGCTCCACAGCCATCTCGGCCCGGACTCCCCGCTCGGCGCGATGGCCGAGGCCGACGCGCGGGTCCTGCTGGTCAATGTGGGGTACGGCGCCTGCACCGCGTTCCATCTCGCCGAGTACCGGCCCGGCGCGACCACACGTTCTTATCACTGTGTGGTGAAAGCGCCGGACGGATCACCGCGCTGGGTGGAATATGAGGATGTGCACCTCGACGACAGTGATTTCGGGGCGATTGGAGCCGCGTTCCCATGGGGACTTGAGCAGAAGGGACAACTGGGAGGGGTGGTCGGGCGCCTCTTCCCGATGAAGGACGCGGTGGCGCACGCCACGGTGTGGATGGCCGGGAAACGGCGTTGAGCGACGTGGGTGTTCACCACAGGACGGGGGTCGTGTGCACGCGTCACCGCAGCAGCGAGCGGCCGACCATCGGCCGTATTTCTTCCTGAGCTACGCGCACACACCGAGGGACGGCGCCTCCGGGGCCGACCCGGACATGTGGGTGCAGAAGCTCTTCCGGGATCTGTCCGAGCATGTGATGGCCATGACGGATCTGCCGGCCGGGGCCCAGGCCGGATTCATCGACCGCGAGATGCGGTCGGGCGAGGGCTGGTCGGAGCGGCTCGCCGATGTGCTCGCCACCTGCCGGGTGTTCGTGCCGCTGTTCTCGCCGCGCTACTTCGCCAGCGAGATGTGCGGCAAGGAGTGGTACGCCTTCGCCCAGCGCGTCATCTACGAGCAGGCGAAGAACAACACCACGGCCGAGGCGATCGTCCCGGCCCTGTGGGTACCCGTACCGGCCCGGCAACTGCCGGGCCCCGCCGAGCGGTTGCAGTTCAACCACCGGGACTTCGGGGACCGCTACGTCACTGACGGGCTCTACGGACTGATCAAACTCCGGATATTCGAGGACGAGTACCAGCGGGCCGTCTACGAACTCGCCAAGCGCATCGTCAGTGTCGCCGACACCTCCGCGATAGGCCCCGGGCGCCCCGTCGACTACCGCAGCGCGCCCAGCGCCTTCGGCGCCAGCGGCGGGCCCCGCCCGATGCAGGTCACCGTGGCCGCGCCCACCCGGCACGGGCTGCCGGAGGGCCGCAGGGCCGACTACTACGGGGGCATGGCCCAGGACTGGAACCCCTACCACCCGGACTCGGCACGGCCGTTGGCGTATGTCGCGCGGGACCTGGTGCGCTCGCTCAACTACCAGGCGGATATCGTCTCCTTCGACGAGGTGTCGGTACCCCACGAAGGCAAACAGGCCCCCGTACGGCCGGAGATACTGCTGGTCGACCGGTGGGCCCTGAACGACGAGGAACAGCGCGAGCGGCTCGCCGCGTTCGACGCCGAACACCGGCCCTGGGTGAGCGTCGTCGTCCCGTGGAACCGCGAGGACGAACAGAGCCGGACGGCCCAGGCCGAGTTGAGCGAGAAACTCGAACAGACCATGCCCAAGAAGATGGGGCAGGGTCGCGCCGCCTGCCGGGCCGCCGCCAAAGGCGTGCCCAGCATGGAGGCGTTCGGCCAGATCCTGCCCCAGGTCGTCGAAGCGGCGGCCCAGCAGTACCTGAGACACGCGGAGGTCTATCCGCCGGCCGGCGGCAGTCACATCGAACGGCCCCGGCTGCGCGGCCCGATGGCCGCCGAGTACGCCACGACGCACTACGTTCCCCAGACGCACGACCTGGCGCCCGATGCGGAGGACACGGATGACAGCACGTCGTGACGGACGCATCGTCACCTTCTACTCGTACAAGGGCGGCACCGGCCGCACCATGGCCCTGGCCAACACGGCCTGGATCCTGGCCGCCAACGGAAAGCGCGTCCTCGCGGTCGACTGGGACCTGGAAGCGCCCGGCCTGCACCGCTTCTTCCACCCCTTCCTCGACCCCTCGACCCTCGGCGCGACCACCGGGGTCATCGACCTGATCACCGAGTACGCCTGGGCCGCGACCAGCCCGGCGGAGCGCTCCGACGACTGGCACCGCGACTACGCGCGGATCCAGCCGCACGCCGTCTCGCTCACCCCGGAACACCTCGGGTGGGCGTTCCCCGACGGCGGCACCCTCGACTTCGTCTCGGCGGGACGGCAGAACCGCGAGTACTCGGCGACCGTCTCCACCTTCGACTGGGACAACTTCTACGACCGGCTCGGCGGCGGCCACTTCTTCGACGCGCTGCGCGAGGACATGAAGGCCCACTACGACTACGTCCTCATCGACAGCCGCACCGGCCTCAGCGACATCGCCGACATCTGCACCGTCCACCTGCCCGACGTCCTCGTCGACTGCTTCACCCTCAGCGACCAGTCCATCGACGGCGCCGCCGCCGTGGCCCGCCAGATCGACGAGCGGTACGCCGGCCGGGGCATCCGGATCTTCCCCGTGCCGATGCGCATCGACGAGGGCGAGAAGGAGAAGGCGGACGCCGGACGGGCCCTGGCCCGGCTGAAGTTCGACCGGTTCCCCGCCGGGCTCACCGGGGAACGCCTCACCGCCTACTGGGGCGCGGTGGAGATCCCGTACCGCCCTTACTACGCCTACGAGGAGACCCTGGCGACCTTCGGGGACGAGGCCGGTCTCTCCAACTCCCTGCTCTCCGCCTTCGAACGGCTCACCGCCTATGTCACCGAGGGCGCCGTCACCACCATGCCCGCCGTCGGCGACGAGACCCGGCTGCGGATCAGGGACGCCTTCACCCGGCGCAGGCCCGCACTCCCCGCCGACCTCTACCTCAGCTATGTGGCCGAGAACCGGATGTGGGCCGACTGGATCGAATCCATCCTCACCCGGGCCGGGTTCCGCGTCGTGCCGCGCGATGTCTCCGCCGAGCCGTCCGCCGCGCCCCGGGGCGGCGACACCGGCTCGCTCTCGATCCATCACGACAGCGCCAGCCGTACGGTCGTCCTGCTCTCCGCCGCCTACCTCAAGTCCGCGCGGGCCGTGGAGGTCTGGTCGCGCTCCGCCTCCGAGGACCCCGGCGGCGCCCGGCGCCGGCTGCTGCCGCTGCGCGTCGGTGACGTACGGCTCACCGCCCCCTACATCGACCGCAACCCCGTGGACCTCTTCCGCCTGGACGAGACCCACGCCACCACCGCGCTGCTGCGCGCCCTGGAACGGCCCGTCCAGCTCGCCGACGCCGTCGCGCCGGGGCCGCGCTTCCCCGGCACCGTACCCAAGATCTGGAACGCGCCGGCCCGCAACGCCGGCTTCACCGGGCGCTCCGCCGTCCTGGAGCGGATGCGCGACCAGCTCGGCGGCGGGATGGCCGTCGTCCTGCCGCAGCCGCAGACGCTGTACGGGCTCGGCGGCATCGGCAAGACCCAGGTGGCGCTGGAGTACGTGCACCGCTTCATGGCCGACTACGACCTGGTCTGGTGGATCTCCTCGGAGCAGACCGCCGACGTGGTCGCCTCCCTCGCGGAGCTGGCCGTACGGCTCGGCGCGCAGGGAGGCGACGACATGGCCGCCGCCTCGATGGAGGCCGTCGACCTGCTGCGGCGCGGGGTGCCCTCCAGCCGCTGGCTGCTGGTCTTCGACAACGCGGACGATCCCGAGCTGGTCCAGCGCTACTTCCCGCCGGGCGGCCCCGGCCATGTCCTGGTCACCTCGCGCAACCAGACCTGGTCGCAGTACGGGGACGCGCTGCCCGTGGACGTGTTCCTGCGCGAGGAGTCCGTCGAACACCTCCAGCGGCGCGCCCCCGGGCTGAGCCTCGTGGACGCCGACAAGGTGGCCACCGCCGTCGGTGACCTGCCGCTCGCCGTCGAGCAGGCCGCCGCCTGGATCGCGGAGACCGCCACGCCCGTCTCCGAGTACCTGGACCAACTGGGCCAGCAGGCGGCCGGGGTGCTGGCGCTCAACCAGCCCGCCGGCTACCCGGAACCCGTCGCCGCGACCTGGAACATCTCCATCGACCGGCTCAAGGAGCGCTCACCCGCCGCGGTACGGCTGCTCCAGCTCTGCGCCTTCTTCGCCCCCGAGCCGATCTCCGCGAACCTCCTCTACAGCAAGGAGATGATCGAGGCGCTCAAGCCGTACGACGTCTCGCTCCAGGAGACGCTGGTGCTGGGCCGGGTCATCCGGGAGATCGGCCGGTTCGCGCTGGCCAAGGTGGACCAGGTCGGCAACAGCATCCAGGTGCACCGGCTGGTCCAGGCGATCATCCGGGCCCAGCTCACCGAGGAGGAGCAGCGGGACGCCCGGCACGCCGTCCACCGGATCCTCGCCGGCGCCAGGCCCGACGGTGACGAGCCGATCGACAACCCCGGCACCTGGGACCGGTTCGCCACGATCTGGCCGCACCTCATCACCTCGGAGGCGAGCCTCTGCCTGCGTCCGGAGACCCGCCGGCTGCTGATCGACCGGGTGCGCTACCTGTGGAAGCGCGGCGATCTGCCGGCCGCCTTCGAACTCGCCGGCGAGCTGCGCGACCTGTGGCGCGAGACGCTCGGCAACGACGACCCGCAGTATCTGTATCTGCGCTTCCACCTCTCCAACATCTTCCGCTCGCAGGGCCGTTACGTGGAGGCGCGGGAGCTGGACGAGGAGACCCTGACCCGGCAGCGCAGGGTGCTCGGGGCGACCCATCCGCACACGTACATGACCACCAGCGGCCTCGCCATGGACCTCGGCACGCTCGGTGAGTACGCCAAGGCGATGGAGCTGGCGACCGAGGCCCACGAGGGGTTCAGCGGGATCTTCCACGAGTCCCACCCGAGGACGCTCGCCGCTGCCAACAACCGGGCGCTGAACCTGCGCATGGTCGGCCGGTACGCCCAGGCGCGCGAGATGGACCAGGAGGTCTTCGACCGGCGGACCGAGGTGCTGGGCCCCGAGCACCCGTACACCCTCTCCTCCGCCACCAGCCTCGGGCGCGACCTGCGGGAGATCGGCCGGTACGAGGACTCGGTCGCGCTGCTCAGCCGGACCTACGCCCTCTACAAGGAGCGGATGGGGCGGGCGTTCCCCGGCACCCTGGCGGCGGCCAAGAGCCTCGCCGTGTCGCTGCGCAGGGCGGGAATGCTGGAGGACGCGCGGCGGCTCACCACGGCCACCAGGAACCGCTACCGGGCCAAGTACGGCGCGGACACCAACCCGGACACGCTCGCGTGCGATCTCAACATGGCCGCCGACCACTTCGCGGCCGGGGAGCCGGTGGCGGCCAGGGATCTGACGCAGGAGGTCGTGGACCAGTATCTGCGGGTGCCGGGCGCCCGGCACCCGTACACCCTCGCCGCCATCAACAACCTCGGTGTCTTCCACTGGGGTTGCGGGGCACCGGAGTTGGCGCAGCAGCTTCTCCAGGGCGCGCTGCGAACGATGCGCGAGGTGCTGGGCGACGAACATCCGCACACGCTCTTCTGCACGGTCAGCCTCGCCAACGCCAAGGCGGACCTGGGCGAGCTGGACGAGGCGCTGGTGACCGAGCGGAGCGCCGTCGCCGGGCTGCGCGTCTCGCTGGGCGCGCGCCATCCGGAGACGCTGGCCGTCACCTCCAACATGTGCGTCACGCTGGGGGCGCTGGGCCGCAAGGGCGAGGCGGCGCAGCTCCGGGTGGAGACCGTGGAGGAGCTGGTCAGGCTGCTGGGCGAGGAGCACGCGCTGACCCGCTTCGCGCGGGACGACCGACGGGTCTACCGGGACCTGGAGCCGCTGGCGGTGTGAGACCCGCCGTAGGTACGGCGCCGGGCCCGCGCCCGGCGCCGTACCCCTCGCCCGCTCAGTCGGCCAGAAGCCAGGTGAGGCTCCTGGGCAGGGCGTGCAGGGACGCGAAGTGCGCCGCGGCCGGTTCCAGGACGACCGTGGCGCCCGGGATGCGCTCCCCGAGCCAGCGGGCGTGGCCGACCGGCGAGAAGACGTCCTGCTCGCCGTGCCACAGCAGCACCGGCGTACGGATGTCCGCGGGGTCGAACCCCCACGGGCTGGCGAAGGCCACCGCGTCGTCGATCCAGCCGTACGCCGAATCGCTCAGCCCCTCCTGGTAGTTGCGCAGCAGCATCCTTCTGAGCCCGGCGTCCGACACCACCATGCGGTCCGAGTCGGTCAGCTCTCTGCGCAGATCGTCCAGCAGCCGCACCGGGTTCTCGCGGATGGCGTCGGCGCGCGGGGTGAGCCGCGCCGCCACGCCGGCCGGGTCCTTCGCCGCCCTGCTGTACTCGGCGACGTTGGACGCGGCCATGCCCTCGAACCAGTCGAGGCCGTCCGCGTCCCACGGCGCGAGCGTGACCAGCGCCGCCGCGCGGGTCACCCGGTCCGGCATCAGCGCGGCGCACGCCAGGGCGTGCGGGGCGCCGCCGGAACGGCCCACGACGGCGAACCGGTCGAGGCCGAGGGCGTCGGCGATCGTCGCCACGTCCTGGGCCACATCGGCCACACTGCGCCCTTCGAGCCGGTCGGAACCGCCGTAGCCCGGCCGGTCGTAGGCGATGAGCTGCATGCCCCGCTGGTACAGCACCATGCCCCGCGGCGCGGGTCCGAGCCTGCTGCCCGGGGTGCCGTGCAACAGGAAGACCGGTCTGCCGCGCGGGTCCCCCAGACGCTCCACCATCAGATGCCGCCCGTCCGCCGCGCGCACCCGACGTCGCAACCCCCTGCCCCTTTCATCCGGCGTGCTCCGATGTACATGCCCCATGCAGGCACCGTGACCCTGCATTCCCCGCCGCCGAGGTGCTTACCCCTCGGCGCGCCATGACCGGCTCGAATCCCTCGTAGGAGAGCCCGGTTCAGGACGATTGTCCCGGATCGGAGCTGAGCGCGTAAGGGCGGCCCGCGCGAACGCGCCGGTGGTACCGGCGTGTTCGGCACCTGAGTGGGCTGGGAGTTGTTTCCAGACAGGTCCAGACCTTAGCCGTGGGTGATGTGGTGGTTGCGTCAGGTGTTCGCGAAACGGAACAGAGGGGCAGGGGCATATGTCATGCCCCTGCCATAACGCTCCCGCGACCTCGCGTGCGCGGAGTCGTCGACCGCGCGCTCGGCCGTCGCCGAACGCGCCGGAGCGCGATGTGTCGGTCATGTGTGCGTCCTGAAGTCGACCTTGTGTGCGACCGCTGGATCTCGGAATAGTGGGCGCCTCGTCCTCCGTACCGGTGCACCCCACATGTATCGGCACGGTCCCCACAGGAGGTTGACGTTGAACCATCGGCGTATGTCCAGGAAGCGCACCACGATCGCGGGCGGGGCGGCTGTCGCCGTGATCGCCGCGGGATTCACCTTGCAGAATGCGAACGCCAGTGAGGAGACCCCTCAGTTCGCCGTGAAGACCCTCACGGCGACGGCGGCCGGAAACCTCGGCTCCACCCTCGGTAAGGACCTCGGTGACGCCGCGGCCGGCTCGTACTACGACGCGACGGCCAAGGCGCTCGTCGTGAACGTCGTCGACGAGCAGGCGGCGGAGAGCGTCCGTCAGGCGGGCGGCAAGGCGAGACTGGTCCAGAACACCCTCGCCGACCTGAAGAGCGCCCGGCAGACCCTCACCGATGACGCGTCCATCCCGGGCACGTCGTGGTCCGTCGACCCGGTGGCCAACAAGGTGGTCGTCACGGCCGACCGTACGGTCGAGGGCGCGGCCTGGGAGAAGCTCGGCGGCGTGGTGGAGAAGCTCGGCGCCAAGGCCGAACTGAAGCGGACGGCGGGGGAGTTCAAGCCCCTCGTCGCGGGCGGCGACGCCATCACGGGCGGTGGCTCGCGCTGCTCGCTCGGCTTCAACGTGGTCAAGGACGGCGAGCCGTACTTCGTCACCGCCGGGCACTGCACGGAGTCCATCCAGAGCTGGTCCGACGCGCAGGGCGAGCAGATCGGCACGACGGAGGGCTCGACCTTCCCCGGCAGCGACTTCGGTCTGGTCAAGTACACCGCCGACGTGGACCACCCGAGCGAGGTGAACCTGTACGACGGCAGCAGCCAGCAGATCACGAGCGCCGGCGAGGCGACGGTCGGCCAGGAGGTCGTCCGCAGCGGCTCCACGACCCAGGTGCACGACGGCGAGGTGACCGGGCTCGACGCCACCGTGAACTACGGCAACGGCGACATAGTCAACGGCCTCATCGAGACCACCGTCTGCGCCGAACCGGGCGACAGCGGCGGCTCGCTCTTCGCCGGGGAGACCGCGCTCGGCCTGACCTCGGGCGGCAGCGGTGACTGCGGCTCGGGCGGGCAGACGTTCTTCCAGCCGGTGACGGCGGCGCTCGCCGAGTACGGCGCCGAGATCGGCTGACCGCAGGCCACGGCACGGCGGAGGGACCGGCACCCCGAAGGGGGCGTGCCGGTCCCTCTCGCGCGCCGGTCAGACGTACGGCCCGGCGGTGGGGTGTGCGGCGGGGGCGGGACCGGGGCGGTCCTTCCTCCGGAGCGCCGATCCGACCAGGGTGACCGCCGTCCCCGCCACGGCCCAGGCGGAGAGCACCAGGAGCGGCGCCGTGATCGCGTTGCCCCGGAAGTACGCGATCGACCGGGCGACCCAGGTGGCCGCGCCGGGCGGCAGCGCCGGACTGATCGCCCGCCAGAAGTCCGGCAGCATCGGCGCCGGGTAGCCGCCACCCGAGCTCGGGTTCCCGGCGATCACCACGATCAGGACGGCCAGCCCGAGCCCGACGACACCGCAGAGCGTCTGGAGCGCCAGGGTGAGCGCGCCGACCGCGAAGACGGTGAGCGCCCCGAGCCCCCACAGCCCCGCCACACTGCCCGGCAGCGCCCCCAGCACAGGACCGGTGATCACCGCGCCGAGCAGGCCGCCGACGATCGCGTACACCGCCAGTACGGTCAGCCGGATCACGGCCCTGCCGAGGGTGGCCGGCCGGGCACCGTGGCTGATCGCGAGGGCGGCCGCGCACAGATAGCCGCCGACGCACCACCCGATCACCAGGTAGAAGGAGGAGAGGCTGCCCGCGTCCCGGGCGGAGGCCGGTGCGATGTCCGTCAGCCGGAGGGAGCGCTGCTGCTGCGACTCCAGGCTCTCGAAGATGTTCACCAGCGCCCTGGTCTCGTTGGTGCCCTGACCGGTGGCGACCAGCAGGGTGTCACTGAACGACTTCGGCCGGACGACGAGCGCCGCGTCGATGTCGCGGTTCAGGATCTGCCGCCGCGCGGTCCGCTCGTCGGGGAGCGTGCGCGGGGCGAGCGGATGGCCCGGCAGCCCCTTCAGTGCGGCGGTGAGCTGGGCGGCGCTCCGGCCCGGGGCGACGACGGCGACCTTGACGTCCGTGGGCTTCGGGCTGTGCAGCGCGCCCACGTAGGACGTGATGAACAGGAGCTGCAGCGCGAGCACTCCGAGGACGAGCAGGGCGGCCCGTACGGAGACGGCGTTCTTCACCTCGTCGACGAAAGTCATGCCCTCACGCTCCGGGCCCGGCGGGGCGCGCGCAGGCGGGAGGGGGCTGAATGGCCGAGGCCGGGCGTGCGGCCGGGGCGGTGGGCCGGGCAGGAGAGGCGGGCGGCGCACCCCGGCGGGGGAGCCGTAACGCACCCCGGCGCACCACGGCGGGTGGGGCCGTGGTGCGCCGTCATCTTTTACCGACGCGTAACTTCCTTCTTGACCCTACTCCTGCGTAACTTGACGGTAGTTCACCCCTCAGTGTGGTCCGGACCACAGGGCTGACAGTCATCGCCATTCCCTTGAGCCGCAAGGAGATCGCCCGATGCTGCCCTGGAAACGCGTCTTCGGACCAGTGGCCACCCTGCTGCTGGCCGTGACCGTCACGGTCACCCCCGCCGTGGCCGCCACCCCCACCGCCGTACCCGCCGCCACCAGCAGTGGCTGGAACGACTTCTCGTGCAAGCCCTCCGCCGCCCACCCCCGCCCCGTAGTGCTCGTCCACGGCACCCTCGCGAACTCCGTCGACAACTGGCTCGGACTCGCCCCGTACCTGGTGAACCGCGGATACTGCGTCTTCTCCCTCGACTACGGCCAACTCCCCGGCGTCCCCCTGCTCCACGGGCTGGGCCCCATAGACGCCTCGGCCGCACAGCTCGCCACGTACGTCGACCGGGTGCTCGCGGCCACCGGCGCACCGAAGGCCGATCTCGTCGGCCACTCCCAGGGCGGCATGATGCCGCGCTACTACCTGAAGTTCCTGGGCGGCGCGGCGAAGGTGAACGCCCTCGTCGGGATCGCGCCCTCCAACCGGGGCACCACCCTGCTCGGGCTGACCAAGCTGCTGGAGTACGTCCCGGGGGCGAAGGACCTGCTGATCGAGAAGACGCCCGCGCTCGCCGACCAGATCGTCGGATCGCCGCTCCTCACCAAGCTCAACGAGGGCGGCGACACGGTGCCGGGCGTCCACTACACCGTCATCTCCACACGGTACGACGAGATCGTCACGCCGTACCGGTCACAGTTCCTGACCGGTCCCGGCGTGCGCAACGTGCTGATCCAGGACCTGTGCGCGGTCGACGTGTCCGAGCACGCGACGCTCGGACTGGTCGACCGGATCGCCTTCCACGAGGTGGCCAACGCGCTGGACCCGGCCCGCGCGACGCCGACCACCTGTGCCTCCGTGCTCGGCTGACCCGGCCTCGCCACAGCCGTACGTCCTGGTACGGGGCGGGCGGCTCAGCGGCCGTGGCGTCCCGTCGTGGCCGCCCGGCGCCGCACCGTGGCGAACATCACCGCGGCGCCGAGGGCGAGTGTCGCCGCTCCGCCCACCGCGAGATACGGGGTGGCGGTGGAGCCGCCGGTCTCGGCGAGGTTCTCCTGGCCGCCCGCGGGCTGTTCGACCGGCTGCGCGGCCGGGGCGCCGGCGGCCTTCACCTCGGGAGCGCCGTCGGTGTCGTCGGCCCCCTTCGCCCCGTCGGCCTCGGTGGCCGGGGCCGGGGCCTGCGAGGCGGGCGCCTCCTCGGGGGCGGCGGTGTGACCGGCGTCCCCGCCATGGCCGTTGTGGTCGACGGAGGACTTGTCCGTCCCCTCCTCGATCGTCGCGTCCGTGGGCGCGGAAGCGGTCGGGGCGGCGGTGGGGGCGGCACCTGCCGCGCCGCCGCCCTGGCCGAAGACCACGTCGGAGCAGGTGTAGAACGCCTCGGGGCTGTCCGAGCGCTGCCAGATGGAGTAGAGCAGATGGTGGCCCGAGCGGTTCGGCACGACGCCGTCGAAGACATAGGCGCCGTCCTCCAGCTTCGGGTCGGTGACCGTCAGAAAGGGCTTCTCCTCCAGGTCCGACCACTTCAGCGGCTGCGTGGGGTCGTAACCGTCCTTGGTGAGGTACAGCTCGAAGGAGCCCTTGTGCGGCGCGGTGGCCTTGTAACGGAAGGTGCGGTTGCCCGCGTTCATCGGCGACGACGGCCAGTCGGCGCGCGCCAGATCGAGCCCCTTGTACTTGTCACGGCCCGCGCCGCACAGCGCGCCGTCCGGGATGATCTGCCGGTGGTTCCCGGCGGCGTTCGGGATGTTGACCTCGTTCCAGTCGTAGAACGCCTGCGTCCCACTGGCCGCGACGGCCGCCTTGCACGCCTCGGAGCGCGGGCTCTCGGGCCCCTCGGCGAAGCACGCGGCGACCCGGCTGACCGGGTCCGTCATCGAACCGTGGGCGGCCGCGGGCGCGGCGGTGAGACCGGCCAGCGCGAGCGGGGCGAGGCCGAGGACGACGATCCCGGTGGCCGTGCGTCGAGCGGTCATTGAATGGAGCTCCTTCGGCAGGGGACGAGCTGAGACCGCCGGAGCGGCAGGCGGCCTCCCCGCCCCCGTGCCGCTCCAGCGCTCAGCAAACTAGCCGCTCGAAACCCCGGAATCGCCGGTGAGAGGGGCGCGGAGCCCATCCTTATGCCGCACTTAAGGTGCGGCTAAGAGGGGCCTGAGAGAAGGGCCCGGGACAGGGGCCGGAAAGGGCTGTCGCGCACCCCCGCGCGGCCGGGGGCCGCCTCGGGTAGGGTGACCGACGCACACAGTGACGTACCCACCGGCCACCGAAGGAGGCGAGACCCATCACCGCTGTACCAGGTCGGGCGCTCCGCTCCCACGGCTGTGCGGTCCATCAGGCATAGGTGACCGCCGGGAGTGCCCATCGGCATCCCGAAAGGCTCCGCGTGTCCTCTGTTCACTCTTCTCCCACCTCCGCTTCCGCCTGCTCGCCCGTCCCGCCGGCCGATCCGCCGCCCGAGGTCGTCGCCAGGCTGCGGGCCGCCGGCTGTGTCTTCGCCGAGGACGAGGCGCGGCTGCTCGTCGCCACCGCGCGCACGCCGGACGACCTCGCCGCCATGGTCGGCCGCCGTGTCGCCGGGCTGCCCCTGGAACACGTCCTCGGCTGGGCGGAGTTCCACGGGCTGCGGGTCGCCGTCGACCCCGGGGTCTTCGTGCCCCGCCGCCGTACGGAGTTCCTGGTCGACCGGGCCGCCGCGCTCGCCCCGCCCGGCGCGGTCGTCGTCGACCTGTGCTGCGGCTCGGGTGCGCTCGGCGCGGCGCTGGCCGCCGAACTCGACGGGGCCGAGCTGTACGCCGCCGACATCGACCCCGCCGCCGTACGGTGCGCCCGGCGCAACGTGCCCGCCGGGGCCCGGGTGTACGAGGGCGATCTCTACGCGCCGCTGCCCGCCGCGCTGCGCGGCCGGGTCGACATCCTCCTCGCCAATGTGCCGTACGTCCCCACCGAGGAGGTCGGGCTGCTGCCCCCCGAGGCCCGGATCCACGAGGCGCGGGTGGCGCTCGACGGCGGGGAGGACGGGCTCGACGTGCTGCGCCGGGTCACGGCGGGGGCGCCCGGCTGGCTGGCCGCCGGCGGCTCCCTGCTCGTCGAGACGAGCGAGCGCCAGGCGGCGGGCGCCGCCAGGACGTTCGCCGGGAGCGGGCTGGTCCCGCGCGTGGCCACCTCGCGGGAGCTGTACGCCACGGTGGTCATCGGGACCCGGCCGTAGCAACCCCGCCCGCCTGCCGCGGCGGTACGGGCGCGCCGTACCGCCGCGGCAGGGGGGATCCGCTCAGCCCAGCTTTCCTGCGCCCGCCCCGGAGTCCACCACACGCGGCACCGCGCGCGGGGAGTCGACTGCGGTCCGCAGGGTGGGCGTCCAGCCCGCGTCGGGGCGCAGGGTCTCCTCGGGGATCCCCGCGTTGTGGACGGCGAGGAGATCGACCGGCCGTCCGTTGACGTAGTTGTCGGTGGTGGTGACCGGCGCCTCGCTCCACTTCTTCAGGACCTTCGCCGGGTTCACCCCCGCCGCCAGCGTGAACGCGTTCTTCTCCGCGACCAGTTGGGACTCGAAACCGATCCCGAAGGAGTAGCCGTAGTCCGCCGGCTTCTGGGCGACGTAGTGGTTGTTGTACGTGTCCACCTGGCCGAATCGGACCCGGGGCGCCCGCTCGACCACATTCCTGAACTGGTTGTGGTGCAGGGTGACCTTGAGCTTGCCCCGGTCGGTGGCCGCCGCGCCGTCACTGTTGCCGATCAGCATGGTCTTGTCGTGGTCGGCGAAGACGTTCCACGAGACGGTGACCATGTCGGCGCCCCGGACGATGTCCAGCTCACCGTCGTGCTGCTGGTACAACCGGCCGAAGTAGCGGGGCTGTTCACTGTCCGGGTGGCGGCCGTCGGTGAAGGTGTTGTGGTCCACCCAGACATGCGTGGTGCCGTACACCACCATGTTGTCGTACTCGGAGTTCCACTCACCGACGTCGCCGTCGGTCGGGTCCCACTGCGGGAAGCAGTCGTAGGTGTCCTCGAAGGTCACATTGCGGACGATGACGTTGTCGACGTTCCTGATCTGGAGACTGCCGCCGAGGATCCGGGCGTCCCCGCCGACACCGATCACGGTCGTGTTGGCCGGGACGTACGCCATGATCTGCGCGGACTGCCGCTTGGCGGACGCGGCCCGCAGATCCTCCTGCTCGCCGCTCACCGGGTTCTCGTACCCCCAGACCGCCGGATCGTAGTCGGCGAGGTACTGGTCGAAGGAGTAGCCGGGGGCCGCGTAATCCGCGCAGGTACGGGCGTTGCCCTGCTCGTCCGAGAGCGCGTCGAGGGTGCCCTTGACCCGGATGATCGACGGGGCGTCGGCGGCCTGCGCCAGCGCCGCTCTGAACTGGGCCCAGGTGGTGACGGTGTAGACATGCTCGGCGACGGCGGCCCGGCCGCCGGTGGTGCCGGAGCCGGTGGAGGCCCAGCCGTCGCCCGGGGCGAGGGCCGCGCGCTCGGCGGAGCGGCCCGCCGGGCCACCCGCCGTACCCGTACCGGCCTGCGCCGGGGCGGCGAGGGTGGCCAGGGCCAGGGTCGTACCGCACACCACGGCGGTGGCGGCGAGCCGTGCATGACGTCCAAAGGTGCGCATCACTGCTTCTCCTCGGTCGGGGCCATGTCAAATCGGATGAAGGGTGAAGGGGGGTGGAGCGGGGGATGTCAGTCGTCGAGCCAGGTGAGCCAGGACTCGGGGATCTCCGTACCGAGACGGCGCACCTCACGGGATACGAGCAACCGCTCGTCCCGCAGCGCGCGGGCCACCAGACGGGCCACCGCGACGGCGCCGCGCGGCCGGAAGTGGGTGTTGTCCGAGACCCCGTCGGGGTAGTTCGGGGACTCGCCCGGGGCGAGCCAGTTGAAGTACGTCTTCGACTCCGCCACGCCCAGTCGCTGCCACAGCGTCAGCGTCGCGGCCTGGAGGTCCAGCAGCGGCACCCGCTCAGCCGCCGCCAGCGCGCGCATCGCCGCCGGGTAATCACCGTGCGTGGGTACGGAGTTGCCCGCCGCGTCGAATCTGCGGCGCTCCACCGAGGTGAGCAGCACGGGCCGCGCCCCGGCTTCCCGTGCGCCGGCCACATAGCGCCGCAGGTAGTCCTGGTAGGTGGACCAGGGCTCGGTGTAGCGCGTGGGGTCGGTGTCCTTCTCGTCATTGTGCCCGAACTGGACGAGGAGCAGATCGCCGGGGCGCAGGGCGCCGAGGATCGGGGTCAGCCGCCCCTCGTCCAGGAAGCTCTTCGAACTGCGGCCGTTCACCGCGTGGTTGGCGACCGTGAGGTGCTTTCCGAGGAAGAACGGGAGGGCCGTGCCCCAGCCGGTCTCGGGGGCGGCGCCGAGGTATTTGTCCGCGGCCGTGGAGTCGCCCGCGATGTAGAGGGTCCGGGCGCGGGTCGGATGCGAGGCGTGGGACGCCCCGGCCGGCGACGGCGTCGCGGTGGCGGTGTGGGGGAGAGCAGCCAGAGGGAGGGCGGAGAGAGCCGCCGCGGCCTGTCTCCGGGAGATCGGCATGACGGTGTGCCTCGCTTTCCTGTTCGTGCAGAGGAGTCCGTGCAGAAGAGGGGGAGGCGGCCGGCGGCGGGGCGCATGGGCGAACGCGCCCCACCGCCGGACCGGTTGTCAGCTCATCGGCCGTGGTTCAGCTCTTGCCCTGCTCTTTCCACTCCGCCTGGGCGTCGTTCAGCTCCTTGGCGATCTTGTCGGCGAACTCCTTCGCGGACATGTCGCCGAGCAGCACCTTCTGGAAGTTCGGCTCGTTGCCGCTCTTGCTGATGGTGTTCCAGTCGGGGAGGTAGTACGGCAGGTTGACAAGCTTGGTCGAACCGTCGCTGAGCGCCTTCATCGCGGTCGCCGTCGGCGCGGCGTCCTTGATCCAGGCGTCGTTGGCCGCGTCGGTGTTGGCCGGGATGGAGCCCGCCGACGCGTTCCACGCGCTGTTGGACTTGTGGGACGCGGCGAACTCGATGAACTTCCAGGCCGCCGCCTTGTTCTTGCTGCTCTTGAAGAGCCCGAGGCCGTCCACCGGGTTGGAGACCTGGACGCGCGTGCCGTCCGCCTGCGCCGGGTAGGGCAGCCCCTTGAACTTCTCGTTGCCGAGCGCCTTCACATGGTCCTGGTACGAGGCCAGGTTGTGGGTCAGCATCCCGATCGAGCCGTTGTCCCACTGCGCGACCATCTTGATGAAGTCGTTGTTGACGTCGGCCGACGGTGTCACCTTCTTGTACAGGGCGACGTACTTCTCCAGAGCGGCCACGTTCTTCGGGTCGTTGACCGTGGTCTTGTCACCGTCCCAGAAGGACGTGATGCCGGACTGCCCGTACATCGCGTCCATCGCCGGCGCGATGGACCCCGCGCCGCCCCGGATCGTGTAACCGAACTGGTTCTTCCCGGCGTTGGTCAGCTTCTCCGCCGCCTCGTAGAACGTCGCCCAGGTGGTCGGGGGTTCGAGACCGGCGGCCGAGAACAGGTCCGTGCGGTACCAGAGGGTGCCGTTGTTGGTGGACGTCGGTACGGAGTACATGCCGTCCCGGCCGCCCGCCGCCTTGACGCTGTCCACCATGGCCGGGACGAGCTTGCCCTTCAGCGCGCCGCCGTCGATGCGCTGGTCGACCGGGTCCAGGACATCGCGGACCACCAGGTTGGAGAGATACGCCGTACCCACGCCGCCGACGTCCGGCAGCCCGCCGCCGTCGATCGCCGTGTCGTACTTCGCCTGGACCTGGTCGATCGGGATCCCGACGTACTTGATCTTGATGTCCGGGTTCTGCGACTCGAAGTCCTTGATGATCTGCGCCCAGATGTCCCTGCGCTCACCGGTGTTGTTGTCCCAGAGGGTGATCTCACCCTTGCCCGAGCCCTCGTCGCCACTGCCGCTGCCGTCGTCGCCGCACGCCGTCGCCGTCAGGGCGAGTACGGCGGTCAGGGCCACGGCGGCGGAGGTCCTTCCTCTGCCGCCGGATGCCATGGGGTTCCTCATGTCAGGCTCTTTTCTCTCGTCGTTGAGTGGAGGGTGGAGGGTGGAGTTCAGTGCCGCGTCGGCAGCGGGGTGCGGTGCGGCGCCCAGCCGTCCTGCCCCGCGAGATAGTCGGCGACCTGGTGGTGGGCCGCGTCGGCGTCGGTCATCTGCGGACGGTCCGGTGTGACGGCCGCCCCGGGACCGTAGGTGCGGTACTCGGTGAAGCGGGCGTCCTGCCACGGGAAGCCGCTCATGTCCGTCCACGGCGAGGACTTGATCGCCGCGGGCAGTTCGGTGTCCCTGATCAGCACCTGCGCGATCGCGTCCGGCTCGCCGCCCGGATGCCAGGGCCGGCCGAGGTGGAAGGACTGGGCGGGGGCGTCGCTGACGATCCGGCTGCCGGTGATGAGGAAGCCGTACGGATTGCCCTTCCACGTCGAAGCGGCCGTCACATAGCCGTTGTTGGTGGCGGAGCCCCGGCTGAGCGCCCGGATCAGGGAACGTTCGATGACGGTGGTGGCCCGCCCGTAGATGAAGTCGACATCGCCCTCGATGTAGCTGTCACGGAGGTAGACCCTGCTGATCCGCGTCAGTTGGGGGCTGTCCGTCATCAGGGTGTCCTGGTTGCCCTTGAAGGCGGTGTCCTGGAAGACGATCCGGTCGCCGGTCGTCTTCATCGCCAGCGCCTGCTCGCTGTTCAGCTCGTGGGCCGCCTCGTCGAAGTCGTTGACGAAGGTCAGATTGCGGGCGGTGACGTCATCGGCGGCGATCAGCACCGTGGCGCTGCCGCTCGAACCGCCGTACTCGTTGGGCGTGTCGTGGACGATCACGGTCCTGGACCGGTCGCTCCCCGTGCCCCGGAAGTCCAGCAGGGGCTTGGTCGCGGGCACCCGGACCTGCTCCCGGTACGTACCGGGAGCGATCGCCACGGTGATCCGGCCGTCGTTGCCCGCCGGGACGGCGTCCACGGCCGACTGCACGGTCCGGTAAGCGGCCGGCACGTCGAGCACGGTGTTCGTGCCGAGGGACGCCTGGGGCCCCGCGTACTTCTTCACCAGCGCGGGCACGGCCGCCGCCGGGTCCAGCCGGTACGGGTAGAAGTCGCGCGGCCGGAAGGCGGTGCCCCACGCGTCCCGGCGGCCCGTCGTGTTGCGGAGGATCGAGCCGCGCTGCACCAACTCGGCGGTGGTGTCGGCCTGGTAGGGGTGCTGGACGTCCTGGTAGAAGCTGTTCTCGATCACCATCTTCGTCCGGCCGCGCGCCCAGTTGCCGTAACTCCACACCGGATCGCCGTCGGCCACCTGCGCCGAGAGGTAGTTGTTGTAGAGGTGGGCGTAGGCGCAGTTGTCGACCGACGGGTTGCGCTGCTTCGTGGAGCTGAACCAGTTGTGGTCGATGGTGATCTGGGTCTTCGCGTTCTCGGTCCAGCCGATCCCGAACGCCTTGTTGTGGTTGTCGAAGCGGTTGTACGAGACGGTGATGTACTCGCTGTCCTTGCGGATGTCGAGCAGCCCGTCTCCCATGCGGGTGAACCGGTTGTGGTCGATCCAGACATGGTGGACGGAGTCCATCTGGATGCCGTCGAAGTCCTGGGTCTTGCCGTCCCAGTCGCCCTCGACGTACGAGTCCCTGATGGTGAGGTTCCGGATGATCACGTTGTGGGTGCCGGGCCGCAGATGCAGCTCGCCGTGGACGATCTCGCCGGCCGTCCCGACCCCGATGATCGTCTTGTCGGAGGCCACGACGATGTCCGAGCCGAACGGCGCGACCTCGATCGCCCCGGCGACCCGGATGACATACGGCTCGGCCGCGCCGGCGTAGCGGGCCAGGTCGGCCTGGGTCCGCACGGTGACGACCTGGCCGCCCCGGCCGCCCGTGGTGGAGCCCGCGAGGGAGGCGAAGCCGTGCGGCTCGTCGGAGGTCCGGTCCGGGACCGGACCGGAGGTGCCGGGGGAGGGGGCGCCGGAGACGGCGGCGGGCACCGCGACCGCCGGGGCCGTGGCGACCCCCGCGAACAGGGTGAGCAGGGCGGACGCGAAGGCGGCTGCCCCGATGCGAAAGCGCTTGCGGCGGTGCGTCATGTGCGGCTCTCTCCTCACGGGCGTGCGTCGGAAGGCGGATCGGATGCCGATCAGACGGATCGGATGGATCAGGTGGATCGGATGGATCAGACGGATCGGATGGATCAGGTGGATCGGATGGATCAGGTGGATCAGGTGGAGCGGAATGCGGTGCGTGAGACCTGGAGATCAGCCGGTGGTACGGAACGCGGAGAAGGCGGCTGTCCCGGCCGGTCCCACTCCGTCCGCCGGCGCCGTGGCGAACAGTCCCAGCAGCGCGCCCACCCAGCGCCAGGGCGTGGCCGCGAAGACCTGCCCCGAGGGGCGCAGGCCGTCCCCCGTGTCCGCGGCGAACCGGCAGCGCGCGCCGGGGCCGACCTCGATCCGCAGTGTGGCGCGCGCCCCGGGCGCCGGACGCGGGGCGGCGGCGTCCCGTTCACGCGGTGCGCCCGTCTCGGCGAAGCGGTGCACCAGGGCCACCGAGCCGTCCGTACCGCGTTCGAGGCCGATCCAGGAGAAGGCGTCACCGAGCACGGCGAGCCCCGCCTTCGCCCCGGATCCCGGCCCGGTGGTGTCCTCCGTACCCTCCAGGGAGAGCGCGACGGTCACGGTGAACGTCTCGGCGGGCAGCCGCTGCACCAGCACGCTGGGAAGCAGGCGCAGATCGTGCGCGTCCGCCGTCCGCAGACAGGCCAGCCGCAGCCCGTCACCGAGGTGCGGGAGCGTCCAGCCGGAGTGCGGATTCGCGGTCCACTGCCACTGCGGCCCGAAGCGACCACCGGGGAAGTCGTCGTCGGAGGCGGGAGCCCGTACCACCGGCGGGGTCGCACGGGCGGGGACGGCGGGCTTCGGGTGGACGGGGACGGGCTCACCGCAGGCCCCGACGACCGGCCAGCCGTCGTCGCCCCAGCGCAGCGGCTGGAGATGGACGACCCGTCCGTACGCACCGCGCTCCTGGAAGTGCAGGAACCAGTCGCCGTCGCCCGTGGCGCCCGTCACCCAGGCGCCCTGGTGCGGCCCGTTGATCTCCGTGCGCCCCTGGGCGAGGACGACCCGCTCCTCGTACGGTCCGAAGAACTCCCGTGCCCGGAAGGCCCCTTGCCATCCGGTGGTGACACTCCCGGCGGGCGCCAGGATCCAGAACCAGCCGTCGCGCTGGTAGAGCTTGGGCCCCTCCAGGGTGAACCAGCCCGGCAGCAGGTCCCCGTCCACCACCGTCCTGCCCTCGTCGAGCAGTTCCCGCCCGTCCGGGCTCATCCGGTGTCCGGTCAGCCGGTTCTTCACCCCCGACCGGGACTTGGCCCAGGCGTGCACGAGATACGCCTCGCCGGTCTCCTCGTCCCACAGCGGGCAGGCGTCGATCAGGCCCTTGCCCGCCTTGAGCAGGTACGGGGTGCTCCAAGGCCCGCTGATGTCAGGTGCGTTGATCTGGAAGACACCGTGGTCCGGGTCGCCCCAGAAGATCCAGAACCGGCCGTCGTGGTGCCGGAGCGCGGGCGCCCACACCCCGCAGTCGTGCCGGGGCGCGGAGAACGCCTCGGCCGGTTCCAGCCGCTCCAGCGCATGCCCCACCAAGGACCAGTTGACGAGATCGCGGGAGTGCAGCAGCGGCAGTCCCGGCACCCGGCCGAAGCTGGACGCGGTGAGGTAGTAGTCGTCCCCGACCCGGATCGCGTCCGGGTCGGACCAGTCGGAGGCCAGCACCGGGTTGCGGTACGTCCCGTCGCCGAGGTCGGCGGTCCACGGCCGGCTCATGCCGCCACCGCCTTACGGGCCAGGGCCGCCGCGTCCTGGTGGCCGAGCCGGCCGTCCGCGACGACCGTGACGATCCGCCGCGACAGGCTGCCGCCCGCGGCCAGCGGCAGCCGCCGGCCCCAGGCCAGCGAGGAACCCACCCCGGGGTACTGGCCGGTGCGGACGAACCAGGGGTCCTGCCGGGTCTCCTCGTTGGCCCCGGCGAAGACCAGCGTCCAGTCCCGTCCCGCGAGCGCCAGCCACTCCGCGGTGGTCCCGTGCACCGCCGCCTCCCCGGTCGCGTCCCGGGTGAACACCTCCGGCTCCGGGGCGGCGGCGTCCTCCTTCGGGGCCCGCCAGAAGAAGCCGCCGTACCCCGCCCCAGGCCGCCCGTTGGTGGCCGGGCTGCCGAACGAGAGGTCCCCGCCGGACACATTGGTCAGCGCCGAGGTGAAGTCGAGCGCCCAGGCGTCGGCGGAGAGCGCCAGCACACTGATCGTGCGCCGCTCCTTGAGG
Organism: Streptomyces sp. NPDC096310; assembly: GCF_044763125.1. NCBI lineage: Bacteria > Bacillati > Actinomycetota > Actinomycetes > Kitasatosporales > Streptomycetaceae > Streptomyces > Streptomyces sp. NPDC096310. The sequence goes on along the minus strand of NZ_JBIWFO010000010.1, from coordinate 226,487 downwards.
AGTTCGCGCCCCTCCCGCGTCCAGGACAGCTCCTGCACACAGCCGTCCGGGTCGCGCAGCAGCCAGCCGGTGTGTTCCTGCGCGCCGTGGTTGTCGAGCGCCACCGGTCCCTGGTCGCGTACGTAGGTCCGCCCGCCCCAGAAGTTGACACCGGACACGTCCGGTACGGCCATCGACACCCCGAGGTGATGTGCGTGGTCCGCGGGGCGCAGCTCGGTGACGGTGACACCGCCGAGGGTCCGTACGGGATGCAGATACGGGCGCGGCGCGAGCGTCGCCGGCAGCGCGGCGGGACGGTGGTGGTAGCCGGCCACCGGGCGGGCGTCGCACCGCAGTGTGGTGACCGCCGGGGCCCGGGAGACCTGTGGTTCGCTCATCGGGGGTGCACCTCCGTCGACGGCGCGGCCCAGCCGGCGCCCAGTTCGGAAAAGGTGGAGAGGGTGTCCGCGCTCGCCGCGACCAGCGCGTCGATGCCCTTGACGACCCGGCGCGGCGCCTTCTCGCCCGGTACGACGGACCAGGCGTCGGCCGGCAGCGGTGTGGGCAGCGGGCCGGTCCTGATGGCCTCGACGATCCGCATGAAGGCGCCGGTGCGCTCCGCGGGTACGAGCAGTTCCGTACCGTCCCGCAGATGTGCGACCAGGTTCTCCAGCAGATCCGTACGGCCGTGCACGGTCCCGGCCCGGTCCGTGGCGGACCCACGCTCCGCGCCCGTACCGCCGTACCCGTCCGCGTCCCCGGCTGGGTCCCCGCTTCCGTCCCTGCCGCCCGTGCCGCCGCCGTCCGTGCGCTCCACCAGGACCCGGTCCTCCTTGTACCAGAAGGTGATCCGGCCCCGGCCGCCGTGCACCACGACGTACGGCTCCCCGGCCCGCTCCGCGCAGAGCGTGACGGCGACCGTGATCCGGGTGCCCCGGGCCGTCCGTACCCGCAGACAGCTCGTGTCGTCGGCCTCGATGTCGTTGGCCCGGAACTGCTCCAGCTCGATCTCGGCGATGTCCTCGGCCCGTTCGCTGCCGTCGAGGCGCAGCGCGGTCGCAACGGCGTGCGCCAGCGGGTTGGTGAGCACCCCGTCCACGACGTCCCGCCCGTTCAGGGAGCGACGCCCGGCCCACGGCACCCGGCGGTAGTACGCGTCGTCGCGCACCCATGCCCCGGCCGCGCCGATCCCGCGGACGGCACCGATCGCGCCGTCCGCGACAAGGCGACCGATGGCGTCGAGGGCGTGCGAGCCGAGCGACTGGAAACCGACCTGGCAGGCGGTGTCCCGCTCGGCCAGCCCGGCGAGCAGCCGCTCGTAATCCCCGTACGACGGTGTGGTCGGCTTCTCCAGCAGGGTGTGCACCCCGTGGTCGGCGGCGACGAGCGCGAGTTCGGTGTGCGTGTGGATCGGGGTGCACAGCACGGCGATCCGCGCGCCCGTCCGCTCCAGCAGCCCGGCGAAGTCGTCGGACTGCTCGGGGGCGCCGAAGCCGGCCAGCTCCTCCTCGCTCAGCGGCTTCAGCTCGCAGATACCCACGAGCCGTACCAGCCCGGCCTGTTCGAGCCGCCGGATGTTGACGAGGTGGGTACGGCCGTGGCCGCGCGCCCCGGCCAGGACGACGGGCAGCGGGCCCGGCAGCGGGGCAACGGGATGGCTCATCCCTTCACCGCCCCCGCGCTGAAGCCGCTGATCAGCCACTTCTGGATGAAGGCGAAGACGATGACGACCGGCACGGCGGAGATCACACCGCCCGCGGCCAGCGCACCGAAGTCCACACTGTCCGAGCCGATGAGGGTGGAGAGCCCGACCGGGATTGTCTGCTTGTCCTGTTCCATCAGGAACATCAGCGCGAAGAGGAAGTGGTTCCAACTGTGCACGAAGGCGAAGGAGCCCACGGCGATCAGCCCCGGCCGCAGCATCGGCAGCACGACGATCCGGAACGCCTGGAGCCGTGAGCAGCCGTCCACCCAGGCCGCCTCCTCCAGGGAGTACGGGACGTTCTTGATGAAGCCGCTGATCAGGATGATCGACAGCGGAAGCTGGAAGACCGTCTCCGCGATGACCACACTCACGGGCGAGTTGATGAGCTGGAGGTTCTTGAAGATCTGGAAGAGCGGCACCAGCATCAGCGCGCCCGGGATGAACTGCGAGCAGAGCAGCGCCAGCATGAAGCCCTGCTTGATACGGAAGTTGAACCGGGCCAGGGCGTAACCGCCGGCCAGCGCGACCCCCGTCGTACAGATCAGGGTGAAGACGCCGATCAGCGCGCTGTTCTGGAAGAAGACGGAGAAGCTGCGTTCGTTCCAGACCTTCTCGAAGTGGTCGAAGGTCATCGGCCACGGCACCAGCGAGGTGGACCCGGCGGGGCGCAGCGAGAACAGCACCATCCAGTAGAACGGTACGAGGGTGAAGAGGAGATAGAGGCCGAGTGGCAGATAGATCTGCCACCGGGGGACTTCGTCGAAGCGTCGCTCGCGGCGCCGGCGCCGCGTCGGCGGCCGCACCGGGCCGCCACCCGCGGACACGTCGCTCAGCCCTTTCTCGGCGAGGGCGGTGGTCACTTGTAATCGCCTCCGAACTTGCTCAGGCGCAGATAGAGAATCGAGCAGAAGAGGAGGATCGCGAAGGCGACGGTGGTCAGCGCGGTGGCATAGCCGAAGTCGTGTGCCTCGAACCCGGTGACCGCGACGTACAGCGGCAGTGTGGTGGTGACACCGGCGGGCCCGCCCTTGGTGAGGGTGAGCAGCAGGTCCACGTTGTTGAACTCCCACACCGCCCTGAGCAGGGTGGAGAGGATGATCGCGTCCCTGAGGTGGGGCAGTGTGATGTGGGTGAACTGCTGGAAACGGTTGGCGCCGTCGACCGACGCGGCCTCGTACAGATCACCCGGGATGGACTGGAGGTCGGCCAGGATGAGGATCGCGAAGAACGGTACGCCGCGCCAGAGTTCGGCGAGCACGGCCGCCCAGAAGACGGTGCCGGTGTCGGAGAGCACGGAGGAGCCGTACTCGCCGATGCCCGCGTCCGCGAGGTAACGCCCCACTCCCGTGGAGGGGTTGTAGAGCAGCAGCCAGATGGTGGTGGTCAGGACGCCCGAGACCGCCCATGGCGAGAAGACCAGGGCGCGGGCCGCGGCCCGGCCCAGGAACGTCTGGTTGACCAGCAGCGCCAGGATCAGACCGAAGGCGAGTTGGAGACTGACCTCGGTGACGACCCACTTGCCGCTGAAGATCAGGCTGTCCCAGAACAGCGGGTCGTCGGTGAAGATCCGCCGGAAGTTGTCGAGGCCCGCGAAACCGTTCCGCCACGGCTTGGTGGCGTTGTAGTTCTGGAGGCTGTAGTAGAAGACGCTGAGCATCGGATACGCGATGAAGCCCACCATCAGCAGTACGGCGGGGGCGATCAGCAGATAGGGGAGGCGGCGTGGTGTCGCTCCGGTACGGCGTCCCGGCTTACGGGGCCGGGGGGCCTGGGGCGGCGCCCCTGAGTCCTGCGCCACAGCAGAGGCCATGACTTGCTTCTCCGTTCGGTGGGTGAAGCGCTTCGCAGACCGGGTCTGCTTCGCAGACCGGGTCCGGCGGAGCGGGCCCGGCGGTGTGCGGGGAGGGTCGCGCGAGGCGACGCGGTGGTCGGCTCAGCCGACGTACGGGTCGGGCACCTCGCCCGGCCTGGCGAGGAAGGAGAAGTCGCAGCCGGTGTCGGCCTGCGTGATCTGCTCGTCGTAGAGGGCGCCGTAACCACGCTGGTAGCGGGGCTCCGGCGCGGTCCACTCGGCCCGCCGGAGCGCCAACTCCTGGTCGGTGACGTGCAGATGGAGGCCGCGGGCCGCGACGTCGAGGGTGATGAGGTCGCCGGTGCGGACCAGGGCGAGCGGCCCGCCGACGTACGACTCCGGCGCGATGTGCAGGACACACGCGCCGTAACTCGTACCGCTCATCCGGGCGTCGGAGAGCCGCACCATGTCCCGTACACCCTGCTTGAGCAGGTAGTCGGGGATCGGCAGCATTCCGTACTCGGGCATCCCGGGACCGCCCTTGGGCCCGGAGTTGCGCAGCACCAGCACATGGTCGGGGGTGATCGCGAGCGCCGGGTCGTTGATGGTGCGCTGCATGGTGCGGTAGTCGTCGAAGACCACCGCAGGGCCGGTGTGCTGGAGCAGTCGCGGCTCGGCGGCGATGTGTTTGATGACCGCCCCGTCCGGGCAGAGATTGCCTCGCAGCACCGCCACCCCGCCCTCGGACGCGAGCGGCTTCTCCCGGGGGCGGATCACCTCCGGATTGTGGACGAGCGCGCCGGCGAGCTGTTCCCGCAGTGTGGTGTGGGCGACGGTCGGCCGGTCCAGGTGCAGCACATCGGTGAGCCGGCTCAGGAACGCGGGCAGTCCGCCCGCGAAGTAGAAGTCCTCCATCAGGTACTGGCCGCCCGGCCGGAGGTTCGCGAGCACCGGTACGGTCCTGGCGATCCGGTCGAAGTCGTCGAGGGTGAGCCGCAGTCCCGAGCGGCCCGCCATCGCGATGAGGTGGATCACCGCGTTGGTGGAGCCGCCCAGTGCGAGCACCGTGGCGACCGCGTCCTCGTACGCCTCCCGGGTCAGCAGCTTCGACAGCCGCAGCCCGCTGCGGACCAGCTCGACGATCCGCCGCCCGGAGGCCGCGGCCATCCGGTCGTGCCCGGAGTCGACGGCCGGGATCGAGGAGGCCCCCGGCATCGTCACCCCGAGCGCTTCCGCGGCGGCGGTCAGTGTGGAGGCGGTGCCCATCGTCATACAGGTGCCGGGGGAGCGGGCGAGACCGTTCTCCAGCTCGGCCATCTCGGCGTCACCGATCAGCCCGGCCCGCTTGTCGTCCCAGTACTTCCACATGTCCGTGCCGGAGCCGAGGACCTCGTCGCGCCAGTGCCCAGGCAGCATCGGACCCGCCGGGACGAACACGGCCGGCAGATCCACACTCGCCGCGCCCATCAGCAGCGCGGGCGTCGACTTGTCACAGCCGCCGAGCAGCACCGCCCCGTCGACGGGGTACGAGCGCAGCAGCTCCTCCGTCTCCATCGCCAGCATGTTGCGGTACAGCATCGGCGTCGGCTTCTGGAACGTCTCGGAGAGCGTCGAGACGGGGAACTCCAGCGGGAAGCCGCCCGCCTGCCACACCCCGCGCTTCACCGCCTGGGCGCGGTCCCGCAGATGGACATGGCACGGGTTGATGTCCGACCAGGTGTTGAGGATCGCGACGACCGGCTTGCCCAGGTGCTCCTCGGGGAGGTAGCCGAGCTGGCGGGTGCGGGCGCGATGGCTGAACGAGCGCAGCCCGTCCGTCCCCCACCACTGGTGGCTGCGCAGCTCCTCGGGGCGTACGGCGGCCTCCTCCCCGGCTGTTTCCCCGGCGGCGGGTCCGGCGGCGGGCTTGGGGTCGCGTCCGGGCTCGCGGGTCATATCGCCCACCCCGCGACCAGGGACGCGACCGCCGACCGCTGCTCCTCGGGCAGCGCCCGGCTCGGCGGGCGGATGTCGCGCCGGCACAGTCCGAGCGCGGCCAGCGCCTCCTTGACCACCGTCACGTTGTCGGCGGACTGGCGCGCGGCCCGCAGCTCCTCGAAGGGCCTGATCTGCTCCCAGACCTTCATGGCGCCCGCGTAGTCCCCGGCGCGCAGCGCCTCCAGCATCCCCAGCGAGACGGCGGGGGCGACATTGACCAGACCGGAGGTGAAGCCGGTCGCGCCGCCCGCGAAGTAGGAGGGGGCGTACAGCTCGGCGAGGCCCGCGACCCACACGAAGCGCTCCAGCCCGGCGTCGCGGGCGAAGGAGGCGAACCGCGCGGCGTCCGGCACGGCGTACTTGGCGCCGATGACATTGGGGCACAGCTCCCCGAGCCTGGCCAGGGTCTCGCCGCCGAGCAGCGGATTGCGGATGTACGGTACGACGCCCAGCTCCGGTACGGCGTCGGCGATCGCGCGGTGGTAGTCGATCCAGCCGTCCTGCGAGACATAGGGGTGCACGGGCTGGTGGACCATCACCATCCCGGCGCCCACGGCACGCGCGTGTTCGGCCGCGGCCACGGCGGTGGGCACGTCGAGACCGATGCCGACGAGGATCGCGGCCTCGCCCGCGGCCTCCTCGACGGTCAGCTCCGTGACGGCGCGCCGCTCGTCGGGGCTGAGCGCGTAGTACTCACCGGTGTTGCCGTTCGGGGTGAGGGTACGGACGCCGCCGTCGAGCAGCCTGCGGAGCAGGGCGCGGTGCGCCGCGGTGTCGACGGCGCCGTCGGCGGTGAACGGGGTCACGGGGATCGCCACGACATCGGCGAGCGCGTCCCGCGACGATGTGAGATCAGGGCTCTTCATGCGTGGTCTCTCCTTCGGGGAACGCCCGGTGCAGGAACGAGGCGATGTGGTCGTGGAGGGCGCCGGCCGCGCCGTCGATGTCACCGGCGAGGGCGAGCCGCAGGATCTCGCGGTGCTCGCCCGCCTCCCGCTCCCAGGACGGGACGGTGGCCCAGGCCACCGTGGAGACGAGGGCGGCCTGGTCGCGCACCTCGTCGAGCATCCTGGCCAGCAGCGGATTGCCGCAGGGCAGATAGAGCGACCGGTGGAACTCCCGGTTGGCCAGGGAGCGTTCGGCCCGGTCGGCGGCCTGGTCGGCGCGGAGCAGAGCTTCCCGGGCGGGCTCCAGCGAGGCGCGCAGGGCCAGGGAGCGCCGGAGCGCCGCCGGTTCCAGCAGCAGCCGTACGTCGTAGACCTCGTGGGCCATCGCGGCGTCGACCGTGCGGACGGTGGCGCCCTTGTACTGGCTCATGACGACCAGGCCGGTGCCGGCCAGGGTCTTGAGCGCTTCGCGCACCGGTGTCTTCGACACCCCGAACCGCGCGGCCAGTTCGGTCTCGACCAGGGCCTGACCTGGACTGAGCCCGCCGGTGAGGATGGCGTGCTTGATCGCTTCCTGGACGTACTGGGTGCGGGAGGGGATCGGACTCGGGGCGAAGGCCATGGGCGCTCTCAGATCTCGCGTCTCATATATGACGTACGAAGTACGACGCGATGAAGCTAGAGCGGCCCTTCATGTTTCGTCAATGCTTCCGACGGAAGTAGAAAGCGCTTTGACAGATGTCGTCCGAACCATTGACGTATGACTCACAGGTCCTTAATTTCTAGCGGCAAGCGCTTACCTAAAACGATTCAATTTTTCGGAGTGAGGGGCGAGCTATGCCTACGTCGGGGAGCGTCGACAGACGCGGCCTGCTCAAGATCGCGGGTGGCTCACTGGCCGCACTCGGACTGACCGCGGCGGGCTGCGGCTCCGGAAGTGGATCGAGCGGCGGGAACGTCACCATCCGCTACGCCTGGTGGGGGTCCGAGGACCGCGCGAAGCGGATCAACAGGACCATCGCCCTCTTCGAGGAGAAGTACCCGAAGATCAAGGTCAAGACGGACTTCCAGCCCTATCTGGACTTCTGGAAGAAGTTCAACACCCAGGCCTCCGGCGGCAATCCGCCCGATGTCTTCCAGAACGCCGTCGGCTTCCTGCGCAAGTACGACCAGAAGAACGTCCTGCTCGACCTGAAGCAGCAGGTGAGCGCGGGCAACCTCAGCATGGACGGCTTCCGGGCCGGCCTGGCCACCTTCGGCGAGGTGGACGGCAAGCTGCTCGGCGTGCCGGTCGGCAGCAACTCCATGGCGCTGGTCATCGACGAGAAGGTGTACGAGAAGGCCGGCGTCGCCCCGAAGCCGGGATGGACCTGGGACGACTTCGACGCCGCGATGCGCAAGATCCGCGACACCCAGGGCATGGCGGGCGACAGCGGGATGTACGGCGTCATGTACCTCTACGACCTCTACCTCCGCCAGCACGGCAAGGCGTTCTTCACCGCCGACGGGCTCGGCTTCACCGAGGCCGACCTCACCCAGTGGTGGACCAAGGCGTACGACGGGGTGAAGTCGGGCGTCTACACGGACCCGAAGAAGATCGCACAGATCAAGCCCAAGTCCGCGGTGGCCGCCGAACTTGCCGCCGGGGAGTTCACCTGGGACAACTTCACGGTCCGCTACACCGCCGAGGGCAAGAGCGCCTATGGCCTCGCCCCGATCCCCACGACCGACGGGAAGAAGACGGGCCAGTACCTCGGCTCGCTGATGCTGAGCGGTTCCCGGCGGACCAAACACCCCAAGGAAGTCGCCCAGTTCATCGACTTCATGGTGCACGAGCCCGAGGTCGCCAAGATCATGGGCTACGACCGGGGTGTGCCCACGACCACCGCGCAGTACGAGGCGTTCAAGCCCACCGACGAGGTGAACCGGCAGATCGCCGCGTACGAGCAGCAACTTGTCGACACCGGCGTGCTGGAGCCGATCACCCCGCACCCGGCCGGCGCGGATGTCGCCGAGTCGGCCTTCCTGCGGATCGCCGAGGAACTCGCCCTGGGCAAGCGGCCGGTGGGCGACGCGGTGAAGCAGTTCTTCACCGAGTCGAACACCGCGCTCGGCTCCTGATGGGACCCACGGTGGTGAGCGCAACGGCCGCCGGGGCGGAGCGCCGCGCCCCGGGCGCGTCCCCGCGGGCCGGCCAGGACCGCCCCGGACCCCCCGCCGCCGGACGGCGGGGCCGCCGGGAGAACCTGGCCGGCCTGCTCTTCATGTCCCCCTGGATCGCGGGCTTCCTGATCCTCACCGCGGGGCCGATGATCGCCTCGCTCTACTTCGCCTTCACCGACTACAACCTCTTCGACGCGCCGAAGTGGATCGGGCTCGACAACTTCACCGAGATGTTCGGGGACGCCCGCTGGCGCCACTCGGTCTCCCTGACGCTGTGGTACGTGGTCGTCGGCACCCCGCTCAAGCTGGCGGCGGCGCTCGGGGTGGCGCTGCTGCTCAGCCAGAAGCGCCGCGGACAGGCCTTCTACCGGGCCGCGTTCTACGCCCCGTCCCTGATCGGGGCGAGTGTCTCCATCGCCATCGTCTGGAAGGCGATCTTCTCGGACGACGCCGTGGTCGACCGGACACAGCGGCTCTTCGGCCTGCCGGCGGGCGGTTGGGTCGGCGACCCCGACATGATCGTGTACAGCTTGGTGGCGCTCACCGTCTGGCAGTTCGGCGCGCCCATGGTGATCTTCCTCGCCGGGCTGAAGCAGGTGCCGGTCTCGCTCCACGAGGCGGCGGAGGTCGACGGCGCGGGACCGCTGCGCCGGTTCTGGAACATCACCCTGCCGATGATCTCGCCGGTGCTCTTCTTCAACGTCCTGCTGGAGACGATCCATTCGTTCCAGATCTTCGGCTCCGCCTACATCCTCGGCGGCGCGGGCGGCACCTGCGGACCGGCCGACGGCACGCTCGTCTACACCTGTTACCTCTACATCCAGGGCTTCGAGAACAGCCGGATGGGGATGGCCTCGGCCATGGCCTGGATGCTGCTGCTCGCGGTCGGACTGGTGACCGCGGTGCTGTTCTGGTCCCAGAAACGCTGGGTGCACTACGAGGAGGCGACCCGATGAGCACACCGCGTACGCAGTCGTCCCCGCGCCCGGCCCCGGGGCCGCCCGTACCGGCGTCCGGACCGCGTCCCGACCCGGCCGCGGCGGTACGGGCCGCCTTCCGCCGCCGGAGCGCCGGCTCGCTGGCCTGGCACCTCGGCTCGCTGGCCGTCCTCGCGGTCGTCCTGTACCCGGTGGCCTGGGTGATCGGCGGTTCGTTCAAGCCGAACGACCAGATCGTGGGCAGCCTGGACCTCTTCCCGGTGGACCCCATCACCGAGAACTACACCCGGCTCGCCGACGGCATCGCGGACATCCCGATCTCCACGTTCTTCGTCAACTCGACGGTGCTGGCGCTGGGTTCGGTGGCCGGGGTGCTGATCTCCTGCTCGCTGGCGGCCTATGCCTTCGCCCGGATCCGGTTCGCGGGGCGCAATCTGCTCTTCACGCTCATGATCGGGACGCTGCTGCTGCCGTACCACGTGCTGCTGATCCCGCAGTACGTGCTCTTCCAGAAGCTCGAACTCATCAACACCTACACGCCGTTGCTGCTGGGCAAGTATCTGGCCACGGACGCCTTCTTCGTCTTCCTGATGATGCAGTTCATGCGGAACCTGCCGAAGGAACTGGACGAGGCGGCGCGGCTGGACGGCTGCGGACACGCGCGGATCTACTGGTCGATCGTGCTGCCGCTGTGCCGGCCCGCCCTGATCACCAGCGCGATCTTCACCTTCATCAACGCGTGGAACGACTTCATGGGCCCGCTGATCTATCTCAACGAGCCCGAGAAGTACACCGTTTCCCTCGGGCTGAAGATGTTCGTCGACCAGGACGGGGTCGCCAACTACGGCGGCATGATCGCGATGTCGCTCATCGCCCTGCTGCCCGTGCTGCTCTTCTTCCTCGCGTTCCAGCGCTATCTGATCGACGGTATGGCGACCTCCGGACTGAAGGGCTGAGCCGCTGCGATGAGCCAGACCGCCCACCTCGCCGAGGAGCGGGCCGAGCGGCGCCGTACGGCCCGCCAGGACTCCCTCTTCCTGCGGGCGTTCACCGTCTTCGCCGAGGCCCTGCTCACCGGCGTGTGGATCGCGCTGGCCTCGCTGCCCCTGCTCACCTTCCCCGCGGCGTTCGCCGCCGGAGCCGCGCATCTGCGCCGGGTGCTGGACCACGAGGTCGCCACCCGGCGTGAGTTCCTGGCGGATCTGCGCTCCGCCGTCCGGCGCGGCTGGCTCGTCGGGGCGGCCGGCTGGGCGGCCCTCTGGCTGCTCCGGGCGGACCTCACCGTCGTACGGGCCGGGCTGCCCGGGGGCGCCTTCGCCGGCACGGTCGGGGTGCTCGCCTTCCTCGGCGTGTGCGTCGCCGGACTGCGCGCCGCCGCGTGCTGGCGGCCCGGGGCGTCATGGCGGGTCCTGCTGCGCGCGGCGGCCCGCCGTACCCTCGCGGACCCCGCCGGATCGCTGCTGCTGGTCTGCGGTCTCGCCGTGGTACCGGCCTCGGCGTGGTTCGCCACCCCGCTGGCGGCGCCCGCGCTCGGCGTGGTGACGGCGGCGGCGCTGGCCGTGGAGCGCCGCCACCGTACCCGCTGACGCCGCGGCGCCCCCGCGCCTTGATCCGCACCCGCGCTCGCACCGCACCCGCGCTCGCACCGCACCCGCGCTCGCACCGCACCCGCGCCCGGCCGGCGCGGGGGCGCGCTTCTCCGCATATGTCATGTGCATGTAAATGCTGAGGAAGGATTGACGATGTCACCGATCCCCCGCAGGTCCCTGCTCAAGGCCGCCGCCGTCGCGGGCGCGGCCACCCAGTTCAGTTGGGCGCTCGGCCGGAACCAGGCCCAGGCCGCGCCCGCCTCCGCCGCCGCGGCCGACGCCCCCGTCACGGTCCGCTGGCTGGAGGACGAGGGCCCCGGGGCCGCGCCCGGCTCCACCTTCGGTGTGCCGTGGCCGCGCGGCGCCCACCCCGCCGGTACGGCGTTCGCCCTGGCCACCGAGGACGGCGAGGCGGTACCCGTACAGACCTGGCCCACCGCCTACTGGCCCGACGGCTCCCTCAAGTGGACGGCCCACGCCGTCGGGATCGAGTCCACGGGCACCGGCGCGGTCGCCGCCACCGGCCACTTCACCCTCACCGCGGGCGCGCCCGCCGCCCCGGCGAAGAAGGTCACCGTCACCGAGACCCGGCGGAAGATCACCGTCGACACGGGTGTCATCAAGGCCGTCATCCGCCGGGACGGCGACCAGCTCGTCGAGTCCCTGACCCGGGGCGCCACCCGGATCGCCACCGACGGCCGGCTCGTTCTGCTGCGCCAGGGCGAACTTGACGAGGACGACGCGGGCAGCGCCAAGTGGGAGCGGTTCGACGGCGAGATCGGCGCCGCCGAGGTGGAACAGGACGGCCCCGTCAGGGCGGTGGTCCGCATCGACGGCAAACACCGCCGGGGCAGCCGCAGTTGGCTGCCCTTCAGCGTACGGCTCTACTTCTACGCCAACGCCGACTCCTTCCGTATGGTCCACACCATCACCTTCGACGGTGAGCAGACCCCGGGCCGCACGAAGGGCGACTTCATCCGCGGCCTCGGCGTGCGCTTCTCCGTGCCGATGCGCGACGCCGCGTACGACCGTCACATCCGTATCGCCGGCGAGGGCAAGGGCTTCCTCACCGAGGCCGTCCAGGGCATCACCGGCCTGCGCCGCGACCCGGGCGCCGCCGTGAGGGCCGCCCAGGTCAAGGGCGAGAAGCTGGCCGACCCCGCGACCTGGGACCAGCGGGTCACCACCCGCCTGAAGTACATCCCCACCTGGGGCGACTACACCCTCTCCCAGCTCTCCGCCGACGGCTTCACCCTGCGCAAGCGCACCAAGCCGGGCCACGGCTGGATCACGGCGGGCGGCGGCGGCCGGGCGTCCGGCTTCGGTTACGTCGGCGGGGCGAGCGGCGGACTCTCCTTCGGGCTGCGGGACTTCTGGCAGAAGCACCCCGCGCAGCTCGACATCCGGGGCGCGGCGGGCGACGAGGCCGAGGTCACCCTCTGGCTCTGGTCGCCCGAGGCCCGCCCCATGGACCTGCGCTTCTACCACGACGGCATGGGCCAGGACACCTATCCCGAACAGATCGAGGGCCTCAACATCACGTACGAGGACTACGAGCCCGGCTTCGGCACCCCGTACGGCATCGCCCGCACCAGCGAGCTGATGTTCTGGGCCAACGCGGCCACCCCCACCGCCGCCGGGCTCGTCGCCCAGTCCCAGGCCGTACGCACCCCGCCGCAACTCGCGACGACCGCCGAAGTCCTCAGCGGGGCAGGGGTGTTCGGCGGCCTGTTCGCACCCGTCGACCGCTCGGAACCCGCGAAGGCGGAGATCGAGGACCAACTCGACTTCCTCTTCACGTACTACCAGGAGCAGGTCGAGCAGCGCCGCTGGTACGGCTTCTGGGACTACGGCGACTTCATGCACAGCTACGACGAGAACCGCCACCAGTGGCGGTACGACGTCGGCGGCTACGCCTGGGACAACTCCGAACTCTCGCCCGACCTCTGGCTCTGGTACGCCTATCTCCGCTCGGGCCGCTCCGACATCTTCCGCTTCGCCGAGGCGCTGACCCGGCACACCGGCGAGGTCGACGTCTACCACCTCGGCCAGTGGGCCGGCCTCGGCACCCGCCACGGCGTACAGCACTACGCGGACAGCGCCAAGCAGCAGCGCATCTCCACCGCCGTCTACCGCCGCCCGTACTACTTCCTCACCGCCGACGAACGGGTCGGCGACCTGATGCGCGCGCAGGTCGACTCCGACGAGACCTTCCTTGTCCTCGACCCCATCCGCAAGATCCGCACCGAACCGTACGAGCCCGACCGCAACGCCCTCTCGATCGGCTTCGGCACCGACTGGAGCGGACTCGCGGCGGGCTGGCTCACGGAGTGGGAACGCCGGGGCCCGCAGGCCGCCAAGGCCGAGGCGCGGCTGCGCTCCACCATGGCGTCGATCGCCGCACAGCCCAACGGCTTCGTGCAGGGCTCGGGGCTGTACGACCTGGACACCGGGAAGTTCGCGGTCTCCGGCACGCCCGTGGTCAGCGTCTCCCATCTCTCCTCGATGTTCGGCCTGGTCGAGATGTGCGCGGAGCTGATCGGTCTCATCGACCTGCCGGAGTTCAAGGACGCCTGGCTGGACTACTGCCGCTACTTCAACGCGACCAAGGCCGAACAGCGCGAACGGTACGGCTCCGACTTCGGCAGCCTGCTCCTCTTCCAGGGCCACTCACGCCAGGACGCGTACGCGGCAGCCCAGTTGGGCGACGAGAAGCTGGCGGCGCGCGCCTGGCAGAAGTTCTACGACAGCGACGCGTACACCTCGGCGATGGTCTGGGACAAGAAGCGCATCGAGGGCCCGGACGTACTCGAACCGGGCTGGGAGAACCTGCGGATCAACAGCAACGAGACGGCCCTCTTCGGGCTGGCGGCGATCCAGAACCTGGCGCTGGTGGGCGACAGCATCCCGAAGAAGTAGCGGAGGGGAGAGACACACCATGGACACGGAACGCGCACGAGGGCGCAGACCCGGCGCCCTCGCCAGGCACACGGGGGCGGTGGCGCTGGCGGCCCTCACGCTGGCGACGGCCCTGTCGTCCCCCGCCGAGGCCCGCCCGCCGCGCCTGCCCGCCGGGTGCGCGGGCACCTCCCCGGTGGTCTGCCACTTCGATGTGGCGCCGGGTACGTACGCGGTATCGGCGCTGCTCGGCGGCGCCACGGCGGGCTCCACCGGTGTCTCGGCGGAGACCCGCCGCACGATGCTGGCCGAGACGGCGACCGCGGCGGGCCGGACCGTACGGCGCGGCTTCACCGTCGACGTACGCGAACCCGAGGGTGAACCCACAGGGCCGAGCGGCAGCCCCGGCCTCGATCTGCGCTTCGACGGCGCGGCGCCCCTCCTGGCCGGGCTCCGGGTCACCCCGGCGCCCCGGACACCCCAGCTTCTCCTGGCCGGTGACTCGACGGTCTGCGACCAGGCGGGCGAACCGTACACAGGATGGGGCCAGCAGCTCCCGCAGTATCTGCGCGACGGCATCTCGGTCGCCAACTACGCCGATTCGGGGGAGGGTTCGCAGTCCTTCCTGGACACGCCCGCGCTCTTCCCCGCCGTCGAGGCCCAGGTGGGCCGGGGCGACCTGGTCCTCGTCCAGCTCGCGCACAACGACAAGCAGACCCCGGCCGACGTCTACCGCGCCAACCTCACGGAGATGACCGACCGGGTACGGGCGCGCGGCGGCCGGCCCGTCCTGGTCACCCCGATCGTCCGCCGCTGGTTCAACGCCGACGGCACACTCGACAACGGCACGGCCCTCCATGTGAACGGCCTGGGCGTCGACCTCCCCGCCGAGATGCGCGCGCTCGCCAGGGACCGGAACATCCCCCTCGTCGACCTCACGGCGCTCACCAAGCACCGGGTGGAGGAACTGGGCCCCGAGGCGTCCAAGGCGCTCTTCCTCTACGACGAGAAACGCGACAACACCCACACCTCGGTCAGGGGAGCGACGGAGTTCGCCTCCTCGGTCCTCGGGGAACTGCGCGCGCGGCGGCTGATTCCGGGCCGGGTGGTGCGCTGACACCCCGGCCCGCGATCCACGCGGATACCCGACAGAAGATGTCGGGTATCCGCGCCATCATCGTGCTGACGCCGCTACCTCGGGCGTCGGTACGACAGTGGTACGTGGACACGGAAGGACACACATGTCAGCAACGTTGGACGGCAAGGTCGCTCTCGTCGCGGGAGCGACCCGGGGGGCCGGCCGGGGCATCGCGGTGGAACTCGGCGCGGCGGGCGCCACGGTCTATGTGACCGGCCGCAGCACCCGCAAGCAGCGCTCGGAGTACGACCGCCCCGAGACCGTCGAGGACACCGCCGACCTCGTGACCGAGGCGGGCGGCCACGGCATCGCCGTCCCGACCGACCACCTGGACCCTGCCCAGGTCCGCGCCCTGGTGGACCGTATCGCGTCCGAACAGGGCCGGCTCGACGTGCTCGTCAACGACATCTGGGGCGGCGAGAACCTCTTCGAGTGGGAGGTTCCCGTATGGGAGCACAACCTCGACAACGGGCTGCGGCTGCTCCGGCTCGCGGTGGAGACCCACGCGATCACCAGCCACCACGCCCTGCCCCTCCTGCTGCGCACCGGAGGCGGCCTGGTGGTCGAGATGACCGACGGCACCGCCGAGTACAACCGCGCCACCTACCGGAACTCCTTCTTCTACGACATCGCCAAGGCCGCCGTCCTGCGCATGGCCTTCGCGCTCGGCCACGAGCTGGGATCACGTGGCGGTACGGCGGTGGCCCTGACGCCCGGGTGGATGCGCTCGGAGATCATGCTCGACCAGTTCGGTGTGACCGAGGCGGCATGGCGCGACGCCCTGGAGCGCGAACCGCACTTCTGTATCTCGGAGACCCCCCGCTATGTGGGGCGGGCGGTGACCGCACTGGCCGCCGACCCCCGGGTGAGCCGGTGGAACGGGCAGTCGCTGTCGAGCGGCCGGCTCGCGCGGGAGTACGGCTTCACGGACCTCGACGGCAGCCGGCCGGACGCCTGGCGCTACCTCGTCGAGGTGCAGGACGCGGGCCGGCCCGCCGACGCGAGCGGATACCGCTGAACGGATCCCGCTCGGCGGGCCCGTACGTCCTTGTCCCGACCCCTGGGGCAACCCCCGGAGTGACCCCCGAGGGGGCTGAAGCACCCCCGGGGTGACGCCTCACCCCGTCCAGCGGTAGCGGCGCTCCGGGCGCCCCGTACCGCCGTAACGGAGCGAGATCTCCGCCCGGCCCGTGGTCGCGAAGTACTCCAGATAGCGGCGGGCGCTCACCCGGGAGAGGGCTCCCGCCGCGGCACACTCCGCGGCGGAGAGCCCTGCGGAGTTCTCCCGCAGAACGCGTTCCACCAGCTCCGCCGTGTGCGCGGCCAGCCCCTTCGGAAGACCGCGGCTGCCCGGCGGCCGGGTGCCGAAGATATGGTCGACGTCCTCCTGGCGCGCCTCGCCCAGAGCGGCCAGCCGGCTCCGCAGCGACGCCACATGGCGAAGCTGCTCCTGGAGCGCCGTCCGGTGGAACGGCTTGATCAGATAGTGCAGCGCGCCCGCGCGCAGCGCCGCGCGGATCAGCTCCGCGTCCCGCGCCGCCGTGATGAACAGCGCGTCGACACTGACGGCCCGCCCGTCCCGTTCCTCGGCGGCCCGCAACTCCTTCAGGACCGCGATCCCGTCCATGTCGGGCAGGTAGATGTCGAGCAGCACCAGGTCCGGCCGGAGCCGCTCGGCCGCGCGCAGCGCCTCGGCGCCGCTGTGCGCGACGCCGACGACCGTAAAACCGTCCATCGCGGACACATAGCGGCTGTGCAGCTTGGCGACCATGAAGTCGTCGTCCACCACCAGCACGTTCATCACGCGCACACGCTAAGCCGCGACCACAACGACCACAACGTCCGTTGATTCCGGAAGAGAGACAGCTTGTTAACGCGCAGGCAACATGTGGCCCACTTCACACTCGCTTCCGAAGGACGGCTCACGTGCGATTGCGCACCCCTCTGGCCCTGCTCGGGTCGGCGCTCCTGGTGCTGGTGGGGCCGCCGCTGCTCAGCTCCGGCAGTGGCACTGACACCGGTACGCAGATACCCGGCCTGCGTTTCATGGTCCCCAACACTCCCGGCGGCGGTTACGACATCACGGCCCGCACCATGGCCAAGAACGCCGAGGACGCCGAGCTCACCCACAACATCGAAGTCTTCAACCTGCCGGGCGCGGGCGGCACCGTAGGGCTCACCCGGCTCGTCGGGGAGCACGGCAACGGCAAGCTCGCCCTGTCCATGGGGCTCGGGGTGGTCGGCGCCGTCCACACCAACAAGTCGCCCAAGACCCTCGCCGACACCACGCCGATCGCCCGGATCACCGAGGAGTCGGACATCGTCGTCGTCGGCAAGGACTCCCCGTACCGGACCATGGACGACCTGGTCACGGCCTGGAAGGCCAACCCCGCCAAGGTCCCGGTCGGCGGCGGCTCCTCGCCCGGCGGGCCCGACCACCTCGCCCCGATGCTGATGGCGAAGGCCGCGGGCATCCCCCCGAAGACCGTCAACTACGTGCCGTTCGACGGCGGCGGCGAACTCCTCGCCTCCATCCTCGGCAACAAGGTCGCCTTCGGGGTCTCCGGCGTCGGCGAATACCTCGACCAGATCAAGTCCGGCGAACTGCGCCTCCTCGCCGTCACCGGCCCCGAACGACTGCCGGGCCTGGACGCCCCCACGCTGCGCGAGGCCGGCCTCGACACCGACTTCACCAACTGGCGCGGCATCGTCGCACCGCCGGGCCTCTCCGGCGCCGAACGTGCCAAGCTGCTCGCCTTCTTCGAGAAGCTGCACGACTCGCCCCAGTGGCGCGCCTCGCTCAAGAAGAACGGCTGGGCCGACGCCTTCCTCACCGGTGACGCGTTCGGTGACTTCCTCGCGAAGGAAGACCGGCGCGTCGACTCCGTGCTCAAGGAGCTGGGACTGTGACACCGCCGACCGGCACCCCGGACACCCCGGACACCTCCGACGCCGCCGCGGCCCCGACGGGCCCCCGCGACGCCCGCTCCTGGCTGCGCGAACACTCCGAGATCGGCGTCGGCCTGCTGCTGCTCGCCCTCGGCGTCCTCGTCCTCACCGACGCCCTCACCATGACCGTCGACCTCACCCAGCGCGGCCCCGTCGGCCCGAAGACCGTGCCCGTCGTCGTCGGCACAGGGCTGCTCGTGGTCGCCGTACTCCTCACCCTCGACGTGCTGCGCGGCGGCCGGGGCGAGGCCGAGGGCGGCGAGGACATCGACCTCGCCGAACCCAGCGACTGGCGCACCGTGCTGCTGCTCGCCGGGGTCTTCCTCGCCAACGCCGTCCTCATCGGCCCGCTCGGCTTCCCCATTTCGGGCGCCCTGCTCTTCTGGGGCTCGGCGTACGCGCTGGGCAGCCGCCACTACGACCGCGACCCGCTGATCGCCGCCGGCCTCTCGCTCCTCACCTACTTCGTCTTCAACAACCTGCTCGGTGTCCCCCTCCCCGGTGGCCCGCTGATGGGGGTGCTGTAACCGATGGACTCCCTCAACTCCCTCATCGACGGCTTCGGTACGGCGCTCACGCCGATGAACCTGCTCTGGGCCGCGATCGGCGTGCTGCTCGGCACCGCGATCGGCGTCCTGCCCGGCATCGGCCCCGCCATGGCGGTCGCGCTGCTGCTCCCGGTGACGTACGGACTCGAACCGACCGGCGCGTTCATCATGTTCGCCGGGATCTACTACGGCGCCATGTTCGGCGGCTCCACCACCTCCATCCTGCTCAACACCCCGGGGGAGAGCGCCGCCGTCGTCGCGGCGATCGAGGGCAACCCCATGGCCAAGGCGGGCCGGGGCGCCCAGGCGCTCGCGGCGGCGGCCGGCGGGCACTTCGCCGGCGGCATGATCGGCACGATCCTGCTGGTCGTCCTCGCCCCGACCGTCGCCTCGCTCGCCGTCGACATCGGCGCCCCCGACTACTTCGCGATCATGGTGCTCGCCTTCATCGCCGTGACGTCCGTCCTCGGCTCCTCCCGGATCCGCGGGCTCGCCTCCCTCCTCATCGGCCTCACCATCGGACTGGTCGGGCTCGACCAGATGACCGGCCAGCAGCGGCTCACCTTCGGCACGCTCCAACTCGCCGACGGCATCGACGTGGTGATCGTCGCGGTCGGCCTCTTCGCGATCGGCGAGGCCCTGTGGGTCGCCGCCCATCTGCGCCGCACCTCGGGCGAGGCGATCCCGGTCGGCCGCCCCTGGCTGGCGAAGAAGGACCTCCGCCGCACCTGGCGGCCGTGGCTGCGCGGGCCGCTCATCGGCTTCCCGTTCGGGGCGATCCCGGCGGGCGGAGCGGAGATCCCCACCTTCCTCTCCTACGTCACCGAGAAGCGGCTCTCCCGGCACAAGGACGAGTTCGGCAAGGGCGCCATCGAAGGCGTGGCGGGCCCCGAGTCGGCCGCGTCCGCCTCGGCGGCGGGCACACTGGTCTCGATGCTCACCCTCGGCCTGCCCACGACGGCCGTCGCCGCGGTGATGCTCGCCGCCTTCCAGCAGTACGGCATCCAGCCGGGCCCGCTCCTCTTCGAACGCGAACCCGACCTGGTCTGGGGGCTGATCGCCTCCCTCTTCGTCGGCATGGTGCTGCTGCTCGCCCTCAACCTGCCGCTCGCCCCCGTCTGGGCCAAACTCCTGCGCATCCCGCGCCCGTACCTCTACGCGGGGATCCTCTTCTTCGCCGCGGTCGGCGCGTACGCGGTCGGCGGCGAAGCCCTCGACCTGGTCATCCTGCTGATCATCGGCCTGATCGGCTTCGGGATGCGACGCTACGGCCTGCCCGTGCTCCCCGCCGTCATCGGCGTCATCCTGGGCCCGGCCGCCGAACAGCAGCTTCGGCGCGCCCTCCAGATCAGCGACGGAAGCGTGACCGGACTCGTCAACACCCCGTTCTCGGTGACGGTGTACGCGGTGATCGTGCTGCTCCTGGCCTGGCCGGGCATCCGCAAACTGATCGCGTCGCGCCGGGGAGCCGCGTCGTAACGTAACGCTGTGACTCTCGTCGTGGGCGACCCGCCGACGGGAACGCTCGTCCGACAGAACGCCCGCCCCCGCGACTTCGGGGCGGGCGTTCTTCTTCCGGGGGATGCGGCCGAGCGCGGCGCGCGGGGCGCTGTTATTGATCACCCACCCCTGGGCTCAGAGCTCTTCGCCGAGGGCCGACCGCAGCCAGTCGAGTGATCCGGTCGACAGCACGGCATCGGCGATCGCCTGACCGGACCTGGTGGTGATGCGGCCACGGCTGTTGTCGATCCAGCGCTGAACGTCGGCGTAACCCTGGGCCCGGTACTCGATTCCCTGGATCATGCATTCCAGCTTGTCGGCGTCGCGCGCACAGACCGCCTCGGGGGACTCCTTCGCCTCGTACTCCGCGACGAGCTCCCTGACCGTGGCAGCCAAGACCTCGGGCATGCCCGCGACCTGGTCGGCGGTGATGTCGCGCGGATCGGCCTCTGAGTAGGGTCGGTTTCCCGGGACGAAGGAGATTGGCGTGTCGACGGACATCGTGATCGCGCAGACCACCATTGACGACGAGGGGAAGGCAGCCCTGCTGGCGGCGGGAGCCGTGGAGCGGCGACTTGCGGCGTGCGCGCATATCGACCCGGCGTTCACTGCCGTTTACCGCTGGAAGGGCGCGGTCCAGACGGAGAAGGAGTGGCGCATCTCGTACAAGACGACGCGCAGCCGTCTGCCGCTCCTGGCCGAGTGGGTCAAGGAAGCCCACGGGTACGCAGTGCCGGAGTGGATCGTCCTGCCTGTTGATGGCGGGTCGGAAGAGTACCTGGCGTGGGTGGTGACGGAGAGCGCGGAAGCGTGACCCGGCTGCGGGCGGGCCCGTTCGAAGCCGGGCCCGCCGCAGTCCTACGATGCGAGGCTGCTCAGGTGCTCGGCAAGGTCCCGCTCCTTGGCCGGGAGTTCGGCGGTGATCGCGTGTGCGCGATCACGGCCCATGGTGTTGGGCCGGGCGGCGGCAGCAACAGCGAATTCGTGTGCTGCGTGCACGCCTTGTTCAAGATCATCTCCCTGGAGCAGGGCTGTGGTGATGTCGCCGAGAAAGACCACACCGGCGTCGGGCCGTTCACTGCCGAGCCGCTCTGTGGCGGCGTTCGCCGCGTCGGTCAGTTCCGGGTGGGCGAGGCGTCCGTATGAGGACAGGACGAGGGAGTCCAGCCTGGCGGGGCTCATGAACCGGACCCACGCGTGCTCGGTGGTGTGGTCGGCGTACGCGGTCCGCGCGCGGTCCAGCGCACGGAGCGCGGCGACGGCGGGCCCCTTGTCAGTGGTGGCTGACAGCATCGGAACATGACCACCACCGACTGGGACGCCGCCGCCGACACCTTCGACCAGGAGCCCGACCACGGGCTCCTGGACCCCGCCGTGCGCGCAGCCTGGGCCGCCAGGATGGCGGGTTGGCTGCCCGCCGCGCCGTCCCGGGTGCTCGACCTCGGGTGCGGTACGGGGAGCCTCGCCCGGCTCGCCGCCGAGCGGGGGCACCGGGTGACGGCCGTCGATCTCTCCCCGCGGATGACGGCCCTCGCCCGGGCCAAGCTGGCCGGCACCGGTGCGGAGGTCCTGACCGGTGACGCGGCGCGGCCGCCGGTGGGGGAGGGGCGCTTCGACGTGGTGCTGGCCCGTCATGTGCTCTGGCTGCTGCCCGATCCCGAGGAGACGCTGCGCCACTGGACGTCGCTGCTGCGGCCCGGAGGCCGGCTGGTCCTGGTCGAGGGGGTCTGGTCAGGGACCGGCCTGCCCGCGCACCGGCTGACCACGGTCCTGGCCACCCTCACCGAACGCGTCCAGTACGAACGGCTCTCCGCGGACCCCGCGCTCTGGGGCCGCCCGGTCGACGACGAGCGGTACGCGCTGATCGCGTCGCGCCGGGGCCCGCGTCGTAACGTGGCGCTGTGACTACTCGCGATGACCGTATCCGCCCCGCGACCGCCGCCGATGTGCCCGGGGTGAAGGCGGTGACCGACGCCGCCTACCTCGGGTACGTCGAGCGCATCGGCCGCCCTCCCGCGCCGATGGACGCCGATCACGGGGCGGACGTGGCCGCGGGGCGGGTGTTCGTCGTGGGGGACCCGCCGGTGGGTGTGCTCGTCCTGGTGGAGCGGCCGGGCCATCTGCTGCTGGAATCCGTCGCCGTCCATCCTGACGCGCGGGGGCAGGGTCTGGGCCGACGCCTCCTGGACTTCACCGAACAGCACGCCAGGGCGCTGGGGTTGCCGGAGGTACGGCTGTACACCCACGCGCTGATGCGGGAGAACCGCGAACGGTACGCACGCCACGGGTACGAGATCGTGGCACGCCGGACCGACGGACCCTACGACCGGATCCACTTCCGCAAGTCGCTGCTCACCCCGCCCCGGCGCCACCGTGAAGTGGTCGACGTCCATCTCGTGCTGCGCAGAGGGGACGAGGTGCTGCTCGCCCGCAGGGCCGGGACGGGGTATGCGGACGGGTTGCTCAACTGCCCATCCGGACATGTGGAGTCCGGCGAGGACGTCCGTACGGCCGTGATCCGGGAGGCGGCCGAGGAGATCGGCCTCGCGCTGACGCCCGGCGATCTGCGCGTCGCCCTGGTCATGCAGCATCGCGGGCCCGGCGGGGCGCCGCGGATCGGGTGGTTCTTCGAGGCGGCGTACGGTGCGGGCGGTGAGCCGTACAACCGGGAGCCGGAGAAGTGCTCGGGCCTGTCCTGGCACCCGCTGTCCGGGCTCCCGGGCGATCTGGTCGCGTACTGCCACGCCGGTCTCGACGCCTACCGTGCCGGTGAGCGCTTCGTGCTGCACTGGCACGAGGACGACGACCCGATCGCCCACAACCCGGACGCCGACCGCTCCGTCGTGCTGCCCGCGACACACGGAGAAGGGGGTCAGCCCAGCTCGCGGACGTGGCGTACCTCGGATGCGCCGATCTCGTAGCCGAACCACCGGTTGACGGCCAGCATCGGGCCGTTGTCCGCGTCGTTCGAGGTGAACGCCTGCTGGTACCCGGCGGCGCGGGCGCGCCGGAGCGAGTCCGTCTTGGCGAGTTTCGCCAGGCCGCGGCCGCGGTAGGCGCGCCGCGTGCCCGTCATGCCGGTCAGATAGCGGGTGGCGCCGTCGGTGTGGGCCGCCGTGAACCCGGCGACCCGGCCGTCCACCTCCACCACCGTCGTCAGCTCACGGTCCAGACACGGGTAGTTCCAGGTGTGGTTCAGCCAGTCGTCGTAGTCGTCCATGCCCGTGTTGATATCGCTCGGCTCGTCGGCCGTCACCTCCGCGTCCGCCTCGAAGAGCGGGCGGGGGTCGGCCGCGTACTCCGCCGCCGTACGCAGCACCACCCCCGCGGGGAGCTCCGCGGGCAGCTCGGGCAGGGTGCCCCCGGCCAGATCGAGCCGCTGGAAGTGGGCCGGGCGCGTCGGGCGGTACCCGTGGCGCTCGGCGAAGGCGAGGCTGGACGGCTCGTCCCGCGCCCAGGAGTAGACGCTGGTCGCGCCGTTGGCCGCGAGATGGTCCTCGGCGGTACGGAGGATCAGCGACCCCGCGCCCCGCCCCCGGCGCCCGGGAAGGACCTGCGGGGTGACCGAGGACTGGCCCGGGACCTCGCTGTCGTACGCCAGGCCGACATGCGCCGTTCCGATCAATTCCCCGTCCTCCTCGGCCACCAGGAGGCGGTACTTCTTGGCCGGATTGGCGTTCGCCACCTCGAACAGCAGCGCCTTCTCGGTTTCGATGAGGAACGGAACGCAGGCGCGGCGCAGGGCCACGACGGCAGCCGCGTCCTCGGTGCGGAAATCACGGACAGTCACAGTCATGGGGAGTGACCTTATGTGGGGGCGCCGCCGGTCCGCCTCTTGTTTTTCCCGTCGCGTTCCGGCCAGCTCTGCCGCGTGTCACTCGGCGCCCACGGCTCGTGGGGGAGAATCGCCCTGTGACGTTGAAGATCGTGATCGACCCGGCCTCCGTGACCGCTCCGTACGAGCAACTGCGTACCCAGATCTCCGCGAAGGCCCGCTCAGGTCTGCTGCCGGTGGGGTACAAGCTCCCCACCGTGCGGGGGCTCGCCGAGGAGCTGGGGCTGGCCGCCAATACCGTCGCCAAGGCCTACCGCGCGCTGGAGACCGACGGGGTCATCGAGACGCGCGGCAGGAACGGTACGTTCGTCGCCGCGGCCGGTGAGGCCGCCGACCGCGAGGCCGCCTCCGCCGCCCGCGCGTACGCGGAGCGTGCCCGGCGCCTCGGACTCGGCAGGGCCGCCGCGCTCGCCGCCGCCGAGGAAGCCGTACGGGCCGTTTACGCGAAGTGACCGGGACGGCCAGACCCCCCGGGCAGCCCGCCCCCGGCGGGGCACCGGGCCTCCGGGGGCATTGGCCTCCGACTCCGGGACCCGGCCCCGGGTCACAGGTACAGGCCCGCCTCCGGGCTCGCGTGCTGGGCCGGGACCGACGCCGGGCCTGTCCCCCGGCGCAGCGCGTACAGCTCCGCCAGCGTGGCGCCCTCCCTGCCCACCGCCGCCTCGCCCTCGCCGTTCTCCCGGCCCAGCCAGGAGACCGCCTCCGCGCGGGTCAGCGAGCCGACCTCGATCCTCGCCAGACAGCGGCCGGGACGGACCACCGCCGGATGCAGCCGCTCCAGATCCTCGTTGGTCGTCACCCCCACCAGAACGTTCCTGCCCTGCCCGAGCAGACCGTCCGTCAGATTGAGCAGCCGCGACAGCGCCTGGCCCGCCGTGTGCTTGGCCTCCCCGCGGATCAGCTCGTCGCAGTCCTCCAGGAGCAGCAGCCGCCACCGCCCCTTGGCCGAGCCGTCGTCCTCGCCGATCGCGATGTCCATCAGATAGCCGACGTCGTTGAAGAGCCGCTCCGGGTCCAGCACACAGTCGACCTGGCACCAGTCGCGCCACGAACGGGCCAGCGTACGCAGCGCGGAGGTCTTGCCGGTGCCCGGCGGGCCGTGCAACAGCAGCAGCCGGCCCGCGATGTCGTCCGGTGTCACCTTCATCAGCCGGTCCATCGCCTCGGCCACCGGCGCGGTGTAGTTGGCCCTGACCTCGTCCCACGTACCGGCGGAGATCTGCCGCGTCGTCCGGTGCGGACCGCGCCGCGGCGACACGTACCAGAACCCCATCGTCACGTTCTCGGGCTGCGGCTCCGGGTCGTCCCGCGCGCCCTCCGTGGTCTGCTGGTGGATCTTCTCCGCCAGTTCGGTACTGACGGCCGTCACCGTCACATCGGCGCCCCGGTTCCAGCGGGAGACCAGCAGCGTCCAGCCGTCGCCCTCGGCGAGGGTCGCGCTCCGGTCGTCGTCACGGGCGGAACGCAGCACCGTGGCCCCGGGCGGCAGCAGCCCCGCGCCCGGCTTGACCCGGTCGATGGTGGAGCTGTGGGAGTACGGCTGCTCGCCCGTCGCGAAGCGGCCGAGGAACAGCGCGTCGACCACATCCGAGGGCGAATCGCTGTCGTCGACGGTGAGCCGGATCGGCAGGGCGTCCTGAGGCTTGGCAGACATGTCGCCCATGATCCGGCACCGGGACGTCCGGTGCACGGTGTTTTGGCCGCCGGTGGCGTCGGCGCGCGGCGCGATGTCCGCGACCCGCCGCACGCCCCGGTGCGCCCCGCCGTCACCGGCGGCGCGCTCCCCGCCCTGCGGCCCCGTCACCCGGCGTCGGCCCCGCCGTCGCCGTACCGCCCGCCGGTCACCGTCCCGCGCGCCACGGCCGCCGATCGGCGCGCACGCCGGACCAGTGCGTATCCCCGGGTCAGCGCCCGGTCCCCGGCGAAGGAGCGGGTGAGCCCCCGGCCCTCCACCAGCCGGCCGAACTCCTCGATCCCGGTGGTGCGCCGCACGGTCACCCGCTTCAGCGCGTACGGGCCCTGGCCCCGGCGCGCCGCCGCGTTGCCCACCGCCAGCGCCTGGCGGAACCCGGCCGCGCGGACGGCGTGGCGCACCCGCCGGCTGGAGTAACCGTACGGATAGGCGAAGGAGACGGGGTCCGTGCCCAGCTCCTCGGCCAGGATCTCCCGGCAGCGCCCGGTCTCGAAGCGCAGCCGCCCGTCGTCGGCCTGGTCGAGCTGCGGATGGGTGTGGCTGTGGCCGCCGATCTCCGTGCCGGCGGCGGCCAGTTCCCGTACCTGGTCCCAGTCGAGCATGGTGTCCAGGGCGCCGCCCTCGTCGTACGCGCCGCGCAGCCACGCCGTCGAGACGAAGAGCGTGGCCGCGAAGGAACGTTCCGCGAGAACGGGGAGCGCGTACCGGTGCACCCCCGCGTAGCCGTCGTCGAACGTGATCAGCACGGGGCGCTCCGGCAGCGGCTTGCCGGTGCGCCAGGCGTCGGCGAGCCGCGCCGTGGTGACCGGGGTGAAGCCGCGCGCGCCGAGCAGCGCCATCTGCGCCGTGAACGCCTCGGGCGCCACGGAGAGCGCGCGGGTGGCGGGCGCGGGCCGGTGCGCGACCGCGTGGTACATCAGGATCGGTACGGCGCCCGCGCCGGTGCCGGTCTCCGGCGGGGCCGGGGGGCCCGGCGCGCGCCGCGCCGGGCCCCTTCCTCCTGTCGTCATACGGCCGCCTCCCACCGGCCGCGCGACTCCTCGCCGGCGCCGGACCCGCCCCGTTCGATCGGGCCCGACGCGAACGCCACCTCCCCGCCCCGGGTACGGAAGCGGCCCACCAGATAGCCGGCCGCCGCCAGAACCGTCCCGGCCGCGATCGCCCCGGCGCGGCCGAGACCGCCGGGTCTGCCCCGTACCGCGTCGCGCAGACCGCGCGCGACGCCCGCCGGAAGCACGCGGGTGGTGTGGCGGCGCTCGGAGGCGAGCCCCTTGTCCGCCCCCACGCTCCGGGCGACCAGCGCCTTCGACAGCCCTTCGGCGTAGGTCCGGGTACGGAAGTAGCCGAACCGCTCGCGGGCCGCCGGGACCCGGTGGTGGATGACCGCGCGGTCGTCGATCAGCAGCACCGCGTCCGGTACGGCCTCGGTGAGCCGGATGCACAGCTCCGTCTCCTCGCAGCCGAGCGGTCGCCGGTCGCCGTCGCGCCCGATGCCGGTCGCGAACCCCCCTGCCGTGTCGAACGCCGTACGCCGGAACGACGCGTTGCCGCCGAGGACGTTGCGTACCCGTACCAGACCCTCCGGCAGTCCCCGGTACGTACAGCCGACGACCCAGTCGAACTCCTCGGGGAACCAGCCGGGTCTGCGTCCCGAGGCCCAGGCGGGCACCGTCCGCCCGCCCACGGCCAGGATCCGCGGATCGTCCCCGTACGCCTCGTCGAAGCGGCGCAGCCAGTCGCGCTCGGCCACCGCGTCGTCGTCCAGGAACGCCACGCACGCGCCACGGGCCGCGGCGATCCCGGTGTTACGGCCCGCGGAGAGCCCGCGCGGGCCCGCGTTGGCGAGCACCCGCACCTCGCCGCGCGCGGCGCGCTCGGCGAGGTGCGCGGTGAGCCGCGCCAGCAGGGACGGGTTGTGGTCGACCACGAGCAGCGTCTCCAGGGCGGGCAGTGACTGCCCGGCCACCGAGTCGACCGCCGCGAGGATGTCCTCCCAGCGCTCCTCGGCGTAGACGCAGATGACCACCGTGAACGGCCGGTGACGCGGGGGCGTTCCCCCCGGGGGCGCCGGACGTCCGGTCACGACGCCTCCCCGCGCGGCCCCACCGGGACGCTGATCCGCAAGGAGACCGGCCGGCGGCGGGTCGAGCGGGGCACGCCCCGCTCGCGGAGGATGACCTTCAGGACCCGCAGACCGTCCCGGACGGCTCTGAGATTGCTCACCCCGTGGATCCGGTCGTACTCGTGGCTCGGTATCTCCTGCACCTTCAGACCGGCCTTGACCACCCGGATGTTCATCAGGGTCTCGACCTCGAAGCCGGTGCAGTCGAGCGTGATCTCGTCCAGACAGTGGCGCCAGAAGGCGTTGTAGCCGTAGCAGAGATCGGTGTAGCGGGCGCCGAACTTGGCGTTGACGACGGCGCAGAGCACCCGGTTGCCGAGCTTGCGGATCGCCGTCATGTCGTCCGTACCGCCGCCGTTGGCGAACCGCGAGCCCTTGGCGAAGTCGGCGCCGGAGACCAGGGCCGACACATAGGAGACGATCTCCTGGCCGTCGGCCGAGCCGTCCGCGTCGACCATCACGATGATGTCGCCGGTGCATGCGGCGAACCCGCTGATCAGGGCGTCCCCCTTGCCCTTGCCGCGCTGGGCGACGACCTTGACGTCCGGCCGTAACGCGCGGGCGACCTCGACCGTGCCGTCGGTGGAGTCGCCGTCCACCAGGACGACTTCGTGGATCCACTCGGGCAGGGTCCGGAAGACGTACGGAAGGTTCTGTGCTTCGTTCATCGCCGGTATCACCACACTCACCGGCGGAGTGATCGCGAGATGCGAGGAGATCGCCCGGTACGGCAGCAGCCCCAGGTTCTGGTGGTCCGTGCCCTGGTGGTCGGTGGTGTGAAGGTCGGTGATCTGGTGGTCGGTGACCTGCTGATCGGTCGTGCTCCGTGCCGGAAGATCCAACGGATCGTCGCCCGGTATCGCCGGGCGCAGAAAAGCGCTCACGGGTCTTTTCCCTCTCGTCCGGTGGACCGCCCACCCCCGGGCGGTCCCGCAGTGTTTCCGGTTCGAAAGGGGGGTTCTCACCCCGCCATGACGGCCTGGCACATGGAACGTGGCACATGGAGCTCGGAACATGGAACGCCGTGCCGGCCGGGTGAGCTGTGGAACTGGTCGCGCGGCACGCGACTCGGCGGCGCGGAACGCGGTCACCGAGCGCGGCACCCCCCTACCGCGCCCCGCCCCGGGAGCCATCGCGACGCTTGAGCCCTCCCCTGGAGCCGCTTGCATGATGGACCGATGCGGGTGGATGTACGACGGTATTGATGATTGGGACTGTATGGCAAGAGGTGGAACCTCGGCGCGCTTTTTTGCTTCTTTGGTCGTACTTAGTCGGTCGCATCCGGAACCTCCCCGATCGGTTCCGCTCAATTTCGCATGATTCATGCGCCGATATCGATCCTGAAGAATCTCTCACCGAACGTTCTTGGCATGGACACTTCCGGTGAACTGTCGTCGCTGGTACGACAGTTGTGGCAGAAATCCTGCTAAGGAGAGGTTCTATGAAACTGGCCCGAATCACGGCATTCTCGTCCTCGCTCCTCCTTGGTGCGGTCCTGGCCCTCACCGGGGCATCGGCGGTCTCGGCCGCCGAGTCGGCCGCCGCCGTCGACTACGTGGCGCTCGGCGACTCGTACTCCTCCGGGGTCGGCTCCGGTGGGTACGACAGCGCGAGCGGCAGTTGCAAGCGCACGCCCAGGTCGTATCCGGCGCTCTGGGCGGCGGCGAACGCGCCGGCCACCTTCGCGTTCACCGCGTGCGCGGGTGCTCGTACGGGTGATGTGACCGCGGGCCAGCTCGGACCGCTCAGCGCCGCCACCGACCTCGTCTCCATCTCCATCGGCGGCAACGACGCTGGATTCTCCGACGTCATGACGGTCTGCGTCCTCCAGTCGGAGAGCGCCTGCCTCAACCGGATCGCGCAGGCCCGCGCGTTCGTCGACTCCACCCTGCCCGGCAGCCTCGACACGGTGTACACGGCGATCAGATCCAAGGCGCCGTCGGCCCGGGTCGTCGTCCTCGGCTATCCCCGCTTCTATCAGCTCAAGGGAACGTGCGCCGCCGGGCTCAGCGAGGCGAAGCGCACCGCCATCAACAACGCCTCCGACTACCTCAACGACGCCACCGCCAAGCGCGCCGCCGACCACGGCTTCACCTTCGCCGGGGTCTCCGGGACCTTCACGGGGCACGAGATCTGTTCCAGCGCCTCCTGGCTGCACAGTCTGAACGTGCTCGACATCGGCGAGTCGTACCACCCCACGGCCGCCGGTCAGTCCCAGGGTTACCTGCCGGTCTTCACCTCGGCCGCATAGGTTCTTCACCCCCGGGCGATCTGTCCAACTCGCCCTGAATTCACATAGATCGGGCTGTGTACATTCCTCCCCGTACGAGTGTGGTTCCGCCCGAAGGCGGGATACACGGGTGTCCTGAAGGGGCGATAGGGTTAACCTGCCCGGACCGGGTGCCCTCGTACGGGTGGGGAGTGAAATGGAACAGATAACGGTGCACAGCAGGGCACGAATCCCTGCGATCACCTGCGGGAGCAGCGCGAGCAGTTCGCGCCTCGACCGCCATCTCTCGGTGCTCGGCGGTCCCGCCGTACCGCAGCGCGAGACGGTCGAGGCGACCTTGCTGATGCGCGAGTTGACCGCACGGGACAGGTCGGACACGCACAGGAGCAGGGGCGCGCGGGTCTCGCTCTTCGCTCCGCTGCGGCGGCTGCGTCGCACGCTCCTCGGCAGCCGCCGCTGACGGTTCGGCTCCACGCGGCACCACCGCGCTCGGATCGTCCGCACCCGTTCGGCGGGCCGGCCGGGCGCAGGCCCCTCGCATCTTCCGCTCCGTCCCCTCCGCGGCGGCCCGGCCGGTGAGTTCACTCCCCGACACCGGCCCAGGCCGGCCGCGGCCCCGTCTCTTCCGCGCACTGCCGGCGTACCGTCTCACTCCCCGCCCCTGGCGTACCGCCGGACCGCGAGCGGTACGAACAGACCGAGCAGCACCAGCGACCACAGCAACGATCCGGCCACCGGATGCGCGGTCGGCCAGGCGGCGTCCGCCGCGGGCGCCGCGTTCCCGCACAGATCCCTGACCGCCGCGGCGAGCGCGCTGATCGGGTTCCACTCCGCGACCGTCCGCAGCCAGCCGGGCAGCCCCTCCGCCGGGATGTACGCGTTCGACAGCAGCGGCAGGACGAACGTCGCGGCGCCGAGCTGCCCCGCGATCTCCTCGTTGCGGACGAGCAGTCCGGCATACGTGCCGATCCACGCGGTCGCGAACCGGAAGAGCAGCAGCAGCCCCACCGAGCCGAGCGCGCCGGACACACCGCTCTCGACCCGCCAGCCCACCGCGAGCCCCACCAGCAGCAGCGGCACCATCCCCACGAGCGTGGTGAGCAGATCCGCCAGGGTCTGACCCAGCGGTACGGCGACCCGGCTCATCGGCAGCGAAAGGAACCGGTCCGTGACACCGCGCTGCGCGTCGTACGACGCCTGGAACATCCCCGTCATCAGGCCGCCTGCGGCCGTCGCCGCGAGCAGCCCGGGCACGAGATACGCGCGGTACTGCTCGCCCGGCATCGCCAGCGCGCTGCCGAAGACATAGCCGAAGAACAGCAGCATGTTGATCGGCATGGTCTGGGTGAGGATCACCACGCCCGGCGCATGTCTGATCCGCTGGAGGTGGCGGCCCAGGACGGCGCCGCTGTCGTACGCGAGTGTGCTCATGCGGCCTGCTCCTCGGGGTGAGAACCGTCTGTCCGGCCGGAACGGCCTGCGCGCCCGGAAGCCCCCGTGCGCCCGGTCAGGCGCAGGAACACCTCGTCCAGCGTCGGCGGCCGCAGGCTCACATCGACCACCGGGACGCCCGCCGCGTCCAGTTCCCGGACGAGCCGGGGCAGGGTCAGCGTGGGGTCCGTGGTCACGGCGCCGACGGCGCGGCGCTCCCGGTCGAACACCGGCTCGGCGCCGGTGAGCTGGTCGAGCACACCCGCCGCCGCGAGGAGCGCCGCCTGTGCCGCGTCGCCCGTCGCCACCTCGGAGAGGACGGCCTCCGCGTACGAGCCGATCCGCGCCTTGAGTTCGGCCGGGGTGCCGCTGTGGGCGGCCCTGCCCCGGTCGATCAGCACGATGTCGTCGGCGAGCCGGTCGGCCTCCTCCAGATACTGCGTGGTCAGCAGCACGGTGGTGCCCTCGGCCGCGAGCGCGCGCACGGCGGCCCAGATCTGGTTACGGCTGTGCGGGTCGAGCCCGGTGGTCGGCTCGTCCAGGAAGAGCACCTGGGGGCGGGTCAACAGGCTGACCGCGAGGTCCAGGCGGCGCCGCATCCCGCCCGAGTAGGTCCGCGCGACCCGGCCGGCGGCGTCCGTCAGCTCGAAGCGTTCCAGCAGCTCGTCGGCGCGCGACCGGCCCGCCGCGCCCCGGAGGCCGAGCAGCTTGGCGAAGAGCCGCAGGTTCTCCCGGCCCGTCAACTCCCCGTCGACGGCGGCGTACTGACCGGTGACCCCGATCGCGCGGCGGACCGCGCCCGGCGCGCGCACGATGTCGTGTCCCGCCACCAGGGCGCTGCCCGCGTCCGGCGCGGTGAGAGTGGTCAGCACCCGTACGGCGGTGGTCTTGCCCGCGCCGTTCGGCCCGAGCACTCCGCAGACGGTGCCCTCGGCCACGGCCAGATCCAGCCCGCGCAGGGCGGGCACGCCACCGGCGCCGCCGAAGCGCTTCTCCAGACCTTCACTAAGTACAGCGTACGTAGTTGTCATGCGGACCACCGTAGCGCACTACGTACGTTGTACGTAACTAGGATGGTGGGCGAGGTGATGATCCATGGCGGGGCGACCTGCTGAACCCGGAGTGATCTGGTCCCGCCCCGAGCGGGCCGGGCGTGGGCCGAAGGCGGCCTTCAGCCGCTCCGACATCGCGTCCGCCGCCGTCCGGATCGCGGACGCGGGCGGCATCGGCGCCGTGACCATGCGGCATGTGGCGGGCGAGCTGGGGTGCGGCACGATGTCGCTCTACAACTACATCCCGCGCAAGGAGGACCTGTACGAGCTGATGGTCGACGCGGTCGCGGGCGCCTACCCGCTGCCCGAGGAACCGTCCGGCGACTGGCGCGCCGACCTGACCCATCTCGCGTACCGCGCGCGCGGGATGATGCGGGACCACCCCTGGATGGCCGGGCTGATGTCGAGCGCCTACGGGTTCAGCCCGAACGTGATCAGCTTCCTGGAGTACAGCCTGCGCTGTCTGGACGCGCTCGACCTGTCGTACGGCGAGAAGATGGAGCTGGTCGCGATGGTCAACGGCGTGGTGACCACCTACGTGGCCAACGAGCTGCACACCGCGGAGCGCGTGCGGTCACTGCCCTGGTCCGCGGAGCGCGAACACGAGGTGCGGATCGCGTACATGGTGAGCGAGCTGTCCACGGGCCGGTACCCGCGGCTGTCGGCGGCGCTCGCGGAGGACTCGGGCCCCATCGACCTGGACGCGGTCTTCGACCGGGCGCTGGGCCGGGTGCTGGACTCGTTCGTACCGGCGGAGCGGAGGACCGGCCGGCCCTCCTGAGACATCGCGGCCCTGTGCGGTCCGCGCGGAGCCCGCGGGACCGAGCGCGCTTGCCGGGAGGGGCACTGGTGCCCCTCCCGGCAAGCTTTGCCGCGTCGCGCCGCCCAGCACGCACGCTCGCGGCGTTGGCCAAAAGCCCTGGTAGCTCCTTCCCCAAGCTCCCAACTCCGTTCGAGCAGGGGAGGGGCCCCGTCCAAGGACTTCCGGCCGCCTCGCGATCGCGCTCGGCATCCGCGGGATGAATCAAAGCGCCGAGACGGAGCGAGCGCAGTGCACCGGACGACCCTCCTTCGGGGCAAACATTGCCGGTCGCGGCACTAGACGAGGGCGAACTGCCCCTCCGGGCCCTCCTCGTGGTGGTCGAGCACCGACGCCGGTCGGCGGGCCGCCGCCCGGACCGGCAGGACGCCTGCCGTACGCAGCTCGGCCCGCCCGATGGTACCTTCGGCCCCGGCCCCGACTTCGGTGAGCAGCTTCCGTTGGAGCGGCCGCACCTCCGCGAGCAGCGCCAGGACCGTGATCAGCTCCAGCAGCTCCGAGGTCCACTCCCGGGGCCAGCCGGCCGGCCGGATCGCCTCCAGCGTGCCCGGCTCCGGCGGCTCCACCAGGCGGGCGCGGCGCTCGAACCACAGCTCCAGCACCCGCGCCCCGCCCACCGTGAACTCCCACGCCCCGGCCGGTACGGGCGAGACGCGCCCCGTACCGACGCACAGCGCCTCCTCCGCCGCGTCGTACGTCAGGGACCCGGGCCGCTCCGGCACGGCGGCGCGTACGTACGGCCGGCGCCCGCCGGGCAGCCGGGGGCGTTCGCCGCCCCGCCCCCCGCGGAGCTGGATCCCGGTCATCCGCCGCCCCAGCTCCACCCCGCAGGCCCAGACGCCGGGGTCGGCGGTGAGCGGCACCACGGCCCCGGCGGGGGAGGGGACGGCGGCGGCCACGGCCCACGCCAGTACGTCCTCGGCGCCGACCTCCCGGCCGAGGCGCGCGGCCAGCAGCTCCGTCAGCCCGGGGGCGAGGTTGGGCTCCCTGCCGCCGGGGCGCCGGTAGAGCGGCCGGATCCGGCCCGGCCGTCCCGTGGGCGTGTGGCCGTCCGGGAGCAGGGCACTGACCAGCAGCGCGGGCCCCGCCCCTGCCTGCGGTACGTACCCCTGCTCCACGGCGAAGAGCTGCCGGGCGTCGGCGACCCGCCACAGCTCGGGGCGCGCCGCGTCGATCAGCCGGTGGTCGGGGATCAGCCACTGCTCGTCGAACGGCCCGTGCGCCACCCGCAGCGGCTCCGGGCAGCGCCCCGTCTCCCGCGCGAACCGCCCGGTGCCCGTGGCCTGCCCGGGCAGCGCGGCGACCGCGCTGCGCGGGGTACGGGACCGGGTCACCCCGAACAGCGCCTCGCGCTCGGCGCCCTCGGCCCGTACGAGCCGGTCCCAGCGGGCCGTCAGCGAACCGGCGTCCGGCGCGAGCACCCACGGCCGCCCGAGCCGCAGCGGCGGCGTCGACCACGGCATCAGCTCACCGAGCGGCGGGGCATCCCCGAACGCCGCGTCGGCCCGCGTCGCAGCCATCCCGGACACCCTCCCCGTCGCCCTCTCTCCGTGCGCCGTCGGCGAAAGCGTAACCGCCGTCCAGGACGGCCGGGTCAGCGCTCCGGCGGTTCACCCGGAAGGCCGGTGTCCGTCTCCACGGTGACCGAGAAGGAGAACCGGTCGCCCCGGTAGCGGATCCTGGCCACGTCCACCACCCGGCCGGTCTCGTCGTACGTCACCCCCGTGTAGTGCAGGATCGGGCTCAGCAGCGGCACCCCCAGCAGCTCCGCCGTGGCCGGGTCCGCCAGCCGGGCCTCGACCGTGTCGGTGATCCTGCTGATCCGTATGGACCGGGTGTCGCGCAGCACCTTCGTCATCGGCCAGCGCTCCAGATCCGCGATGTCGATCCCGTCCGCGACCTCCGGACGCACCGCGTTCTCCGCCCAGTTGACCGGCTCACCGCTCTCGCCGTCGCGGCGCAGCCTGCGGTACGCGACCACCTCGTCCAACCCGGGGAAGTACTCGGCGAGTTCACCGGGGACCGGGGCCGGGCCATGGTCCAGGACCGTCGTCAGCTCGCCCGACTGCTGCGCCACGATCGCGTCGACCGAGCCGAGGACCCGGCGCGGGGCGCCGCGCCGCGCCCCCGGCTCGATGAAGGTGCCGCGCCGCCGGTGGCGGCTGATCAGCCCCTCGTGCTCCAGCTCCTTGAGCGCCTGGCGCATGGTCAGCACACTGACGCCGTAGTGCGCGGCGAGCTGTTCCTCCGTGGGCAGCCGCAGCGGATCGTGCGGGCGGCGGCCCAGTATCGAGGCGCGCAGGGACTGTGAGACCTGGTACCAGAGCGGCAGCTTGCGGTTCAGGACCAGCGAGTCGGGGGCGAAGGCGGTCACCGGTTACTCCCAGGACGAGTCAGGGCCTGAAGTGGCGCTCAAGACCCTGCCACACCTCGTCGTACCCCCGCTGGAGATGGGCCGCCTCCGCCGCCTGGCCGGACAGCGTCACCGGCCAGCGGGTCTCGAACATGAATGCGAGGCCGTCGTCGATCTTCTGCGGGCGCAGCTCGGCCGCGCTCGCCCGGTCGAAGGTCTCCCGGTCGGGACCGTGCGCCGACATCATGTTGTGCAGCGAGCCGCCACCCGGCACGAACCCGCCCTCACCGGCGGTCTTCGCGTCGTACGCGCCCTCGATCAGGCCCATGTACTCGCTCATCACATTGCGGTGGAAGTACGGCGGCCGGAACGTGTCCTCCCCGACCAGCCAGCGCGGCGCGAAGACCACGAAGTCGACGCCCGCGAGCCCCGGGGTGTCGGACGGCGAGGTCAGCACGGTGAAGATCGACGGGTCGGGGTGGTCGTAGCTGATGGACCCGATCACATTGAAGCGCCGCAGGTCGTAGACGTACGGCACATGGTTGCCGTGCCAGGCGACGACATCGAGCGGTGAGTGGTCGTAGGTGGCCGACCACAGGTTCCCGCAGTACTTGTTGATCACCTGGGTGGGCCGCTCGACATCCTCGTACGCGGCGACCGGTGCGAGGAAGTCCCGTGCGTTGGCCAGGCCGTTGGCCCCGATCGGGCCGAGGTCGGGCAGCACGAACGGCCGTCCGTAGTTCTCGCAGACGTACCCGCGCACCGTGTCGTCCAGCGGCTCGACCCGGAACCGCACCCCGCGCGGGATCAGCGCCACCTCGCCGGGACGGGCGGCGAGCAGGCCCAGTTCCGTACGGAGCAGCAGTCCGCCGCGCTCGGGGACGATCAGCAGTTCGCCGTCCGCGTCGCTGAACACCCGGTCCGTCATGGGGGCGTTGGCGTGGTACAGATGCACCGCCATCCCCGAGCGCCGGCCCGCGTCCCCGTTGCCGCCCAGAGTCCACAGGCCGGCCAGGAAGTCGGTGCCCGGCGGCGGTTCGGGCAGCGGGTTCCAGCGCAGCCGGTTGGGGTCGGGCACCGACTCCGTGAACGGCGCGCCGCGCACCGCGCCGCTGTCGATCCGTACGAACGGCGGATGCGCCGCCGAGGGGCGGATGCGGTAGAGCCACGAACGGCGGTTGTGGGCCCGGGGTTCGGTGAAGGCGCTGCCGCTGAGCTGTTCCGCGTAGAGCCCGAGCGGCGCGCGCTGCGGCGCGTTGCGGCCGTGCGGCAGCGCCCCGGGCACCGCCTCGGAACTGTGCTCGTTGCCGAAGCCGGGGGAGTGGCCGAGGTCCGTGGCCGCCTTCCGTGCCCGCTCGATGCCGCTCATCGTCCGCTCCCTGGTCGAGGGGGTCCGGGGCCTCGCGAACCCCGGGCTCAATCCTATGCTCAACCGTAGGATTGACCCCGGGGCACGTCAACGGGGCCGCGCGGCATCATGGAGCCCGTGTCACGCGACCGTACGAACCCACAGCCCGCCACCGTCGGCGCGGCGGACGGGGACGACGCCGGTTTACGCCGGGTCCCCGTCCAGCGCCGGAGCACGGAGCGGCTCGCCCGGATCCTCGACGCCTGCGCCGTACTCCTCGACGAGACGGGGTACGAACAGCTCTCCACCCGCGCCGTCGCCGCCCGCGCGGGCGTCCCCATCGGCTCCGTCTACCGCTTCTTCGGCAACAAGCGGGCCATGGCGGACGCCCTGGCCCGCCGTAATCTGGACCGTTACGCCACGCACGTCACCGACCGTCTCGCCCGGCTCGACGCGGGGGACTGGCGCGGGGCGGTCGACGCGCTGCTCGACGAGTACCTGGCCATGAAGCGCACCGTGCCCGGCTTCTCCCTGGTCGACTTCGGGGCGCAGCTCCCGCTCGGCGGCCACCGCCCCGCGTCCGCCCCCGGCCGGGGCGACCCGGACTCCGACCCGAACCACCGGGTCGCCCGCCGCCTCACCGAACTGCTCGCCGCGCATGTCGGCCGCGTCCCGGACGCGGCGCTGCACCGTACGGTCCTGGTCGCCGTCGAGGCCGCCGACGCGCTGCTCCAGCTCGCCTTCCGTACGGACGCGGCGGGCGAGCCGGAGATCGTCGCGGAGACCCGGGAGCTGCTGCGCGGCTATCTCGCGAGGACGCTCGACTGAAAGGGCCGTACCGCCCGCCCGGCCGCACCGCCGCCGCCGGACGGGCCGCACCGCCGCCGGAGACGTTCCGCGCGACCCCTTCCGCCATCCGTACCGGTCGGTATGCTCGGGGGGCGCGCTGCCCGGCCCGGCGCCGCCCGCGCGTCACCGCTGCCGCCGCCCCCGGAGGAACCATGCCCCGTACGGCACCGCGCATCTGCCCCCTCTGCGAAGCCACCTGCGGACTGACCCTCACCATCGAGGGCACCACCGTCACCGGCGCGCGCGGCGACCGCGACGACATCTTCAGCCGGGGCTTCATCTGCCCCAAGGGAGCCTCCTTCGGCGAACTGGACGCCGACCCCGACCGGCTGCGCCTGCCCCTCGTCCGCGCGTACGGCCTCGACGGGGCGCGCGGCGCACTGCGGGAGGCGAGCTGGCAGGAGGCGTACGAGCTGATCGCCGCCCGGCTGCCGCCGCTCGCCGCCGCACACGGCCCGGACTCCGTCGGCGTCGTCCTCGGCAACCCCAACGTCCACACCGTCGCCGGGTCCCTCTACCCGCCGCTCCTGCTGGGCGCGCTCCGCACCCGTAACCTCTTCACCGCCAGCACCCTCGACCAGATGCCCAAGCATGTCTCCAGCGGACTGCTCTTCGGGGATCCGTTCGCCATCCCCGTACCCGACCTGGACCGTACGGACCATCTGCTGCTCCTGGGCACCAACCCCCTGGAGTCCAACGGCAGTCTCTGCACCGCGCCCGACTTCCCCGGCCGGCTCAGGGCACTGCGCGCACGGGGCGGCACGCTCACCGTGGTCGACCCCCGCCGCACCAGGACGGCGCGCCTCGCCGACCGGCACCTGGCGATCCGCCCAGGCACCGACGCCCTGCTGCTCGCCGCCCTCGCCCAGGTCCTCTTCGAGGAGAAGCTCACCGACCCGGGACCGCTCGCGGAGCTGACCGAGGGGATGGACGATCTCCGGGCCGCCGTACGGGACTTCACCCCGGAGGCCGTCGCCCCGGCCTGCGACCTGACCGCCGGGGAGATCCGGGCGCTCGCCCGGGAGCTGGCCGAGGCGCCCACCGCCGCCGTCTACGGCCGGATCGGCAGCAGCGCGGTCGAGTACGGCACCCTGGCGAGCTGGCTCGTCGACGTACTGAACCTGCTCACCGGCAACCTCGACCGGCCCGGCGGTGCGCTCTTCCCCCTCTCGGCCACCGACCGCGCGCCACGTCCGCCAGGGCCCGGCAAGGGGTTCGCGCTCGGCCGCTGGACCAGCAGGGTCGCCGGACACCCGGAGGCCAAGGGGGAGTTGCCCCTCGCCGCGCTCGCCGAGGAGATCGAGACCCCAGGGGAGGGCAGGATCCGCGCGGTGATCGCCCTCGCCGCCAACCCGGTGCTCTCCGCGCCCGACGGCGACCGGCTCGACCGGGCCCTGGCCGGGCTGGACTTCATGGTCAGCGTCGACCCGTATCTCAACGAGACCTCACGCCACGCCGATGTCGTCCTGCCCCCGCCGCCACCGGCCAGAAGCGCGCACTTCGACTTCGCCTTCAACGGCTTCGCCGTACGCAACCAGGTCCGCTACACCCGGGCCGCCGTCCCGCTGGAGGAGGGGCAGCCCGACGAGAGCGAGATCCACGCCCGGCTGATCCTCGCGGTGAGCGGGGCGCACGGCGCCGACCCCGCCACCGTGGACGACCTGGCGATCGCCCGGGAGCTGGCCAAAGCCGTCGCCGACCCGCACACACCGGTCCACGGCCGCGATCCCGGCGAACTGGCCGCCCTCCTCACCGGCGAGAGCGGCCCGGAGCGCCGGCTCGACCTCAGGCTGCGCCTCGGCCCGTACGGGGACGGCTTCCGCACCCGTACGGCGGAGACGGCCGGCGCCGGCGCGGCGGGGACGGACGGCGGCGCACCCGGTGCCCGCGCCGGTACGCCCGGGCTCAGTCTGGCGCGGCTGCTGGAGCATCCGCACGGCATCGACCTCGGCCCGCTGCGCCCGCGCCTGCCGGGACCGCTGCGCACCCGCAGCGGACGGATCGAACTGCTCCCCGCGCCGATCGCCGCCGATCTGCCCCGGCTCCGCGCCGCCCTCGCCGCCCGGCCCGCCGGGCTCGTCCTGGTCGGGCGGCGCCATCTGCGCTCCAACAACAGTTGGCTGCACAACGTCCGTGCCCTGAACGGCGGTTCCAACCGCTGCACCCTCCAGATCCACCCCGAGGACGCCGCCAGGATCGGCCTCCACGACGGCGCCCTCGCCCGGGTCACCGCCGCCGGAGGGGTGCTGGAGGCGCCGGTGGAGATCACCGACACCGTACGGACCGGTGTGGTGAGCCTGCCGCACGGCTGGGGCCACGACCGCCCCGGCACCAGGACGTCCGTGGCGAGCGCACGGCCCGGTGTCAACGTCAACCAGCTTCTCGACGGCTCCCGGCTCGACCCGCTCTCCGGTACGGCCGTACTCAACGGATTCCCCGTCGAACTGACCCCCGCGGCCCTCGCCCCGCCGGGTCCGAACTGACCGCCGGCTCGTACCGCCCCCGCCGTGACCTGGGGTTCTGCTCGTATTGCTCGCATGTCAACATCTTGTTAACGCGGAGAACAGCGCCCTAACGTCATCCGCACCGCCGCCCCCGGCGGCAGTTCAAAGGTGAACGTGAGAGGCCTTCCATGCTGACCATCCTCGGCTTCGTCATGATCGCCACCTTCCTGGTGCTGATCATGATGAAGAAGATGTCGCCGATCGCGGCACTGGTGCTCATACCCGCACTCTTCTGCGTCATAGTCGGACAAGGCGCGCAGTTGGGCGACTATGTCATCAAGGGCGTCGGCGACCTCGCGCCCACCGCCGCGATGCTGATGTTCGCCATCGTCTACTTCGGTGTGATGATCGATGTCGGCCTCTTCGACCCGATCGTCCGAGGCATCCTGCGGTTCTGCAAGGCGGATCCGATGCGGATCGTCGTCGGCACCGCGGTGCTCGCCTCGATCGTGTCGCTGGACGGTGACGGCTCGACCACCTTCATGATCACCGTCTCCGCGATGTACCCGCTGTACAAGCGGCTCGGGATGAGCCGCGTCGTGATGACCGGCGTCGCCGCCACCGCCAACGGCGTGATGAACACCCTCCCCTGGGGCGGCCCGACGGCCCGCGCCGCCACCGCGCTCAAGGTGGACGCGGGCGAGGTCTTCGTCCCGATGATCCCGGCGCTCGCCGTCGGACTGCTCTGCGTGCTGATCCTCGCCTACGTCCTCGGCATCCGGGAGCGCAAGCGGCTGGGCGTGCTGACGCTGGACGAGGCGCTGAAGACGGACACGGCCACCGGGACGACGGACGGGACGTCCGGGACGTCCGGGACGTCCGGGACGTCCGGTACTTCCGGGAAGAAGACCGAGCAGCTTCTCGTGAAGACCGGCGGCGGCAACGGCACGGGCGCGAGCGCCGGTGCGGGCTCCGGCGCGGGATCCGGTACGGGTACGGGCGCCGGTGGCGCCTCCGCCGCCGGTACGGTCGGCGGCACCGGCGAGGCGGACGAGCCCGAGGACGACGGTTTCCAGGGACTCGACCCCCAGCGCGCCACCCTGCGGCCCAAGCTCTACTGGTTCAACGCCGGGCTGACCGTCGTGCTCCTCACCGCCATGATCATGCAACTGATGCCGATCCCGGTGCTCTTCCTCCTCGGCGCGGCCCTCGCCCTCACGGTCAACTACCCCAACATGGCCGAGCAGAAGGCCCGTATCGCCGCCCACGCCGACAACGTCCTCAACGTCGCGGGCATGGTCTTCGCCGCGGCTGTCTTCACCGGCGTCCTCACCGGTACCGGCATGGTCCAGAACATGGCCGACTGGCTCGTGAGCGCCATCCCCGACGGCATGGGCCCGCACATGGCCATCGTCACCGGTGTACTGAGCCTGCCGCTCACCTACTTCATGTCCAACGACGGCTTCTACTTCGGCGTCCTGCCCGTCCTCGCCGAGGCCGGCGCCGCACACGGTGTCTCCCCGCTGGAGATCGCCCGCGCCTCCCTCGTCGGCCAGCCGCTGCACATGTCGTCCCCGCTCGTCCCCGCCGTCTACGTCCTCGTCGGCATGGCGAAGGTCGAGTTCGGCGACCACACCCGCTTCACCGTCAAATGGGCCGCGCTCACCGCGCTGGTCGTGCTCGCCGCCGGGGTAGTCTTCGGCATCATCTGATGACCGAGAACCCCGCACACGATGTGCCGCCCGGTGGGAGAAGCTGGCTCCTGCGCCTCGTCATCGCCTTCGGGTTCGCCCAGGGCGCGGTGTCGATGGCGCGGCCGGCCGTCTCCTACCGGGCGCTGTCGGTCGGCGCCGACGAGCGCGCCATCGGCGTGATCACCGCCGTGTACGCGCTGCTGCCGCTCTTCGCAGCCGTACCCCTCGGCCGCCGGACCGATCACGGACGCTGCGTCCCGCTGCTCGTCAGCGGCGTCGTCCTCATCTCCGCCGGGTGCGCCCTCAGTGGTCTCGCGGGCTCCCTCACCGAACTCGCCGCCTGGAGCGGGGTGATGGGCCTCGGCCACCTCTGCTTCGTCATCGGCGCCCAGTCGATCGTCGCCCGCCGCAGCGCGCCCGCCGAACAGGACCGCAACTTCGGCCACTTCACCATCGGCGCCTCCCTCGGCCAGCTCGCCGGCCCCGCCGCGGCCGGTCTCGTCGTCTCCGGCCAGGGCGGCGCGATGGCCCGTACGAGCGCGCTGGCACTGCTCGTCGCCGCCGCGGTGGCCGCGGTCTCCTTCACCGCGCTGTGGCGCGTCGAGGCCCGTACCCCCGTCGTGGCGCCCGGCCGCGCCGGCGGCCGGGTCCCCGTCCACCGCATCCTGCGCACCAGGGGCGTACCCGCCGGGATCTTCATCAGCCTGGCCGTGCTCTCGGCCACCGACATCCTCACCGCCTATCTGCCGGTCGTCGGGGAGGAACGGGGCATCGCGCCCGCCGTGATCGGCGCCCTGCTCAGCCTGCGCGCCGCCGCCACCATCGCCTGCCGCCTGGTGATGCCCCCCATGCTGCGCCTGGCCGGCCGTACGGTCCTGCTCACCGCCACCTGTCTGCTCGGCGGGCTGCTCTGCGCGGGGATCGCCCTGCCCGTACCGGTGTGGGGGCTCGCGCTGATGCTCGCCGCGCTCGGCTTCTGTCTGGGCGTCGGCCAGCCGCTGTCGATGACGACCGTCGTACGGGCCGCCCCGGACGGCGCCCGCTCCACCGCGCTCGCCCTGCGCCTCACCGGCAACCGCCTCGGGCAGGTCGCCGCACCGGCCTCCGCCGGGCTGGTCGCGGGCGTCGCGGGCACGGGCGCGCCGTTCCTGATGCTCGGTGCGCTGCTGGTGGGCGCCGCCGCCCTCGGGCCGAGGAAACCGGACGCGGCGCGCGGCGGACGGGAGAGCGGACACGGCGGCGGAGGCGCGGGCGCGAGCGGCGGCGGGAGCGGCGGGGAGGGCGACGGGGCGAGCGGGGGCGGGAGCGGCGGGGTGGGCGACGGGGCGCACGGTCGTGGGAGTGCGGTGGAACCTTCGCGCGAATCATTCCCTGACCGCGCGTAGTCGGCTAACTTCAGGCGTTCGCAGCCGCTCCACCTTCCTCTTCCGGGCGGAACCATTCATGACTCGCGCCATTTCCCTGCACAGCGTCAGCAAGGCATACGGACGGACGGCCCGCGCGGTCGACCGGTTCTCCCTCGATATCGCGCCCGGCGAGTTCCTGGTGCTCCTCGGCCCCTCGGGGTGCGGTAAATCGACCGTGCTCCGTATGATCGCCGGTCTGGAGGACATCACCGACGGAGATCTCTTCCTCGACGGTGAATATGCCAACCACATGCCGCCGCGGGAACGCCGTATGGCCATGGTGTTCCAGAACTTCGCGCTCTACCCGTCGATGACCAACCGCGACAACATCGGTTTTCCGCTCCGGCTGGAGAACCCGAACGAGGACCGCACCGCG
The DNA here is from genome assembly GCF_044763125.1 of Streptomyces sp. NPDC096310. Lineage (NCBI taxonomy): Bacteria > Bacillati > Actinomycetota > Actinomycetes > Kitasatosporales > Streptomycetaceae > Streptomyces > Streptomyces sp. NPDC096310. The sequence goes on along the minus strand of NZ_JBIWFO010000010.1, from coordinate 182,771 downwards.
CGCGTCGAGGCCACCGCCCGCATGCTCGGCATCGAGAGCGTCCTCGACCGCTATCCCAGCCAGCTCTCCGGCGGCGAGCGCCAGCGCGTCGCGATGGGCCGGGCCATCTCCCGGCGCCCCTCGGCCTTCCTGATGGACGAACCGCTCTCCAACCTCGACGCCAAGCTGCGCAGCCATCTGCGCGCCGAGATAGCCCAGCTCACCGCCGAACTCGGCGTCACCACCGTCTATGTGACACACGATCAGGCGGAGGCGATGTCCCTCGGGGACCGGGTGGCGGTGATGCGCGGCGGGGTGCTCCAGCAGGTCAGCGCGCCGCGTGAGGTGTACGCCCTGCCGGAGAACGTGTTCGTCGCCGCGTTCATCGGCACCCCGCGGATCAATCTGCTCCAGGCCGTCGTGCACGCGCCGCTCGACGGCCGGATGTCGATCGACCTCGGCCGCCAGCGGCTGCCGCTGCCCGAACCCCTCAGCTCCGACCACCAGTTGCTCCGTATCCAGCAGGGCCGGCAGATCATCGTCGGGCTGCGCTCCGAGGCGGCCAGGATCGCCCCGCCGAGCCAGGCACGGTCGGGCGAGGTGGCCCTGAGCGGCATCGTCGAGCACATGGAGTACCAGGGCCACGAGGCGCTCGTCCATCTCGACATCGGCTCGCGGCCCGCCGTGGTCTCCGATCTCGAATCGCCCCGCCCCAAGTCCGCCGTACGCCGCCGCCGCAGCGGTCCCGGGCTGCTGGACCGGCTGCGCGGCCGGGCGGTCGGCGGCAACGGCTCCGGAGGCCGTGACGGCGGCGTGGCGGTGGACGAGCAGGCGCCCCCGCCGGAGCCCGCCGCGCACAGCCCCGAACGCGCCTCCATCGCCGCGAGCGACCTGGTCGTCCGTACCGGCCCCGACATGCGGCTGCGTACGGGCGCGCAGGTGCCGCTCCTGGTCGACCTGGCGCACCTCTACGTCTTCGACGACTTCGGCCGGCGGATCTGCCCCGCCCCCAGGGACCAGCCCGGACTCGACGCCTGACGCGTGCGGCACCGTGCCCGCCGGTGCGGGCAGTGGACGACCAGGATCACCAGGACCCCGGCGGGCATACGGGTGCTCGGATACCGCACGGTGCCGCGGCGCGCCGAACCGCGCCGTATACCGCCGTCTGCCGCCCGGCGCCACGGGTGCCGTGAACGCGGGCCCTGAGTAGCCGCTCTGAGTAGCTGTACGGATGTGGCCCCCGCCACAGCGGCGGAAGCTGTCCCGCATGACCGACACACCCGTCAAGCAGCAGATCAGCCCGGCCTACTACGTGCAGGCCGTCGCCTCCTTCGGCCTCGCGCTCGTGGCCATGACCGTCGGTATCGTCAAACTCGACGCCAGCGCCTGGGTACGGGGCTTCCTCGGCATCGCCGTCCTCTACCTCACCACCTCGGCGTTCACCCTCGCCAAGGTGATCAGGGACCGCCAGGAGGCCGGACAGCTCGTCAGCCGGGTCGACCAGGCCAGGCTGGAGAAGATCCTCGCCGAGCACGACCCCTTCCAGAAGCTCTGACCTCTAAGCGCTTGCTCACCGCCGGGGTATGGTGTGCGTCCTGTCGAATGGACGGCCGAACGGAAGGGGCGTGCGATGCGCACGGCGGAGCAGACGGCGGACGGCGAGAACACGCCGTGGGGTGAGGTCACCCCTGAGGCGGCCAGGAAGCTGCTGGTCGCCGCCGTCGAGGCGTTCGCCGAACGCGGCTATCACGCCACCACCACCCGTGACATCGCGGGACGCGCGGGGATGAGCCCGGCGGCGCTCTACATCCACTACAAGACGAAGGAAGAACTGCTCCACCGCATCAGCCGGATCGGCCACGACAGCGCCCTGGAGCTGCTGACGGCCGCGGCGGACGGCGAGGGCACGGCGGCGCAGCGCCTCTCCGACGCCGTCCGCGCCTTCGTCCGCTGGCACGCGGAGCGGCACACCACGGCGCGCGTCGTCCAGTACGAGCTGGACGCGCTCGGCGCCGAGCACCGCGCGGAGATCGTCGAGCTGCGGCGCAGCAGCAACGCGGCGATACGGCGGATCCTCGTCGACGGCGTACGGGACGGGGAGTTCGACGTCCCCGACGTGCCCGGCACGACGCTCGCGGTGCTCTCGCTCTGCATCGACGTGGCGCGCTGGTTCAACGCGGCGGGCCCCCGGACACCCGACGAGGTCGGCGCGCTCTACGCCGACCTCGTCCTGCGCATGGTCTCCGCGCGCCCGGCCGGGTAGACCCGGTCGCGGGGCTCAGAAGAAGTAGCGCGACACGGACTCCGCCACACAGGCCGGCTTCTCGCCGCCCTCGCGCTCGATCGTCACGAGGGTGGTGATCTGGACGCCGCCGCCCGCCTCGGTGACGTCCTTGAGGACGGCCGTCGCCCGCAGCCGCGAGCCGACCGGCACGGGGGAGGGGAAACGGACCTTGTTCGTGCCGTAGTTGATGCCCATCCTCACGTTCTCGACGCGTACGACCTGCGGTACGAGCGCGGGCAGCAGCGACAGCGTCAGATAGCCGTGCGCGATCGTCGTCCCGAACGGGCCCGTCGCGGCGCGCTCCGGGTCCACATGGATCCACTGGTGGTCGCCGGTGGCCTCGGCGAAGAGGTCGATCCGCTTCTGGTCGACCTCCAGCCAGTCGCTGTGCCCCAACTGCTCGCCGACCCCGGCGCGCAGCTCCTCGGCTGAGGTGAAGATCCTCGGCTCGGCCATGTCCCTGGTGCCGCCTCTCGAAGGAGTGGAAATCCGCGCCCACACATCTGTCCAAGCGCTTGCTCAGCATGAGCATGTGGCGCGCGCCCGCCGATGTCAACGAGGGCAGTAGGCTCCGGGGAATGCCACAGATCCCCGAGACGATCAGCGAACTCACGGTCGGACAGCTGTCGGCGCGCAGCGGCGCCGCCGTCTCGGCCCTGCACTTCTACGAGGCCAAAGGGCTGATCACCAGCCGCAGGACGAGCGGCAACCAGCGCCGCTACTCCCGGGACATGCTGCGCCGTGTGGCCTTCGTACGGGCGGCCCAGCGGGTCGGCATCCCGCTCGCGACGATCCGGGACGCCCTGGCGGGCCTCCCCGAGGAGCGCACGCCCAACCGCGACGACTGGGCCAGGCTCTCCGAGGCCTGGCGCACGGCGCTGGACGAACGCATCAAGCAGCTCGGCCGGCTGCGGGACCATCTCACGGACTGCATCGGCTGTGGCTGTCTCTCCCTGGAGACCTGCGTCCTGTCCAACCCCGACGATGTCTTCGGTGACCGTCGGACGGGTTCGAGCCTGATGCCGGAGCGCCGCGTCACCAAGGGATCCGACCCGGCTCCGGGCTGACCCCGGGCGGGCCCGCGGGCCGTGTCCCGTGCCGACTCCGTGGGGGCGTGCCGCGTCCCGGCCCCGCCCCCACAGGCCCTATGCCACCGACGCCAGATCCTTCAGCCGCATCCGCTTCGCCCGGGCCAGCGCCTCGGACGTGAGGACGGGCAGCGGTACGACGATGCCGCACCCCGTGCAGACCGGCCCCGACCACGGCTCGTTCGACAGGTCGGGCCGCCAGACGAACCCTCGCTCCGCGCAGACGGGGCAGGAAGCGCCGGGACCGCTCTTCAGCCCCGAGATCAGCCGGCGCAGCACCTCGGCGAGCGATTCCGACGGATGGACCGCCGGATCGTCGCACCGTGCGACGCCGTTCCCGCCCCAGGTCCGCCGGTGCCAGTCGTCGCAGCTCCCGGGCCGCCTCAGCCCGTCGTGCTTCTCGCGCCTGCGCCGCTCGGCGAACTCCATCTCGTACGCGAGCCAGACGGCCCGCGCCTCTTCCAACTCCTCCAGCGCGGCCGTCAGCCGCGCCGGGTCCGGCGCCCTGTCCTCCGGCTCCATGCTGTGGCGTGCGCACAGATGATCCCAGGTCGCCCGGTGTCCGTAAGGAGCGAACCGCTCCAGGCACTTGCGCAGTGAATACCGTCGCAAGGCCAGGTCGCACCGCGGGTCGCGCACCTGTCTCGCGAGACTCCGGAATCCGGCCATCGTCTGCCACCTCCGTCGCTGTTCGGCGTTGAGGAATGGACGTACGCCTGCCCCATTCGGCTCCATCAAAAAACAGATGGCAGCCATGAATTCGGTCATTCCGGTTCATATCGAGCGGTTTTCGAAGCCGATACACAGGAACCGGAGGGCGCGCCGGGTGTGGGGATCCGGAGAACGTGACTGATGTTCACCTTACCGGTGAGTTGTACCGCCGGTAACCTCCGGCGCACCGGCCTCCCCGAGGAGCACCCCATGCGACGACGCACCGGAAGACTCAACCGCGCCACCCTCACCGCCGCCGCGGTGTTCGCGCTGGGCGCGGCCCTGCTGACGCCCCAGTCGCAGGCCACCGCCGCACCCGCCTCGTCCCTCGCACAGACCCCCGCCGCCGCCGACCCCGACTACTGTCAGGGCCAGTGCGCCGACATCCTGCCGCCGGGACAGAACGGCAACGCCACCCTCGCCGACATCCTCGGCAACCGGCTGTTCGGGACCTTCCCCGCCCATGCCTCGGACCAGCTCAGCCGCTACGACTCCCTGGTGGCCGGACAGGACGGCCTCACCGACGCCAAGGTCACCGACTTCTTCAACGACGCCTCCTTCGGCGTACCGTCCGACCAGGTCGAGTCCGTCACCTCGCCGCGCTCGGACGTCACCATCACCCGCGACAAGAAGACCGGTGTCCCGCACATCAAGGGCACCACCCGCTACGGCACCGAGTTCGGCGCCGGCTACGCGGCCGGGCAGGACCGGCTCTGGATGATGGATCTCTTCCGCCACATCGGCCGCGGTGAACTGACCTCCTTCGCCGGCGGCGCCCTCGCCAACCAGGGCCTTGAGCAGCAGTTCTGGCCCGCGGCCCCGTACACCGAGGCCGAGTACGAGGCCCAGATCGAGCGGATCAGGTCCACCGAGGGCGCGCGCGGCGAGCAGGCCATGGCCGACGCCCAGGCGTATGTCGACGGCATCAACGCCTACCGCCAGAAGGCCAAGGACGGCCGCTACTTCCCCGGCGAGTACGTCCTCACCGGGAAGATCGACTCCATCACCAACGCCGGGGAGATCCAGCCCTTCGAACTCACCGACCTGATCTCCATCGCCTCGGTCGTCGGCGGCCAGTTCGGCGGCGGAGGCGGCGGCGAGGTGCAGGCCGCGCTCTCCCTCCTCGCCGCCCAGCAGAAGTACGGTGTGGCCGAAGGCACCGCCGTCTGGGAGTCCTTCCGGCAGCGCAACGACCCCGAGGCCGTCCTCACCATCCATGACGGCACCAGCTTCCCGTACGCCCAGAAGCCCGACCAGCCGCGCGGCACCGCCCTGCCCGACGCGGGCTCCGTCACCGCCGAACCCCTCGTGTACGACAGGACCGGCTCGGCCGTCACCAGGGCCCTGGCGCCCGTCGACGCCCCCGAGAAGCTGAAGCCGCTCCAGGGCATCTTCGACGACGGCGTCGTCCCGGCCGGGTCCCTCTCCGCCAAGCGCGGCATGTCCAACGCGCTGCTGGTCTCGGGCGCGCACACGAAGAGCGGCAATCCGATCGCCGTCTTCGGCCCTCAAACCGGCTACTTCGCGCCACAGTTGATGATGCTCCAGGAGCTCCAGGGTCCCGGGATCAGCGCCCGTGGTGTCTCCTTCGCCGGCGTCGGCATGTACGTGCAGATGGGCCGGGGCCAGGACTACGCGTGGAGCGCGACCTCCTCGCAGCAGGACATCACCGACACCTACGCGGTCGAACTGTGCGAGCCCGACGGATCGGCCCCCACCAGGGCGTCCACGGCGTACCTCTTCCGCTCCGTGTGCACCCCGATGGAGAAGATGGAGCGCAAGAACGCCTGGAAGCCCACCACCGCCGACTCCACCGCCGAGGGCTCCTACCGGCTCCAGGTGTGGCGCACCAAGTACGGCATGGTCACGCACCGCGCGACCGTCGGCGGCAAGCCCGTCGCGTACACCTCGCTGCGTACCACCTACCGCCACGAGGCCGACTCGATCATCGGCTTCCAGATGTTCAACGACCCCGCGTATCTGACGGACGCGGCCGCCTTCCAGCAGGCCGCACACAAGGTCGGTTATGCCTTCAACTGGTTCTACGCGGACTCCCGCACCGCCGCCTACTACAACAGCGGCCTGAACCCGGTCCGGGCGTCCGGTGTCGACGCCTCGCTCCCGGTGAAGGCGGAGCGCGCGTACGAGTGGCAGGGCTTCGACCCGGTGTACAACGAGTCCGCGTACACCCCCTTCGCCCAGCACCCGCGGTCGATCGGGCAGGACTACTACATCTCCTGGAACAACCGGCAGGCCAAGGACTACGACGCCGCCGGATTCGGCTACGGCGCGGTCCACCGGGGCGATCTGCTCGACGACCGGGTACGGGCCCTGGTCGCCGCGGGCGGCGTCACCCGCGCCTCCCTCACCCGCGCGATGGCGAACGCGGCCCTGGCGGACCTGCGGGGCGAACAGGTCCTGCCCGAGCTGCTGAAGGTGATCCGCTCGGCGCCCGTCACCGACTCCGCGCTCAACACCGTCGTCCAGCAACTGGAGACCTGGCGGGCGGCGGGCGCGCTCCGCAAGGAGACCGCGCAGGGCTCGCACACGTACGGCAACGCGGCGGCCGTCCGCACGATGGACGCGTGGTGGCCGAGGCTGGTGGAGGCACAGTTCAAACCGGGCCTCGGCGACGGTCTCTACACCGCGCTCACCGCCTCCCTGCCGATCGACGAGTCCCCGGCCTCCAGCCACGGCCCGACGGGCGCGCACAGCGGCTCGTCGTTCCAGTACGGCTGGTGGGGATATGTCGACAAGGACCTCAGGCAGGTCCTCGGTGACCCGGTCCAGAGCGCCATGCCGAAGACCTACTGCGGCGGCGGCTCGCTCAGCGCCTGCCGTGACCTGCTGCTGGCGACCCTGAAGACAGCGGCGGCGGTGCCGGCGAACACGGTCTATCCGGGCGACGACAACTGCTCGGCGGGCGACCAGTGGTGCACGGACACGATCATCCACCGGGCGCTCGGCGGCATCACCCACCCGAAGGTCAACTGGCAGAACAGGCCGACGTATCAGCAGGTGGTGGAGTTTCCCTCGCACCGCTGAGGGGCGAGGCGCGCCCCGCTCGGGGAGTGACCCGTGGGCCGGATCCGTTATCGGGACGCTGTTGGTTTATTCGGCCCTTCGCGTGACCTCGGTCCCCATGACCCGGTTGTGGTCATGGGGACCGACGTTGCTGTGTGGGGTGGGTGTCGATGTCGATGCAGCCGAAGGGGCCGGGGGAGATTCCGGCGGAGACGGTGCGGGTGGCGCGGGCCGCGTTCCCCAAGGGAAGCCTGGTGATCCGCGTTCGGAACGAACTGGGGCCGATGTTCCGCGACGAGGACTTCGCGGATCTGTTCGCTTCACGAGGCCGGCCTGCCTGGTCACCCGCCGGGCTGGCGCTGGTGTCGGTGCTCCAGTTCGTGGAGGGGCTGACCGACCGCCAGGCCGCGGAGGCGGTGCGGGCACGGATCGACTTCAAGTACGCGCTCGGGCTCCACCTCGACGATCCTGGCTTCGACTTCTCGGTGCTGTCGGAGTTCAGGGACCGAATGGCCGGGGCGGACGGTGGGCGCCGGGTCATGGACGGTGTGCTGGCCGCGGCCCGCGAGAAGGGGTTACTCAAGAGCGCGGGCAGGGCTCGTACCGACTCCTCGCACGTGCTGTCGTCGGCGCGTGAGTTGTGCTGGCTGGAGCAGGTAGCCGAGACGCTGCGTGCGGCGTTGAACGCGCTCGCGCAGCCGGCTCCGGAGTGGCTGTCCGAGGTCGCGGAGCCGGACTGGTTCCGCCACTACGCCACCAGGGCCGAGGACGCCCGGTTCCCCAAAATGACCCGGAGGCCCGTGTCGGGGTCAAACGGGACACCATGTGGGACGGATACAAAGTCCACCTCACCGAGACCTGCGGCGAGAGAGACGTTCCGAACCTGGTCACCAACGTGGTGACCACGGTGGCGACCGTCGCGGACAACGCGATGAACGAGGAGATCCACGCCTCCCTCGCCACCCGTGACTGCCTGCCCGCGGAGCACTGGGTGGATGCCGGGTATCCCACCGCCGCCCAGATCCTCACCACCCGGGCCGAGTACGGTGTCGAACTGCACGGCCCGCTGGCCGGCAACACGTCATCCCAGGCCAAGGGCGCATTCGGGCTGGATGCGTTCGCCATCGACTGGGAACGCCGGCAGGCGACCTGCCCCAACGGTGTCACGGCCACGAAGTGGTACGCGCGTGCTGATTCCAAGGGCTTACCGGTCATTCAGGTGCGGTTCCCCGACAGCCGCTGCGGGCCTTGCCCCGACCTGCGTTCATGCGTGAGCTCGGCCACCGGCCGCCGCCGGGAACTCATGCTGCGGCAGCGACAGGCTGAACACGATGCCATCCGCACCGTCCGAGCCGAGCAGCAGACCGACGCCTGGAAAGAGCGTTACAAGATCCGCGCGGGTGTCGAAGACACCATCTCTCAGGCCGTAGGGCGCTGTGGCCTGCGCAGATCCCGCTACCGGGGCCTGGACAAGACCAGCCTCCAGCACCAACTCACCGGCGCCGCGATCAACCTCGCCCGCATCGACGCGCACCTCACCGACACACCACGAGCCCGCACCCGCACCAGCCACTTCGCGGCACTTCGCCCCGCCAAGCTCATGCTCGACGGGGCGAAGCAGGACCGACCCCCGAATTGACCAACAGCGTCCCGTTATCGGGTCCGGCCCTTGACCGTGCTCACCGCTTGCCCTCCAAGTGCCCGGTAGAGGACAAAGTTCTGTTCGGACAGGCAAAAGTCGCCGGCCCGGACCGGGCCTCAGTCAAGCTCCCGTTCCCGCGTCTCCGGCAGAGCCCGTACGCACAGCAGCGACACCAGGGCCATCGCGCTGATGTACCAGCCCACCGACGCCGAACCGAAGGCCGGCTGGAGGCGCGGCACGACCAGCGGGGAGACCGCGCCGCCCAGGACCCCGCCGAGGTTGTACGCGAGGGACGCGCCCGAGTAGCGGACCCGGGCGGGGAACAGTTCCGACAGGTAAGCGCCCATCGGGCCGGACGCCACCCCCAGGCAGAACGTCGCGCCGCCCAGCGCCAGCGCCATCAGCACCGGCCGCCCGGTGTCGAGCAGGGGGAACAGCGACTGCCCCCAGATCACCGCGAGCCCGCACCCCAGGAGCGCCGGGCGGCGCCGGCCCGCCGTGTCGGAGCGGGTGGCGGCGAGCCAGATACCGGCCGCGAGGAAGAGACAGGCGACCAGGGACAGACTGAGCATCGTGGTGCGCGGCACGTCCAGGACGGCCGTCGCGTACGACAGGCTGTAGGTCATCGACGTGTAGAAGAGGGCGTACACGACGGCCATCGCGCCCGCGCCGAGCAGCAACTCCCGCTTGTGGCACCGGAGGAGTTCCATCGTGGGCGCCCTGCTCGCCTCCCGCTCCGTCACGGACCGTGTGAACACCGGGGTTTCGCTGATCTTCAGCCGAACCACCAGGCCGACGGCGACCAGCACGAAGGACAGCAGGAAGGGAACGCGCCACCCCCAGCTCGTGAAGGCCGCCTCGTCGAGCGACGCGGAGACCAGCCAGAAGGCGCCGGTGGCGGCGGAGAACCCGACGGGCGGACCGAGTTGGGGGAAGGCCGCGTACATCCCGCGCCGGCCGCGCGGCGCGTGCTCCACGGCGAGCAGCACCGCGCCGCCCCACTCGCCGCCGATCCCGATGCCCTGGAGGAAGCGGAGCACGACCAGTAGCAGGGGTGCCCAGACACCCAGGGTGGCGTAGCCGGGCAACAGCCCCACCAGCGCGGTCGACAGGCCCATCAGCAGCAGCGAGGCGACCAGGACGGACTTGCGGCCGACGCGGTCGCCGAAATGGCCGAAGACGATTGAGCCGATCGGGCGGGCCACGAAGGCGACCGCGTACGTGGAGAAGGAGGCGAGCGTCGCGTTGAGGGGGGAGAGGTTGGGGAAGAAGACGTCGTCGAGGACGAGCGCCGCCGCCATGCCGTAGAGGAAGAAGTCGTAGAGCTCGACGGTGTTGCCGATGAAGCTCGCCACGGCCACCCGGCGCGCGCTCTCCGGGCTCGCCGCGCGCTCCGGCGGGTCCGCGGCGGGATCCGAGGACGTGGGGGACAGGGTGTTGTCGATCACGACAGGCACTCTCACGGCCGCTGAACGGCGCGGTCAACGACACCTGTTGGCGACGCTCGGAAATCGAGCCGCTACCGACTGTTATCGGCCGTGCGGGGTGTGCGTACAGGCTTCCACGCGGGGTGTGCGCGCGGGCTTCCGCGCGGGGAGGACGGTGGCCGTATTCCATGGGGGCCTGTCCGTCCTCTGGGGGGTGTACGGAGCCGGACCTGGCGTGGGGATCTCCGCGGCGCGCCGGACCGGACGGCCGCGCGGCGGCGTACCGTCAAACCCCGGAAAAGGGCCCGCACATGCTCTACGTCATACCCATCGGCATCGGCATCCTCTACGCGCTGCTGATGTCCCTCATCCGTGAGCCGCACCGGCGGCGCTTCAACGCGGCCATGGTCGCCGGCGCGGGCGCCGCCTACCGGGGCCTGGACTCCTGGACGTTCATCGGCGTCGGCTGGCTGCTGCGCACCGCCTGGGACATCGTCCACCACCTCAAGGGCAGCCCCTTGATCCCCTTCTTCCACGACTCGTCGCTGGGCTGCGCGATCTGCGACCCGGTCATCGCCCTGTGGTGCTTCGCGGGCAGCCTCTCCCTCATCGGCCTCGCCCGGGGACGGCGGCCCGCGAAGGCCGCCGCGCGGCAGGGTCCGGAGCCTCACCGGTAGAGCGCCTCACCGGTAGAGCGCCCCACCGGTGGAGCGGATCACCGGTAGAGCAGATACCTCCGCCGTACGGCGCGGAACGCGGCCAGTTGGTCCTGCCAGGCGTCGGCCACCTCGTCCGGTTCCGCGCCCGCGTCGATCATCGTGCGGACGTCCGCCGAACCTGTCAGCTTGTCGATCCAGTGGTCCGAGCGCCAGGCGAACCCGCTCCACGACCGCTTCGCCGTCACCAGCAACCCGATCCCGGTCCGTACCGGGTCGAACGACTCCCGGTCGTGGACGTGGAGTTGGACCCCGCCGACCGTCTTTCCCTGGAACTTGGAGAAGGTCGGCGCGAAGTACGCCTCACGGAAGCGCACCCCCGGCAGCTCCAGCGCGTTCGCCGCCTCGGCCCACCGTCGGTCCACACCCTCCGCGCCCAGCAACTCGAACGGGCGCGTGGTGCCGCGCCCCTCGGACAGGTTCGTCCCCTCGAAGAGGCAGGTCCCCGCGTACACCAACGCCGTCTCGGGCGTGGGCATGTTGGGGCTCGGTGGCACCCACGGCAGCCCCGTCGCGTCGAAGAAGTCGTCCCGCGCCCACCCCGACATCCGTACGGTCTCCAGCGGCACAGGACGGTCCAGGAACTCGCCGTTGAAGAGCCGTGCCAGCTCCGTGACCGTCATGCCGTGCGCCTGCGCGATCGGCCGGCGGCCGACAAATGTCGCGAACTCCGGCCGCAGGACCGGGCCGAGGGCCGCGCGGCCGGTGACCGGGTTGGGCCGGTCCAGCACGACGAAGCGCTTGCCCGCGAGCGCCGCCGCCTCCATGCAGTCGTACAGCGTCCAGATGTACGTGTAGAAGCGCGCGCCCGCGTCCTGGATGTCGAAGACGACGGTGTCGACGCCGGAGGCGGTGAACACGTCCGCCAGCGGCTGCCCGCTCTTGAGATACGTGTCGTAGACCGGCAGGCCCGTCGCCGGGTCGTCGTACCGCCCCTCCGAGCCGCCCGCCTGCGCCGTACCCCGGAAGCCGTGCTCCGGGCCGAAGACGGCGGTCAGCCGTACCCGGTCGTCCGCGTGCATCACGTCGACTATGTGGCGTACGTCGGCGGTGACCCCGGTCGGGTTGGTGACGACGCCGACCGTGCGGCCGGAGAGCAGCCGGTAGCCGTCGGCGGCCAGCCGGTCGAAGCCGGTCCTCACGCGCGTACGGTGCGCCCCGCGACCGGAGCGCGGCGCGGCGGGCGGCTCGGACGGTGGTGCGGTCGGTGACGCGGGGGCCCGGGCCGCGCCCGTGGCCCCCACCGCGCCGACCGCGCCACCGGCGGCCAGCAGTCCCCGTCTGGACAGGCTCATCGCGCTACCTCCGCGGATCGGCGGTCGTCGGGCCGTCCGGCGTCGGCGTCCGTTCGCCCGCCGGGCGGCCTTCGTCTGTCATGGCCACGCAGGCTAGCGCCCCACGCCCGCCGGGGGAACGACGCCGCCCGGTGGTTCTCCACTCCTCTTCCCCGTGACATACCGACTGGTTAGTCTGTGGGCTGGAAGTCCGGAACTCCGTGACGGAAACGGAACGCCAGAAAGGCAGGCCCGATGAGCGCGGTGCACGGTGCGGGGGTTGTGGTCACAGGAGCCGGCGGCGGCATCGGCGCCGCCCTCGCCCGCAGATTCGCGGCCGAGGGCGCCCGCGTCGTGGTCAACGACCTCGACGCCGGGAAGGCCGCCGCCGTCGCCGACGAGATCGGCGCCACCGCCGTCCCCGGCGACGCCTCCCTCGTCGTGGCCGAGGCCCGCGACGCCCTCGGCGGCACCGTCGACATCTACTGCGCCAACGCCGGCATAGGCGCCGGCGGCGACGCGTTCACCGCCGAGGACGTCTGGGAGAGTGCCTGGGACGTCAACGTCATGGCGCATGTCCGGGCGAGCCGCGCCCTGCTGCCCGACTGGCTGGAGCGGGGCACGGGCCGGTTCGTCTCCACGGTCTCCGCCGCCGGGCTGCTCACCATGATCGGCGCGGCCCCGTACAGCGTCACCAAGCACGGCGCGCTCGCCTACGCCGAATGGCTGTCGCTGACCTACCGTCACCGCGGGCTCAAGGTCCACGCCATCTGCCCGCAGGGTGTACGTACCGACATGCTCGCCGCCACCGGGAGCGCGGGTGAGCTTGTCCTCATGCCCACCGCGATCGAACCGGAGGCCGTCGCCGACGCCCTCTTCGACGCCATGGCGAAGGACCGTTTCCTCGTCCTGCCGCATCCCGAGGTCGCGGGCTTCTACGCGGCGCGCGCCGGCGACCCCGATCGCTGGCTCTCCACCATGAACCACATCCAGCAGAAGTGGGAGGGAGCCGCCTCGTGACCACCGCCTCCCGCTACTCCGCCAAGCCCTGGCTCGGCCGGCTCAGCGAGGCCCAGCGGGCCCCGGTCGACCCGCCCGCCTCGCTCGTGCACGCGCTGCGCTCCGCCGCCCGGCGCACGCCGGAGCGCACCGCCCTCGCCTACTTCGACGGCCGGCTCGACTACCGGGAGACGGACACGCTGTCCGACTCCGTGGCCGGTCATCTCGCCGCCCGGGGCCTCGCCCGCGGGGACCGCGTCGCGATCATGCTCCAGAACACCCCGCACTTCGTCCTCGCCCTGCTCGGCGCATGGAAGGCGGGCGCGACCGTCGTCCCGCTCAACCCCATGTACAAGTCCGCCGAGGTCGCCCATGTCCTCGCAGACGCCCAGGTCACCGCCGTGATCTGCGCGGACCGGACCTGGGAGGCGTTCCTGCGCGAGACGGCCGCCGACTCGCCCGTACGGATCGCCCTCACCGCCTGCGAACTGGACTTCCAGACCCGCGACGACCCCCGCGTCCTCGGCTTCCCGCGGCAGCCGCCGCCCACCGACACCGACGACCTGCTGGCCGTGGCCCGCGGCGGCTCGGCCGCGCCCGCCGGACGCGACCCGGTCGCCGGCGACACCGCGCTGATCAGCTACACCTCCGGGACCAGCGGCAAACCCAAGGGAGCCATGAACTCCCACCACAACATCATGGTCAACGCCGAACGGCAGCGGGCCGGCCACCCCCTCGCCGAAGGCGCCTGCTACTTCGCGCTCGCGCCGCTCTTCCACATCACCGGCATGGTCTGCGAACTCGCGGCGTGCGTCGCCAACGCGGGCACCCTGGCCCTCGCGTACCGCTTCCAGCCCGGCGTCGTCCTCGACGCGTTCGCCGAGCACCGGCCCGCGTACACCGTCGGCCCCGCCACCGCCTTCATGGCGCTCGCCGCCCACCCGGACGTCACCCGCGAACACTTCGCCTCCTTCCAGGTGATCTCCTCGGGCGGCGCGCCGCTGCCGCCCGCGCTGGTCGAGAAGTTCCGCGCGGGGCTCGGTCCCTATCTGCGCAACGGGTACGGCCTCACCGAGTGCACCGCGCCCTGCGCCTCCGTACCGCCCCAGTGGGAGGCCCCGGTGGACCCGGTCTCCGGGACGCTCTCGGTCGGGGTGCCGGGGCCCGACACGGTCGTACGGATCATCGACGAGAAGGGCGAGGAGTGCCCGTTCGGGGAGCCGGGGGAGATCGCGGTACGCGGCCCCCAGGTCGTCACCGGCTACTGGAACGCCCCGGCGGCCACCGCCGAGGCGTTCCCGGACGGCGAACTGCGCACCGGCGACATCGGCTTCATGGACCCGGACGGCTGGCTCTACGTCGTCGACCGCAAGAAGGACATGATCAACGCGTCGGGCTTCAAGGTCTGGCCGCGCGAGGTCGAGGACGTGCTCTACACCCATCCGGCGGTGCGCGAGGCCGCGGTGATCGGTGTCCCCGACGCCTATCGGGGCGAGAGCGTCAAGGCGTACGTCAGCACCCGGCCCGGTGCCACGGTGGAGCCCGCCGAACTGACCGCGTACTGCCGGGAGCGGCTCGCCGCGTACAAGTACCCGCGGGAGGTCGAGATACTGCCCGAGCTGCCCAAGACCACGAGTGGGAAGATCCTCAGGCGGGAACTGCGTTTCCGTTGATGAGCGTCCCAGGCGGGGACAGTCCCTCACCGGTCCCGTAGGGGGCCGCCCGGGGGTGACACGGAGCGGAAGGCGGGTGGTGGCAGATGGCCAGGACGACGGACGGACACGGCGAGCCCGTCCCGCGGCGGCTGCTGGCCGCCGCCACCCGGCTCTTCGCCGAGCGCGGCTACGACCGGACGTCCGTCCAGGAGATCGTCGAGGCCGCCGGCGTCACCAAGGGCGCGCTCTACCACTACTTCGGCTCCAAGGAGGACCTTCTCCAGGAGGTCTACGCCCGGGTGCTCCGCCTCCAGCAGGAGCGGCTCGACGGGTTCGCGAACGCGGAGGGGCCGGTGGAGCGGCGACTGCGGGACGCCGCCGCCGATGTCGTCGTGACGACCATCGACAACCTGGACGACGCCGCGATCTTCTTCCGCTCCATGCACCACCTCAGCCCGGAGAAGAACAAGCAGGTACGGACGGAACGGCGCCGCTATCACGAGCGGTTCCGCGCGCTGATCGAGGAGGGTCAGCGCGCCGGGGTCTTCTCCACCGCCACGCCGGCCGACCTCGTCGTCGACTACCACTTCGGCTCGGTCCACCACCTCTCCACCTGGTACCGGCCGGACGGCCCGCTCACCCCGGCCGAGGTCGCGGACCACCTCGCGGACCTGCTGCTGCGCGCGCTGCGCCCCTGACGCACTCTGCATCCCCGGCCACTTCCGCGCCATACGTACTTGTACGCATTGCGACCCGCCGAGCGCGTTCGTCACGATAAGTGGTGTTGGCGCTACGGAATGTCAGAGTTCCGGGCGGGAAGAGCAAGAGGAAGACCCAGGGGGATCGATGAACAGGATCCGTGCGTTCATGCTGAAGGCCGCGGTCGGGGCGGTCGCCGCGGGGGCGCTCGCCGCGAGTGTGATGACGGCGCCGGCGGGGGCGCAGGCTACTCCGGACCAGGCTCCGCAGACCTATGCGGCCCAGACCGACCGGGCCGGCCTGACCCGTGATCAGGCGGCCGACCTCCAGGAACGGGTCGACGGCTATCTGGGCAGACTGGCGGGGAGCAAGCAGGTCTCCGCCAACAGGATCACCATGCCGGGCGGTGATGTCACGGTCGCGGCCCCCGGTCAGCGGTCCGCGCGTGACCTGGCGCTGCCGCCGGTGAGCAATCGTCTGCCCGCCGCCTGCGGATCCGGACACCTCTGTCTGTACCGGGGCGGCAACACGCTCGATTACTACCGGTGCGGCACCTACAGCCTGTCGTGGACCGGCGACGGAACCTTCAACAACAACCAGACCAGGGGCACCAGGGCGCGCTTCCTGAACTCCGACCGCTCGGAGCGCTGGAGCCATGTGGCGCCGGGCACCGGCACGGCGAGCTGGACCCCGGTCTACTACGTGGTGCCCTGCTGACCGCCGACGGCTGAGGGGCCGGATCGGGGCGCGAGTGCGGGTGGGTGTGGGCGCGGAGAGTGATGGAAAGGGTACGTACGGTCAATGACGGTCGTGCGGGCACGGGGGGATATCGATGGGCACCGTCCTGTGGCATGAGTACGCGCAGATGCTCGGCCTGGCCGTCGCCGTGCTGGAGCGAGCCGATCCTGAGCCGCCGTGGCCCCTGGTCCTGGCGGAGCTGACCCGGGGGCTGCACTCCCCGGCGGCCTCCCTCGCCCAGGCCCGGTACGCGGAGCGGACGGGGCGGGTGGAGGCATGGAGGACGGCGTTCCCGGTCTCCCCGGGGCTGCTCGACTCCCTGTTGGCCCGCCAGGTCCGGGCCGGCAACCCGCTGGTGGCGCACTACGCGTCCACACCCGACCGCACTCCGCGTACGGCGAGCGAGCTCATGGGCGAGGGGTCGTGGCTGCGCAGCAGGAGCCACCGGCTGGCGCGGGGGACGCTGGGCGCCCATATGCTCGCCATCCCGCTGCCGGCCCCCGCCGGGGTCGCCCGGGGCTTCGTCCTCCACCACGAGCGCGACGACTTCACCGCCGAGGAACGCGCGTACGCGGGCCGTGTGCAGCCTCTTCTTGTCGGTATCGACTGCCACTACCGCGCGCTGGCACGCTGGCGGGCGGCTCCGGACGGGAGGGCTCCGGACGGGGCTGCTCATGGCCGGGCGGCTACCGGCCAGGCATCGGAGCCGGTTCCGGTCCCGGCCCGGGTCTCCGCCGGTGTCGGAGCCGGGGCGGGTGCGTGCATCGGTACGGGTGCCGCTGCCGGGGCCCGTACCGGTTACGGAGCCGCGTCGGCCGAGCGGGCGGTGGAGGCGGGGCTCACGCCGCGTCAGCACGCCGTACTGACGCTGCTCGCCAAGGCCCTGCCCGCCACGGCGATCGCCCACCGGCTCCACATCTCACCGCGCACCGCCCACAAGCACATCGAGGGCATCTACCGCAGGCTGGGCACCTGCGACCGGCTCTCCACCGTCATGCGCGCCCAGTCCCTGGGCCTGCTGCCCCTTCCGCGAACCGTCGACCACTGAACGGAGGCTCACCGGTACTTCTTCAACTCCCGCCGGGCCAGCGAGCGCTGGTGGACCTCGTCGGGGCCGTCCGCCAGCCGGAGCGTCCGTGCCGAGGCCCACAGCTCCGCCAGCGGGAAGTCCTGGCTGACGCCGCCCGCGCCGTGCAACTGGACGGCCGAGTCGATGATGTCCACGACCGCTCGCGGCGTCGCGATCTTGATGGCCTGGATCTCCGCGTGCGCCCCGCGATTGCCGACGGTGTCCATCAGCCAGGCCGTCTTGAGCACGAGCAGCCGGAGCTGTTCGACCGTCACCCGGGCGTCCGCGATCCAGTTCTGGACGACCCCCTGCTCGGCGATCGGCTTCCCGAACGCCGTCCGGGACAGGGCCCGGCGGCACATCAGCTCGATCGCCCGCTCCGCCATGCCGATCAGCCGCATGCAATGGTGGATACGGCCGGGCCCCAGCCTGGCCTGCGCGATGGCGAATCCGCCACCTTCCTCACCGACCAGATGCGAGGCGGGCACCCGTACGTTCTCGAAGAAGACCTCGGCGTGGCCCCCGTGCGAGTGGTCCTCGTAGCCGTACACCCGCATCCCCCGGCGCACCTCGACACCCGGGGTGTCACGGGGGACAAGGATCATCGACTGCTGGCGGCGCGGGTCGGCGCCGTCCGGATCGGTCTTGCCCATCACGATGAAGACCGCGCAGGCCGGGTTCATCGCCCCGGAGATGTACCACTTGCGGCCGTTGACGACATACTCGTCGCCGTCCCGCCGGACGCTGGTGCGGACATTGGTCGCATCGGACGAGGCGACCTCCGGCTCCGTCATCGCGAACGCCGACCGGATCTCCCCGGCGAGCAGCGGCTCCAGCCACTGCTTGCGCTGCTCCTCCGAGCCGAACTGGGCGAGCACCTCCATGTTTCCGGTGTCGGGGGCCGCGCAGTTCAGCGCGGTGGGGGCCAGTTCGGGGGAGCGGCCGGTGATCTCGGCGAGCGGCGCGTACTGGAGATTGGTCAGCCCGGCCCCGTACTCGCCGTCCGGAAGGAAGAGGTTCCACAGTCCCTGCCCGCGCGCCTCGGCCTTCAGCTCCTCGACCACCGCCGGGGTGCCCCACGGGTCGGCCAGCCGGGACCGCTGCTCCCGCGCGACCTCCTCGGCGGGGTGGATGTGCTCGTCCATGAAGGTGAGCAGCCTGGCCCGCAGCTCTTCGGTGCGGGCGTCGAATGCGAAGTCCATCAGGGGTACTCAGCCTTCCTGGAGGGTGGTGAGACCGTGCTCGATGAAGACGGGGACGAGGGCGCCGATCCGGTCGAAGCCCGGTCCCACGGTCTGGTGGAGGGTGTAGCGGTAGTGGATGCCCTCCAGGATCACGGCGAGCTTGAACCAGGCGAAAGCCGTGTACCAGGAGATGCCGGCCGTGTCCCGCCCCGAGCCCGCCGCGTACCGCTCGATCAGTTCACCCGGGGTGGGATGGCCCGCGGCCCCGGCCGTCGTACTGATCGGGGAGCCCGTCACCTCCAGGGGCGCGCTGTACATCACCAGCAGTCCGAGATCGGTGAGCGGGTCTCCGAGCGTGGACATCTCCCAGTCCAGTACGGCGTTGATCCGGTCGTCCGCGCCGAGCAGGACGTTGTCGAGCCGGTAGTCGCCATGGATCACGGTGGGTGCGGGGGAGAGGGGCAGGGACCGGCCGAGCGCCGCCTGGAGTTCGTCGATGCCGGGCAGTTCGCGGTTGCGGGACGCGTCGAGCTGCTTGCCCCAGCGGCGGAGCTGCCGGTCGAGAAAGCCCTCCGGCCGGCCGAAGTCCCCGAGCCCGACGGCGGCGGGGGCGACGGCGTGCAGCTCGACCAGGGTGTCGACCAGGGCGAGCACGGCGGCGTGGGTGCGCTCGGGACCGAGCGGGGCGAGCTGTTCGGCCGTACGGTACGGCGTGCCTGTCACATGCTCCATGACGTAGAACGGAGCCCCGAGCACCGACTCGTCCTCGCAGAGCAGCAGCGGTTCGGGGACGGGCACGGCGGTCGGGTGCAGCGCCTCGATCACCCGGTGCTCACGCTTCATGTCGTGCGCGGTGGCCAGCACATGGCCCAGCGGGGGCCTGCGGACCACCCAGCGGCCGGTCCCGTCCGTGACGGCGTACGTCAGGTTCGACCGGCCGCCCTCGATCAGCCGCGCGTCGAGCGGGCCGCCCACCAGGCCGGGTAGCACTCGGTCGAGATGGCCGCGGAGCCGCTCGGGATCGAGTCCTGGCGTGGGGGCTGGGCTCATCGGGCGTACCTCCGTGGACGGGCGGACAGGCGGGCGGGCGGACGCTCCCATGATGCCGACCAGTCGGTATGTCGTCCAGTGCCTGTCGCCCCCGGGGCCGCCCAGGCGCCCCGGGGGTGGGGGCGGATCAGGCGTGGCAGGCCATGGGCACGCCGTCGTTCATCGTCGTCATGTCCGTGATGACGGTGATCAGATCCAGCGGTGATCCTTCGGGTTCCCCGGCCAGCTCGGCATAGGCGCGGTGCAGATTGGCCACCAGCCGCTCGCTCTCGCGCAGCTTCCCGAACTCCCCGGGGTCGGCCCGGCGCGCGGCCTCCAGCGGGGTGAGCCCCTGGGCGTAGCTCGCCTCGGCCAGCTCGGTGACATACCGGAGATAGCGCTCGGTCGTGTCGTACGCGGAGGGGTCGGTGAGCGGGCCATGGCCCGGTACGACCACGGACGCGTCCAGCGAACGCAGCAGGTCCAGCGCCCGCAGGGAGCCGCGCAGCGAACCCATCGGGACGAACGGCGTGCCGCCCTGGAAGACCAGGTCGCCGGTGAAGACGATGCCGTGCTCCGGCAGATGCACGACCGAGTCCCCGAGCGTGTGTGCCACGCCCGGATGGATCACCCGTACCTCGGTCTCCCCTATGTGAAGGGTGAGCCGGTCGCTGTAGGTCACACTCGGGGCGATGATGCCGATGTCCCCGAAGTCCGTCTGGGGCCAGATCAGATGGAGCTGATGGCCCGCCGCGAGCTGCTCGCTCCGGCACGCCTCATGACCGACGACGGTGGCCTCCGGCAGGAACACACCGTTGCCGTAGGTGTGATCGCCGTGGTGGTGCGTGGTGACGATGGTACGAGGCAGTTCGACCCCGGCCAGCAGGATCGCCTCGCGCAGCAGCCGGGCCCGCCGTTCGGTGGCCGTGGTGTCGACGAGCAGCGTCGCGCCGCCGTCACTGATGAAACCGGCGTTGTTCAGACACCAGCCGCCGTCGGGCTGGACATAGGCGTGCACTCCGGGAGCGAGACGGACGGTGTACGGATCGGTGGCAGGCATCGGAACTCCTGTGGGGGTGGAAAGCTCCCCCTGAGCTTGCCAGTTGACGGACACCCCAGGACAACCGCCCCCGGCCCGGAAGGGCGCCGCCACGTACCGGACCGGGCTCGGGCTGATCACCTTCGGGCGACTTCCTGAACTCCCGGGTCGGGCCCTTGACGTGAGTCCGGCTTGAACCAGGACTTCAGCGGGTTGCGGCAACTGTGTCAGGTGTCAGGTGCCAGGAGCCAGGAGCTGGATGTCCTCGGCTCCGTCCCCTTCGACCGGTCGACGGTGACGACGGACACCCCTTGTTCCTCGGGACGGCACGATCTCCGAAAGGAGCCGGGACGGAACCTCCGCGCGGCGGAATCGTCGGTGGTGGCCGGTGCCGCCGCCCTTCGCCGCCGTGGCGGGAACAGATCGTTCCGGCTTGCGCGAGGCGTGCGGGCGGCAGAGGCTGCGGGGTATGAAGGCCATCAGCTACCGCCGTTACGGCGGCCCCGAGGTCCTGGAGTACGGCGACCATCCCGAGCCGAAGGTCGGCCCCGACTCCGTGCTGGTCGAGGTGCGGGCCGCGGCCGTGAACCCCGTCGACTGGAAGTGCCGCGAGGGCTATCTCGACGGGATCCTCGACACCGTCTTCCCGGTGATCCCCGGGTGGGACGTTGCCGGGGTCGTCGTCCGGCCCGGCGCGGCGGTCACCGGGTTCGCCGCCGGGGACGAGGTCATCGGGTACGTCCGCGAGGACTTCCTCTCCCGGGGCACCTTCGCGCAGTACGTGGCCGCCCCGGTCCGGACCCTCGCGCACAAGCCCAGCTCGCTCGCGTTCGCGGAGGCGGCCGGGCTGCCGCTGGTCGGACTCACCGCCCATCAGGTGCTCCACCGGGTGCTGCGGGTGCGGCCCGGCGAGACCGTGCTCGTCCACGCGGCGGCCGGCGCGGTCGGCTCGGTCGCCGTCCAGCTCGCCCGTCACCTCGGCGCCCGGGTCATCGGCGCCGCACGCGCCTGCGGCCAGGACCACATCCGGGCGCTCGGCGGCGAGGCCGTCACGTACGGGGACGATCTGGCCGCCCAGGTACGGGCCCTGGCCCCGGACGGTGTGGACGCGGCGTTCGACATCATCGGCGGTGACCTCCTCCGCGCCACGCCCGGGATGCTCGCGCCCGGCGGCCGGCTGGCCTCCATCGCGGACGCCGGCGTCGCCGACCTGGGCGGCGGCTACGCCTTCGTCCGTCCCGACGCCGCCGATCTGACGGAGCTGGCGGGCCTCGCGGAACAGGGCGTGCTGTCGGTGGGGGTGGCGCGGACGTTCCCTCTGGAGCAGGCCGTGGACGCGTTCCGTTTCGCGGAGGCGGGCGGCGCCGGCGGCAAGGTGATCGTCACCACGGACTGACCCGGCCGGGCGGCGCCACCGCCGTCAGACCAGCACCGTCACCGCGAACGCCGCCAGCAGCAGGGTGCAGGCCGCCGCCGTGAGCGCGCCCCGCTCCGAGAGACGCGGCGGCCTCGCCGCCTCCAGCGCCCTCAGCCGCCGGTGCGCCACACCCAGGAAGCCGAGCCAGACCAGGGCGCTCAGGGCCGCGCCCGTCAGCCCCGCCGCGTCCGCGCCGCCGTGGACGGCCTGGCGGGCCCCCAGGATCGCCACCACCGTGCAGGAGAGCGTCGTACGGCGCCACGCCAGCCGGGTGCGTTCCGGCTGGAGCCCCGGATCGCGCTCCGGGGCCGCCGGGGCCGTCACCCGGCCCGGCCCAGGACGACGATCACCAGCATCGCCACCGCGACCACCCCCACCGCCAGGCTCAGCAGCGTGGGAAAGGCGGAGACCGGCAGGTCCTCACCGCGCCGCATCGCCCGCTCGCACCGCACCCAGTGGTTGACCGCGCGCAGCGCGCACAGCGCCCCCGCCGCGAGCAGGGCCACCGAGAGCCCGGCCCGTACGCCCCAGCGCAGGTCGGGCAGGAACTGGTCGACCGCGAACCCGCCGCCGACCAGCGCGAGCGCCGTTCGGATCCAGGCCAGAAACGTCCGCTCGTTGGCCAGCGAGAAGCGGTAGTCGGGGGTCGTGCCCTCCTCGCCGATCCGCCGGGGCGAGAACCACAGCCGGAGGCTCCGTGCAAAGTCGATCACCCGCCGCACCCTACGCGCGTGGCGTGGGCCCCGCGCGCAGCGCCTTGAGCCGTTCGTACGCCTCGACGCCGTCCGGCACCCACGCCCACCCGCCGGGCCCGCCGGCCAGCCGGCGCTCCAGCTCCTCCTCCGGGACGAAGGCGTGCCAGGCGATCTCCTCCACCTGGGGCCGCACCGGCAGCGCGCAGACCACCTCGTACACCCGCGACCACCAGCGGCACCCGCCGGGCTCGGCGGACGTGTAGAGGAACGAGAACAGCGGTACGGGGCGGTCGAGCCCCGACACCCCCAGCTCCTCCTCCGCCTCGCGCAGCGCCGCCTCGTCGTACCCCTCGCCCGTGCCGACGACCCCGCCCACGAACATGTCGTACATCGAGGGGAAGGCCAGCTTGACCGGCGTTCTGCGGTGGACGAAGACCCGGCCCTCCGGGTCGCGTACGAACACGAAGACACAGCGGTGGATCAGGCCCTTCGCATAGGCCTCCCCGCGCGGCGCCTGCCCGATGACGTGATCGTTCTCGTCGACTATGTCCAGGATCTCGTCCGCGGCACTCATGGCGTCCATCCAACCAGTTGACTCGTTACTCGCCCGTACGGAAGATCGGACCACTCACCCGCCCGGCCCGTGAAGGATGGAAACCATGGCGTACGACGCCGATGTGATCGTGATCGGGGCCGGCCTCGCGGGCCTGGTCGCCACCGCCGAACTGGTCGACGCGGGCCGCTCCGTCATCGTCCTCGACCAGGAGCCCGAGGGGTCGATCGGCGGGCAGGCGCACTGGTCCTTCGGCGGGCTCTTCTTCGTCGACTCGCCCGAACAGCGCAGACTCCGCGTCAAGGACAGCCGCGACCTCGCCCTCCAGGACTGGCTCGGTACGGCCGGGTTCGACCGTCCCGAGGACCACTGGCCGCGCAAGTGGGCCGAGGCGTACGTCGACTTCGCGGCGGGCGAGAAGCGCTCCTGGCTGCACGGCCAGGGCATGCGGTTCTTCCCGGTGGTGGGCTGGGCTGAGCGCGGCGGGTACGACGCGACCGGCCACGGCAACTCCGTACCGCGCTTCCACATCACCTGGGGCACCGGACCCGGCGTCGTCGCACCCTTCGAGCGGCGGGTGCGCGCGGGCGTCGCCCGGGGCCTGGTGACCTTCCGCTTCCGCCACCGCGTCACCGGCCTCGGCTCGACGGCGGGCGCCGTGGACACCGTGACCGGCGAGACCCTGGAACCCAGCGACGTCCCTCGTGGCACCGCGAGCAGCCGTACGGTCACCGGCGCCTTCTCGCTGCGCGCCCAGGCCGTGATCGTCACCTCGGGCGGCATCGGCGGCAACCACGACCTGGTGCGCGCCCAGTGGCCCGAGCGGCTCGGCACCCCGCCCAGGAAGCTGCTCTCCGGGGTCCCCGCGCATGTCGACGGGCTGATGCTCGGCATCGCGGAGGCGGCGGGCGCGCACCACATCAACGGCGACCGGATGTGGCACTACACCGAGGGCATCGAGAACTGGAACCCGATCTGGGCCCGGCACGGCATCCGCATCCTGCCGGGGCCCTCCTCGCTCTGGCTGGACGCGCGCGGCAAGCGGCTGCCCGTGCCGCTCTTCCCCGGCTTCGACACGCTCGGCACACTGGAGCACATCATGCGCTCCGGCCACGAACACACCTGGTTCGTGCTCGACCGGCGCATCATCGGCAAGGAGTTCGCGCTCTCGGGCTCCGAGCAGAACCCGGACCTCACCGGCAGGTCCGTCCGCGATGTGCTCGGGCGGGCACGCGCCGATGTCCCGGGACCCGTACGGGCGTTCATGGACAAGGGCGCCGACTTCGTCGTCGAGCGGGACCTCGGCGCCCTGGTGCGCGGCATGAACGCGCTCACCGAGGAGCCGCTGATCGACGAGGCCGCGCTGCGCCGTGAGATCACCGCGCGCGACCGCGAGATCGCCAACCCCTTCACCAAGGACCTTCAGGTCACGGCGATCCGGGGCGCCCGGAAGTTCCTCGGCGACAAGCTGATCCGTACCGCGCCCCCGCACCGCATCCTCGACCCGAAGGCGGGCCCGCTCGTCGCCGTACGGCTGAACATCCTGACCCGCAAGTCCCTCGGCGGCCTGGAGACCGATCTGTCCTCGCGGGTGCTCACCGCGGCGGGCGACCCGCTGCCCGGGGTCTACGCGGCGGGCGAGGCGGCCGGGTTCGGCGGCGGCGGGGTGCACGGCTACCGCTCGCTGGAGGGCACATTTCTGGGCGGCTGCATCTTCTCGGGGCGTACGGCGGGACGGGCCGCGGCCCGCGACATCGGCTGACCCAACCTCCGTGCGCAGGCGGCCAGTTGACCGGCGTACTCGCAGGTCACGGCTGGCCCGCCCGGCCGTCCGCGCCTCGGACGCGGTCCGGGCGGGCCCCGGACGGGTCATGCCCGAGGTGTCAACGCCGTTGCCCTGTAGGCCAGTTGGCGGGGCTACGTAACAAATAGGCTCTTGACGCGGAGCGTTACCTCCGGTTGGCTGTGCGCGATCATCGCTCGAACATGTGCCCTGGAGGATTACGCGGAATGCCCCCGCCTCCGCCACCCCTGGGCCGTTCCCGAAGACGGGCCCAACGGAACTTACGCTCCGCCCAGTTCTTCGATCCGGCCCTCGACGACGCCGAACTGGGCGCCGTGAGAGATCAGTTGGCCCAAGGCCGCTGGTCCCGAGCGCGCACTCTGCTCGCCGCCACCGGCGACGACTGGGACCGGCGCGGTCATCGCGTCATCGTGCTCGCCCAGGCCGCCGGCGCCGCCACCTGGGCCGGTGACTGGCTCCTCGCCGAACCCGACAGCGCCGACGCGGCCACCCTGCTCGCCTGCGCCGACGTCCTCGCCGTACTCCACGGCAAGGACGGCGGGAAGGACGGCGGGAAGGACGGTGGCCGTACCGGCGGGAAGGACGGCGGCCGTACCGGCGGCAGGGACGGCGGCGCCACCCGGGACAGCAAGGACCGGGCGCGGGAACAGCGCGCCAGGGACGCCTGCCGTGAAGCGATCCGGCGGTCCCCCGCCGACCCCACCCCCTGGCTCGGCCTGCTGCTCCTCGCTCGCACCCTCGGCACCGAGGAAGAGACCTCCCGCTTCTTCGACGAGGTCAGGACCCGCCACCCCGACCACCACCACGCGCACCACCTGATGGCGGCCCGGCTCGCCGAACGCCCCACCGAACCCGGCCGCGAGGCCTTCCACGAGGTCTACGACTTCGCGTCCTGGGCCGCAGAACAGGCCCCCGCGGACTCGCCGCTCTCCGTGCTCCCCGTCGTCGCCCACGCCGAGCGCTACCGCGTGCTCGCCGCCACCGGACACGAGCCCGCCGACCCCGCGGCCTCCGGGCACTGGACCGGACGGCGCTCCCGCCAGGTCCTCAAGGGCGCGTTCGACTGGTGGCTGGAGTGGGAGGGCGAGGAGCATCCACGCAACCGCGTGGACCTGAACTTCCTGGCCCACGCCCTGTTCCACGACGGACGGCTCGCCGAGTCCGCCGCGCTCTTCCACCGCATCGGCCGCCACATCACCCCGGCGCCCTGGGCCTACCCGGACCACGACCCGCACACCGCGTTCCTCGCCGCGCGCGACACCGCGCTCGGCTCCGCCTGAACGGCCGTCCCGTACGACCGGCTCCGTACGACCGGCTCCGTACGACCCGCTCCGAACGACCCCCGCTGTTCCGCATGTTCCGATCCGCGCTACCGAACTCCGAGAGGACACCCCTGTCATGTCGACGGGCAGACCGAGCACCGCTGAGATCAACACGTACAAAGGGCAGGACCGCGCGCTGCGCGCCAACCGGCTCGGCACGGTGGGCCTGCTGCTCTCCGTGCTCGCCGCGAGCGCGCCGATGCTGGTGGTCGCCGGCGTCATGCCCACCGTCTTCGGCGTCATGGGCATCGTCGGCCAGCCGCTGCTCTACGTGATCCTCGGCATCGTCCTCGTGCTCTTCAGCTTCGGGTACGCGGAGATGAGCCGGCACGTCCACAACGCCGGCGCCTTCTACGCGTACATCGCCCGCGGCCTCGGCCCGACGGCGGGCGCCGGAGCCTCCCTCCTCGCGCTCGTCGCGTACAGCGCCATGCAGTTCGCCGTCTACGGTCTGCTCGGCTTCGAGGTCTCCGGGCTCCTCGCCACCTATCTGGACGTCTCCGTGCCCTGGTGGGTCCCGGCCCTCGGCGCCGCCGCGGTCGTCGGGTACCTCGGCTGGCTGAAGATCGACCTCAACGCCAAGGTCCTCGGGGTGCTGCTGGCCGTCGAGTGCGTCCTCGTGGTCATCTTCGACGTCGCCACCCTCTCCTCCCCGGGCCCCGAGGGCCTGTCCTTCACGGCCTTCGATCCCGGCACCGTCACGGGCGCCGGCTTCGGCACCGCGCTCTGCTTCTGCGTCGCCGCCTTCGTCGGCTGTGAACAGGCCCCCGTGTACGCGGAGGAGACCAACCGCCCCCAGATCGTCGTCTCCCGTGTGATGTTCCTGGCCGTCGGCTACGCCTCGCTGTTCCTGGCCTTCAGCGCCTGGGCCCTGACCGTCGCCGCCGGACCCGGCTCGATCGTGAAGGCCTCGGCGGAACAGGGCCCCGGCCTGCTCTTCGGACTCACCGAGGCGCGGCTCGGCGCCACCTTCGCCGATGTGCTGCACGTCCTGTTCGTGACGGGCATGTTCGCCGCGCTGCTCAGTTTCCACAACGTCGTCGCCCGCTACGCCTTCGCCATGGGCCGCGAGGGGCTGCTGCCCGCCACCTTCGGCCGTACCACCCGGGCCAGCGGGGCGCCCGCCTCCGGCTCCGTCCTCCAGTCCCTGATCTCCGTGGCCGCCATCGCCGCCTTCGCCCTCACCGACGACAAGCCGGCCGGTGACCCGACGGCGCCGGTGCTGCGCCTGTTCACCTGGATGGGCAGTGTCGGCGCGCTCGGCATCATCACCCTGATGGCGCTCGCCTCCTGCGCCGTCATCGCCTTCTTCGTCAAGCGCGGCGCCGGACGCGCCCACGCCCCGCGGCTGGTCTCCTCCGGGCTGGCCATCGTCGCGCTCCTGGCGATCGCCTTCTACACCGTAAAGGACTTCGGCGTCCTGATCGACGCGGGCCCCGGCTCCGCGCTGAGCTGGATCCTGCCCGCGATCATCGGCGTCGCCCTGGCCGCGGGTCTCGTGTACGGAGTGGTCCTGCGCTCGGTCAAGCCCGAGGTGCACGCCCGGATCGGGCTCGGGAACGAGGCGTTCCAGTTGGAGAAGGTGGCCGAGTCGGCGCAGACGGCCTCCGTCTGAGGACGACGGACCGAGTACGACAAACGCCCGCGGCCCGGTCTCACGGGCCGCGGGCGTTCCTCGCAGAGGCACTAGACGATCAGCGACAGCAGCAGAACGGACCCGAGGCCGACCACGGAGATGATCGTCTCCATCACCGACCAGGTCTTGAGCGTCTGCCCGACGCTCATCCCGAAGTACTCCTTCACCAGCCAGAACCCGGCGTCGTTCACATGGCTGAAGAAGACCGAGCCCGCGCCGATCGCCAGCACCAGCAGCGCGGCGTGCGTGGTGGACATGTCCGCCGCCAGCGGCGCCACCAGGCCGGCGGCCGAGATGGTCGCCACCGTCGCCGAGCCGGTGGCGAGCCGGATCACGACGGCGATCAGCCAGCCCAGCAGCAGCGCGGGGATCGCCCAGTCCTTGGAGAGGTCCAGGACCATCTGGCCCACCCCGGAGTCGATCAGGGTCTGCTTGAAGCCGCCGCCGGCGCCGACGATCATCAGCACGCCCGCGATCGGGCCGAGCGACTTCTCCACGGTGGTGGAGATCCGGCCCTTGGTGAACCCGGCCGCGCGGCCCAGCGTGAAGATCCCCACCAGTACGGCGGCCAGCAGCGCGATCAGCGGGGAGCCGACCACGTCCGCGATCCGCTGGACGGTGTGCTCCGGGTCGTCCACGACGATGTCGACAAGCGCCTTGGCCAGCATCATCACCACGGGCAGCAGCACGGTGGCGACGGTCGCGCCGAAGCTGGGGCGCTTCGCCAGATCGTCCGAGGTGCGCTGCGGAATCATCGACTCGGGCGCCGGAAGGTCCACCCAGCGGGCCGCGTACCGTGAGAACAGCGGTCCCGCGATGATCACGGTCGGGATGGCGACGACCACACCCAGCGCCAGCGTGACCCCGAGGTCGGCGCCGATCGCGTCGATCGCGACCAGCGGCCCCGGGTGCGGGGGGATCAGCCCGTGCATCACGGAGAGCCCGGCCAGCGCCGGGATGCCGATCCGCATCAGCGAGTAGTTGCCGCGCTTGGCGACGAGCAGCACCACCGGGATCAGCAGCACGATGCCGACCTCGAAGAAGAGCGGCAGCCCGATCACCGAGGCGATCAGGACCATCGCCCAGGGCATCGCCCGCCCGCTCGTCCTGGCGAGGATCGTATCGACGATCTGGTCGGCGCCGCCGGAGTCCGCGAGCAGCTTTCCGAGGATGGCGCCGAGCGCGATCAGCACGCCCACCCCGGCGACCGTGGAGCCCAGCCCGGTGGAGAAGCTGGTGATGACCTTGTCCAGCGGGGCGCCCGCGAAGGCGCCGAGCGCCAGCGAGCCGAGCGTGAGGGCCAGGAAGGCGTGGAGTTTGAAGACGGTGATGAGCAGGACGATGACGGCGATGCCGCCGAGGACGGCGAGGCCCAGCTGGGCGTTGCCCGCCGAGGTGATGGGCTCTGCGGCATCCGCTGCCAGTGTCTCGACACTGAGACCGGTCACGGGTATCACGGGAACTTCCTTCAGCTTTCGAGCCGGCGCAGCGCGGCGACGGCTCGTTCGGTGATTTCCCCGGGGGTGCCCGACACGTCGACGGCGACACCCGTCTCGTCGGCCCCCAGGTTCTCCAGCGCCGCGTACTGCGAGTCGAGCAGCGCGGTGGGCATGAAATGCCCCTTGCGTTCGGACATCCGCTGTTCGACGAGCGAGCGCTCGCCGACGAGGTGGAGGAAGACGGCGCCGGGCGCGGCGGCCCGCAGCCGGTCGCGGTAGGCGCGCTTGAGCGCGGAGCTGCTGACCACCCCGCCGAGTCCGGCCCGGTCATGGGCCCAGGCGCCTATGGCGTCCAGCCAGGGCCACCGGTCGGCGTCCTCCAGCGGGGTGCCGGCGGACATCTTGGCGATGTTCTCCGGCGGATGGAAGTCGTCGCCCTCGGCGTACGGGACGCCCAGCGCGGCGGCGAGCAGGGGGCCGACCGTGGTCTTGCCGGTCCCTGCCACGCCCATCACCACGACGACGTGGGGGGTGTTCATGTCATGCCTCGCTGTCTTCTTCGACATCGGTCCCGCGCGGACGCGGACGCGGACATCGGTCCGTCGCGCCACTGAAACCTATTAGGTACGACATATTCAAGAGGTTGTGATCTAAACGTCGTACTTTTTACTCTTGGGTCGCGCCCCGTAGGCTTTGCCGCATGACCACAGAAGGCCGGGGCTTGCATACCCGTGTGCTGGACACCCTCGGTCTCGCGATCACGTCGGGCGAGTACCCCCCGGGCGACGTCGTCCGTACGGACGACGTCGCCCAGCGCTTCGACGTCTCCCGGACCGTGGTCCGGGAAGTGGTCCGCGTCCTCGAATCCATGCACCTGGTGGAGTCCCGGCGCCGGGTCGGTGTGACCGTACGGCCCACCGAGGAGTGGAACGTCTACGATCCGCGCGTCATCCGCTGGCGCCTCGCCGGGCCCGACCGCCCCCGCCAGCTCCGCTCGCTGACCACACTGCGCTCGGCGGTCGAACCGGTCGCCGCCGGTCTCGCCGCCCGGCACGCCACACCTGAGCAGTGCGCCGCCCTCACCGAGCAGGCGCTCGGCATGGTCGCCACCTCGCGCGGGGGCCGGCTGGGGGAGTACCTGGTCCATGACATCGCCTTCCACCGGGTGGTCCTCAACGCCTCGGGCAACGAGATGTTCGCCCGGCTCGGTGATGTGGTCGCCGAGGTCCTCACGGGCCGCACACGGCATCAGGTGATGTTCGACGACCCCGACCCCGCCGCCGTCACCCTGCACGTCCAGCTCGCGGAGGCGGTACGGGAGGGCGACTTCGTCCGCGCCGAGGAGCTGACCAGGGAGATCGCCGTCGGCGCCCTCGAAGAACTGGACGTTCTGGCGCCCTGACGAGCCACCACGGGACCTTCCGTCACTCCGGAGCCCCGGCACACGGGATAGTGGGGGAGGGAAACGGAGAACGCTCCGGGGCGCCTCCGGTCCCCCGGTATGTCATCAGGTATGACGAAAGGCAGGTCCTGGCATGGCGCAGCAGGTGCAAGGGGTCATCGCCCCCGGCAAGAACGAGCCGGTACGGGTCGAGACGATCGTCGTACCCGACCCCGGCCCCGGCGAGGCCGTGGTGAAGGTGCAGGCGTGCGGTGTGTGCCACACCGATCTGCACTACAAGCAGGGCGGGATCAACGACGAGTTCCCCTTCCTCCTCGGCCATGAGGCCGCCGGTGTGGTCGAGTCGGTCGGCGAGGGCGTCACGGAGGTCGCCCCCGGCGACTTCGTGATCCTCAACTGGCGTGCGGTGTGCGGCACCTGCCGGGCATGCAGGCGCGGCCGCCCCCAGTACTGCTTCGACACGCACAACGCCCGGCAGAAGATGACGCTGACCGACGGCACGGAGCTGTCCCCGGCGCTCGGCATCGGCGCCTTCGCCGAGAAGACGCTGGTCGCGGCCGGCCAGTGCACCAAGGTCGACCCCACGGTCTCCCCGTCCGTCGCCGGTCTCCTCGGCTGCGGTGTGATGGCGGGCATCGGCGCCGCGATCAACACCGGACAGGTCGGACGCGGCGACTCCGTCGCTGTCATCGGCTGCGGCGGCGTCGGTGACGCGGCGATCGTCGGCGCGCGGCTCGCGGGCGCGGCCCGGATCATCGCCGTCGACATCGACGACCGCAAGCTGGCGACGGCGCTCACGATGGGCGCCACCCACACCGTCAACTCCCGCTCCCACGACGCCGTCGAGGCGATCCGCGAGCTGACCGGCGGCAACGGCGCGGACGTCGTCATCGAGGCGGTCGGCCGTCCGGAGACGTACCGGCAGGCGTTCTACGCCCGCGATCTGGCCGGCACCGTCGTCCTGGTCGGCGTCCCCACCCCGGAGATGAAGCTCGAACTGCCGCTGCTCGACGTGTTCGGCCGCGGCGGCGCCCTCAAGTCCTCCTGGTACGGGGACTGCCTGCCCTCCCGCGACTTCCCGATGCTCGTCGACCTCCACCAGCAGGGCCGGATCGACCTCGCCGCGTTCGTCACCGAGACCATCGGCCTCGACGACATCGAGAAGGCGTTCGAGCGGATGCACGAGGGTGACGTCCTGCGCTCGGTGGTGGTCCTCTGATGTCCGTACGCATCGACCATCTCGTCACCTCCGGCACCTTCGCGCTCGACGGCGGCACCTGGGACGTCGACAACAACGTCTGGATCGTCGGTGACGACTCCGAGGCGATCGTCATCGACGCCGCCCACGACGCCATCGCCATCGAGGCCGCGCTGAACGGCCGGACGCTGCGCGCGATCGTCTGCACCCATGCGCACAACGACCACATCGACGCGGCCCCCGCGCTCGCCGCCGCCACCGGCGCGCCGGTCCTGCTGCACCCCGACGACCTGCCGCTGTGGAAGCTGACCCACCCCGACCGGCTGCCGGACGGCGAACTGACCGACGGCGCCACGATCGCCGTCGCCGGCACCGCCCTGACCGTGCTCCACACACCGGGGCACGCGCCGGGCGCGGTCTGCCTGTACGCCCCCGAGGCGGCGACGGTCTTCACCGGCGACACCCTCTTCCAGGGCGGTCCGGGCGCCACCGGACGGTCGTTCTCGCACTTCCCGACCATCATCGACTCGATCCGCGACCGGCTTCTCACCCTGCCACCGGAGACGGTGGTACGGACGGGCCACGGCGACCCGACGACCATCGGTGACGAGGCGCCCCACCTGTCGGAGTGGATCCGGCGCGGCCACTGAGGGCGCGGCGACCGGGAGCACGGCGACCGGGAGCACGGCCACCGAGGGCGCGGCCACTGGGACCGACGGCGCCGCTCAGAGCGGGCGCAGCCGCAGCCGGCTCTCGAACCGGTGCTCCTCTCCGGTCAGCGGATCGGTGAACTCCAGCAACCTGGCGAGGAGTTGCAGCGGGCGCCCGTAGTCGTCGCGGGCGCTCTCCTGGACGACCGGATAGACCGGGTCGTCCAGGAGCGGCAGCCCGAGACCGTCCATATGGACCCGGAGCTGATGGGTACGGCCGGTCACCGGCACCAACCGGTAGCGGCCGTGCCCGCCCCGGTGCTCCAGCAGCTCGATCCGGCTCTCCGCGTTGGGCTCACCCGCCACCACCCGCGCGGCGATCACCCCGCGCTCCTTCTCGATCCGGCCGCGCACGGTCACGGGCAGCGCCACCGCCGGGTCGTACGGCGCCACCCCCTCGTACTCCTTGCGCACCAGCCGGTCCCGGAACATCGTCTGGTACGCGCCCCGGTCCCTGGCCCGTACGACGAAGAGCACCAGCCCCGCCGTCAGCCGGTCGAGCCGGTGCGCGGGCTGGAGCGCCGGCAGCGCCAGCTCACGCCGCAGCCGCGCCTGCGCGGTCTCGGTGACATGCCGGCCGCGCGGGGTGGTGGCCAGGAAGTGCGGCTTGTCCGCGACGACGATCCGCTCGTCCCGGTACACCACCCCGACCTCGAACGGCACCCGCTCCTCGGGGGCGAAGTCCCGGTGGAACCAGATGTACCGCCCGGCGGCGTACGGCTCCTGCGCGCCGACCGGCCCGCCCTCCCCGACGAACCGGCCCTCCCGCACCATCGTCTCCACGCGCCCTGCGCCGACCGCGTCCCCGAACCGGGCCACCAGATGGTCCCGTACGGTCGCCCACCGCCCGTCCGGATCCGGGGGCAGCCGCAGCCGTACGGGATCGACGCCGTCCCGCTGGGGGAGGGGCGC
The DNA here is from genome assembly GCF_044763125.1 of Streptomyces sp. NPDC096310. Classification (NCBI taxonomy): domain Bacteria; kingdom Bacillati; phylum Actinomycetota; class Actinomycetes; order Kitasatosporales; family Streptomycetaceae; genus Streptomyces; species Streptomyces sp. NPDC096310. Next base: position 149,126 of record NZ_JBIWFO010000010.1, on the reverse strand, counting down.
GGGCGGCGGGGCGGGATGTCTGCGGGGCACGCGCCGCAGCGTACCGGGGAGGCGGCGGGCCCGTGTCCCCCGTTCGGCCCCGGACCTGCGGCGCAGCACCGGGATGAGAACGGATCCGGTCGGCGGCGCCCGCATGATGGGCCGGTGATCAGTGTCCTGTTCGCCATTCTGACCGCGGTCAGCAACGGCTCCGCCGCGGTGCTCCAGCGCCGCGCCGCGGCCACCGTCCCCGACTCCCAGGCGATGCGTCTCTCGCTGATCGGCAAGCTGCTGCGCCAACCGGTCTGGCTGGCGGGGATCGGTCTGGTGCTGGTGGCCGCCGTCTGCCAGGCGGTGGCGCTCGCGACCGGGCCGATCGCCGTGGTCCAGCCGATCTTCGTCATCGAACTGCCCGCCACCCTGCTGCTCGCCGGGCGGCTCTTCAAGGTCCGGCTGCCCCGCTCCATCTGGTACGGGGCAGCCGCCGTCACCTGCGGTCTGGCCCTCGGGCTCGCCTCCGCGGCCCCCGGCGGCGGCTCCGAGAGCGTCCACGGGACCGCCTGGATCATGGCGCTGCTGCTCACCGGGGTCTTCGAGGCCCTGGTGATCTTCTGGGCGCTGCGGCTGCGCGGCAATCCGCGCGCCGCGCTCCTCGGCCTCGCCGCCGCCTGCGGATACGCGCTGACCGCCGCCCTGATGAAGGACGCCGTGGCCCGTCTCGACCACGGCGGGCCCGGCGCGCTCTTCGCCTCCTGGCAGCTCTACGCCATGGCGGTGGCCGGGGTGGGCGCGCTCTTCCTGCCCCAGAACGCCCTCCAGGCGGGCTCGCTGGCCGCCTCCCAGCCGATGCTCACCCTCGGCGACGCGCTGATCAGCATCGCGTACGGCGTGACCCTCTACGGCGAGACCGTACGCACCGGCTGGTGGCTGCTGCCCGAACTCACCGCGATCGGCCTGATCGCGGCCGGCTGTGTCGAACTGGCCCGCTCCCCGCTGGCCGGGGGAGGACCGCCGCCGCCGCGCCGCGTCCGCTGACCGGGACGGCGCGGAGGCGGCACAGGGGCGGTGACGGAGACGGTGCGCGGACGGTGCCGCTCAGCCGGACAGATCGGCCGCGGCGTTCACGGCGTTCACGGCCTTCACCGCGGTCACGGCGTCCGCCGCGTTCGAGGATTCAACGGGAACGCCCTCGTACACGAGGCCGTCCAGATGCGGCAGATGATGGTCCATCCGCTCCCGCTTGGTCCGCAGATACGAGAGGTTCTCCTCGCGCGGCGGTATCAGCAGCGGAACCTGCTCGGCGACCTTGATGCCGTACCGCAGCAACGCCTCGCTCTTGCGCGGGTTGTTCGACAGCAGCCGTACCGAGCGCACCCCCAGATCGTGCAGCATCTCCGCCGCCACCCGGTAGTCCCGGGCATCGGCCGGCAGCCCGAGGGCGAGGTTGGCCTCGACCGTGTCCAGGCCCTCCGACTGGAGCTGCATCGCCCGCAACTTTGCCAACAGGCCGATCCCGCGCCCTTCATGGCCCTGGAGATAGAGGAGTACGCCGCGCCCCTCGCGCACGATGGCGTCCAGCGCCGCACCGAGCTGTTCCCCGCACTCGCAGTGCTTGGAGCCGAAGGCGTCCCCGGTCAGACACTCCGAATGCACACGGGTGAGGGCTCCGTCCCCCGCGACATCGCCGTATACCAGGGCTATTTGTTCATCCCCGCGATTACGGTCCAGGTAGCCGACTGCGAGAAAGTCTCCGTGCACGGTGGACAGCCGTACTTTCGCCGCTCGTTCGACACCTGATGAACGAGTACTTTCGAGGCACACGCCATCACTGTCTGTCATGCCCCAATCATATCCGCTGAACGGCTCCCCGGGTACGGGAAGAAAGGTAAAAGGGCATCAACCGACGGTCGCCTTCATCACGTTCGGGCGATCACCACGCCATTGCCGCGTAGTCTGCTCCCGTCGATACCCACACGGAAAGAGAGGCCGGAAAACATGAACGGTTCGGGAACGCCACCGGTGACGGCCGGTCTGCTGCCCCGGGAGACGACGGAGGACGTACGGGCCGCGCGGCCCCGGGCCGCCATCCTCCCCGTCGGCAGCTTCGAGCAACACGGCGCGTACCTCCCGCTGGTGACGGATACGGTCGTGGCCTGCACCATCGCCCGTGAGATAGCCGCCGCCCACCCGGTCCACGCGCTCCCGCCGATCACCGTCTCCTGCTCGCACGAACACGCCGACTGGCCGGGGACCGTGAGCATTTCCGCCGCCACGCTCCACGCCGTCGTCCGCGACATCGCGGGATCCCTCCGCCGGTCCGGAATAAACTCCCTGATTCTGGTGAACGCACACGGTGGAAATTACGTACTGCGCAACGTGGTTCAGGAATCCGCCGGCAGCGGAACGCACATGGCGCTTTTCCCGGGATCGGCCGACTGGGACACGGCAAGGACCCGAGCGGGCGTGGAGACCTCTTCGCACAGCGATATGCACGCGGGTGAAGTCGAGACATCCATCCTGCTGCACGCCCATCCCGAACTTGTACGGCCCGGTTATGAGACCTCCGATTGCGTCGCCGACGACCGGAAGCATCTCCTCACACTCGGCATGGCCGCCTATACCCGGTCCGGTGTCATAGGCCGGCCCTCGCGGGCGTCCGCCGCGAAGGGAAAGGAACTGCTGGCCGCACTGGTCGACTCCTTCGGCGACTATCTCTCCCTCCTCACCCGCCAGGAGTCCCGATGACCGGCCACCGTCGCGCCGAGCCGTCCGCATCGGCGAAGTTCCCGACGGAGCTGGACACCGACACGGCATGGGAGCTGCTCCGTACCGTCAGGACCGAGGCGGACGCCGACGCCGCCGGCCTTGTCACGGACACCGGCGGCGGACGGCGCTGGAACCGGGACGCCTCGCCCGGCGCGCGGGAGCTGGCCGACCGCTATCTGCCGCTCTGCCTGGCCGGACCGCGTCTCACCTTCGCCCAGCTCGGCCAGAGCCTCGACGGCTTCATCGCGACCCGTACCGGAGACGCCGACTACGTCACCGGCGAGGAGGACCGCCGTCACCTCCACCGCCTGCGCGCCCTCGCCGACGCCGTGGTCGTCGGAGCCGGGACGGCCGTCGCCGACGACCCCCAGCTCACGGTGCGCGCCTGCGCCGGGCCCCACCCTGTACGGGTCGTCCTCGACCCGCACCGCCGGGTACCGCCGCATCGCAAGGTGTTCACCGACGGGTCAGCCCCCACCCTGTGGGTGGTGGCCGCCGGCCGCGAGCGCGGGCACACCCCCGGGGACGCCGTCCCCGGCGTGGAGGTGCTGACCCTGCCGGACAGTGCCGCGTTCGCCCCCGGCAACCTGGTGCGCGTACTCGCGCGGCGCGGCCTGGGCCGGGTGCTGGTCGAGGGCGGCGGTGTCACCGTCTCCCGCTTCCTCCACGAACAGGCCCTGCACCGGCTGTACGTCACCGTCGCGCCGGTCCTGCTCGGCGACGGTGTCCCCGGGCTCCGCTTCGCCGGTACGCCGGTGATGCGCGACGCCCTGCGCCCCCCGGCCCGGCGCACCGCCCTCGGCGAGGACACCCTCTTCGAACTCGACCTGGCCACGCCGCACCCCGGCCCACCACTGGACGGCGAGCACCCCGAGCCCCGGCAGGCTCGCGGCGAGCGAGAGCACCCCGTACACCACGGCGACGGTCAGCCCCTGGGCGGCGCCCAGACCCGCGGCCCCGAAAGCCCAGGCGGTGGCGCCCTCCCGGGGCCCCCAGCCGCCGACGTTCAGCGGTAGCGCCATCGCGAGCAGCGCCAGCACCATCAGGGGCAGCAGCTCGGCCGCGGGCGCCGTCACCCCCGCGGCCCGGGCGGCGAGCAGAAACGTGGCGAGGAACCCGGCCAGCACCACCACCGACGCGCCCGCCACCCCCGGCCAGCTCCGCCGGGCGAGCAGCCCGAGCCGTACCTCGGCGAGCGCCGTCCGCATCGCACGGCGCCGCCGCGAGAGGGCGGGCGCCGTGCGCCGCCGCCCGGCGGCCACGGCCACCAGGGCGGCGAGCACGGCGAGCACGGCGAGCACCATCAGCGCGCCCGGCGTCCCGAGCGTCTCCAGCACCGCCCGGCGCGCCGCCGCCGGAGCCGCGGACGGCCACCAGGCCAGCAGCGTCACCCCGACCGCCACCAGCACGACCTGGCCCGCGACCCGTTCGAGGACGACCGCGCGGACACCCCGGCCGACATCACCGGCGCTCCGCCCGTGCCGTACCGCACGGTGCACATCACCGAGGACCCCGCCGGGCAGCGCCGCGTTCAGGAACAGCGCCCGGTAGTAGTCCGCGACGGCGTCGCGCAGCGGCAGCCGGATACCCAGACCACGCGCGACCAGACACCAGCGCCAGGCGCTGCACACGGTGGTGACCAGACCGAGTCCGACCGCGGCGAGCAGCGTGGGACCGTCGATCCCGCGCACCCCGTCCACCAGCGGACCGGTGCCGAGCTGCCACACCAGCACCCCGAGGATGACCGCCCCGGCGACCATCCCGAGCCGCCCCCGCAGCGCCCCGCGGACTCCGTACCTCGGCGTACGCGGGGTCCCGGCACCCCGCGCCGTCACCTGACGCCGCCCGTCCGGGGGAGCGCCAGCAGATCGCTGTGGTGCACGACCACCCGCAACACGCCCGCCTCGCACTGCTCCAGACGGCGTCGCAGATACTCCTCGGCGGGCGCCGCGAGATCCGGCCGCTGCTCACAGGCCGCGCCGACCCAGCCGCGCAGCCACTCGGCCGTGAGCGCCGACTCGGCGGCGCCCAGCCGCCACGGGCTCGCCTGCACCCGTACGGTCGCCCCGCACCGCGCGAAGGCGGCGGCGGCCACCGCGACGGCGTCGGGCCCCAGCATGCTCCGGCCGTGCTCGGCCCGCCGCTGGTGCGCGTTGAACGCCTCGGCCAGCTCCGCGTCGAGCGGATCGGCCGGGCTCAGCTCGACCCGGCCCACCACGGAGAGCGCCAGCAGCGCCGGGCAGCCCGCCCCCGCGCAGGCGGCGGCGAGCGCGTCCACCTCCTCGCGGGTGAGCACGTCCAGCAGCGCGGAGGCCGTCACCAGCGAGGCGCCGGCCAGCCCGTCCGCCGTCAGCTCCGCGAGGTCGCGGCGCTCGGTGGCGACCGTGACCCGGCTGCCGTCGGCGGCCGTACGGGGCGTCCGCGCCGCGGCCAGCTCCAGCAGCTCGGGGTCGTGGTCGTGCAGGACCCAGCGCTGCGGTCCGGCCAGCTTCGGGGCGAGCCAGCGCCCCATGGAGCCGGTGCCGCACCCCAGATCGTGGATCACCAGGGCCCGTTCGCCGTTACCGGCGGGCCCGGCCAGTCTGCCGCGCAGCGTGTCGAGGAGTTCCGTCGCGCGCGCGGCCCCGTCCGCGCCCTCGCGCAGCTCCAGCCACGCGGGGGCATAACGGGTCGCTTCCGAACGCGGAGCTTCTGAAGTGGTCACGCGGCCCTCCCGGTTTCCTGACGGAGCTGTTCCAGCGCACCGGCCAGACTCCGTGATGTCGTCCCCCACCCGTCCAGCGCGGTGCGCCGCCCGCGCGCCGCGGCCGTCAGCGCCCGCCGGGTGTCCGGCTCTTCGAGCCAGCCGCGCAGCGCCGCCGTGAGCGCCGCCGGGTCCTGGGGCGGTACCAGCACCCCCGGTACGGCGCCGTCGGGGGCCTGCCCGACGGCCTCGGGGAGCCCGCCCACGTCCGTCGTCAGTACGGGCACACCGCGCGCCAGTGCCTCGGTCACCGCCATGCCGTACGTCTCGGCGTCCGACGCGAGCACCAGCAGATCGGCGGCGGCGTACCGCCCGGCCAGCTCCTCGCCGGCCAGCGGTCCCGCCAGCCGCACCCGGTCGCCCAGACCGTGCCGCCCGATCAGCTCCCGCACCCCGGCGACATAGCCGGGATCCTGGTCGAGCCCGCCCGCGCAGACACAGCTCCATGGCAGGTCGGCGAGGGCCGCCAGGGCCTCCACCAGCCGGTGCTGACCCTTGCGCGGGGTGACGGTGGCCACGCAGAGCAGCCGCGAACCGTCCCCCGGCCCCGTCGCCAGAGGCGCGATGTCGGCGCCGGGCGCGGCCACATGGACCCGCTCAGGGGCGAGCCCGTGGTGGTGTACGAGCCGCCGCGCCGCCCACGCGCTGGTGGCCACGACCGCGGGCACGGCGCGCAGCGTCCGGCGCTCACGGTCGTCCAGCTCCGCCGCGTCGGCGGGGGCGAGCCCCGTCTCGTCGGCCAGCGGCAGATGCACCAGCACCGCCAGCCGCAGCCGCGCGGCCTCGGGGGCGACGACACCGGGGACGCCGCAGGCGACGAGCCCGTCGAGCAGCACGACCGCGCCGTCCGCGAACCCGGCCAGCAGACCGGCCAGTTCGGTACGGGCCGCCGCCCCGGGCCGGGGCCAGCCGCCCGCCACCGTGTGTTCATGGACCCGCCAGCCCGCGCCGGGCAGCTCCCGGCAGACCCGGCGGTCGTACGTGTTGCCGCCGCTGGGCGCGGCCGGGTCGTCGACGCCACCGGGCATGACGAGATGCACCGCCCGCGCGGGCGGCGCCGTACGCGGGGGTGCGACCGGCGCGGTGGTGGCGTCGGCACCGCTCACAGGGCGCGCTCGTAACTCGCCCACGCGACATGCGACTCGTGCAGGGTGACCTGGACGGCCGCCAGCCCGCGGGCGCCCTCGCCGAGCGCCCCGGCGTGCACCCGGTCGGCCAGCCGGTCCGCGATGATCTTCGCCAGGACCTCGGTGGAGGTGTTGACCCCGGCCAGATCCGGTTCCTCGTCGAGGTTGCGGTACGTCAGTTCGCCGACCACAGCGCCCAGTTCCCGGGTGGCCAGGCCGATGTCGACCACGATGCTGTCGGCGTCCAGCTCGGCCCGGCGGAAGGTGGCGTCCACGAGGAACGTCGCACCGTGCAGCCGCTGCGCGGGCCCGAAGACCTCCCCGCGCAGGCTGTGGGCGATCATGATGTGGTCGCGGACGGTGATGCTGAACAACGGATGACCCTCCAGTGCGGCATGTCCCGGCCCCGGCACGCGAGGCCGGGGCATGGTCTGTAGTACGGCCGGACCGCCCGTCCTGTTCAGACGGGTTCAAGCCACCGCCATCACACACCAGCCATCCCGGCCGCGCGGGGGCCGCCCGTCAGCCGCCCGGCAGGCCCGCGTCCGGCTCGTACACCACCCGGTGGCAGAGCCCCGGCAGCTCCCCGGCGGCGATCCCGGGCAGCACTCGCGGCAGCTCCTCGAAGCCGCACTCGCCGGTGACCAGCGCGTCGAACACGGGCTCCGCCAGCAGCTCCAGGGAGAGCGCGAGCCGGTCGGCGAAGCTCCGGCGGGCGCCGCGCGCCGGGGAGACCGTGCCGACCTGGCTGCCACGCAGGGTCAGCCGCCGCGAGTGGAACGCCTCGCCCAGCGGCAGCGCGACCCGCCGGTCGCCGTACCAGCTCAGCTCCACGACGGTGCCCTCCGGGGCGAGCAGTTCCAGCGAGCGCGCGAGCCCCGCCTCGGTGGCGCTCGCGTGGACGACCAGATCACAGTCGCCCAGCGCGTCCCCGGGGAGCGCGAAGCCGGCCCCGAGCGCCTCGGCGATCCCGGCCCGCGCGGGCTCCGCGTCCACCAACTGGACCCGGACGCCCGGGTAGCGGGCGAGCAGCGCGGCGACGGAGCAGCCGATCATGCCGCCGCCGACCACGGCGACCCGGTCCCCGATCAGCGGCGCCGCGTCCCACAGGGCGTTCACCGCGGTCTCCACCGTCCCGGCCAGAATGGCCCGCCCGGCGGGCACACCGTCCGGAACGGGGGTCACCGCGCTCGCCGGGACCACGTACCGCGTCTGGTGCGGGTAGAGGCAGAAGACCGTACGTCCCAGCAGCTCGGACGGGCCCTCCTCGACCAGACCCACGTTGAGATAGCCGTACTTGACGGGCCCGGGGAACTCGCCCTCCTGGAACGGCGCCCGCATCACGGTGTGCTGACTGCGCGGCACTCCGCCGCGGAAGACCAGGGTCTCCGTACCGCGGCTCACCCCGGAGCAGAGGGTGCGCACCAGGACGTCCCCCTCGCCGGGTTCCGGCAGGGCGACCTCCCGTATCTCGCCGTGGCCGGGTGAGCGGAGCCAGAAGGCGCGTGCGGCGCGCTTCATCGGTGTCCTCCTGAACGCTGGGGTGACGGTGCACGTTCTTAGTTCACGAGGCCGCGCACGGTACGCGGCGCCAATCGACTCTGTCACACGGCCGGAGGGTGCAACGGTGGCCCTGAACGACTCGTACCACCTGAACAAGTACCACCTGAACCACATGTACGACCTGAACGAGACCTACCCCACCCGGCTGTTGCGCCGCGCGGGGCTGCTCCGCCAGGAGACGGCCGTGGGCGCGGGCGCCCAGCTCCTCCTGCTGGCCCTCGTCGGCGCGATGACGGGACTGGGGCCCGCGGGCTGGCTGGCGGGCCTGGTGTTCACGGCGGGCACCTGGGCCGTGCTCACCCGCGCGCTCTCCCGGGCCTGGCCCGGCCCCTTCGGCCCGGCCAACGGTGTCACGCTCGCCCGGGCCACGCTCGTCGGCGCGGTGACCGCGCTGGTCGCGGACTCCTTCACACACCGGGCCCCCGTCGCGCTCCTGGTCGCGCTCACCACGGTGGCGCTGATCCTGGACGCGGTCGACGGCCAGGTGGCCCGGCGCACCGGCTCGGTCTCCTCCCTCGGGGCGCGCTTCGACATGGAGGTCGACGCCTTCCTGATCCTGGTGCTCAGCGCCTACGTCGCGTTGTCGCTGGGCCCGTGGGTGCTGCTGATCGGCGCGATGCGGTACGTCTTCGTCGTCGCCGCCCGGGTCCTCCCCTGGCTGAACGGCGCGCTCCCGCCGAGCATGGCCCGCAAGACGGTGGCCGCGCTCCAGGGCATCGCCCTGCTGGTGGCGAGCGCCGGATTCCTCCCGCACCTGCCCGCGCTCGCCGTGGTCCTGACGGCGCTGGCGTTGCTCACCTGGTCCTTCGCCCGTGACATCGCCTGGCTGTGGCGGTCGGGCCGCGACCGGCGGACGGCGGCGGCCACCCCGCCCGCCGCCGTACCGCGCGCCCTGGCCGGCACCCGCGACGCGGGGCCCGCGGGGTGCGCCGTTCGTCAGTCGTCGTAGTGCAGGATCCCGTCCTCGTCCATGGTCGGGTGCATCTTCGAGGGCCCGTCGACATCCCGATCGGACGGGCGGGGCGGCTCCGGTCCGTCCGGGCCGGTGCGCAGCAACCGTTCGATGCGGCAGACACGGAACACCACATCGCCCACGCGCGCCTCGTCGGCCCGGCCGGCGGCCCGGAACCGCTCGGCGGCCCGCGCGTACGCGGCCTTCGTCCCCTCGTCGAACTGGTGGAGACGCGGCCAGGTGGAGGCCATCCCGTGGTACAGCAGCCGCCGCGCGTCGTGCGGCGTGGGCATGAAGGCGCCCCGGGGCCGCCATCCGTTCTCGTTCTGTTCGGTCACACCGAAGCACACGGGCAGCATCACGATCTCGGGATGCGTGGTGACCGCCCGCCGCGAGTCCCCGCGTACGTCGTCGGGGAAGCGCGCGCCGGAGTACGCGAACTCCCGCAGCCCCAGCCGCAGGGCCGCCGCCGAGGGGCCGGTGTCGCCGTACCCGGGATCGAGGACGAAGCCGGGGTCCGGTGACGGGGTGGTGTCCGCGCCGGTCCAGGACAGATCGGCCGGCTCCCGGTCCGTCGGCCGGGGCGGCTCAAGACCGTCCTTCCCGCTCCGGGCGAACTCGTCGCCCCGTACGACCCGGTAGCGCACCCCGAGGACCTCCAGCTCGTCGACCGGCTCCCGTTCGAGAACCGCGACCGCGGCCAGCAACGCGCGGCGCACCGCCCGGTCGTCGGTGTCGTCCCTGGCCCGGAACCAGAGAGACGAGTGGAGCGCGTCCCGCGCCTGCTGGGGCGTCGCATCGGTCGCTTCTTCGATCAGCCGCCAGCGCCCGTCGGTCCGGGGATCCTGCGCGGCCACACCGAAGACCGGCCCGCGCGGCGCGAGATACGGATAACGCTGCGCCGCGTCGACGGCATCGGCCTCGGCCACCCACGCGGCGGGATCGTCCCGCTCCACCAGCCCCGCGTGGAGCCGTTCCAACTGTCGCTTCCAGTCATCAGCCATACACACATTGTTGTCGTTCGGGCGCCCGGATCCGGCCCGAACGCCTCACATCACCCGAACCGTGCGCGCGACGAGCCCGACCGGTACCCAGAAACGCAGAAAACCCCAGATCAACTGGGGTTCTCCTTGGTGGTCAACCGACACAATCCCTTGAACAGCCAGTTCCGTGTTTGGTCGGCGTGGTCGTTCCCTCGGACATGAAGATCACTTCCCGTCGCGCAGGTCAACCCTGGTGGAAGGTAACTCAGGCGATGTCTCCAACGGCGGGGTGGGCTCGGCCTACATGAAGGAAAGGGCCTCGGTCGCCGCGGTCCGCTTGCCGGGGCCGGGGCATTGCAGTTGAAGGGTGAAGGCGGTATCCATTCCGCGGTCGAGTCCTTCCTGATGGCGGTGGTGTCCCGAGGCCCGGAGTTTCTCTACTGGTTTACAGCCGACTCGCTCGGACGACCCGGTGCCCGATCCCCCTGGTCTAGCTGCCGACCGGTCGGAGACAGCCGGGGTGGGGCGACCAAGTGCTGGAGGGCGGCCGCAGTTCGGTGACCTTTGTGTCCTCCTGCGGCACGGAAATTGCCGGGGCGCTGGGCACTGGACAGACGTGGATCCGGGCCCGAGCGGAGGCTCCTCCGCAGCCGGCCTGGGGAGGCCGGCTGGGCACGAGGCCCTGTGTCAGCCGTCGCAGCTGACGCCGAGTGGTCCCGAACAGGCCGGTGAACAGGACCGCGCGGGCCAGGTTGGGCTTCTGGAGGACTTCCACGGGGCGAGGGTCCGGGTCTGGCCGGGGCCGCTCTTGTTTCTTGCTGATCCTGCCGGGGTGCGGTCATCCGCGTACCCCGGGCTCGGCTCCAGTTCCTTCGTGACGTCCGGATCCGTGCGGCAGGGTCAGTGTGCGGAGTCCAGGAAGAGGCGTCCCCAAGCGTAGGCATTCCGTTCGAACTCCTCACGGCGGCAGGAATGAAGGAGTCGCTGTCCCGCTTCACACCCGGATGCGCTCGGGAGCGGCCTCAGCCCGAACCGAGCCGAAGGGCGGTTTCGGGTCGCATTCGATGGAGAGCTGGATGACCTGGACGTGTCGGGGCCGGCCAGCTCGGCCAGCAGGGTGAGACCGCAGTCGATGTCCGCGCCGGTGCCGCCGCCGGACAGCGGGGGGACCGGGTGCACACCGTGGTGGCGCAGTGGGCTCCCCGCACCAGGCGCCGGATCGGCCAGGAACACCTCGCCCTGAACGGGTTCGGTGGCGTTACGGCCGCCAGGAACCAGTACCACGTCGCAGGTGTCGATTTCGGCGAGGTCAGTCAGGGCAGTGAACGTCAGCCCTGCGGTGTACCGGTCGGCTGACCACAGAAGCGGGGACCAGGACTCCGGGCCACAGCTACAGCATTTGATAAGGGCCGGTGAAGCCCAAAGCTGGGGTCATGCCCGTCGAACAGCGGGAGACCACGGTGAAAGGCCGCCCCGCACCGTCTTCGCCGTGGTCGTACTGCTCCAGAGCGCGATGTCACGGCCTGTCTGTGCCGGTGGGGTCCGGCGCTCGCGGCACCGGCCCGACTCCACCCTGCGGGCCCGCTCCTTCGCCGAGGTCAGTTCGTGTGGGTGGCCGGGGAAGTCACAGCCGCGCAAGGGCCTTGACACGGCTGAAACGCGCAACTTACGTTACCGCGTACCGATGAACGGTACAGCGTCCCAACCATTGAGACATGGGCGCTTGGCCGGTCGGCTCCTGTCAGCGTCGACGGAAGAAGTGCCGCGCATGAGCTCGCACGTCAGCAGCCCGGAGTCTTCGGGGCCGCAGCACCTTGAGGGTGCCACCAGTAAGATTCTCCGGCGCGTCGTCCCGCTGTTCGCGGTCATGATGATGTGCAATCAGCTCGACCGGTCCAATATCGGATTCGCCCAGGACCGGCTGGAGATCGATCTGGGAATCGGGGCGGCGGCCTATGGGCTTGGCGCCGGTCTTTTCTTCGTCGCCTATACCCTGTTCGAACTGCCGAGCAATGCCCTGATGGAGAAGTTCGGGGCGAAATTGTGGCTGTCCCGGATCTGTGTCAGCTGGGGCATTGTCTCGGCCTGCATGCTCTTCGTTCAGGGAGAGGCCAGCTTCTACGCCCTGCGGTTCCTGCTGGGTGTGGCCGAAGCAGGATTCGTGCCGTCCGTCCTGTACTACCTGACCAAGTGGCTGCCCAATTCCCACCGTGGCCGCGCCAACGCGCGTTACGCGGTCGGCGCTCTCGTCGCCTTCTCCATTGCCGGGCCGCTGTCCGGACCACTGCTCGCGATGGACGGGATCTGGGGGCTGACCGGCTGGCAGTGGATGTTCCTGATCGAGGGTCTGGCCACCGTCGTCGTCGGTGTCTTTGCCTACTTCTGGCTGGACTCCAGGATCGAGGATGCCCGCTGGCTGACCCGTGAGGAGAAAAGCGCTCTCGTCGAGGCGATAAAGGCGGACGAGTTCGAGTCCTCGCAGCACGACGGGGGGCGGGCGAACATATGGGCCGTGCTGCGGAGCCCGAAAGTAGGTCTCCTTATCTTCATCTACTTCTCCGTCCAGATGTCGATTTATGCCAACACCTTCTGGCTGCCGTCAATTGTCCGGGGAATCAAGGGAACCAACGATTTCACGGTCGGTTTCCTCTCCTCCGTGCCGTGGATCTGCGCGATCTTCGCCATGTTCACCCTCGCCCGGATCGGCGACCGCACCGGCCGGCGCAAGCCGCTTTTGATCGGTGCGCTGCTCGCCGCGTCGGTAGGGTCGTTCGCGGCGGCGGTCACCTCACCCGTCATCGCCCTGGTGATGCTCTCCTTGGCCGCGATGGGCTTCAAGAGCATCAGCCCCATCTTCTGGCCGATCGTCCAGCGGACGGTGCATCCGATGGCTGTCGGCATGGCCATCGCGCTCATCAATTCCCTCGCCAACCTGGGCGGGTTCGTCGCCCCTTACGGATTCGGGCTGGTGAAGGAGCAGACCGGCAGTACCGCCTGGGGCTTGATCGCCCTGGCCGTGGTCTCGCTGATCGCGGCCGTCGTCACCTGCTTCATCTCCGACGGACGCGACACCGACAGGGAAGAACCGGCGCCCGTCACGCGGGGCGAGGGCGCTCCCGAAGGCCCGGCAAAACCGGCCGTGCCCGGTATCGCCTCCCAGTGAGCCCTCACATGGCCACCCTTCACGGACAACTCCCTACGGAATGGCAAACGCCCCGTGTTCCCCGGCGGGGGACGTGGGCACTCGATCTCCCAGGAAAGACACCCCTCAATGCATCTCGCCACCCTCACTCACGAAGGCCGGCCGCGGCTCGTCACCAGGACCGCCGCCGGGCACCACTGGCGTACGGCGCCCCAGGGCGTCTGCCTGGAGGACGTCATCACCGGCAGGGCCCTGCCGCCCGCGGGGGACGAACTGTCCGCCGAGGACACGGAACTGCTGCTGCCGTACCAGCCTGGCACCCTGTACGGGATCGGCCTCAACTACCGCGACACCATCGCGGAGATGGGCTGGGAGCAGCCCACCGAGCCGTATTTGTTCCCCAAGCTCTCCTCCAGCGTCATCGGCACGGGTGATGCCATCGTCTTCGATCCCGAGCTGACCCGGCGCGTCGACTGGGAGAGTGAGCTGGCCGTCATCATCGGGAAGGAGACCCGGCACGTACGCGAACGGGATGCTCTGAAGCGGGCCTTCGGCTACACGGTCGCCAACGACATATCCGCCCGTGACCTCCAGGCGAACGATGGGCAGTGGCTCCGGGGAAAGGGCCTGGACACCTTCTGCCCGCTGGGTCCGGTTGTCGTCACGGCCGACGAGATCCCCGATCCTCAGAATCTGCGTGTCCGTACCTGGGTCAATGGCGAGAAAGTGCAGGACGGTACGACCGCCGACATGGTGTTCACCATCCCGGCGCTCATCTCCTATCTGAGCCGCTATTTCACGCTCCGGCCCGGGGACGTCATTTTGACCGGCACTCCGGCGGGCTGCGGGGATTTCATGGACCCGCCGCGCTCCCTGCGTCCCGGTGACGTCGTGGAGTCGGAGGTCGAGGGGATCGGCCGACTGGTCAATCCCGTGCGTGCCATCGGCGGCGACAAGGCGCGAACTCGTAGAGTGTCGCCTCCAGGAGCGTGACAGTGCGTGGGTCGCGCGGGCTGCCCACCCGCCCGCGCGGCCTCAGTCTCGGCGCGTACCGCCAGAGGGGAGGCGGGCGATGGTGTCTCGCTCAGGTCGTGGGCGGCAGATAACCGAGATCCGCGGACAGTTCCCGGCATACCTGCGCCACTACCGGCCCATACGTCGGTACGAGCGGCTCCATGCGCTCGGCCACGCCCGCAACGCTGATGCACGCCACCGGCAGTCCGGTGTGGTCGTACACAGCGGCGCCGCAGCAGCAGCTCGAATCGTCGAATTCCCGCAGGTCCTGTGACCAGCCGCGCTCACGGGTGCGTTCGATCTCGGCGTGCAGTTCGGAGACCGTCGCCGCTGTCACGGGCGAGAGCGGCGAGCGGACCAGCTCGATGAGTGCCTCGTCCAGCCTCGGCTGCGGCAGCGCGGCCAGGTAGGCGCGTCCCAGGGACGTCGAGTGCAGCGGCCGGGAGGCACCCAGCTCCGCGGTGACGGCGGCGGGGCGCGTCCCGCGCTCCCGGTGCACGAACACCATGGTCTGGCCGTTCGGCACGCCCAGGCTGACGGTTTCCTGCGTGAGGTCGGCCAGCTTGCGCAGCGCGGGCGCGGCGGCGTCGCGCAGATTTGTCGAGGCGACCGCCGCCGATGCCAGCCGTACCGCGGCCGAGCCCAACTGCCACTGGCCGGTCACCGGGTCATGGGTCAGCCAGCCCTGTTCCTGCAGCCGGTCCACCAGACGGTACGCCGTGCTGCGCGTCAGCCCCAGCGTATGGGCGATCTCCGTCGTCTTCGCGCCCCGCGCCTGCGCGACATGGGTGAGGATCGCGAGCCCCCGGTCCAGGGCTCCCGCCGCGCGCTCGCCGTTACCGCCGGCGCCCTGGCCGGGCTCCGGTGTGACTGTCTCGCTCATCGTCCTCTTCAGCCTTCCCGTTCCGCGCGTCCGCCGAGACTACCGACCCGTGCTTCGTCCAGACATGGGGACTTGTGCGGTACGCGCCACCATTGCTACGTTCCATACACCCAACTAGCGAGATGATATCCCATTCATTGGGATTGCGTTTCTCGTTTCGTAGAGAGGAGCTCGTATGCGAAGGAGGAAGATGGCCCGCTCCCCCGGCATCACCGAGGTGCGGCTCACGCCGATCCTGATAACCGACGCTCCCCTTCTGCATGTCGCGGGCGTCCACCAGCCCTACGCCCCTCGCCTGATCGTCGAAATCGAGATGGAGACCGGGACCGTCGGCCTGGGTGAGACCTACGGAGACGGGGACTACCTGCGACTGGCCGCCGGTCTGGCGCCCCGACTGAAGGGCCTGCCGGTCGGCGAGATCAACACGATTCGCACCGTGGGGAGCGAGACGGGCAACCGCGTGGTCAGTCCGCACCCGGACGCCAGCGGTTACCGCTGGCTGCTCACCGCCGAGAAGATGCGACTCAGCATTGTTTCCGCCTTCGAGACCGCCGCCTTGGACGCGTACGGCAAGGAGTTGGGCGTCCCGTCCATGCGCTGCTCGGCGGCAGGGTCCGCGACCGCGTCGACTACGCCGGTTACCTCTTCTGCAAATGGGGTCGGCACCCGGGCTCGGACGATCCCACGGGCGACTGGGGCGAGGCCAGCGACCCCGACGGTGTGGTCGCCCTCGCCCGTAAGTTCCATGAGCGGTGCGGCTCACGCTCCTTCAAGCTCAAGGGCGGTGTCTTTCCTCCCGAGGAGGAAGTGGCCGCGATCAAGGCCCTGGCCGCCGCGTTCCCCGAGCACCCGCAGCGCTTGGACCCCAACGGCGCCTGATCCCTGGAGACCGCGACCAAGGCTGCCGAGGAACTCACCGGCGTCGTTCAGTACCTGGAGGACCCCACGGCCCGGCTGGAGGACATGGCCGAGGTCCACCGCCGTACGGGCATGCCGCTGGCCACCAACATGGTGGTCGCGGTGCTCTCCGATCACCACTTCTGGGGCGGGCTGCTGGCGACCAGAGACCTGGCCGCCGTCTGCCGGGCCTACGGCAAGGGCATCTCCATGCACTCCAACACCCGCCTCGGCATCAGCCTTGCCGCCATGACGCAGGTCGCGGCGACGATCCCCGGTCTTGACTACGCCTGCGACACCCACTACCCGAGGCAGTCCGAGGAGGTACTCACCGAGCGCCTCGCCTTCCAGGACGGTGCCGTCGCCGTCACGGACAACCCGGTCTCGGCGTCGAACTGGACCGGGACGCGCTCGCCCGGCTGCACGAACGCTGGAACCGGCGTCCCGATATGCGTGAGCGGGACGACATCGCCGCGATGCGCGCCGTACACCCTGGCCACGAACGCCCCGCCCTCCCGAAGCTCTGAGGAGAAGACCTGTATGTCACCCGCCCATGAGCCCGAGCCCCTGGACCCGAAGGTCCTGGACACACTGCGCCGGGTCAGCACCGCGACGCTGGCCACCCGACTGTTCGCTGTCGGCCTGCGCCAGCAGTTCCTCGTGGGGCTCTCGCCGCTCAACCCCGATCTGGACGGGTTCGTCGGCGAGGCGTTCACCATGCGCTTCATCCCGGCCCGTGAGGACCTCGACACCCTCGAAAGCCTGCCCGGCGAGGACAACCTGCAGTGGCTCGGAGTGGAGAGCCTCGGCAAGGGCCAGGCCCTCGTCATCGACAGCCGGAGCGACATCTCCGCCGCCTCGGCGGGTGACATGCTCGTCACCCGCGCCCTGCACCGCGGCGCCACCGCCTTCATCACCGACGGCGCGTTCCGTGACGGCCATGTCCTGAAGGACCTGCCGATCGCGACGTACGCTCGGGCCACCACGGCCACCACCCGGCTGACCAGCTTCCACGTCGCCGACCTCCAAGTCCCCATCGGCTGCGCCGGCGTGGCCGTGTACCCGGGCGACGTCCTGGTCGGCGACCGTGACGGCGTGATCGTCGTACCCCGTTACCTGGCGCCCCGAATCGCGGACCAGGCGCTGGAGCAGGAGGAGCTGGAGGCATATCTCCACACCCGGGTGCATGAGGGCGAACCCCTGCTGGGCGGGCTCTACCCGCCGAGCGAAGAAACCAAGGAACAGTACCGCCAGTGGAAGAAGGCACGCGCATGACGGCGTTCAAGGACCTGGACGAGGCCACGCGCCGGGCCGGGATGGAAGCCACCATCCGTACGTACTTCGACGGCTGCAACGAAGCCGACGTGGAGAAGATGGCCGCCACGTTCCACCCGGCCGCTGTCCACTACTTCCCGCCAGGCATCGGGGGCCCCTGGAAGGGGGCCCGCACCATAGCGGAGAACTGGCGGCACCTGACGCTGACCATTGGCTCCGCCTGGACCATCGACCGGCTGGTCACCGATGCCCAGTCGCTCCAGGCTGTCATTGAGTGGACCCACTACAAGACGAAACTGAACGGGTTCCTGCGAGGCGACGAGTGGTACGTCTTCGACGAGGAAAGCGGCCTCATCACCGAGATCCGGGCCTACTACGCGTCCCGCTCCGACGGCCGCGACCAGGTCGAACTCGAGGGTTTTGACTACACGGACCGCGGCTACCACCTCACATGCCCGGTCAGCCGACCACACCCGGACGCCCGCTATTCCGTGAAGTGAGGCGCACCCTCACCCTGCCCGGATCGCGGCTCCACAGCCGCGCGCCCCCCGCCGTCCCCCGCAGCCATTCACAGCGGCACAGGAACCAGCCCCTCCCGCCCGCCGTCCTGACCACTCTTACCTTCTTCACCGCTTCGCGCACGTATCCGAAGGAGCCGTACGTACCATGACCTCCGCCACCCAGCCCTCCCCGGCCAAGCCGTTCGCCACCGCACCGGGGGAGGCGACGCTCGACCACATCTCCTCCGTACGGCTCTCCTACGTCAGCCTGCCGCTGCATGCCCCGATCAGTGACGCCAAGGTCCTCACAGGCCGTCAGAAGCCGCTGACAGAGATCGCCTTCCTGTTCGCCGAGATCACCACCGAGGGCGGCCACGAGGGCATCGGCTTCGGCTACTCCAAGCGCGCGGGCGGCCCCGGCATGTACGCCCACGCCAAGGAGATAGCCCCCGAACTCATCGGTGAGGACCCCAGCGACGCCGGCCGGCTCTGGCAGAAACTGGTCTGGGCCGGCGCCTCCATGGGCCGCAGCGGTCTGACCACCCAGGCCATCGCCGCCTTCGACATCGCGCTCTGGGATCTCAAGGCCCGCCGGGCCGGGCTGCCGCTCGCCAAGCTGCTGGGTGCACACCGCGACTCCGTGCGCTGCTACAACACCTCCGGCGGCTATCTGTCGATGCCGATCGAGCAGGTACTGGAGAACACCAGCCTCACCCTGGCGCGAGGTATCGGCGGTATCAAGATCAAGGTCGGGCAGCCGGACACCAAGACCGACCTGCGGCGCGTCGAGGCCGTACGCGAGCACGTCGGCAAGGACGTCCCGTTGATGGTCGACGCCAACCAGCAGTGGGACCGCACCACCGCCGCCCGCATGGGCCGGGCCCTGGAGAGCTTCGACCTCACCTGGATCGAGGAGCCGCTGGACTGCTACGACGCGGAGGGCCACGCGGCCCTGGCCGCGAGCCTGGACACCCCGGTGGCCACCGGTGAGATGCTCACCAGCGTCGCCGAGCACACCGACCTGATCCTGAAGAACTCCGCGGACTTCATCCAGCCCGACGCCCCCCGTGTCGGCGGCATCACACCCTTCCTCCAGATCATGGCGCTCGCCGACCACAAGAGCCTGAGCATGGCCCCCCACTTCGCCATGGAGATCCACCTGCACCTCGCCGCCGCCTACCCCCGTAACACCTGGGTCGAGCACTTCGAGTGGCTGGAACCGATGTTCAACGAGCGGCTCGAACTGCGCGAGGGCCGCATGATCGTCCCGAGCCGCCCCGGCCTCGGCCTCTCCCTCAGCGACCAGGCCCACGCCTGGACAGTGGAGGAGACGACGATCACCAGCTGAACCTGACGGCCGGCGGCGGGTCGTGACCATGGACCACGACCCGCCGCCTCCGTCTCCTTACGCGGGCCCACGCATGGCGGCCGACAACCTCACGCGTGGTCGCCGGAACACCGCGCCGGAGAACGGTGCCCGTTGGTAGGACATCTCAGATCATGGACGAGCCTGTCCATTGGCGCACACCGCGGTTCGCTCCCGAACCTGGAGCCGCGCTCCACCCGGAGCGTTACGACCAGTCGGCCAGCTCGGGCATTGCCCTCGCGTTGACGCGCAGCCCGATGCCCGGCTCCGTGGGCAGCTCGGGGCGGCCGTCCTTGACCTCGGGTCCGCCGAGGAACAGCGGCTCGACGCGCTGGTCGTGTCCCCAGTAGGACGGGTTGGTGAGGTGCTCGATCCAGGTGCAGCCGGGTTGTGAGAGCACGACGTGCAGGGTGGCCGCGGAGTACACGTGCGGGATCACATCGACCGGGTGCCCGGAGACCATCTGGCACACGCGCCGCAGTTCGGTGATGCCGCCGACCCGGTGCACATCCGGTTGCAGCACGTCCGCCGCTCCCGCGTCGAGCAGGTTCTGGAGCCGTACCGGTGAACTCGTGCTCGCCGGTTGCGATCGGCACCAGGCGCATGTCCCGGAGCAGGGCGTGGCCCGCCACGTCGTCCGGGACGAGCGGTTCTTCCACCCAGCGCAGCCCGAGACCGGCGAGGCCGCGGAGCATCTGGACCGCGCATGCGCGGTCCCAGCTCATGTACGCGTCGCTCATGAGGTCGATGTCGTCGTCCAACTCGTCGCGGACCAGCTCCGCGTGACGGAGGTTCGCGAGCACCCCCGGCGTCCGTCGGCAGGTCCGTAGGGCCAGTTCAGCTTGACCCCCGCGTAGCCGCGGTCCGCGTAGTCCCGTGCCATCCGCCGGACTTCGGCCGGGTCGTCCTCGGGCAGCGGCGAGCGTCCCGTACAGCTCGAAGTACCGGCGCGCAGCGCACGTCCCGCCCGGTCAGTTCATGGAACCGGCTGAAGCGCTGCTGCACCGTGTTGCGGTTCCTCGGGAGGCGGTCATCGATGGCCGGGCGATCGGGCAGGTGCAGTAGCCGTTCATGCCGTTCCGTGACGGCGCTCCTGAACTCGGGATGGGTGAAGTCGTACGGCTCGTCGGCGATGACCGCTTCCACCACGCGTCGGCCCACCTCGTAGGGGTCCATTCCGTCGGGGTTCGCCGACTGGCCGCTCACGTCCGACCGCGGGGTGTCGGTGTCCGGCAGTCCTCGTACGGGACGCGAGGTGCGCCAGAGCCGTGAACGGACACCGCCGGGGCACAGGACGCTGACCCCGGTCCAGGCGAACCCGTTTCCCCGGGGCCAAAAGAGGCCGTCCTAAGACACCCGATTCTGCGAGTTCGGCACGCAGGGCCTCCGAAAGCCCCACGACGGCGAACTTGCCGGCGCAATAGGGCAACAGCTCCGGCATGCCGATGAGGCCGCCCATCGACGACGTGGTGACGATATGCCCGCCACCCGCTGTGCGCATGCCGTCGAGGAAGGCGTGCCCCCCGCGTACCGCGCCTGGTCATGGGCCGCTGCCGTGCCACCTGGCTGGTCGAGCGCATGAACGTCCCCATCCCCCTGCCCGTCCTGCTCGCCGCAGCCGGCCCCGACTCGCTCCACGCCCTCTCCCGCCTCCTGCCCTACCTCAAAGGCACCAGCGCAGAGCAGGCCCGCACCACCCTCAGGGAGATGCCGTGACCACCGCCCGCACACCCCGCCCCGGCCCGCACGACCGGGCCGGCGCACCACCCTGGCTCAAGCAGCTGCGCGAGCGCCGCCAGAGCGTCAGAGCCGCCGACTTCACCCGCGCCCGCCAGTTCGTCGACCGCTCCGGCGTCATCCCCCTGCTCCACCACGCTCAGCAGCGTGCCCGCAAGTCCAACGCGGGGCGCACCCGCACCGTCGCCTCCACGCCCTGTTCGTAGCCATGACCCTTGATTCCTGGCGTAACCAGGGACGCGTCGTCCTCGCCGAGGTCGCCGACATCCTCGCCCATCAGCTCACCCCCGCCTCGCGTACCCAACTCGCCCTGCCCGCATGGCCCGACGACGCCGACGGCTTCGAATCCGCCTACCTCGCCGTGCGGCGCACCTTCCACGCCGCCGTGGCGGTCATGAACCCCTCCCCGTTGCCCAAGCACCGCCTCCCGCGCGCCGACGCCCTGCGCCTGGAGCAGGAAGCCCACCCAGAACAGCTCGCCGCACGCCGCCGGCTGCTCGTCGAGGTCACCAACCGCCTCGTCGAAGCTTCCCTCGCCCCGGCCAGGGCCGTCATCGAGGAGTTCTGGGACGGTTCGGCCGCCGTCGACGCCACCCCCATCCGGACGTTCTCACGCGGCGTCAGCGCCAACGGTCCGGACACCGCGACCGACCCCGACGCCGCCTGGTACGTCCGCGACGGCAACCACCGCGACCCCGCAACCGACGGCCAGGAAAGCGGCTCCCACAACGGCAAGAAGCCCAGGAAGTCCAAGCGCCACCTCTTCGGCTTCGAAGCCACCCTCGTCGTCAGCGGCGAGACCTCCACCACCCCACGGTCGCCTGCCCCGTCAAGCGCCGCAGCCTCAGCCACGGCCACCGTCTGCCCCTCATCGACGTCACCCCCACCCCGGCAGGACCTCCCGAGGTGTGCCGCCGCGAGTCACTCACCTTCAACCGGGACATCGGCATCCGGCACTGGCAGGAACTCGACCACGGCCTCGCCCTCTGGGTCCACCACTACTTCCGCCTGCGCAACCGTGTGGAGCACTTCAACGGCTACGCCAAAGACCATGAAGCCATCGAACGCAGCCGCACCCGCCGCATCCGCGGAATCGCCTGCCAGTCCCTCCTCCTCTCCTTCCAGATCGCCCACGCCAACCACCGTAAACTCGCCGGCTGGCTCGACACCCTCCAGACCAATGGCCTCCCCGCCCGCCGCCGCCCCTCCAACCGCCACAAACTCAAAACCCCCGCGACTGGACCCCCAACGGCTACCTCCCCGACACCACCCCAGAAAACTGATCCACCCCACCACACGCACCCCACCTGAACAGCACAAACAGCTCTGGCCCTCTGCGAACCCGCAGAGGGCCAGACCGTGTCCAAAACAACAACAGAGCCGATCAAAGCGATAAAGTGTCGCTTTGACCGGCTCTATTTGGTCGGTTGACCTTGGTGTCCGAGGGGGGACTTGAACCCCCACGCCCGATAAAGGGCACTAGCACCTCAAGCTAGCGCGTCTGCCATTCCGCCACCCGGACAAGGTGTCTGCCGGGAGGCCCTGGGCCGTTCCGACGTGGAAAACCATAGCAAACATTCGACGGTGCCCGATCACACCCCGATCACGCCCCGATCCGTGTGTTTACGGGCGTGTGACGGGGGCGGGCCCGCCCTTGGGCGAGGGGGCCGGGCGCGGGAGGATGAGGAGGACCATCAGCGAGGACCACCAGCAACGACCGTGGGAGTGAGCAGCGTGAGCGAGCCGAACGCGGGCAGGACCGTATCGGGCGAGGACGAGGTCGTCGACCTCTGCCGGGATCTGATCCGGATCGACACCAGCAACTACGGGGACCACTCGGGCCCCGGGGAGCGGGCCGCCGCGGAGTACGTCGCGGAGAAGCTCGCCGAGGTCGGGCTCGAACCGAAGATCTTCGAGTCCCACCAGGGCCGCGCCTCCACCGTGGCCAGGATCGAGGGCGAGGATCCGTCGCGGCCCGCCCTGCTCATCCACGGCCACACCGATGTCGTGCCGGCCAACGCCGAGGACTGGACGTACGACCCGTTCGGGGGCGAGATCGCGGACGGCTGCGTGTGGGGCCGGGGCGCCGTCGACATGAAGGACATGGACGCGATGACCCTCGCGGTCGTCCGCGACCGGATGCGCGGCGGGCGCAAGCCCCCGCGCGACATCGTGCTGGCCTTCCTCGCCGACGAGGAAGCGGGCGGCACGTACGGCGCGCGCTACCTCGTCGACCACCACCCCGGCCTCTTCGAGGGCGTCACGGAGGCGATCAGCGAGGTCGGCGGGTTCTCCTTCACCGTCAACGAGAACCTGCGCCTCTACCTCGTCGAGACGGCCCAGAAGGGCATGCACTGGATGCGGCTGACCGTGGACGGCACCGCGGGCCACGGTTCGATGACCAACAACGACAACGCGATCACCGAGCTGTGCGAGGCCGTGGGCCGGCTCGGCCGCCATCAGTGGCCGGTACGGGTGACCAAGACCGTACGGTCCTTCCTGGACGAGCTGTCCGACGCGCTGGGCACCCCGCTGGACCCGGAGGACATGGAGGCCACGCTCGCCAAGCTCGGCGGCATCGCGAAGATGATCGGCGCCACCCTGCGCAACTCCGCGGCCCCCACCATGCTCGGCGCGGGCTACAAGGTGAACGTCATCCCCGGCCAGGCGACCGCCCACGTCGACGGACGGTTCCTGCCCGGGTACGAGGAGGAGTTCCTCGCGGACATCGACCGGATCCTCGGCCCGCGCGTGCGGCGCGAGGACGTGCACGGCGACAAGGCGCTGGAGACCAGCTTCGACGGGAGCCTGGTCGACGCCATGCAGAGCGCGCTCTCGGCGGAGGATCCGATCGCGCGGGCCGTTCCGTACATGCTCTCCGGCGGCACCGACGCCAAGTCCTTCGACGACCTGGGGATCCGCGGCTTCGGCTTCGCGCCGCTCAAGCTGCCGCCGGAGCTGGACTTCGCCGGGATGTTCCACGGGGTGGACGAGCGGGTACCGGTGGACGGTCTGAAATTCGGTGTACGGGTCCTCGACCGGTTCATCGACCAGAGCTGACTGGCCGAACGGGAAATCGTCCGCGTGTGCGTCTTTGACTGAGAAGAGTGAATGCGCTCATAGGCTCGTAGCCTCATTACTTCCCCTTCGTTACAGGTGTGCGGTCCGCGGCTGGGACCGCGTTTGCCAACAAGGAGGAATAATGATCAAGAAGGTCGTCGCTGCTGCGGCAGTCACTGGTGGTCTGGTGCTCGCGGGTGCGGGCATGGCCGTCGCCGACGCGGGCGCGCAGGGTGCCGCCATCGGTTCCCCCGGTGTCCTCTCGGGCAACGTGGTGCAGGTTCCGCTCCACGTTCCGGTGAACGTGTGCGGCAACACCATCGACGTGATCGGGCTGCTGAACCCCGCCTTCGGCAACGTCTGCGTCAACAAGTGACGTCGTAACTCTCACCCGTGAGGGTCTGAGCCCGAGCGGCCCCGGAGCGCGTGCCATGCGCTCCGGGGCCGCTGGGCATCCTGCCCCGGCACCGATGCCCAGGGCAGTCCCGCAAGGCAGAAGGCAGGGATCGAAGCTATGAGACAGGTCACGCGCAAGGGCCTGATCACCGTGGCGGCCGCGGGCGGAGTGCTCGCGCTCGGCGGTGGGCACGCGCAGGCGGACGCGGGAGCGGGCGGCGCGGCCGTCGGCTCCCCGGGCGTGCTGTCGGGGAACAACGTGCAGGTTCCGGTGCATGTACCGGTGAACGTGTGCGGCAACACCGTGGATGTCGTCGGGGTGCTCAATCCGGCGTTCGGCAACAAGTGCGGCAACTTCTCGGGCAAGCCGTCCGGTGGCCACGGGAACGACGACGGCGGCTACGGCGGGGGCTCGCACGCGGGCGGGGGGGCGCACCCCGGCGGATCGCACCCCGGAGCCGGCCACACCGAGCCGTCCGGCGGCTCCCACGCGGGAGGCGGCGCGATCGACTCACCCGGAGTCGGCTCAGGCAACTCCGTCGAGGTACCGATCGATGTCCCGGTGAACGTGTGCGGGAACAGCGTCGACCTCGTCGGACTGCTCAACCCGACCTTCGGCAACACCTGCGGCAACGGCCCGGGCCCCACCCGTCCCGGCCCGGAGCGCCCCGAGGCGCCGGGCACGCCGAACACCCCGGTCAAGCCCGCCGAGCCGGGCACGCCCGGCACACCGGGCGGTCCCACCGAGGAGCGGGCGATCCCGCCGGCCCCGGGCAGCCCCGAGACGCAGCCGGTCTCCCGGACCGCCGAGCAGACCGAGGGCACCGACGTCCTCGCCTCGACCGGTGCCGGCGGGCTCGGGATCGCGATTCCGGCGGGCGCCGGGCTGCTGCTCGCGGGCACGATCCTGTACCGCCGCGCCCGGTCCGCCGCGTAGGCAGGCGGCGGCCCGTTCCCGCCCGTACCCACGTGTACGGGCGGGAACGGGCCACGGGCAGGCCGGGGCGGGCCTCGCAGCAGCGGGGCCCGCTCCGTCACGTTCACCAGGTGGCGCGTACCTGACGGATGATGCGCCGGCGCAGCCGCACCCTGCGGCTGCCGTCCCGGTGCAGGCTCAGGCGGTCCAGTTCCCAGTGCCCGTACTCGGCGTGATCGGTGAGCAGACGGGCCGCATCCTTGCGGGAGACCCCGCGCGGCACGTACACGTCGACAAATTCGTATTCCGGCATCGCATCTATTGTGCGGGCAGAGGCCCGGTACGGATAGCGTCTGCACTATGTCTGATGCTGCGCAGCCCACCGCTGCCGAGGTACGCGCCGCCGCCGAGGCGGTGAAGGTAGCCCTGGACCGCCACCTCGCGGCGGTCGAACATCGCACGGGTGAGGACGACCCGGCCGTCTCCGAAGCGTTCAACGCCCTGGCCGTCGCGGCCGAGATCTACGACGAGCGGCTCTACAACCGGTACGACGAGGTCACGCCCTTCGAGATCCCGGACCCGGACGATTCCCTGCCCCCGTACAACGGCCCCGAGGAACCCAACGCCCTCAGCGTGCTGATCCGGCGCGACTACGCGGTGGTGGAGCCGCAGCGGCTGCTCGCACAGGCACAGCGCATCGCCGACATCGAGGGCGACACCGACACCGGAGGCGTCGTGGGCGGCAGTGTGCACGCGGCCCTCGGTGTGCTCTTCGGCGAGTACGAACCGGACGAGATCGCCTCCCGGCACAAGGAGTTCGGCCTGGAGGAGGGCGACTCCACCCTGTGGATCTCGGCCGCGGACGACCTCCCGGAACCGGGGGAGTGGCTCTCCGCCCCCTTCGACCAGGCCGACCCCCAGCAGGTGGTCTGCCGCTTCGACGTGAGCGCCGTCTTCGACGAGGACGACCTGGACGCGGACTTGGACGACCTGGAGGAACAGGACGCCTGACCCGTCGGTCCCGCCGCCGTCCTGAGAAGGACGGCGGCTGGGCCGGTGGGCGGCGGCCGGACCGGTGGACGTCAGCCCGGCTGTGCCGCCGGGGCCAGCAGCGCCTCCAACTGGCCCCGCAGCCGGGTGGTGCGCTCCTGGGAAGGGATGTCCGACACCGCCTTCGGCAGGGCCTGGTCGACGCCGTGGACCACGGAGAGATGACGGTCCCCGCGGCTGAAGGCCGTGTAGACCCAGGGGCGGCTCAGCCCCTGCGCGGCGTCGCCGGGGAGCACCACGACCGCCGCGGGCCAGCGCATCCCCGCCGTCTGGTGGGCGGTGAGTGCCCAGCCGTGGCGTACGGCCTGCTCCACCCGGTCCTTGGGCACGGTGACCGCCGCGCCCCCGCACTCCAGCCGCAGCCCCTCGGCGTCGGCGGAGACCACCGTGCCCTGGAGCGTCCTGCCGGGGGAGGGGACGTACGCGACCCGGTCCCCCGGGTCGAAGCCGCCGAACCGGCCGGGGCCGGGGTTGAGCCGCTGCTTGAGCGCCGCGTTCAGCGCCCGGGTACCGGCCGAGCCGCCGTGGCCCACCGTGATCACCTGGGTCTGCCCGGCCTCCGTACCGAAGGCGCGCGGTACGGACTCCGCGACGAGCTGGACCGTACGGTGCACCGCCTCGCCCGCGTCCCGCACGGGCACGATCACGACCTCCTTGCCGGGCGCCGCCACCTGGTTCAGCTCACCGATGCCGATCCCCGAGACCAGCTCGCCGATCGGTCCGGGGTCGGGCGTACGGGAACTGATCCGCGGGCACACCCCGGCCGCCAGCAGATCGGCGAAGACCCGGCCCGCCCCCGCCGACCAGAGCACCACCGGATCGCCGCTGAGCACCAGCCGGCCGCCGTCCGCCAGCGACTCCACCAGCATGGCGGCCGTCTCCACATCGAGCTGCGGCGCGTCCAGGACCACCAGGAGATCGAGCGCGAACAGACCGTCCGCGTCCCGCCCCGGGCCTTCCGTACCGGCCAGCAGCCCGGCCACCGTGACCGCGCCCAGGTCGGCCGCCAGCCGGTCGCGGCCGTTCTCGCTGTGGACCGCGACGACCGCCCGCACCCCGAGCGCGCGGGCCGCCGAGGCCAGCGCGACCGGCTCTGCGCGCGCCGCCTCCCCGCCCGAGTGCAGGACGAGCCCGTGTCCCGCCACCGCGCGGATCAGCTCGGCCGCCGAAGGCGACGGGGCGCCGGCCGCGGCCTCCTCCCAGGCGGCGTCCTGCCCGGTCCTCGCCAGCCGCGCGAGCCCGTCGGCGAGAGCGTCCTCCGCCAGCGCGTACCGGTCGAGCCCCAGCAGCACCGGGACCGGCTCGGCGGCCTCCCCGGCTCCACTCCCCGCCGGATCCGCGCGCTCCGCGGACTCGCTCGCGTCCTCGTCGTGCTCGTCGTCCCCTTCGCTCTCCCCGTGGTCGTCGTGCTCCTCGTCGTCCTCCGGGAACCTCAGGACCACGGACTCCTCCACCGCGTGCCGTACCGCCCCGTCCGGGTCGGGCACGGAGTGGCCGGCCAGCGCGCTCCGTACCGCCGACGCCTCCAGCGCGGTGTGCCCCTGGAGGGCGGCGCGTTCCAGCAGCCAGCTCACCAGCGCGGTCGCCCTGCGCTCGTCACCGGGGCCGCACGCGGCCCCCAGCAGCGCCCGTGCGAACCCGTCGGCCTGCTCGGGCCGTACCCCGGGCACGGCGAGCAACTGCCAGGGGTTCTCCCGCAGTACCTCCGGGGCCCGCTCCCCGAGCGCGTCGGTGACCTGGCCCGCCAGCGTCTCCGGCGCGCCGCCCTCCCCGAGCACCGCCCGCACGGCGGACACGGTCCCGGGAGCAGCGGCCCGCGGCTCCACGGTCCGCTGCTCCGCCTCCGGCCGGGGCCGCGGCGGTGCGGTCGCACGGGGACGGTCAGGCGCGGCGGCGGGCGCCGCCGTACGGAGCAGGGCCGGATCGACCGGCTCGCCGCTCTCCACGGCCCGTACGGCCGCGAGCAGGTCGGCGGCCTGACCGCTCAGCTTCGCCCCGGCGGCGATGGGCCCGGCCTTCTCCGTCTTCCGCTGCTCGATCCGCTCCCGCAGCTCGCGCTGGGCGGCCAGCTCGGCCTGCGCCTCGGAGACGGCGGCCGCGGCCTCGGCGGCCTGCGCCTGTGTCGCGGCGGCCTCGCCGTCCGTTTCCGTGCCGCCTTCCTCGGCAGCGGCGTCGGCGGCAGCGGCGTCGGCCAGGGGCCCGGCCTCCTCGGCGGGGTCGCGGTCCGTACTCACAGCGTGCTCCAGTCCTGGTCGGGATAGCGGTGCACGGGCGCCGACACGTCGTCGAGCGCCTGGCAGATCTCGTCAGGAAGACTAAGGCTCTCCACTGACAGAGCGGCCGTGAGCTGCTGCGCGTTGCGCGCGCCGATGATCGGCGCCACCACGCCGGGCCGGTCCCTGACCCACGCCAGCGCCACCTCCAGTGTCGTCGTCGCGAGCCCCTCGGCGGCCGTCGCGACCGCGTCCACGATCCGGCCGGCCGCCTCGTCGAGATAGGGCTCGACGAACGGCGCCATCTGCTCGGACGCGCCCCGCGAATCGCTCGGCGTGCTGTGCCGGTACTTGCCCGTGAGCACCCCGCGGCCGAGCGGCGACGACGGCAGCAGCCCCACCCCGAGATCGAGCGCCGCGGGCAGCACCTCGCGCTCCACCCCGCGCTGGAGCAGCGAGTACTCCATCTGGGTGCTGGCCAGCCGGGTCCGTATCCCGGGCGAGGCGAGCTGCCAGGTGGCCGCCTTGGCGAGCTGCCAGCCGCAGAAGTTCGACACCCCCGCGTACCGCGCGCGGCCCGTGCTGACCGCGATGTCCAGCGCGTGCAGGGTCTCCTCCAGCGGGGTGCCGCTGTCGAAGGCGTGGATCTGCCAGAGGTCCACGTAGTCCGTGCCCAGCCGCTCCAGCGACTCGTCCAGTGCGGAGAGCAGATGTCCGCGTGAGCCGTCGAAGCGGCGGTACGGATCGGGCACGCTGCCGGCCTTCGTCGCGATGATCAGGTCCCGGCGCGGCACCAGCCGCTCGACGAGCTGGCCCAGCAGATATTCGGCCTCCCCGCCGCCGTACACGTCCGCCGTGTCGACCAGCGTGCCGCCCGCCTCCCAGAAGACCTTCAACTGATCGGCGGCGTCATGCTCGTCGGTGTCCCGGCCCCAGGTCAGGGTGCCGAGCCCGATCCGGGACACACGCAGGCCGGTACGGCCGAGATGCCTCTGCTCCATGCGGCTTGAGATTACTGGCCATGGCCCCACGCGGAGAGAGCCTGTGGACAACCGGCCCCCTGACGGATGCCCGTGTCGCGCGCTAGAGTCCCCGGCACAGGGACGTTACTCATCGGTAATCGCTGACCGTCCGCCGGCCGCCGAACCGCGCGCGGACGGCCGGTCCTCGGCCACCGGTGATCGCAATCGGCAAAGGAGTTGGTTATGCGGCTCGGCATCAACCTCGGGTACTGGGGCGCGGGGATGGACAGCGACAACCTCGCGGTCGCGCAGGAGGCCGACCGGCTCGGCTACGACGTCTGCTGGGCCGCCGAGGCGTACGGCTCCGACGCCCCGACCGTGCTGAGCTGGGTCGCCGCGCAGACGGAGTCCATCGACGTGGGCTCCGCCATCCTCCAGATCCCCGCGCGGCAGCCCGCGATGACCGCCATGACGGCGGCCACCCTCGACTCCCTCTCCGGCGGCCGGTTCCGGCTCGGTCTCGGCGTCTCGGGACCGCAGGTCTCCGAGGGCTGGTACGGGGTCACGTTCGACAAGCCCCTCGCCCGCACCCGCGAGTACGTCGAGATCGTCCGCAGGGCCATGAGCCGCGAACGGCTGACGTACGAGGGCGAGCACTGGACGCTGCCGCTGCCCGGCGGCCCCGGCAAGCCCCTCAAGCTGACCGTGCACCCGGAGCGCGAGCACATCCCGCTCTACATCGCCGCGATCGGCCCCAGGAACCTGGAGCAGACCGGTGAGATCGCCGACGGCGCGCTGCTGATCTTCCCCTCCGCCGAGCATCTGGAGGAGACCGCGATCCGGCCGCTCCGGGCGGGCCGCGAGAAGGCGGGCCTCACCATGGACGGCTTCGACGTCTGCCCCACCGTGCCCCTCGCGGTCGGCGACGACATCAACGCCCTCGCCGACACCTTCCGCCCGTACACGGCCCTCTACGTGGGCGGAATGGGCAGCCGCAAGCAGAACTTCTACAACCAGCTCGCCCGGCGCATGGGGTACGAGAAGGAAGCCACCGCGATCCAGGACGCCTACCTCTCCGGCGACAAGGACGGCGCGGCGGCGGCCGTACCGCACGAGCTGATCGACTCGACCACACTGCTCGGCCCCGTCGAGCGGATCGCCGACCGGATGAGCGCCTACGCCGCCGCCGGCGTCACCACGCTGACCCTCTCCCCGGCCGGCTTCACCCTCGACGAACGGATCACGGCGCTGCGCGTCGGCACCGAGGCCCTGGAGCGCGCCGGTCTCGTCTCGTAGCCGGAGACGAGACCATGGGGCCGCGGGCGGAGTCCGCGGCCGTGATGGGGGCTCGGAGGTCTTCCCCGCCACGGCCGTCGCCTACTACAACGCCGCGACACGCGCCCGGTTACGCGCCGAGCGCGCCGTCGCGCTCCTCCTTTCGGCTCAGCGGGGCGCCGCTGCTGTTGCCGCGCGCCGCGCACGCCCGTTGACTCGTTTGGGCGGACGCCTGCAAGGAGGTGGCAGTGATGCTCTCGGCCCGAAGCCTGTTCCAGGAGATCCTGGACGACGACCGTTCCTTCCGGCTGTTCTGTTCCATCGCTGCCAGCGGCGAGGCGCAGGGCGGCTGGGAGAACGGCCGGATCGCCGCCCTGGTGCCCGACTCCCTGCGGTACCTCGCCCCGAAGATCACCCGACACGGCGCCGACGAGGACAAGCACAGCCGGATCTTCCACGCCCTCCTGAAGAAGCGCGGCCTCGAACCGTCCGAGGTCCCGCCCGAGGCCGACTACACCATGCTGCTGGAGCGGCGCGGCATCGGACTCACCCATACGAAGCTGCGCCGGGACCAGACGCTGACGGAGAAGGACATCCTCGTGTACCTCGTCCACAGCCGGATCACCGAACAGCGGGCCGCCGACCAGATGGAGATGCTGGTCGGGTACTTCGGCGACAACCCCGAGGTCGGCAAGGCGATCAGGATCATCCGCGCCGACGAGGACAACCATCTCGCCTATTGCCACGAGGAACTGCTCTGGATGGCCCGGCACGGCCACGGCCGCGCCATCCAGCGCGCGCTGCGCCAGTGCGCCCTGGCCGAGATCGAGGTCTACCGCGAGGTGAGCCTCGCCGTGATGGACCGGATGGGCCGGCTGCTCGGCTGGCCCGCGCCGAAGGCCCGCCTGCTCGCCGCCGGCATCCATGCCCTGTACGGGTACGAACGCCTCATCGGCTGGCGCCGGATGGTCGGCCTCACGATGCCGGAGCGCCGCGACCCGCTGGGCGGCCCCGCGACGCCCGCACCGGCCTTCTAGACGAGTCATTCCGAAGTTCCGTCTGCGGGGAGGTGTCATGCACGCACATCCGCGGCGTTGACGGCGATCGGCATCCGAAGGACCGTTCAATGCGCCGAGACGGAGCGAGCGCGGCGAGTGCGGTGCACCTGGCACCTCCGCGCCCGCCCCAAGGGGCGGACGACGCTACTTCGGAATGACTCGTCCAGCGGCCCGCGGGGCCGTCAGCGGGCCCGGGGGCGCCAAGGGCGCGGGCGCCCCGCGTACGGTCAGAGCCAGCCACGCCGTTTGAACTGCCGGTGCAGCCCGACGACCGCCACCGCCATGAGGGCGATCACCGCCGGGTACGCCCACACGTACTTCAGCTCCGGCATGTGCCTGAAGTTCATGCCGTAGATGCCCGCGACCATCGTCGGTACGGCGGCCATGGCCGCCCACGCCGAGATCTTCCGCATGTCGTCGTTCTGCCGAACGCCCATCTGCGCCAGATGCGCGGACAGGATGTCGGTGAGCAGCCGGTCCAACCCCTCCACCTGCTCGTTCACATGCAGCAGATGGTCGTTGACGTCCCGGAAGAAGGGCTGCGCGTGCTCATGGACGAACGGCACGCCCGCGCCCGCCAGCCGGGCCACCGGGGCCGCCAGGGGACCGGTGGCCCGGCGGAACTCCAGCACCTGCCGCTTGAAGGTGTAGATCCGCGCCGCGGTCGGCGCCGACGAGGCCGAGTCCGGGGCGAAGACCTCCGTCTCCAGCTCCTCCAGGTCCAACTGGAGTTCGTCGGCGACCTCGACGTAGTGGTCGACGACCGCGTCGCTCACCGCGTACAGCACGGCGGTGGGGCCGTGCTTGAGGACATCGGGTTCGGCTTCCAGCCGCGTGCGGACGGCCGCCAGCGGGGCGCCCTCGCCGTGCCGGACGGTCACCACGAAGGAGTCGCCTATGAAGACCATCAGCTCGCCGGTCGTGACGGTGTCGCCCCGCGGCTCGTACACGACCGGCTTGAGCACCACGAAGAGCGAGTCGTCGTAGACCTCCAGCTTGGGGCGCTGATGCGCGTGGAGCGCGTCCTCCACCGCCAGGGGGTGCAGCCCGAACTCGCTGCTCACCATGGAGAACTCCTTCTCCGTGGCCTCGTGCAGCCCGAGCCAGAGGAACGCGTCCCCTTCGGCGCGCGCCTCGGCGAGGGCGTCGGAGAAGTCGGCGGGCCCGTCGGTGCGGCGTCCGCCGCGGTAGATGGCGCAGTCCACGATCACGGCGGGCATTCTTCCCTTTTCTGGCGACGGCCGCATCCCCCCGGCGCCATCGACGAGCGGGCCGGGCGCCCCGAGGCGCTGTCGTACCGAGCGCCTACCCTTGCGGCATGGCCACGTTGATCCTCGTACGTCATGGACGGTCCACCGCCAACACCGCGGGGCTGCTCGCCGGCTGGACGCCCGGCATCGCCCTGGACGAGCGGGGCGCCGCACAGGCCGCCGCGCTGCCCGGGCGGCTCGGGGACATCCCGCTCGCCGCCGTCGTCAGCAGCCCGCTGCAACGGTGCAGGGAGACCCTTCAGCCGCTGCTGGACGCCCGCCCCGGACTCGGGATACGGACCGACGACCGGATCGGCGAGTGCCACTACGGCGACTGGTCCGGGCGCAAGCTGGCCGAACTGTCCGGCGAGCCCCTGATGGAGGTCGTGCAGCGCCACCCCTCCGCCGCCGTGTTCCCCGGCGGCGAGTCGATGGCCGCGATGCAGGCCCGCGCCGTCGAGGCGGTCCGGGAGTGGAACGCGCGGATCGACGAGGAGCACGGGGAGGACGCCGTCTTTCTGATGTGCTCCCACGGGGACATCATCAAGGCGCTCGTGGCGGACGCCCTCGGGATGCATCTCGACCTTTTTCAGCGGATCCATGTGGATCCGTGCTCCCTGACCGCCGTCCGCTACACCCGGTTGCGCCCGTTTGTGCTGCGCCTCGGTGACACCGGCGATCTCGCCGGACTGGCGCCGCGCGCGAGCGCGGGCGGCGGCGACGGCGTGGTGGGAGGCGGCGCGGGAGCACCGTGATCGCTCCGCGCAGTAGGGTGGACGGGCCGTCCGAGCGATCCGGGCGGCCCTCCCGGGCCCCGGGTCCGCCCGGTGCTCTTTCCCCAGTGCCTTTTCCGACGATTTCCGAGGGAGACAGAACGTGTCCCGTCAGGTGTTCCTCTACGATCCACCGGACCGTTTCGTGGCCGGTACGGTCGGGCTGCCTGGGCGCCGTACGTTCTTCCTCCAGGCGTCCGGCGCGGGGCGCGTGACCAGCGTCGCCCTGGAGAAGACGCAGGTGGCCGCGCTCGCCGAGCGGATCGACGAACTACTGGACGAGGTGGTCCGCCGTACCGGCGGCAACGCCCCCGTACCGGTCATGGCGCCCTCGGAGATCACCGATTCCGCCCCGCTCGACGCCCCTGTCGAGGAGGAGTTCCGGGTCGGCACGATGGCGCTGGCCTGGGACGGTGACGAACAGCGCATGATCGTCGAGGCGCAGGCCCTTGTGGAGCTGGACGCCGACACCGACGAGGACCTGGCCGAGGCCGAGGAACGGCTGCTCCAGGACGAGGAGAACGGTCCGCCGATGCTCCGCGTCCGGCTCTCCGGCGCCCAGGCCAGGGCCTTCGCCAAGCGCGCCCTGGACGTGGTCAACGCGGGCCGCCCGCCCTGCCCGCTGTGCAGCCTGCCGCTCGACCCGGAAGGACACGTATGCCCGCGCCAGAACGGATACCGGCGGGACGCGTGACCGCGCCCGCGGCCGGTCCTGCCGCCCCCGGACCGGTCGGTGACGGTCCGGACGGACCGGGCCCGTCCGACCGGGAGCTGATCGCCCACGGGGAGCTGACCGTACGCGGCCGGATCCGTGAGGCGTCCAACGCCGTGCTCTACTGCTCCGTCTCCTACCGGGGCCGGACGGCCCACTGTGTCTACAAGCCCGTCGCGGGCGAGCGGCCCCTGTGGGACTTCCCCGACGGGACGCTCGCGCAGCGCGAGGTGGCGGCGTACGAGGTCTCCGAGGCGACCGGCTGGGGGCTCGTCCCGCCGACGGTCCTGCGCGAAGGACCGTACGGCGAGGGCATGTGCCAGCTCTGGATCGAGCCCGAGGACGAGCCCGGGACCGACGGCACGGACGGCGGTACGGACGGCGGTACGGACGTCGGCGCGGGCGACCCCGGGCCCGCGGCGCCGCTGCTGGCCCTCGTCGAGGACGACGAACCCGGTGACGGCTGGAAGGCCGTCGGGTCCGCCGAGGTGGGCGAGGGCAGGACCGCCCTGCTGGTGCACGCCGACGACGTACGGCTGCGGCGCCTCGCCGTCCTCGACGCGGTGATCAACAACGGTGACCGCAAGGGCGGCCATCTGCTGCCCGCGCCCGGCGGACGGCTCTACGCCATCGACCACGGCGTCACCTTCAACGTGGACGACAAACTGCGCACCCTGCTCTGGGGCTGGGCCGGTGAGCCCCTGACCGGCGAGGCGCTGGAGGTGCTGGCCCGGCTGGCGGACGCCCTCGCGGACGGCGGCCCCCTCGCCACCCGGCTGGCCGAACTCATCACCCCGGCCGAGACCGACGCCGTACGGGCCAGAGTCCGTGAGCTGCGCCACACAGGCCGTCACCCCGAGCCGTCGGGGCAGTGGCCCGCGATCCCCTGGCCGCCGGTGTGAGACCGGGGGCGGCCCCCCTGGAGCGGTCCGCGCCCGTCCCCGTGGAGCACGCGGGGACGGATCGCGCAAGAGCGCCCAACCGGCCAACGGCGGGTATCCGGTTCGTATCCGGAAGTTCCGTCCGGTTACGCTCATGACATGCATGCCTGGCCCGCTTCCGAGGTCCCCGCCCTGCCTGGCAAGGGCCGCGACCTCAGGATTCATGACACGTCGACCGATGGCCGAGTCACGCTTGAGCCCGGTCCCGTCGCCCGTATCTACGTCTGCGGCATCACGCCGTACGACGCGACCCACATGGGTCACGCGGCGACCTACAACGCGTTCGACCTCGTGCAGCGCGTATGGCTCGACACGAAGCGGCAGGTCCACTACGTCCAGAACGTGACCGATGTCGACGATCCGCTGCTGGAGCGGGCGCTGCGCGACGGGGAGGACTGGGTCGGGCTCGCGGAGCGCGAGACGGCGCTCTTCCGCGAGGACATGACCGCCCTGCGGATGCTGCCGCCCCAGCACTACATCGGCGCCGTCGAGGCGATACCGGGCATCGTGCCGCTGGTGGAACGGCTGCGCGACGCCGGCGCCGCGTACGAACTCGAAGGCGACGTCTACTTCTCCGTGGCGGCCGATCCGCACTTCGGCGAGGTCTCCCGGCTGGACGCCGAGGCGATGCGGCTGCTGTCGGCCGAGCGCGGCGGCGACCCGGACCGGCCGGGCAAGAAGAACCCCCTCGACCCGATCCTCTGGCTGGCGGCCCGCCCCGGCGAGCCGAGCTGGGACGGCGGCTCGCTGGGCCGAGGCCGGCCCGGCTGGCACATCGAGTGCGTGGCCATCGCCCTCGACCATCTCGGTATGGGCTTCGACGTCCAGGGCGGCGGCAGCGACCTCGCCTTCCCGCACCATGAGATGGGCGCCTCGCACGCGCAGGCCCTCACCGGCGAGCACCCGTTCGCCCGATCCTATGTGCACGCCGGCATGGTCGCCCTGGACGGCGAGAAGATGTCCAAGTCCAAGGGCAATCTGGTCTTCGTCTCGGCGCTGCGCCGCGACGGCGTGGACCCGGCGGCGATCCGGCTCGCCCTGCTCGCGCACCACTACCGCTCCGACTGGGAGTGGACGGACCAGGTCCTCCAGGACGCCGTCGACCGGCTGGCGCGCTGGCGGGCCGCGGTGTCGCGGCCCGACGGCCCGTCGGCCGAGGAACTGGTCGAAGAGGTCCGCGAGGCGCTGGCCGACGATCTGGACGCCCCCACCGCGCTGACGGCCGTCGACCGCTGGGCGGCGCTCCAGGACACCACGGGCGGTACGGACGAGGGCGCGCCCGGCGTGGTCTCCCGTACGGTCGACGCCCTGCTGGGCGTCGCGCTCTGACAGGTCGTACAAACTACGAACGCTGTACAGAACGCGCTGTAGGGAAAGCGCTGTAGGGAAAGCACTGTACGGAAACGCTGTACGAAGAACTGTACGAAGGCTGTACGAAGAAGGAGGGCGGCGCCGACCGGCGCCGCCCTCCTTCTCTCCGTCACCGACCGGCGGTCAGTCCTCGGACGAATCGTCGTCGTCGCCCGTGTCCCGCTCCTGGTCCTTCGGGGAAGGACCCGGGCCCTTGTCCTTGTCCGTACCGCCACCGGCCCCGCCGCGCGGTGGCCGCTGCGGACGGGCGCGGCCGCCGGACGCGTCCCGCAGGAATGACGGCCCGTCACCGCCCTCCGTGGCGTGGCCGCCCGGCGCCGGGCCGAGCCCGCCGTCCCGGCGTCGCAGATACCGCTCGAACTCCCGGGCGATGGCCTCGCCGGAGGCCTCAGGAAGCTCCGCCGTGTCCCGCGCCTCCTCCAGCGACTGCACGTACTCCGCCACCTCGCTGTCCTCGGCCGCCAGTTGGTCCACGCCGAGCTGCCAGGCCCGGGCGTCCTCGGAGAGTTCGCCCAGCGGGATCCGCAGACCGATCAGATCCTCCAGCCGGTTGAGCAGCGCCAGCGTCGCCTTCGGGTTGGGCGGCTGCGACACGTAGTGCGGTACGGCGGCCCACAGGCTCACCGCCGGTACGCCCGCGTGTGTGCACGCCTCCTGGAGGATGCCGACGATGCCGGTCGGCCCCTCGTACCGCGTCTCCTCCAGATCCATCGTCCTGGCCAGGTCCGCGTCCGAGGTGACCCCGCTGACCGGCACCGGCCGGGTGTGCGGAGTGTCGCCGAGCAGCGCGCCCAGGATGACCACCATCTCCACGCCCAGCTCATGGGCGAAGCCCAGCAGCTCGTTGCAGAACGAGCGCCAGCGCATGGACGGCTCGATGCCGCGGACCAGTACCAGGTCACGGGGCTTCTCACCGCCGACGCGCACCACGGAGAGCCGGGTGGTCGGCCAGGTGATCTTGCGCAGGCCGCCCTCCAGGAAGACCGTGGGCCGGTTGACCTGGAAGTCGTAGTAGTCCTCGGCGTCGAGCGCCGCGAACACCTCGCCCTTCCATTCCCGGTCCAGATGACCCACCGCTGTGGAGGCGGCGTCGCCCGCGTCGTTCCAGCCCTCGAACGCGGCCACCATGACCGGGTCGATCAGCTCGGGAACCCCCTCGAGCTCGATCACCCAGTGCCTCCTTCCGACGTTGTCACTTGTACGCACCAACCTTACGGCTTCACCGGTGCCCGCCCGCAGCCCTGTGCACGCTCCGCGCACGCCCGGGTGAACCTGGGGTCTTTCGTTTGGATCGGATCGGACGCGGCTGGAAAGCCCCGTCCGCACTGTTGCGCGGTGCGCAGAGCCTATCCAGGTTCCCCCGCGCAACCCCGTCGATTCATCCGAGCTGTGGCCGGGAATTGACGCCGGGCTCTGGACGTGCGGACCACAATGGCGCTATACATCGGATGACTGAAGAGATCCGATGTTCTTCTCAAAGGGGCGTGCATGAGCCAGACCGTCACGGGGTTCGAGGTACACGACATCCGGTTCCCCACCTCGGAACAGCTCGACGGCTCCGACGCCATGAACCCCGATCCCGACTACTCGGCCGCCTATGTGGTGCTGCGTACCCAGGACGGCACCGAGGGACACGGCTTCTGCTTCACCATCGGGCGCGGCAACGATGTCACCGCCGCCGCCATCGAGGCGCTGCGCCCCTATCTCACCGGCAGACCGGCGCCGCTCACCGCGGCCGATCTCGCCGCTCTCTACTTCGAGCTGACCCACGACTCCCAACTGCGCTGGCTCGGCCCGGAGAAGGGCGTCATGCACATGGCCGCGGGCGCCGTCGTCAACGCCGCCTGGGACCTGGCCGCCAAGAGCGCCGGCCTGCCCGTCTGGGAGTTCCTCGCCGGGATGACACCCGAGGAACTGGTCTCGCTCGTCGACTTCCGCTACCTCACCGACGCCCTCACACCGGACGACGCGCTGGCCATCCTGCGCGCCGCGGAGCCCGGCCGCGCCGAGCGGGCCGCCCTGCTCCGTACCGAGGGCTACCCCGCGTACACCACCTCGCCCGGCTGGCTCGGCTACTCCGACAGCAAGCTGGTCGCCCTCGCGGAACAGGCCGTCGCCGACGGGTTCGAGCAGATCAAGCTCAAGGTCGGCGGCGATCTGGCCGACGACGTCCGGCGCATGAAGCTGGCGCGCGCGGCCGTCGGCCCCGCCATCCGGATCGCCGTCGACGCCAACCAGCGCTGGGACGTGCCCGAGGCGCTGCACCGGCTGTCCGCCCTCGCCCCCTACGACCCGCACTGGATCGAGGAGCCCACCAGCCCCGACGACATCCTCGGCCACGCCGCCGTACGGGCCGGCCAGCCGGTCAAGGTGGCCACCGGCGAACACGTCGCCAACCGGGTCGTCTTCAAACAGCTTCTCCAGGCCGACGCCGTCGACTACCTCCAGATCGACGCGGCCCGCGTCGCCGGAGTCAACGAGAACCTGGCGATCCTGCTGCTCGCCGCGAAGTACGGCGTCCCCGTCTGCCCGCACGCCGGCGGCGTCGGCCTCTGCGAACTCGTGCAGCATCTCGCGATGTTCGACTACGTCGCGGTCTCCGGCACTCAGGAGGGCCGGGTCATCGAGTACGTCGACCACCTCCACGAACACTTCGCCGACCCCGTGGTGATCGTCTCCGGGCGGTACGCCGCCCCGGGCGCGCCGGGCTTCTCCGCCCGGATGCTCCCCGAGTCGATCGCCGCGCACCGCTACCCGGAAGGGCCCGTCTGGCAGGCCCGCCGCACCACCGAGGAGGTCACCTCATGACGGCCGCACGCGACTTCGACGGGCTCTGCGCCCTGGTCACCGGCGGTGCTTCGGGCATCGGCGCGGCCATCGCGGCCCTGCTCCTGGAGCGCGGCGCCCGGGTAGCCGTGCTGGACCGGGAGACGGCCGGGGCGCCCGCAGGGACCCTGCCGCTGACGGCCGACGTCACCGACGACGCGGCGGTGAAGGCGGCGGTCGACGCGGCGGCGGCCGAGTTCGGCGCCCTGCACACCCTGGTCTCCAACGCGGGTATCGGCGCGGTCGGAACCGTCGAGGACAACCCCGACGACGAGTGGGGCCGCGTCCTGGACGTCAACGTCCTCGGAATGGTCCGTACGGCCCGGCACGCCCTGCCCCATCTGCGCCGCGCGGCCCCCGGCCGGCCCGGCGCCGTCTCCATCACCCACACCTGCTCCATCGCCGCCACGGCGGGGCTGCCCCAGCGCGCCCTGTACTCCGCGAGCAAGGGCGCGATCCTCTCGCTGACCCTGGCGATGGCCGCCGACCACGTACGGGAGGGCATCCGCGTCAACTGCGTCAACCCCGGTACCGCCGACACACCCTGGGTCGGCCGGCTGCTCGACCAAGCGCAGGACCCCGCCGCCGAACGCGCCGCCCTCGAAGCCCGCCAGCCCTCGGGACGGCTGGTCGGCGCCGACGAGGTCGCCGCGGCGGTCGCCTATCTCGCGGGACCGGCCGCGGCGGCCGTCACCGGAACGGCACTCGCCGTCGACGGCGGAATGCAGGGACTCCGCCTGCGCCCCGCCCCCTGAGAAGGCGGCCCGCTGAGAAGCCCCCTGAGAAAGCGGCTCCCCGAGAAAGCGACCTCCTGAGAACAGCGCAGCCCGCACGCACACCGAAGGGACAAGGACGGGACTTCCATGCCGGGACACACCGTGGGGCGCTCCCCACTCCGCAGACCCCGTACGGCCACCACCTCGGCCTGCGCCTTATTACTTGTCGCGGTGGCGGCCCTGGCGGGCTGCAATCGCGACCAGGAGGCCGGAAAGGGGAGCGGCGGCACGGTCGGCATCGATCTGCCGCGCAGCGACAGCGATTTCTGGAACTCGTACCAGCAGTACATCGAGAAGGGCGTCAAGGCCGGTGAGGTCAGCGCGCTCCCGCTGACCAACTCGCAGAACGACATCGGGAAACTCGTCTCCAACGTCCAGGTCTTCACGGACCAGGGCGCCAAGGCCGTCGTCATGGCCCCGCAGGACACCGGCGCGATCGCCGAGACCCTGCGGACGCTCGCCGAGAAGAAGATCCCCGTCATCAGCGTCGACACCCGCCCCGACCAGGGCGAGGTGTACATGGTCGTACGGGCCGACAACCGGGCGTACGGCGAGAAGGCCTGCCAGTTCCTGGGCGAGCGGCTGAAGGGCAAGGGGAAGGTCGCCGAGTTCCAGGGCGACCTCGCCTCGATCAACGGCCGGGACCGCTCCGAGGCCTTCAAGAGCTGCATGGCCCGGAAGTACCCCGGCATCCAGGTCTTCGAGCTGGCCACCGAGTGGAAGGGCGACGTCGCCTCCGCCAAGCTCCAGTCCACCCTCGCAGCCCACCCCGACCTGGGCGGCATCTATCTCCAGGCGGGCGGGGTCTTCCTCCAGCCCACCCTGGCGCTGCTCGAACAGAAGAGGCTGCTCAAGGCGCCGGACGCGCCCGGACATATCGCCATCGTCTCCAACGACGGCATCCCCGAGGAACTGGACGCCATCCGGGCCGGGAAGATCGACGCGACGGTCTCGCAGCCGGCCGACCTGTACGCCTCCTACGCGCTCTACTGGGCGAAGCGGGCGCTGGCCGGCGAGAAACCCCAGGCCGGGCCGACCGACCACGGGTCCACAGTCATCAAGATCCCGGGCGGCTTCGAGGACCAGCTCCCCGCGCCCCTGGTGACCAAGGAGAACGTGGACGACCCGAAGCTGTGGGCCAATCAGCTCGACGCGGGGGAGTAGCCGTGGCACCGCGGAACACACCCCCCGAGGCCGTCGCCACCGCGCCGCCCGCCGTACGGGCCGAGGGCATCGTCAAACGCTTCGGGCCCACCCTCGCGCTCGACGGGGTCGGCATCACGGTCGGCCCGGGCGAGTCGCACGCCCTGGTCGGCCGCAACGGCGCGGGCAAGTCCACCCTGGTCGGCGTTCTGACCGGGGTGCACAAGGCGGACGCGGGCGAGGTGCGCTTCGGCGGCGCCCCCGCGCCTGCCGCCGGGGACACCGCCGCCTGGCGGACCCGGGTCGCCTGTGTCTACCAGCGGCCGATGATCGTGCCCGATCTGACCGTCACCGAGAATCTCTTCCTCAACCACTACGGCCTGCCGGGCCCCCGAACCGGGACCGGCGGACGCCGCCTCATCGACTGGCGCGGGCTGCGCCGCCGCGCCCGGGACCTGCTCGCGGAGTACGGCGTCGAGGCCGACCCGGACGCCCGCGCCAAGGATCTCCCGGTCGAGCAACGGCAGTTCGTGGAGATCGCGCGGGCGCTCTCCTTCGGCGCCCGGTTGATCATCCTGGACGAGCCCACCGCGCAGCTCGACGCCCGCGGCATCCAGCGGCTCTTCGTCAAACTCCGTGAACTGAGCGGCCAGGGGGTGGCGTTCCTCTTCATCTCCCACCATCTCCAGGAGGTGTACGACCTGTGCGCCACCGTCACCGTCTACCGGGACGCCCGCCATGTCCTGACCGCCCCGGTCGCCTCGCTCGCCCGTAACGAACTGGTGGCCGCGATGACGGGGGACGCCGCGCGGACGGCCGCCGCCCGGCCCGCCCGGCGCCCGGACGCCCCGGACCCGTCGGGCGAGTCGCCCGTCCTGGAGGTCCACGGACTCGCCCTCGCCGGGGAGTTCGGGCCGCTGGACCTCTCCGTACACCCCGGTGAGGTGCTCGGCGTCGCGGGCGCCGCGGCCGGCGGCACCACCGCACTCGGCGAGACGCTGGCCGGGATGCGGGCGCCGACCGCGGGGCGGATCACCGTGCACGGCCGTACGGTGGCGCCGGGCAGCGTCCCGGCCGCGCTGGACGCGGGCATCGGCTACATCCCCGAGGACCGGCACCGCCAGGGGCTGATCCCCGAACGCAGCGTCGCGGAGAACGCCACCCTCACGGTGACCGGCCGGCTCGGCCCGTGGGGGACCGTACTGCCCGCGCGGACCAGGGAGTTCGCCCAGTCCATGATCGACTCACTGGACATCAGGACACGCGGCCCGGGCCAGCCGGTCTCCGGCCTGTCGGGCGGCAACCAGCAGAAGGTCGTCGTCGCCCGCGCCCTGGCGCGCGACCCCGGCGCGCTGATCGCCGTACGGCCCACGGCCGGTGTCGACGTCAAGTCCAAGGACGCGCTGCTCGGTGTGGTGCGCGGGGTGGCCGACGGCGGCCGCGCCGCCATGATCATCTCCGATGAGCTGGACGATCTGCGGGTGTGCGACCGGGTGCTCGCGGTGTTCCACGGGCACGTGGTGGCCTCGTTCGGGAGCGACTGGACCGACCGGGAGCTGGTGGCGGCCATGGAAGGCGTGCACGGGACGGTCCGCGGCGCCGCGGACCGTACGGACGACGACATGGGGGAGCGGGGATGACGCAGACCGTAAGGACCCGGGCGGTGGCGCCGGTCGAGGACCCGAGCCCGCTCCACCGGCTCCGGCTGATCCGGTGGAGCGACTTCTCGCTCGTGCCGGTGATCCTGGTGCTGATGGTGATCGGCTTCATCGTCTCGCCGGTCTTCCTCACCTCCGGCAATCTGATCAGCGTCGTCCAGCAGTCCTCCGAACTGAGCCTGCTGGTGCTCGGGCAGGCGCTGATCCTGATCTGCGGCCGGATGGACCTGTCGCTGGAGTCGACGATCGGGATCGCGCCCGTCCTCGCGATGTGGCTGGTGCTCCCCTCGGAGGGCGGTCGGTTCGCCGGGCTCGACCTGCTGCCCGTCTGGGCGGCCGTGCCGGTCTGTCTGCTCGCCGGGGTGGCCATCGGTGGCATCAACGGCTTCCTCATGCTGAAGCTGCGCGTCAACGGCTTCATCGCCACGCTCGGCATGCTCACCATGTTGCGCGGGCTCCACATCGGGATCACCGAGGGCAAGTCGATCACCGAGGTGCCGGAATCCTTCCGGTACCTCGGCAAGACGGACTGGCTGGGCGCCCCGGCCGCCGTCTGGATCTGTCTGGCGCTCTTCGCGCTGGGCGGGGCGGCCCTGGCCTGGCTGCGCCACGGACGGGCGCTGTACGCGATCGGCGGCAACCCGGAGGCTGCGCGCGCGGCCGGGATCCGGGTGGACCGCGTCACCTGGGTCGTGCTGGCGATCGGCGGGCTGCTGGCGGCGTTCGCCGGCATCCTCTACACGGGCCACTACGGCTCGGTCGCGGCCACCCAGGGCAACGGCTGGATCTTCCAGGTGTTCGCGGCCGCGGTCATCGGCGGCATCAGCCTCCGGGGCGGGCGCGGCACGCTCTTCGGCGCGCTGACCGGGGTGCTCACCCTGCAGCTCGTGGTCAACGTGATGACCCTCGGCGGTGTGCCGGCGCTCTGGAACCAGTTCCTGAACGGCGCCATCATCATCGTCGCCCTGGTCATCTCGCGCTTCGCGAGCGGCGAGAAGCAGGACTGAACCGCCCGCCGCCGGGGCGTGTCAGAGCGTCGACCTGAGCCACATCTCCACGCTCGCGATATGCACCGTGGCCCAGGACCTGGCCGCCTCGGCGTCCCGGTCGCGCAGGGCGGAGAGGATCGCCCGGTGCTCGTGGAGCGTACGGCTGACGGCGTCCTCCTGGGTCAGCCCGCGCCAGA
Organism: Streptomyces sp. NPDC096310; assembly: GCF_044763125.1. Taxonomy (NCBI): domain Bacteria; kingdom Bacillati; phylum Actinomycetota; class Actinomycetes; order Kitasatosporales; family Streptomycetaceae; genus Streptomyces; species Streptomyces sp. NPDC096310. The sequence goes on along the minus strand of NZ_JBIWFO010000010.1, from coordinate 104,633 downwards.
TCCTGGCCCGGGTGGTGGGCCCGGAGAGCCCGTCGAGAAGGGAGCAGAGCACCGCGTTGCCCGACTGGCGCACGATGCCGTGGTGGAACTCCAGGTCGGCGGCGACCAGTTCCTCCACCGAGGGCTCCGGGCCGAGCGCGTCGAGCTGGGCGTCGAGCGCGTCCAGCTCGTCCTCGGTGATCCGGGTGCTCGCCATCGCGGTGGCGGCCGGTTCGAGTATCCGGCGTACGGCCAGGAACTCCAGCACGGTGTCGTCCCGGTGGAAGTCCACCACGAAGCTCAGCGCCTCCAGCAGGAGCTGCGGGGCCAGGCTGGTCACGTACGTACCGTCGCCCTGCCGTACGTCGAGGATCCGGATGAGCGACAGGGCGCGCACCGCCTCGCGCAGGGAGTTGCGGGAGAGCCCCAGCTCGGCGGCGAGCTCGCTCTCCTTGGGCAGCCGGTCGCCCGGGCGCAGCGCGCCGGAGACGATCATCCCCTTGATCCGCTCGATGGCCTCGTCGGTGACAGCCATGGGCACCCCTCCAGACATCCGATGTATCGGCCCCCATTATGCGTCCCGGAACGCCCGCCCGGCGCACGAAAAGGGACGCATCCGGAAAGGATGCGTCCCTCTCCCGCCCACGCGTCGCACGTATGTACTGATGTGCGGCGGTGCCGGCCGTACGGTTCAGACCCGCTTGCCCAGCAGGTCCTCCACCCGGGCGCGGATCTCGTCCGTGTCCAGGCCGCGGATGGTCAGCGTGGTGCGCCGGCGCAGTACGTCGTCGACCGTCTGGGCCCACTCGTGGTCCCGGGCGTAGACGACCTGCGCCCAGATCTCCGGCGCGTCCGGGTGGATCCGCTCGGCCAGCTCCGGGTACTCGTTCGCCAGCCGCACGATGTCGAAGGCGAGCGAGCCGTAGTGGGTGGCGAGATGGCGCGCGGTGTCCACGGCCATCGAGGGGCCCGTACCGCCGCCGTCGATCAGCAGCCGGTGCGCGACCGCGTTCGGGCTGGCGATCCCGGGCAGCGGAAGCTTCTTCGGCAGGTGCGAGACGGGCTCCATGCCCTCGCCGAGCGGATGGCCCGGCAGGGTCGCCAGCTTGTGCATCACCGTACGGCCGATGTGGCGGAAGGTCGTCCACTTGCCGCCCGCGACCGACAGCATGCCGCCGCGGCCCTCGGTCACGACCGTCTCGCGCTTGGCCTTGGAGGTGTCACCGGGGCCGCCCGGCAGCACCCGCAGACCCGCGAAGGAGTACGTGATCAGGTCGCGCGAGAGCTGCTGGTCACGGACGGAGTACGCCGCCTCGTCCAGGATCTGGTGGATGTCCTTCTCGTTGACCGAGACGTCGCCGGGCTCGCCCTCGTACTCCTCGTCCGTCGTACCGAGCAGCAGCATGTCCTCCCAGGGGAGGGCGAAGGTGATGCGGTACTTGTCGATGGGGGTCGCCAGCGCGGCCTTCCACGGGGAGCTGCGCTTGAGAACGAGGTGCGCGCCCTTCGAGAGGCGGATGGAGGGCGCCGCGTCCGGGTTCTCCATCTTGCGCAGGTGGTCGACCCAGGGGCCGGTCGCGTTGAGCACCAGCCGGGCGTCGACGCCGAACTCCGTACCGTCGATCCGGTCGCGCAGCTCGGCGCCGGTGACCCGGCCCTGGGTGAAGCGCAGCCCGGTGACCGTGGCGTGGTTGAGGACGGTGGCGCCGGAGTCGACCGCGGCGCGGACGGTCATCAGCGCCATCCGGGCGTCGTTCATCTGGTCGTCGCCGTAGACGGCCACGGCCTTGAGGTTGTCCGTACGCAGCTCGGGCACGGCCTGACGGGCCTTGGCCGGGCTGATCACATGGCCGACGCCGTCGCCGAACGCGGAGAGCGCGGAGTACGCGAAGACGCCCGCGCCGAGCTTGGCCGCGCCATGCGGGCCGCCCTTGTAGACGGGCAGGTAGAAGGTGAGCGGGTTGGCCAGGTGCGGTGCCACCTGGCGGGAGACCGCCCGCCGCTCGAAGTGGTTCTCCGCGACGAGCTTCACCGCGCCGGTCTGGAGGTAGCGCAGACCGCCGTGGAGGAGCTTGGAGGAGGCGGACGAGGTGGCGCCGGCGAAGTCGCCGCCGTCCACCAGGGCCACCCGCAGTCCCGACTGGGAGGCATGCCAGGCGGTGGAGATGCCCAGAATGCCGCCGCCTATCACCAGGAGGTCGTACGTCGCGTTGGACAGTTGTTCCCGGGTTTCGGCACGGCTCGGCAGGGAACCGCCGGCCGGGTGCGTCCCCAGTGCGGGGACGCTGTGCGGGGTGCTCATGTGTAACTCCTCTTCAGCTCGTCCCGGCTCTTGCGCCGGTGGCTGTGGTGCGGTCAGCTTGCGTCGTCGACGTCGAGCCAGCCCTTGGTCCGCTCGACGGCCTTGAGCCAGCTCTTGTACTCGCGGTCACGGGTGGCCGCGTCCATCCGGGGCGTCCACTCGGCGGCGCGGCGCCAGTTGGCGCGCAGCGCGTCGGTGTCCGGCCAGAAGCCCACGGCCAGTCCCGCGGCGTAGGCGGCGCCGAGGCAGGTGGTCTCGGCGACCATCGGGCGCACCACGGGCGCGTCCAGGACGTCGGAGAGCGTCTGCATCAGCAGATTGTTGGAGGTCATACCGCCGTCGACCTTGAGCGAGGTCAGCTCGACGCCGGAGTCCTTGGTCATGGCGTCACTGATCTCCCGGGTCTGCCACGCCGTCGCCTCCAGCACCGCGCGGGCGATGTGCGCCTTGGTGACGTAGCCGGTCAGCCCGGCGATGACACCGCGGGCGTCGGGGCGCCAGTGCGGGGCGAAGAGTCCGGAGAAGGCGGGCACGAAGTACGCGCCGCCGTTGTCCTCGACCGAGGACGCCAGGGTCTCGATCTCGGCCGCGGACTTGATCAGGCCCATCTGGTCGCGCATCCACTGCACCAGCGAGCCGGTGACGGCGATGGAGCCCTCCAGCGCGTACACCGCGGGCTCGTCCCCGATGCGGTAGCCGACCGTGGTCAGCAGTCCGTTGTACGAGTTGACGGGCTTGCCGGCGGTGTTCATCAGCATGAAGGTGCCGGTGCCGTACGTGGACTTGGCCTCGCCCTCGGCGAAACAGGTCTGGCCGAAGAGGGCCGCCTGCTGGTCACCGAGCGCGGAGGCGACCGGGATGCCGTCGAGGACGCCGCCCTTGGCGTGGCCGTACACCTCGGCGGAGGAGCGGATCTCCGGCAGGATCGCGGCCGGGACCTGCATCGACTCCAGGATCTTGGCGTCCCACTGGAGGGTGTGCAGGTTCATCAGCATCGTGCGGGAGGCGTTGGTGACATCGGTGACATGCACCCCGCCGTCGGTGCCGCCGGTCAGATTCCAGATGACCCAGGAGTCCATGGTGCCGAAGAGAATGTCGCCGCGCTCGGCGCGCTCGCGCAGCCCCTCGACGTTGTCCAGCAGCCAGCGCGCCTTCGGCCCGGCGAAGTAGCTGGCCAGCGGCAGCCCGGTCTCGCGGCGGAAGCGGTCCTGGCCGACGTTGCGGCCCAGCTCACGGCAGAGCGCGTCGGTCCGGGTGTCCTGCCAGACGATGGCGTTGTGGACGGGCTCGCCGGTGTTCTTGTCCCACAGCAGCGTGGTCTCGCGCTGGTTGGTGATGCCGATGGCCTTGACGTCGGCGGAGGTGATCCCGGCCTTCTCGACGGCGCGGGCGACCACCTCCTGGACGTTGGTCCAGATCTCGGTGGCGTTGTGCTCCACCCAGCCCGGCTTCGGGAAGATCTGCTCGTGCTCCTTCTGGTCGACGGCGACGATCCGGCCGTCCCGGTCGAAGACGATGCAGCGGCTGGACGTGGTGCCCTGGTCGATGGCCGCGATGAACGGGCCTGTGCCGTGGGAGGAGGTGGTGTTCGTGTCGCTCACGGTGTGCTCCTGCTCGGTTCGGGGAAAGGTGGCTTACGCGAGGGCCAAGTTGTAATACCCACCGGCCAGCGCGGCGCCGATCAGCGGGGCGACGACCGGTATCCAGGCGTAGCTCCAGTCCGAGCCGCCCTTGTTGGGCAGAGGCAGGAGCGCGTGCACGATACGGGGACCGAGGTCACGGGCCGGGTTGATGGCGTACCCCGTCGGGCCGCCGAGCGAGAGACCGATGGCGACCACGACGAACGAGGTGATCAGCACACCGAGGGTGCCGAGCCCGTTGCCCGAGTCGTTGAGGCCCTGGGTGAGGATCGCGATGACCAGCACAAATGTGGCGATGATCTCCGTCAGCATGTTCTGTACGACGTTGCGGACCTCGGGGCCCGTGGAGAAGACGCCGAGCACGGGCCCGGCCTTGGGGGCCGTCTTCTGGTCGACGAGCCCTTCGGCGAGTTCTCCCACCGGGGGATGCGCCGCGAGGATCTCCGGGTCGGTGAGATGGGCCTTGAACTGGCCCAGGTACGTCACCCAGACGAGGAAGGCGCCGATCATCGCGCCCAGCATCTGGGAGCCGATGTAGAGCGGTACGTCGCCCCACTTGATGCCGCCCTCGACCGCGAGGCCGATGGTGACCGCCGGGTTGAGCACGGCCCCGGAGATCGGCGCGGAGAGATACGCGCCGACCATGACGGCGAAGCCCCAGCCGAAGCTGATGGCGACCCATCCCGCGTTCTGCGCCTTCGAGCGCTTGAGAGTGACTGCGGCGACCACGCCGCCACCGAGCAGGATCAGCAGGGCGGTACCTGTGACCTCGCCTATGAAGATGTCGAAGCTGGACACCCGAGACTCCTTCGTCCAGGGGGAGGCGGACCTCCGGTTCCCACCGGTGGCCGTGCCTTCGGATGAGGGCGTTACCTGCCAGTGGCGCTGTCACACACTAACTCGTATTACCGGTAAGTGTTCGACAATGCCGACCGTTGAACGGCAGTTTTCTCCTTCAGGCAACGCGCCGTCAAGGGTGCTGTGGCCGAAACCTCGCTCTACGGCGATGATCGGGCATCCCGCTCAGAACCGCCCGGCGCCGATGTCCCGGGAAACGGCCCGCGCGCACTCGCGTACGGCCGTCACCAGCTCGGACCTGACCTCTCCCGTGGGGCAGATCCGTTCCACCGCGCCGGTGATCGCGATCGCCCCGACCGGCATCCTGCGCCGGTCGTGGATGGGCGCCGCCACCGCGGCCACGCCGTCCCAGGTCTCCTCGACGTCGGCGGCCCAGCCGCGCGCCCTGGTCAGATCGAGCACCGCCTCGAACTCCGCCAAACCGGTGATCGTCCGGGGGGTGAAGGCCGTCCGCTCGCTCTCGACGGCCTCGCTGTGCGCCACCGGGTCGTACGCCGAGATGACCTTCCCCAGCGCGGTGGAGTGCATCGGCTGCATCGCCCCCACCTCCAGGACCTGCCGGCTGTCGTCCGGGCGGAAGACATGGTGGACGATGAGCACGCCCTGCTGGTGCACCACCCCGAGATGGACGCTCTCGCCGCTGGAGCGGGCCAGGTCGTCCGTCCAGACCAGGGCGCGTGCCCGCAGCTCGTGCACGTCCAGATAGCTGTTCCCGAGCCGCAGCAGCTCGGCGCCGAGCTGGTAGCGGCCCGACGCGGCGTCCTGCTCGACGAACCCCTCCGCCTGCAGCGTGCGCAGGATCCCGTGGGCCGTCCCCTTGGCCAGCCCCACGGAGGAGGCGATGTCGGACAGGCCGAGCCGCCGCTCGCCGCCCGCGAGCAGCCTCAGCATCGCCGCCGCCCGCTCCAGCGACTGGATGTTCTTCGCCATCGGACCCGGACCTCCACTACGTTCGACAATGCTGAACACTATCGGTCGATGCCGACGTTTTCTCTCCGTAGAGAGGATCTGTGAAGGCCCGACGCGCCGAATGTCCAGAGGACAGAATGCCGTCCGCCCGCTGGAACGACGCACCGTGACGAGGCGCGCCCGGCTACGCTGGCCGGGTGTGCCTGCCATCAGCACACGCAGAAGCCGACAGCCGTCGCAGCCCCGGGAGTACTTACATGGCCTCGTCGCCGACCCCCACCACCGACAGCCGGACCCGCATCGACGCCCTCAGAGAGGCGCTCGCCACCCGTGTGGTGGTGGCCGACGGTGCGATGGGCACGATGCTCCAGGCGCAGGATCCGACGCTGGAGGACTTCCAGGATCTGGAAGGCTGCAACGAGATCCTCAACGTGACGCGCCCGGACATCGTCCGTTCCGTGCACCAGGAGTACTTCGCGGTCGGTGTCGACTGCGTGGAGACCAACACGTTCGGCGCCAACCACTCGGCGGCGAACGAGTACGACATCGCCCACCGCATCGTGGAGCTGTCCGAGTCCGGCGCCCGCATCGCCCGCGAGGTCGCCGACGAGTTCACCGCCGAGGACGGCCGCCAGCGCTGGGTGCTCGGCTCGGTGGGCCCCGGCACCAAGCTGCCCTCGCTGGGTCACATCGAGTACGGCGTACTGCGCGACGGCTACCAGAAGAACGCCGAGGGCCTGCTCGCGGGCGGCGCGGACGCCCTGATCGTGGAGACCACGCAGGACCTGCTCCAGACCAAGTCGAGCCTCATCGGTGCCCGCCGCGCGATGGACGCCCTCGGCGTGAACGTGCCGCTGATCTGTTCGCTCGCCTTCGAGACCACGGGCGTCATGCTGCTCGGGTCCGAGATCGGCGCTGCGCTCACCGCGCTGGAACCGCTCGGCATCGACCTCATCGGGCTGAACTGCTCCACCGGCCCGGCCGAGATGAGCGAGCACCTGCGCTATCTGGCCCGCCACTCCCGTACGCCGCTGATGTGCATGCCGAACGCGGGCCTGCCCGTCCTGACCAAGGACGGCGCCCACTTCCCGCTCGGCCCCGAGGGCTTGGCCGACGCGCAGGAAGCCTTCGTCGAGGACTACGGGCTCTCCCTGATCGGCGGCTGCTGCGGGACGACCCCCGAGCACCTGCGCCAGGTCGTCGAGCGGGCCCGTGGCCTCACCCCGGCCGTCCGCGAGCCGCGCCCCGAGCCGGGCGCCGCCTCGCTCTACCAGACCGTGCCCTTCCGCCAGGACACCTCGTACCTCGCCATCGGCGAGCGGACCAACGCCAACGGGTCGAAGAAGTTCCGCGAGGCCATGCTGGAGGGCCGCTGGGACGACTGTGTGGAAATGGCCCGCGACCAGATCCGCGAGGGCGCGCACCTGCTGGACCTCTGCGTCGACTACGTCGGCCGGGACGGCGTCGCCGACATGTCCGAGCTGGCCGGCCGGTTCGCGACCGCCTCCACCCTGCCGATCGTGCTGGACTCCACCGAGCTGCCGGTGCTCCGGGCCGGTCTGGAGAAGCTCGGCGGGCGCGCCGTCATCAACTCGGTCAACTACGAGGACGGCGACGGCCCCGAGTCGCGCTTCACCAAGGTCACCGAGCTGGCGGTCGAGCACGGCGCCGCGCTGATCGCGCTCACCATCGACGAGGAGGGCCAGGCCCGTACCGTCGAGCACAAGGTCGCCATCGCCGAGCGTCTGATCACCGACCTCACCACCAACTGGGGCGTGCAGGAGTCGGACATCCTCATCGACTGCCTCACCTTCACCATCTGCACCGGGCAGGAGGAGTCGCGGGGCGACGGCATCGCCACCATCGAGGCCATCCGCGAGCTGAAGAGCCGTCACCCCGACGTCCAGACCACGCTCGGACTGTCGAACATCTCCTTCGGGCTCAACCCGGCCGCCCGTATCGTGCTCAACTCCGTCTTCCTGGACGAGTGCGTCAAGGCGGGACTGGACTCCGCGATCGTCCACGCCTCGAAGATCCTGCCCATCGCCCGGCTGGACGAGGAGCAGGTCAAGGTCGCCCACGACCTGATCCACGACCGGCGCTCCGAGGGGTACGACCCGCTCCAGCGGCTCATGGAGCTGTTCGAGGGCGTCAACACCCAGTCGATGAAGGCCGGCCGGGCCGAGGAACTGCTCGCCCTGCCGCTGGACGAGCGCCTTCAGCGCCGCATCATCGACGGCGAGAAGAACGGGCTGGAGACCGACCTCGACGAGGCGCTGGCGACCCGTCCCGCGCTCGACATCGTCAACGACACGCTGCTGGAGGGCATGAAGGTCGTCGGCGAGCTGTTCGGCTCCGGCCAGATGCAGTTGCCGTTCGTCCTCCAGTCCGCCGAGGTCATGAAGACGGCGGTGGCCTATCTGGAGCCGCACATGGAGAAGTCCGACGCCGAGGGGAAGGGCACCATCGTGCTCGCCACCGTCCGCGGCGACGTCCATGACATCGGCAAGAACCTCGTCGACATCATCCTCTCCAACAACGGCTACAACGTGGTCAACCTGGGCATCAAGCAGCCCGTCGCCGCGATCCTGGACGCCGCCGAGGAGCACCGGGCCGATGTCATCGGCATGTCCGGGCTGCTGGTGAAGTCGACCGTGATCATGAAGGAGAACCTGGAGGAGCTGAACCAGCGCAGCATGGCGGCCGACTACCCGGTCATCCTCGGCGGCGCCGCGCTCACCCGGGCCTATGTCGAGCAGGACCTGCACGAGATCTACCAGGGCGAGGTCCGCTACGCCCGTGACGCGTTCGAGGGCCTGCGCCTCATGGACGCGCTGATCGCCGTCAAGCGCGGGGTCCCCGGCGCCACCCTCCCGGAGCTCAAGCAGCGCCGCGTCAAGGCCACCACGAACACCGTGGTGGAGGAGGCACCCGAGGAGGGCGCGGTCCGCTCCGACGTCTCCGTCGACAACCCGGTGCCCACCCCGCCGTTCTGGGGCACCCGCGTCGTCAAGGGCATCCAGCTCAAGGAGTACGCCTCCTGGCTGGACGAGGGCGCGCTCTTCAAGGGGCAGTGGGGGCTCAAGGAGTCCCGCAAGGGCGGCCCCAGCTACGAGGAGCTGGTCGAGAGCGAGGGGCGGCCCCATCTGCGCGGCTGGCTGGACCAGTTGCAGACCAGGAACCAGCTGGAGGCGGCCGTCGTCTACGGCTACTTCCCCTGCGTCTCCAAGGGCGACGACCTCATCCTGCTCGGTGAGGACGGCTCCGAGCGCACCCGCTTCACCTTCCCGCGCCAGCGCCGCGGCCGGCGCCTGTGCCTGGCGGACTTCTTCCGCCCGGAGGAGTCCGGTGAGACGGACGTCGTCGGCCTCCAGGTCGTCACCGTCGGCTCGAAGATCGGCGAGGCGACCGCGGAGCTGTTCGAGGCCAACTCCTACCGCGACTACCTCGAACTGCACGGGCTCTCCGTCCAGCTCGCCGAGGCGCTCGCCGAGTACTGGCACGCCCGGGTCCGCTCCGAGCTGGGCTTCGCCGGCGAGGATCCGTCCGACGTCGAGGACATGTTCGCCCTGAAGTACCGGGGTGCGCGCTTCTCGCTCGGTTACGGAGCCTGCCCCGACCTGGAGGACCGCGCGAAGATCGCGGAGCTGCTGGAGCCCGAGCGGATCGGCGTACAGCTCTCGGAGGAGTTCCAGCTCCACCCCGAGCAGTCCACCGACGCCATCGTGATCCACCACCCCGAGGCGAAGTACTTCAACGCGCGCTGAGCCCCACCCGGCCCCGTTCCCCGGTCCCGCCCCGGCCGGGGGAAACCGGGCGGCGCGCACTCCGGACGAGTCGTACACTTGTCGGCCCAGCGCAGGCCGGTCGCCTGTCCCGGCGGGAATGCCCCCCGGGTAAGGTGACCGGCCTTCTCGTCCCTCACGGAGGTGTGCCGGATGACCAGTACGGTCCCCGCGTCCTTGACCCGAACGGCCGAGGGCTCCGCTCTGCAGGCGGTTCTCCTCGACATGGACGGCACCCTGGTCGACACCGAGGGATTCTGGTGGGACGCGGAGGTCGAGGTCTTCAAGGACCTCGGACACGTCCTCGACGAGGCCTGGCGCGATGTGGTGGTCGGCGGGCCCATGAGCCGCAGCGCCGGCTTCCTGATCGAGGCCACCGGCGCCGACATCACCCTCGCCGAGCTGACCGTCCGGCTCAACGACGCGTTCGAGGACCTGATCGGACGCGGTGTCCCCCTGATGCCGGGCGCGCGCCGGCTGCTCACCGAACTTGCCGCGCACGAGGTGCCGGCGGCCCTGGTCTCCGCCTCGCACCGGCGCATCATCGACCGCGTCCTCACCTCGCTGGGACCGGAGTTCTTCGCCCTCACCGTCGCGGGCGACGAGGTGCCCCGTACGAAGCCGCACCCCGACCCGTATCTGCTCGCCGCGCGCGGTCTGGGCGCCGATCCGGCGCGGTGCGCGGTCATCGAGGACACCGCCACCGGGGTGGCCGCCGCCGAGGCCGCCGGATGCCGCGTGGTCGCCGTACCGTCCGTGGCCCCGATCGCCCCGGCCGACCGGAGAACCGTCGTGGGCTCGCTCGAAGAGGTGGACCTGGCATTCCTGCGTGCTCTGATGACGCACGGGGACCGACCCGTGCACTGAGCGTCGCGATGAAATGCGCCATGGGAACTGTCGGCATTGGCCTGGATATTTTCCGTCACTTCACGTGGCGCATTCATGATCCCCGTAAAAGGGCGGGGGAGTGACCTTTATCACCTGCGCGCTCATCGACAGGGGCGGGTGGTGCTGATCCATGGCCGTCCCTGGTGGGCCTGGCTGTGCGCATGTGTCCTGCTTTGGGGCGGCCCGGAAGAAAGACGTCCCCGCCCGGATATCGACGCGCCGCTATTTCCGATCACTGTCCGATTGCGATTCCGATCGGCCCGGGTCCGGCATTACCGGCGCGTCCGACTAATCTCGTCGCGAGTACTTCGCCGTATCAACGACGTGTCCCCGACGGCCACCAAGTCGCCATGTACACAGGACCGATCGCCCTGTATCCCGGCCCGATCGCACTGCCCCGACCGGGTGGACGCGGCGGAGTCTCGTCAGCACCGCTGTATCTCAGTGCCGGATGAGGGAGTACGTCCAGGATGAACCGCAAGACTTTGGCGCTGTCGGCCGCGTTCGGCCTGCTTGTGCCCGTGCTCGCCGGTTGCGGGGGCTCGGACGGTGGCTCCGGCGGCGGGAAGGCCATTGTCGTGGGCACGACGGACCAGTACATCGCCACCAAGGACGGCCCCGCGCCCCTGGACCCGGCCTTCGCGTACGACACCGGCACCTGGAACGTCCTGCGCCAGGTCGTCCAGACGCTGGTCTCCGTCCCGCGCGGCGGCGGCAAGCCGACACCTGACGCGGCGTCCGAGTGCGGCTTCACGGACCGGGCGAACGAGAGCTACCGCTGCACGCTGCGCGAGGGGCTCAAGTTCCCCGGGGGTGACGCGATCACCGCCGACGACGTGAAGTTCTCCTTCCAGCGCGCCCTGGACATCCAGGACGAGAGCGGTGTGGCCACCCTGCTGGGCAACATCGACACGATGGAGTCCGACGGCGCCCGCAAGATCGTCTTCCATCTCAAGTCGCCGGACGCGACCTTCCCTTACAAGCTCACCACCCCGGTGGCCGGCATCGTCAGCGCCAAGGACTACCCGGCGAAGAAGGTCCGGACCGGCTTCGACCTCTCCGGCTCGGGCCCGTACACCCTGAAGACCGAGGTCGAGGGCGACAGTGTCGTCAAGGCCATCTTCACCAGGAACCCGGACTACAAGGGCAGTGTCAAGATCCAGAACGACAAGGTCGAGCTGCGCCCCTTCAAGACCCCCGACGACATGGGCAAGGCGCTCGACGCGGGGGACATCGACATGATGACCCGCGCCATGTCGCCCGAGCAGGTCCAGGCGCTGATCGAGAAGCCCAGGGACGACATCCAGCTCACCGAGATGCCGGGTCTGGAGATCCGCTACCTCGCGTTCGACACCGACGCCCCGCTCGTGAAGGACAAGGCCGTACGCCAGGCCATCGCGTACATCATCGACCGCGGTCAGATCGTGACCAAGGCGTACGGTGCCATGGCCGAGCCGCTGTACTCGCTCGTCCCGTCGACCGTGGCCACCCACACGAACCCGTTCTTCAACAAGTACGGCGACGGTGACGTGTCCAAGGCGGCGGAGCTGCTGGAGGGCGCGGGCATCACGACGCCGGTGAAGCTGACGCTGAACTACACCACCGACCACTACGGTTCGGCCACGGGCAAGGAGTTCGAGACCCTCAGGGACCAGCTCAACGCCACCAGGCTCTTCGATGTGGACATCAAGGGCACGGAGTGGAAGGACTTCCGGCCGAACGGGCAGAAGGGCGAGTACGCCGTCTACGGGATGGGCTGGTTCCCCGACTTCCCGGACCCGGACACCTACGTCGGGCCGTTCTTCGACAAGCCCAACTTCCTGAACAGTCCGTACGACAACCTGAAGATCCGGACCGAGCTGCTTCCCGAGTCGCGGAAGCAGGCCGACCGCAGCGCGGCCACCAAGACGTTCGGCCAGATCCAGAACCTCGTCGCCGACGAGGTGCCGGTGCTGCCGCTCTGGCAGGGCAAGCAGTACGTGGCGTCCCGCACCGAGATCTCCGGTGTGGAGTGGGCGGTCAACTCGTCCGCCGAACTCCACCTGTGGGAGCTGGGCCAGGGAAACTGATCCGCCGGATCCACCGACGACGAAGGGCTGCCGGGGAACCCCGGCAGCCCTTCGTCGTGCGCCCTACGGCGCCTGTACGGCGCCTGTACGGCGTCCGTACGGCCGCTACTGGGCGCCGGGGCGCACCAGCCCGCTCTCGTACGCGTACACCGCGGCCTGTACCCGGTCGCGCAGGCTCAGCTTCGTCAGCACATGCCCCACATGGGTCTTGACCGTCGTCTCGCTGACGAACAGATCCGCCGCGATCTCCGCGTTGGACAACCCGCGCGCCACCAGCTTCAGCACCTCGACCTCCCGCTCGGTCAGGGTGTGCAGTGTGTCGGGAACCGGATCCTCGCCCGACGGAAGATGGTCCGCGTACTTGTCGAGCAGCCGGCGCGTGATGCTCGGCGCGAGCATCGCCTCGCCCGCCGCGACCACCCGGATGGCCTGCACCAGCTCATTGGCGGGCGCGTCCTTCAGCAGGAAGCCGCTGGCCCCCGCGCGCAGCGCCTCCACCACGTACTCGTCGAGGTCGAACGTGGTCAGGACCAGCACCTTCGCCGGACCGTCCCGGCCGGGGCCGGTGATCTGGCGGGTCGCCTCCACCCCGTCCATCCGCGGCATGCGGATGTCCATCAGAACCACATCGGGCTGGAGCGCGCGGACCTGGTCGATGGCCTGGAGGCCGTCCCCGGCCTCGCCGACGACCGCGATGTCCTGCTCGGCCTCCAGGATCATCCGGAAACCGGTGCGCAGCAGCGGCTGGTCGTCGACCAGTAGGACGCGGACAGTCACGGGGCAACTCCTTCACTAGACAGCCCCATTCTGCCCTGACGCCCCTGCCCCGGGTCAGCCGGGCGCGGGCGCCTCCACCGCGGCCTGCGCGGGTGCCTGCACCGGTGCGTCCACCGCGGCCTCCACCGGCTTCACACTCAGCGGATAGACCGGCGGCGTGCCGCCGAACTCCGGACACACCGCCCGGTGGTCGCACCAGCCGCACAGCTTCGTGGGCCGGGGCCGCCAGTCGCCGGTCTCCGTGGCCAGCTCGATCGCCTGCCAGAGCGCCAGCAGCTTGCGCTCCACCCGCTCCAGATCCGCCTCCACCGGGTCGTACGTCACGACCTCGCCGCTGCCCAGGTAGACGAGCTGGAGCCGGCGCGGCAGCACCCCCTTCAGCCGCCGCACCACCAGGGCGTAGAACGTCATCTGGAACAGCGCGCCCTCCGCGTACTCCGGACGCGGCGCCTTGCCCGTCTTGTAGTCGACGATCCGCACCTCGCCGGTGGGCGCGACATCCACCCGGTCGATCACCCCGCGCAGCCGCAGCCCCGACTCCAGCTCCGTCTCGACGAACAGCTCACGCTCGGCGGGCTCCAACCGCGTCGGGTCCTCCAGCGAGAACCACCGCTCCACCAGCTGCTCCGCCTGCCCCAGCCACGCCGCCAGCCGCTCACCCTCCGCGTCCTGCGCGAACAGCTCACCCAGCTCGGGTCTGGCGGTCAGCAGCCGGTCCCACTGGCCGGGCACCAGCGCCTTCGCCCGCGGCGCCGTGCGCTCGGCGGCCGGCGCGTCGAAAAGCCGCTCCAGCACCGCGTGCACCAGCGTGCCGCGCGTGGCGGCCTCGCTCGGCTTCTCCGGCAGCTTGTCGATCACCCGGAATCTGTACAGCAGAGGGCACTGCATGAAGTCGCTCGCACGCGACGGCGACAGCGAAGTGGGCGGCTTGCTCGTACTCATGACGCAGACCCTACGGCCCGCCACTGACAGCGAGCCGAATACCATCGACTACAGAGCCACTCGCACCACATCATCGAGCGAGCGACGCCGCCGACGAAGGGAACCCGTGAAAGAGGACGACGAGAGCGGCGAGGGCAGGATGCCGCAGCCCGGCAAGGGGGACACGGGCCCCGGTGGCAAGCCGCCGCGCCGTGAAGACCCCGGCGGTGGCATTCTCATGGGCCGCCCCTTCGGCGTGCCCGTCTACGTCGCCCCGAGCTGGTTCCTGGTGGCCGCGCTCATCACCTGGATCTTCGGCGGTCAGCTCGAACGGGTCCTGCCGGAACTGGGCGCCCTGCGGTACCTGGTCTCCCTGTTCTTCGCAGTCGCTTTCTACGCCTCCGTACTCGTCCACGAGCTGGCCCACACCGTCGCCGCGCTCCGCTTCAAGCTGCCCGTACGCCGGATCCAGCTCCAGTTCTTCGGCGGGGTCTCCGAGATCGAGAAGGAGTCCGAGACACCCGGCCGCGAGTTCGTCCTCGCGTTCGTCGGACCACTCCTCTCCCTGGTCCTCGCGGGCCTCTTCTACCTCGGCCTGCTCGCCGTCGAGGCCCGCACGGTCCCCGGCGTCCTGCTCGCGGGGCTGATGATCTCCAACCTGATCGTCGCCGTCTTCAACCTGCTGCCCGGCCTCCCGCTGGACGGCGGCCGGATGCTGCGCGCCGTCGTCTGGAAGATCACCGGCAAGCCCATGAGCGGCACCATCGCCGCCGCCTGGGTCGGCCGCGCGCTCGCCGTCACCGTCCTCATCGGCCTCCCGCTCCTCACCCGTACGGGTGCACTCGGCACCTCCGCCGCGGACGTCGGCGGCATGGAGACCGTCATGGACGCGCTGCTCGCCGCGATCCTGGCCGCGATCATCTGGACCGGCGCGGGCAACAGCCTGCGGATGGCCCGCCTGCGCGAACACCTCCCCGAACTCCAGGCCCGCGCCCTCACCCGCCGCGCGGTCCCGGTCGAATCCGCCACCCCCCTCTCCGAGGCACTGCGCCGCGCCAATGAGGCGGGCGCCCGCGCCCTGGTCGTCGTGGACGGCCACGGCGACCCGACCGCCCTCGTCCGCGAGTCCGCGATCGTCGGCGTCCCCCAGCACCGCCGCCCCTGGGTCGCGGTGAGCGGCCTCGCGCAGGACCTCACAGAAGGCATGAAGGTCCCGGCGGACCTCGCGGGAGAAGCCCTCCTGGAACGCCTCAGGGCCAGCCCGGCGACGGAGTACCTGGTGCTGGAGGAGACCGGCGAGATCTACGGCGTCCTCTCCACGGCCGACGTGGAACGAGCCTTCGTCTCCGCCATGGCCCGGCCGCAGTGATTTTTGAGGGCTCGTTCGCCTCCGGGGCGCTTTATGCCACTGTCGACCGTCGGCGCCGACATAAACGCCCCGGAGGCGAACGAGCCCCCAAAAAGAGGGGCTAAGCTTCGAACATGTCCGAACCGACCGGTGCCGCCCGACGTCGCGGCCCCTTCAAAGTCGGGGACCAGGTTCAGCTCACCGACCCCAAGGGACGCCACTACACCTTCACGCTCGAAGCCGGGAAGAATTTCCACACCCACAAAGGGTCCTTCCCGCACGACGAGCTGATCGGTGCTCCCGAGGGCAGTGTTGTCCGTACCACGGGGAACGTCGCCTATCTCGCGCTGCGCCCCCTGCTCCCCGACTACGTCCTGTCCATGCCCCGCGGTGCCGCCGTGGTCTATCCGAAGGACGCCGGCCAGATCCTGGCCTTCGCCGACATCTTTCCCGGAGCCCGGGTCGTCGAGGCGGGGGTGGGTTCCGGCTCGCTCAGCAGTTTTCTGCTGCGGGTCATCGGCGACCAGGGCATGCTGCACTCGTACGAGCGGCGTGAGGACTTCGCCGACATCGCGCGGCAGAACGTGGAGCGCTACTTCGGCGAGCCGCACCCCGCCTGGACGCTGACGGTCGGTGACCTTCAGGACAACCTGTCGGACACGGATGTCGACCGCGTCATTCTGGACATGCTCGCCCCGTGGGAGTGTGTGGAGGCGGTCTCCAAGGCGCTGGTTCCCGGCGGCATCCTGTGTGCCTATGTCGCGACGACGACGCAACTCGCGCGTACGGTGGAGACGATCAGGGAGTTCGGCACGTTCAACGAGCCGGCCGCCTGGGAGTCGATGATCCGTAACTGGCATGTGGAGGGGCTGGCGGTCCGGCCCGACCACCGGATGATCGGGCACACCGGTTTCCTGGTGACCGCGCGCCGGCTCGCGGACGGTGTCGAGCCGCCTCTGCGCCGCCGCCGCCCCGCGAAGGGCGCGTACGGCGACGACTACAGCGGTCCGGGCAGCGCGAGCGGCGGAGCCGCACGCTAGACGAGTCATTCCGAAGTCCCGTCTGCGGGGAGGTGCCATGCACGCACGCTCGCGGTGTCGGCCAAAAGCCCTGGTAGCTCCTTCCCCAAGCTCCCAACTCCGTTCGAGCAGGGGAGGGGCCCCCGTCCAAGGACTTCCGGCCGCCTCGCGATCGCGCTCGGCATCCGCGGGATGAATCAAAGCGCCGAGACGGAGCGAGCGAAGCGAGCGCAGTGCACCGCGGTGACACCAGCCGCTCCGCGGCGGGCGCTCCCTTCGGGGCAAACATTGCCGGTCGCGGCACTGGACACCCTCCGGGGCGTGTCAACACGACGCTGCCGCCGCCCGGTTCCCGTTCGTACGGGGGAACTGGGCGGTGGCATCTTTACGTTGGGCTTACGCACCCCGCTGTTCCGTCACCGTGTGACGTGTGGCACGATGCTGACTCCCCCACACACCGTTGGTTACTCACCGGCACCGCCTTCACAGGAGACACTCCGCGTGCAGATCTCCGACGCGCCGGACCTCGCGCACACCCGGCCCCGCCCGATCCACTGGCTCGCCACGGCCACCGCGATGGCGGCTGTCGTGGCGCTGGCGGGGCTGCTCCAGCCCGGTCCCGCCACCGCCTCCCAGACGGACCAGGAGGGCCTGAGAAACGCCGCGGGGCCCGCCGCGCGGGCTCCGCTGCCCGCCCCCGACCCCGCCGGCGTCGACTTTCCCCTGGAGTGCGGCGGAACGGTGGGCACGGTCGTCGCCCAGAAGGCGTCCGGAGATCTCGATGGGGACGGCAGCCCGGAGACCGTGGCGGTCGTCCGCTGCGACTCGGGTGTGGGTACCCCGCCGAGCGGGGTGTACGTGCTGACGCGGGCGGAGGGGGACGTGCCCCGGCTCGTGGCCACTCTGGTGGACCCAGGGGGCAAGTGGACCGTCGGGCAGGATCTCACCATCCATGACGGTGTGATCCTGGCCACCCTGTTCGGCTACTCGGCGTCCTCCGTGCCGCGCTGCTGCCCCGACCAGGAGGAACGCGTCTCCTGGCAGTGGGAAAACGGCGCGTTCCTGCGCACGGAAATACCCGAAGCGCGCAGCAGCTGACCGCTCGCTCCGGGTGCTTCCGAGGTACGGAGGTCAGGCGGCGTCCGGGCCGTACACCTCTACCTGGTCCGTCACCCGGCGTACATGGATGCAGTCGCCCGGGCATTCTTTGGCCGAATCCACCACATCGGCCAGGAGCGGTAGCGGTACGCGCGTGGTGGCCCCGGGCGACTGGAGCAGTTCGTCGTCGGCGCTCTTCACATAGGCCAGGCCGTCGATGTCCAGCTCGAAGACGTCCGGCGCGTACTGGGCGCAGATCCCGTCGCCGGTGCAGAGGTCCTGGTCGATCCAGACCTCCAGCGGCTCACCGGTCTCGGTGACGCCTTCGGTGGGAGCCTCCTGCTGCACGGTCATCTCTCCTGCCGTTTTTTCTGCGTCGGACGGCGCGTGACGGGGTAAGTCGCGCCAGCCCTGACGGGTGTTGACCGCTTCGACGATACAACCGGCCGCTTTCCGATGTTCCTGGGTGGGTATTCCCCTGGCGTGAGGGAGAGCGCAAGGGTGAAGATCGGTCACACCCCGACAGTCTTTGTGATCTAGGGGTTTCAATCATCACCCACCCAGGTAGGGTCAGGAAGCGTCCAGCTCCCCTTGGAGGAGGTGAGGACCGTGGCAGCCCACGACGACGACATCAACCGCGGCATCCGGCCCGGGCGGGGGTCCGAAGACCCAGCCGGCCAGGTTGCCTATCTCGAGCAGGAAATCGCCGTCCTGCGACGTAAGCTCGCCGACTCTCCGCGGCATACGAGAATTCTCGAAGAGCGGATCGTCGAGTTGCAAACGAACCTGGCGGGTGTGTCCGCGCAGAACGAGCGGCTCGCCAATACGCTGCGTGAGGCCCGCGACCAGATCGTGGCCCTCAAGGAAGAGGTCGACCGGCTCGCACAGCCGCCGGCCGGTTTCGGGGTCTTCCTGCAGAGCAATGAGGACGGCACGGCCGATATTTTCACCGGGGGCCGAAAGCTCCGGGTGAATGTCAGTCCGGGCGTCGAGCTCGACGAGCTCCGGCGTGGCCAGGAAGTCATGCTCAATGAGGCGCTCAACGTGGTCGAGGCCATGGAATTCGAGCGGGCCGGGGACATCGTCACCCTCAAGGAGATCCTTGAGGACGGCGAGCGCGCCCTGGTGATCGGGCACACCGACGAGGAGCGGGTGGTGCGGCTCGCCGAGCCGCTGCTGGACATCACCATCCGCCCCGGCGACGCCCTGCTGCTCGAACCGCGCTCCGGCTACGTCTATGAAGTGGTTCCCAAGAGCGAGGTCGAGGAGCTGGTCCTCGAAGAGGTCCCCGAC
Organism: Streptomyces sp. NPDC096310; assembly: GCF_044763125.1. Lineage (NCBI taxonomy): Bacteria > Bacillati > Actinomycetota > Actinomycetes > Kitasatosporales > Streptomycetaceae > Streptomyces > Streptomyces sp. NPDC096310. Next base: position 85,747 of record NZ_JBIWFO010000010.1, on the reverse strand, counting down.
GTCGACTACGACAAGATCGGCGGCCTGGGCGGCCAGATCGAGATGATCAGGGACGCGGTCGAGCTTCCGTACCTCCACCCGGACCTCTTCAAGGAGCACGAACTGAGGCCGCCGAAGGGCATCCTGCTCTACGGTCCGCCCGGTTGCGGCAAGACGCTGATCGCCAAGGCGGTGGCGAACTCCCTCGCGAAGAAGGTCGCCGAGGTCACCGGACGTCCGGCGGGGAAGAGCTACTTCCTCAACATCAAGGGTCCCGAGCTGCTCAACAAGTACGTCGGTGAGACCGAGCGCCACATCCGCCTGGTCTTCCAGCGTGCCCGGGAGAAGGCCAGCGAGGGCACTCCCGTCATCGTCTTCTTCGACGAGATGGAATCCCTCTTCCGTACCCGTGGGTCCGGTGTCAGCTCGGACGTGGAGAACACCATCGTCCCGCAGCTCCTCGCCGAGATCGACGGGGTGGAGGGCCTGGAGAACGTCATCGTCATCGGCGCCTCCAACCGTGAGGACATGATCGACCCCGCGATCCTGCGGCCCGGCCGGCTCGATGTGAAGATCAAGATCGAGCGTCCGGACGCGGAGGCGGCGAAGGACATCTTCGCGAAGTACCTGACGCCCACGCTGCCGCTGCACGTGGACGACATCTCCGAGCACAACGGCTCGAAGGAGGCCGCGGCCCACGGGATGATCCAGTCCGTCGTGGAGCAGATGTACGCGGAGTCCGAGGAGAACCGCTTCCTGGAGGTCACGTACGCCAACGGTGACAAGGAAGTCCTCTATTTCAAGGACTTCAACTCCGGCGCGATGATCCAGAACATCGTGGACCGGGCGAAGAAGATGGCGATCAAGGCCTTCCTCGACCACGACCAGAAGGGCCTTCGGGTCTCCCATCTCCTCCAGGCGTGCGTGGACGAGTTCAAGGAGAACGAGGACCTGCCGAACACCACCAACCCGGACGACTGGGCCCGTATCTCCGGCAAGAAGGGCGAGCGGATCGTCTTCATCCGCACCCTGGTGACCGGAAAGCAGGGCGCGGACACCGGACGCTCGATCGACACGGTGGCCAACACCGGTCAGTACCTGTAGGAGCGCGGACCGGCTGCGGATGCCTTCCAGGGGCATCCGCAGCCGGTTGTTTTCCCCGTACCTCCCACCACACCCGCACTCCGGGCCAACCACCACACCAGGCCAATGAAGAAAATGATCTCCCCGTCGGCGCGGAGGCGTTCTAGGCTCGTTCGTACCGCCACGTCGCGCAGTGCGGGACCGGGCACCGCACACGCGTCGGAGAGAAAGCGGTACTTGAGCGCCGCTCCCGGAGGGGAGCGCCGCCGGGCAAGGAGGGCCGCATGACCGTACGGCGAGTAATGGGCATCGAGACGGAGTACGGCATCTCCGTCCCGGGCCACCCGAACGCCAATGCCATGCTCACCTCGTCCCAGATCGTCAACGCCTACGCGGCGGCGATGCACCGGGCGCGCCGCGCCCGCTGGGACTTCGAGGAGGAGAATCCGCTCCGGGACGCCCGTGGCTTCGACCTCGCCCGCGAGACGGCGGACTCCAGCCAGCTCACCGACGAGGACATCGGCCTGGCCAACGTGATCCTCACGAACGGCGCCCGGCTGTACGTGGACCACGCCCATCCGGAGTACAGCTCTCCGGAGATCACCAACCCGCGGGACGCCGTCCTGTGGGACAAGGCGGGCGAGCGCATCATGGCGGAGGCCGCCGAGCGCGCGGCGCTGCTTCCCGGCGCCCAGCCCATCCACCTGTACAAGAACAACACCGACAACAAGGGCGCGTCCTACGGCACGCACGAGAACTACCTGATGAAGCGGGAGACCCCGTTCTCGGACATCGTGCGCCATCTGACACCGTTCTTCGTCTCCCGGCAGGTCGTCACGGGCGCGGGCCGGGTCGGGATCGGCCAGGACGGCCACGAGCACGGCTTCCAGATCAGCCAGCGCGCGGACTACTTCGAGGTCGAGGTGGGGCTGGAGACGACGCTCAAGCGCCCGATCATCAACACGCGCGACGAACCGCACTCGGACGCGGAGAAGTACCGCCGGCTGCATGTGATCATCGGCGACGCGAATCTCTCGGAGATCTCCACCTATCTCAAGCTCGGCACGACCTCGCTGGTCCTCTCCATGATCGAGGACGGCTTCATCAACGTCGACCTGGCCGTGGACCAGCCGGTCCGTACGCTGCACCAGGTCTCGCACGACCCCACGCTCGGCCGGCTGGTCACGCTCCGCAGCGGCCGGACACTCACCGCCGTACAGCTCCAGATGGAGTACTACGAGCTGGCGAGAAAGTATGTCGAGGAGCGGTACGGCGCCGACGCCGACGAGCAGACCAAGGACGTGCTGGGCCGTTGGGAGGACACGCTCAACCGGCTGGAGAACGATCCGATGAGCCTCTCCGGCGAGCTGGACTGGATCACCAAGCGTGAGGTCCTGGAGGGCTACCGGCGCAGGGACGGCGTGGACTGGGACGCGGCACGGCTGCACCTCGTGGACCTCCAGTACGCCGACGTACGCCCCGAGAAGGGCCTGTACAACCGTCTGGCGGCCCGCGGCAAGATGCGGCGCCTGCTGGACGACCAGGACGTCGAGCGGGCCAGGACCAAGCCTCCTGAGGACACCAGGGCGTACTTCCGGGGCCGCTGTCTGGAGCAGTACGCAGACGACGTGGCCGCAGCCTCCTGGGACTCGGTCATCTTCGACCTGCCCGGCCGTGACTCGCTGCAGCGGGTGCCCACGCTGGAGCCGCTGCGGGGCACGCGCAACCATGTCAAGGAGCTGCTGGACCGCTGCCGCACGGCGGAGGAGCTGGTCCAGGTGCTGTCCGGAGGCTGAAACGGTTCCGGCATGGGAATGATCAGGGTGGCCCCCATGCGTTGAGGGAAGTGCGGGGCCGATGTCCGACCCTCCTTGTAGGGTCGGATCTTGAAGGTCACATCCAGCGGGGCGAACCGAGCGGGGTGAGGGTTATGGCGACCAAGGACACCGGCGGCGGACAGCAGAAGGCCACGCGTTCCACGGAGGAGACCGAGGAGCAGGCGCAGGAAGCGCAGGCATCCGAGGACCTCAAGGAGCGCCAGGAGAAGCTGTCGGACGACGTGGACTCCGTCCTCGACGAGATCGACGACGTGCTCGAAGAGAACGCCGAGGACTTCGTGCGGTCCTTCGTCCAAAAGGGCGGTCAGTAGGACCCGTTGTCCGTCCCCGGGGCCACCGGCGAAAGCCGGTCGCACCGGGGCGGATGACCGGCGACGGCGCGGGTAAGGTCCGTGCACAGACTGAAGATCGGCCCGGCCCGAGCGGGCCGCCGCCCATCCGGAAGGAAACGTGTGGAAGCCAACCCTCGTAACACCGGGCGTCTGCCGGCAGCCTTCCTGACGCCCGGCTCGTCCTCGTTCATGGATTTCCTCTCGCACCAGTCGCCGGAGATGCTGCCCGGCAAGCGTGTCCTGCCGCCCTTGCAGGGCGCCGTCGAGGCCCCGCACGGCACGACGATCGTCGCCGTGAGCTTCCCCGGCGGCGTGGTACTCGCCGGTGACCGGCGGGCCACGATGGGCAACATGATCGCCCAGCGCGACATCGAGAAGGTCTTCCCGGCCGACGAGTACTCGGCCGTGGGCATCGCGGGCACGGCCGGGCTCGCCGTGGAGATGGTCAAGCTCTTCCAGCTCGAACTGGAGCACTTCGAGAAGGTGGAAGGGGCGCAGCTCTCGCTGGAGGGCAAGGCCAACCGGCTCTCCACGATGATCCGCAGCAATCTGGCCATGGCGATGCAGGGCCTGGCCGTCGTACCGCTCTTCGCGGGGTGGGACGTGGACCGCGGTAAGGGGCGCATCTTCTCGTACGACGTGACGGGCGGCCGCTCCGAGGAGCCCGGGTACGCGTCCACGGGCTCGGGATCCATCTTCGCCCGCGGGGCGATGAAGAAGCTCTACCACGAGGAGCTGACCGAGCAGCAGGCGTGCACCCTGGTCGTCCAGGCGCTGTACGACGCGGCGGACGACGACTCGGCGACGGGCGGCCCCGACGTGGCCCGCCGGATCTACCCGATCGTCACCGTCATCACCGAAGACGGCTTCAGGAAGCTCGGCGACGACGAATCCGCCGAGATCGCCCGGTCGATCCTGGAGCGCCGGCTCGAACAGCCCGACGGCCCGCGTGCCGCGCTGCTCTGACGCCCCCTCTTCTGAACAAACATGCCACTGACAGAAAGGGACGGATAGCCGGTGTCGACGCCGTTCTATGTCTCACCCCAGCAGGCCATGGCCGACCGGGCGGAATACGCCCGCAAGGGCATCGCCCGCGGTCGCAGCCTGGTAGTGCTCCAGTACGCCGACGGCATTGTCTTCGTCGGTGAGAACCCGTCCCGCGCGCTTCACAAGTTCAGCGAGATCTACGACCGGATCGGCTTCGCAGCCGCCGGCAAGTACAACGAGTACGAGAATCTGCGCATCGGCGGTGTCCGCTACGCGGATCTGCGCGGATACACCTACGACCGTGACGATGTGACGGCCCGCGGACTCGCCAACGTCTACGCCCAGACGCTCGGCACGATCTTCTCCAGCTCCGCCGAGAAGCCCTACGAGGTCGAGCTGGTCGTCGCCGAGGTGGGCGCCACGGCGGACGGGGACCAGATCTACCGGCTGCCGCACGACGGCTCGATCGTCGACGAGCACGGCTCGGTCGCGGTCGGCGGCAGTTCCGAGCAGATCAGCACCTTCCTCGACCAGCGGCACCGCGACGGCATGTCGCTCGCCGAGGCGCTGAAGCTGGCCGTACAGGCGCTGTCCCGGGACACCAACGGCGGCGAGCGGGAGATTCCCGCCGAGCGGCTGGAAGTGGCCGTCCTGGACCGTACGAGACCGCAGCAGCGCAAGTTCAAGCGGATCGTCGGCCGGCAGCTCTCCCGCCTGCTGGAGGCGGACGGAGCGGCCTCCACCCCGACGGACGCCCCGTCGGACACGGAGGAGCCCGGCGGCGCGACCGCGCTCCCGGCGGACGACACTCCGGACGCCGGCACTCCGGCCACGGACGTCTCCGGCAAGCCGGACGTCTCCGACAAGCCGGACGACGACACCGGCAAGAAGTAGCCGCCCCGCCCGTGCCCCGGACCGCCCACGCGCTCCGGGGCACAGGCACGCCAGGGGCGCGTGCGGTTCTCTGCCCAGGCCCCGGCTCTCACTCTCCGGCGGCGGCGGGCGGTGCCGGTGCCGTGGAGCCCCGGACCACCAGCGTGACCGGCAGGTCGCCGGTCTCCGGCCGCCGCCCGTCCAGGACACGTAGCAGCGCCGTCATCCCGCGCCGTCCCACCTGCTCCGCGGGCAGCCGTACGGTGGTCAGCTCCGGCTCCACCGCCCGCGCCAGGGCCAGATCGTCGAAGCCGGTGACGGAGATGTCCTCGGGGACGCGCAGCCCGAGCCGCCGTACGGCCTTGCAGGCCCCCGCGGCCAGGACGTCGCCGTCGCAGACCAGGGCCGTGGGCCGGGGCCCCGGCGCCGCGAGGGCCCGCTCGGCGGCCTCCCGGCCCGCGTCGACCTCCAGGGGCGCGGAGACCGTCCGTACGATCGCGTCCGGCACGTCCCGTACCGCCGCGGCGATGGCCTCGGCCCGTACCCGGAAGGTCCAGGAGTCGACGGCGGACGCGAGATGGACCAGCCGCCGGTGGCCGAGGCCGAGAAGGTGCTCCGTCACCCGGCGCATGCCGTCGGCGATGGCGACATTCACCCGGGCGGCGGCTCCCGGCGCCTCCGGATCGCTGTCGAGCATCACCAGCGGCAGATCGGCGCCGTCCGTACCGCTGATCGCGTCGAGCGCGGCGGTCGCCATCGAGGAGGCGATCACCCCGTCGAGCGCGGCCCGCGCCGAGGCGAACGGGTCCCTGGCGGGGCCCATCCCCTCGGGCGAGGGGTACAGGACCACCCCGAAGCCGTGCTCGGCGGCGACCTCGGCCGCGCCGGTGTAGACCCGGGCGAAGAAGTCGTTGGTCAGCGCGGGCACCACCAGGAGCGCCGTCCTGGTGGTGCCCATACGCAGATTGCGGGCGGCGAGATTGGGCCGGTAGCCCAGGGCGCGCGCCGCCTCCCTGACGAGCCCGGCGGTCCGCTCCGAGACCCTGCCCCGCCACTTGTCGCCGAGGACCAGGGAGACCGTGGCCTGGGAGACGCCCGCGGCCCGGGCCACGTCCCTGCTGGTGGGCCTGGCCGAATGTTCTGTCATGACTGCCGTTCTCCGACGCGGGCGGGAATCGCGGTGGACCCGCGTACTGGGCACATGGTACGTATGGGCCAAGGCGTTATACGTAAAACCCGGCGCGCCGGGAAACGGGGAGACAGGGAGAGGCGGGCCATGGCCGCTGGAGCCACCGGGTACGCAGACATCATCAAGGCGCCGCACGCCGCGCGGCTGCTCACCGGCACACTCGTGGGGCGGCTGCCGAACGCCACCGCCCCCATCGCGATCGTCCTGCTCGTCCGGGCGGGCGGCGGCAGCTACAGCCTCGCCGGAGCCCTCGCGGCCGTCTACGGCATCGGCAACGCCGTGGGGCAGCCGCTGCTCGGCCGCGCCGTGGACCTGTACGGGCAGCCCCGTGTCCAGCTCCCCGCCGCGCTCGTGTCTGCCCTGGGCGCCGTGCTGCTCGTCGTCGCGGGCGCCGGCGGCGACAGCCCGGTGCCCGCGTACACCGGCGTGGCGGTCGCAGGGCTCTTCACACCGCCCCTGGAGGGCGGGCTGCGGGCACTGTGGCCCAGTGTCCTGGGCGCCGAGGAGCGGGTGCACCGGGCGTACGCCATGGACGCGATCGCCCAGGATGTCATGTTCACGGTCGGCCCCCTGCTCGTCACCCTGTTCGTCGCGCTCTGGTCACCGGCCGCCGCGCTCCTCGCCCTCAACGCGATCGGTGTGCTCGGCGCGCTCTCCGTCGTCCTGTCCGAGCCCTCCCGCGCCTGGCGCTCGGCGCCCCGCGAGGCGCACTGGCTCGGTGCCCTGCGCTCGCCGGGACTGCTCGCCCTGCTGGGCGCGTTCCTCTTCATCGGGATGGCCCTCGGCTCCATCACGGTCGCGGGGGTCGCGTACGCCGACGACCAGGGCCGCGAGTCCGTCTACGGCTGGCTGATGGCCGCCCTGGGCCTGGGCGCGCTGGTGGGCGGACTCGTGTACGGCGCCCGGCGGTGGACGAACACCCCCGAACGCCGGCTGCTCTCCATCACCGCCCTGCTCGCCCTCTGCTACCTGCCGCTGACGCTCACCCCCGGCGTTCTCGCGATGACCGGGCTCGCCGCGCTCGCCGGTGTCTTCCTCGCGCCGGCGATCGCCTGCGCCTTCATCGTCGTGGACCGGCACGCGCCGCGCGGCACCGTCACTGAGGCGTTCTCCTGGCTCGTGACGACCTTCGGCGTCGGCGCCGCGCTCGGAACGGCCGCGGCGGGCCCGGCCGTCGAACTGGGCGGCACGTCGGCGAGCTTCGGGGTGGCGGGGGCCGCGGGCACCGCCGCGCTGCTGGTCCTGCTGGCCACACAGCGGGTCCTCGCACGTCCCGGCGGTGCGCCCGACTCCACCGTTCCGACGGAAAATGATCCAAGCGGTGCGGTCGAACCCGGTTTCAGCTCAGGTCATCAGGCGTAATGTTCAGACATGGACCGCCGCATTTTCGGGCTGGAGAACGAGTACGGCGTCACGTGCACGTTCAGGGGACAGCGCCGACTGTCACCTGACGAAGTGGCGCGCTACCTCTTCCGCCGTGTTGTGTCATGGGGCCGCAGCAGCAATGTCTTCCTGCGGAACGGCGCCCGCCTCTACCTCGACGTGGGATCGCATCCGGAATACGCGACACCCGAATGCGACAACGTGACCGAACTGGTCACGCACGACAAGGCCGGCGAGCGCATTCTCGAAGGCCTGCTCGTCGACGCCGAACGCCGCCTGCACGAGGAGGGAATCGCGGGCGACGTCTATCTCTTCAAGAACAACACCGACTCGGCGGGAAACTCCTACGGCTGCCACGAGAATTACCTCGTCGCCCGCCACGGAGAGTTCTCCCGGCTCGCGGACATTCTCATCCCCTTCCTCGTCACCCGTCAGCTCCTGTGCGGCGCGGGCAAGGTGCTCCAGACGCCGCGGGGCGCCGTCTACTGCGTCAGCCAGCGCGCCGAGCACATCTGGGAGGGTGTCAGCTCGGCGACGACCCGCTCCCGTCCGATCATCAACACCCGGGACGAGCCGCACGCCGACGCGGAGCGCTACCGCCGGCTCCATGTCATCGTCGGCGACTCGAACATGTCCGAGACGACCATGCTGCTCAAGGTCGGCGCCACCGATCTCGTGCTGCGCATGATCGAGGCGGGCACGGTGATGCGCGACCTCACCCTGGAGAACCCGATCAGGGCGATCCGCGAGGTCAGCCATGACCTCACCGGCCAGCGCAAGGTGCGGCTCGCGAGCGGCCGGGAGGCCTCCGCCCTGGAGGTCCAGCGGGAGTACTACGAGAAGGCCGTGGACTTCGTGGACCGCCGCGGCATCCGAACCGGCACCGTGGAGCAGGTCCTCGAACTGTGGGGCCGTACGCTCGACGCGATCGAGTCCGAGGACCTCGACCGGATCTCCACGGAGATCGACTGGGTCATGAAGTACCAGCTCATCGAGCGGTACCGGGCCAAGCACAATATGACCATGTCGCATCCCCGGGTCGCGCAGATAGACCTCGCCTACCACGACATCCACCGTCGCCGCGGGCTCTATTACCTGCTGGAGAAGAAGGGGCAGGCCGCCCGTATCTGCAACGACATGAAGATCTTCGAAGGCAAGTCGGTGCCTCCGCAGACCACCCGGGCCCGGCTGCGCGGCGATTTCATCCGCCGCGCCCAGGAGCAGCGCAGGGACTTCACGGTCGACTGGGTCCATCTCAAGCTCAATGACCAGGCACAGCGCACGGTGCTCTGCAAAGACCCGTTCCGGTCGGTGGACGAACGGGTGGAAAAGCTCATCGCCGGTATGTGAGCGTTTCTGTCAACGGCCGGCTGACATGCATGGGTGGAATGCGGCCCGGGCCCCGTACGTATCGCGTACGGGGCCCGTGTCACGCCCTACAGTGGGCAGCTACTGTGCCGTCTGAGATCTGAGGAACACGTGCGCCGACTTGCCGGCCTGATCGTCGTCCCCCTGCTGCTGTTGTCGACAGCGGCCTGCGGTGGCGACGGAGGCTCCGACTCCACCTCGTCCAAGAACGGACTCCCCGCGATCAGCGAGGGCGCCAAGTTCGGACAGAAGCCGACCCTCGACAAGGGGGAGGGGGATCCGCCGAAGAAGCTGACGGTCGATGTCCTCAAGGAGGGTGACGGCGCGAAGGTCGTGAAGGGCGACGCGATCCAGGTCAACTACCTCGGCCAGACCTGGGACTCGGCCAAGCCCTTCGACAACAGCTTCGACCGGAAGCAGCCGTTCGATCTGACGGTCGGCGCCGGGATGGTCATCAAGGGCTGGGACCAGGGTCTCGAAGGCCAGAAGGTCGGCAGCCGCGTCGAGCTGGGGATCCCCCCGGAGCTGGGCTACGGCTCCCAGGGGCAGGGCGACATCAAGCCCAACTCCACACTGGTCTTCGTCGTCGACATCCTGAAGGCCACCAAGGTCCCCACCTCCGCCAAGGGCACCGCGGTCCCGCAGGACGACAAGGCGCTGCCGCAGGTCGGCACGAACGACGACGGCAAGGAGCCTGAGGTCACCATCCCCAAGGGGACCGACCCGCCGAAGAAGCTGGTCTCCGACTACGTGCTGGAGAGCAAGGGCGATGTGGTCAAGGACACCGACACCGTCGTGCTGAACTACTCGGCGTACCTCTGGAAGGACGCCAAGCAGTTCGACAGCACGTACAAGACGGGCCGCACCACGACCTTCCCGCTGCCGCAGCTCACGCTGAAGGGCCTCAAGACGGGCATCGTCGGCAAGAAGGTGGGCAGCAGGGTCCTGATCGTGATCCCGCCGGACCAGGCCTTCGGAGCCCAGGAGCAGCAGGGGATCCCGAAGAACTCCACGCTGGTCTTCGCCGTGGACATCCTCTCGAAGGTGTAAGACTGTCCCGGTTGTACCGTTCATCATTTTGAGGAGCAGTTTCACGTGAGCATCGAGAAGCCCGAGATCGACTTCCCGGGTGGCGAGCCGCCGGCCGACCTGGAGATCAAGGACATCTGGGAGGGCGACGGCGAGGTCGCCACGTCGGGCGCCAATGTCCAGGTCCACTACGTCGGTGTGGCCTTCTCCACCGGCGAGGAGTTCGACTCCTCCTGGAACCGCGGCGCTCCGCTTCCGTTCAGGCTCGGTGCCGGCCAGGTCATCGCCGGCTGGGACAAGGGCGTGCAGGGCATGAGGGTCGGCGGACGCCGTCAGCTCACCATCCCGCCGCACCTCGCGTACGGCGACCGCGGCGCGGGTGGCCGCATCGGCCCGGGTGAGACGCTGATCTTCGTCTGCGATCTGGTCTCCGTCTGATACGGAACGGTCCGGCCCGAGCCGGGTTCACCGAGGGTCCATGCCGTACGGCATGGACCCTCGGCTTTGCCGCGACACCCCGGGACGGTACGGTCAGCGGGCGGAGGCGGCACGATCAACGAGGGGTGCGAGGCGTCGATGGCCATTGCCAAGGCCGAGCGGCTGATGAATCTGGCGCTGTGTCTGCTCGGGACCCGGCGGCCGCTCAGCAAGCGCGAGCTGCGCGGCTCCATCGAGGCGTACCTGGAAGCCGGCACCGACGAATCCTTCAACCGGATGTTCGAGCGGGACAAGGACGACCTTCGCGAACTCGGCCTGGTCATCGAGACGGTCGAGAACCTCGACGGCGACACCGGCTATCTGGCCCGCCGCGACAGCAACCGGCTGCCCGCCATCACCCTCGACGCCGAGGAGGCCGCGGCCCTCGGCCTGGCCGCCAAGGTCTGGCAGCAGGCACGGCTGGCCGGCGCTGCGAGCGGCGCCCTCCAGAAGCTGCGCGCCGCCGGGATGCCCGAGGCCGAGGACAGCTACGAGGCACACCACGGCGCCCTCGAACCCCGTATCCCCGTCCACGAGGCCGCCTTCGAGCCGCTGATGCTCGCCTGCCGCGACCGGCGCCCCGTCTCCTTCGACTACCGCAAGGCCAACGCCGCCCGCGCCGAACAGCGCCAGGTCGAGCCCTGGACGCTGGAGTGCTGGCGCGGACACTGGTATCTGGCCGGCTGGGACCGCGACCGCGGCGCCGAGCGGGTCTTCAGGCTCTCCCGGATCACCGGCCGGGTCCGCTCGCGCGTCGGTACGTTCCGCGCGCCCGTGCCCGATGTGGTGACCGTACGCGAGACCGTGGAGAGCTGGGCGGGGGAGACCGCGACCCGCTCCGCGCTGATCAGACTCCGCTCCGGCTGCGGCTACCCGCTGCGCTCCCGGGCGCTGTCGACCCGGGCCGTGGCCGACGGCTGGGACGAGCTGGAGATCCCGTACGGACACGGCCTGGACGCCTGGCTGGTGGAGTTCGGCCCGGACGTCGTCGTACTGGAGCCCGCGGATCTGCGGGCCGACGTCCTGGACCGGCTGCGCGCCGTGGCCAAGGGCTGAGGGGGAGCGGACACATCGTGGCAGCCAACGCGATCGACCAGACCCGGCGGATGCTCTCGCTGGTGACCTATCTGCGGGAGCGCCCGGGAGCCCATGTCGGCGACGTGGCCCGCGCGTTCGGGATCAGCGAGGACGAGCTGATCTCCGACCTCGATGTCCTGCCCATGTGCGGGACGAGCTTCCGTGGCGGGGACCTGCTGGACATCGACACCGACGGCGACCGGATCTGGTGGCACAACCCCGACGATGTCGCCGAGCCGCTGCGGCTCGCCGCCGACGAGGCCACGGCGCTGCTCGTCGCGGCCCGCGCGGTCGCCACCCTGCCGGGGCTGCGCGAGGGCGACCGGCAGGCGCTGCTGCGCGCCACCGCCAAGCTGGAGGCCGCGGCCGGTGAGGCGGCGGGCGCCAGCTCCCGGCTCTCGGTGACCTTCGAGTCCGAGGGCGGCGTCTTCGCGGAGGTCGACCGGGCCATCTCCGAGCGGCGCAGGCTGTGGCTGCGCTACTACTCCCCGGCGCGAGACGAGCTGACCGAGCGCGAGGTCGACCCCATCCGGCTCTTCGCCGTGGGCCACACCTACATGGAGGCCTGGTGCCGGCTCTCCGAGGCGCGGCGTACGTTCCGGCTCGACCGGGTGGCCGAGATCAGGCTGCTGGACGCCCCGGCCGCGCCCCCGGAGCTGGAGCTGCGGGATCTGTCGGAGGGGCTGGTGCAGCCGTCCGCCGAGGACCCCGAGGTGATCGTCGAGGTGGGCCCCGGCGGCCGGTGGGTCGCCGAGTACTACCCGCACGACAGCGCGGTGGAACTGCCCGACGGCGGACTGCGCATCACACTGCGGACCCCGGTTCCGGCCTCGCTGCGGCGGCTCGCGCTGCGGCTCGGCGGCGACGGGCGGATCGTCGCCCCGCCGGAGCTGGCGGACAGCGCGCGGCGGGCCGCCGCCGAGGCACTGGCGGCATACGAGACCCGCGGATGACAGGCGGCCGGTGACCGCACGGGCGAGACGACTGAGGACAAGGAGAAACGGAAATATGTCGGCAATGTCTGGGCCCTCCGGTTTTTCGACGGTAGTCCCGGTCCTCTTCAGAGCGGCCTGTCCCGAATGCCGGGCCGCCTTCGAACTGTCGGCGGGCGCGCTGCGCCTGGCGATCGGGGCCAGCCGGCGCACCACCTTCTACTCCTTCGTCTGTCCCGAGTGCGAGGCCCCGGTCCGCAAGCCCGCGGGGGAACGCATCATCGAACTCCTCACGGGCGGCGGGGTGCGGACGATGCGTCTGCACTCCACGCTCCAGGACCTGCCGGGGACGGTCTAATACCATGCTCTGGCCCATGATCGCCATCGCCCTGGGTTTTCTCGGGATCGCCGTGCTCGGCGTCCTGGCCGTCCGGGTCTTCCTCGAAGCCCGGCGGCTCGGCCGCCAGGTCGCCGCCACCACGGAACGGATCAACCTCGCCGCCGAGGACCTGGAACGGGCCGCGACGCGGCTCGCCGCCACCGGTGACGCCCTGCGGTAGTCCACACGCCCCCTGCTCAGGGCGGTTCATGCGAGGTACGCTGCACGACGTGGCCCAGGTAGCGAGGCGCGGGCCGCGCGCTTGAAGTACGCACGGGGATTGCTCTGTGTTCACCCCCGCGCGTTACGATCGCTGGGCAACTTGTCGGACACAAGTCCGGCCCTATCCACGCAGGCCCGTTCCGTGCCGCCTCGGTGAGAAGGTAAAGACTTATGCTGTTCGGAAAGATCGGTGCCCCCGAGATCATTCTCATTCTCGTCGTGGTCATTCTCCTGTTCGGCGCGAAGAAGCTTCCCGACATGGCGCGTTCGCTCGGCAAGTCGGCCCGCATTCTCAAGAGCGAGGCCAAGGCCATGAAGTCCGAGGGACAGCAGACCGCCCCGGCCGAGCCGCCGAACGACCCCGCTCAGGACCAGACCCCGCCCCGTACGATCCAGGCCTTCCCCGGTGATGTGACGAGCGCGCGCCCGGTGAGCGAGCCGACGGACTCGACCAAGCGCTGACACCACCTGGGCCGGAGCGGGCACTGCCATGAGGGGCGGCCCGCCGCACGAGATGAGGACGTGGGTTGCTGAAGTCCGCCCGTAAGAAGGAGACGGACCCCGAGGGGCGGATGCCACTGGTCGAGCATCTGCGCGAGCTGCGCAACCGGCTCGTCAAGGCGCTCATCGGCATCGTCGTCGTGACCATCGTCGCGGCTTTCTCCTACAAGGAGATCATCGAGTTCTTCACGAACCCGGTGCTGCAGTCCGTCGGATGCGACGCGAGCTTCGCCGACCTCGCCCAGCGCAGGGATGGCACCTGCGCGCGGATCGTCCTCAACGGCCTGATCACGCCCTTCACCCTCGCCCTCAAGGTCTCCCTGATGGCCGGCGTCGTGCTCTCCTCGCCGGTCTGGCTCTACCAGCTCTGGGCGTTCATCGCGCCGGGGCTCCACAAGAACGAGAAGAAGTACTCCCTCGGCTTCGTCGCCGCGGGCTTCCCGCTCTTCCTGGCCGGTGGCTTCTTCGCGTACAAGACGCTCCCCACCATGGCGCGGGTCCTCCTGGAGTTCTCGCCCGCCGATCTGGACAACCAGCTCCCGCTCGACGATCTGCTCGATCTGATCACCCGCATGGTGGTCGTCTTCGGCCTCGCCTTCGAACTGCCGCTCCTCCTCGTGATGCTCAACCTCGGCGGAGTGCTCAGCGGCAAGCGGATGGCCGGCTGGTGGCGCGGCATGATCCTCGGCATCACGATCTTCGCGGCGGTCGCCACCCCGAGCACCGACCCGCTCTCCATGCTCGCCCTGGCCGTGCCGATCTGGGTGCTGTACTTCTTCGCCACGGGGATCTCCCTGCTCAACGACCGGCGCAAGGCGGCCCGTATCGCGGCGGGACCCGGCGACGACGAGGCGTCGGACCTGGACCTGACGCCGGAGGACATCGGCGAGATCGAACCCGTGGCGTCCCGGCCCGCGCTGCCGGAACAGTCCGACGGCACCCGGAACAACCGGGTGAACGGGTACGACGACATCACCTGACCGGCAGGGGCGGAGCGGTGCCGCCCAAAGACGATTAAAGATCGGGCTGACTGTCAGAGGGGGCGGGTAGGCTCGACCGCAAGATGACAGAGGACCTCTCACCAGCCGAGCGGTACGCCGCAGCCCGGATCCGCGCCGCCGACCGGGCCACGGCGCTGGCGCCCTTCCGCGAGATGTACGAATTCGGCCTGGACCCCTTCCAGATCGAGGCATGCCAGGCCCTGGAGGCCGGGAAGGGCGTACTGGTCGCGGCGCCCACCGGCTCCGGCAAGACGATCGTCGGCGAGTTCGCCGTGCACCTGGCCCTGGCCGAGGGCCGTAAATGCTTCTACACGACCCCGATCAAGGCCCTCTCCAACCAGAAGTACGCCGATCTCGCCAAGCGGTACGGAGCCGGCAAGGTCGGCCTGCTCACCGGCGACAACAGTGTGAACGCGGACGCGCCGGTGGTCGTCATGACCACCGAGGTCCTGCGCAACATGCTCTACGCGAACTCGCAGGCGCTCGTCGGGCTCGGCTATGTGGTGATGGACGAGGTCCACTACCTCTCCGACCGCTTCCGCGGCGCGGTCTGGGAAGAGGTGATCATCCACCTGCCGGCCTCCGTCACCCTGGTCTCGCTCTCGGCCACCGTGTCGAACGCCGAGGAGTTCGGTGACTGGCTGGACACCGTACGGGGCGACACCGAAGTGATCGTCTCCGAGCAGCGCCCCGTACCGCTGTGGCAGCACGTGATGGCCGGCCGCCGGATGTACGACCTCTTCGAGGAGGAGACCGACCACGGCGGCCGGGGTGTCGCCAAGCGCGAGGTCAGCCCGGACCTCGTCCGGCTGGCCCGGATGGAGAACCAGCGCACGTACAACCCGCGCGACCGCCGCCGGGGCAAGATGGTCCGCGAGGCGGACCGGGAGCGCGAGCGCCGCCAGCGCAGCCGCATCTGGACACCGGGCCGGCCCGAGGTCATCGAGCGGCTGGACGCGGAGGGGCTGCTCCCCGCGATCACCTTCATCTTCAGCCGGGCCGGCTGCGAGGCCGCCGTACAGCAGTGCATGTACGCGGGCCTGCGGCTCAACACCGACGAGGCGCGCCGCCGGGTCCGGGAGATCGTCGAGGAGCGTACGGCCTCCATCCCCGGCGAGGATCTGCACGTCCTCGGCTACTACGAGTTCCTGGAAGGCCTGGAGCGGGGCATCGCCGCGCACCACGCGGGCATGCTGCCCACCTTCAAGGAGATCGTGGAGGAGCTGTTCGTCCGCGGTCTGGTCAAGGCCGTCTTCGCCACGGAGACACTGGCCCTCGGCATCAACATGCCGGCCAGGTCCGTGGTGCTGGAGAAGCTCGTCAAGTGGAACGGCGAGCAGCACGCCGACATCACCCCCGGCGAGTACACCCAGCTCACCGGGCGGGCCGGGCGCCGGGGCATCGATGTCGAGGGCCACGCGGTGGTGCTCTGGCAGCGTGGCATGGACCCGGGCGCGCTCGCCGGGCTCGCCGGGACGCGTACGTATCCGCTCCGCTCCAGCTTCCGGCCCTCGTACAACATGGCCGTCAACCTCGTACAGCAGTTCGGCCGGCATCGCTCGCGCGAGCTGCTGGAGACCTCCTTCGCCCAGTTCCAGGCCGACAGGTCCGTCGTCGGGATCTCCCGGCAGGTCCAGCGCAACGAGGAGGGGCTGGACGGATACCGGGCGGGCATGACCTGCCACCTCGGGGACTTCGAGGAGTACGCGCGGATGCGCCGCGACCTCAAGGACCGCGAGACGGAGCTGGCCAAGCAGGGCGCGGCGCAGCGCAGGGCCGCCGCGGCGTCCTCGCTGGAGCGGCTGAAGCCGGGCGATGTCATCCATGTGCCGACGGGCAAGTTCGCGGGCCTCGCGCTCGTCCTGGAGCCGGGGCTGCCCGCGGGACGCGCCAATGGACACCGCGGCTTCGACTACCAGGAAGGCCCGAGGCCGCTCGTCCTGACCGCGGAGCGCCAGGTCAAGCGGCTGGCGGCGATGGACTTCCCGGTGCCGGTGGAGGCGCTGGAGCGGATGCGCATCCCCAAGTCGTTCAACGCGCGCTCGCCGCAGTCGCGCCGCGACCTGGCGTCCGCGCTGCGCACGAAGGCCGGACACATCGTGCCCGAACGGCACCGCAAGCAGCGGGCGGCGGCCGCCGACGACCGGGAGATCTCCCGGCTCCGTACGGAGCTGCGCGCCCACCCGTGCCACGGCTGCGACGAGCGCGAGGACCACGCCCGCTGGGCCGAGCGCTACCACCGGCTCCAGCGGGACACCCGCCAGTTGGAGCGCAGGATCGAGGGCCGGACGAACACCATCGCCCGTACCTTCGACCGGATCGTCGCGCTCCTGACCGAGCTGGACTATCTGCGCGCCGACGAGGTCACCGAACACGGCAAGCGGCTGGCCAGGCTCTACGGTGAGCTGGACCTCCTCGCCAGCGAATGCCTGCGGGACAGGGTCTGGGAGGGACTCTCCCCGGCCGAGCTGGCCGCCTGTGTCTCCGCCCTGGTCTACGAGGCCCGGCAGGCTGACGACGCGGTGGCGCCGAAGCTCCCTGCGGGCGACGCGAAGACCGCGCTGGGCGAGATGGTCCGTATCTGGGGCCGGCTCGACGCCCTGGAGGAAGATCTGAAGATCAGCCAGACGGAGGGCGTGGGCCAGCGCGAGCCGGACCTCGGTTTCGCCTGGCCGGTCCATATGTGGGCCTCCGGCAAGGGTCTTGACGAGGTCCTGCGCGAGGCGGAGATGCCGGCCGGTGACTTCGTGCGCTGGTGCAAGCAGGTCATCGACGTCCTCGGCCAGATCGCGGCGGCTGCCCCCCGCGAGAACAGCACGGTCGCGAAGAACGCCCGCAAGGCGGTCGACGCGGTGCGCCGCGGAGTGGTGGCGTACAGCTCGGTCGGCTGACAGCGGAGCGACCACGGGCCCGCACCCCCTCCCGGGGGCGCGGGCCCGCGCCATGCCTGCCGTTCGACAGGGATCGGGTCACATCTTCGGCATCAGGACCGTGTCGACGATGTGGACCGTGGCGTTGGCGGTCGGGACATTGCCGCAGACGACCTTCGACGAGCCGTTCACGGTGTAGGACCCGCCCGAACCGGCCGTGGTCAGCGTGGACTTCTCCAGGGTCGGGAAGGTGCCGCTCTCCAGCTCCTTCGGAGCCAGCTTCTCGCCCACGACGTGGTACGTGAGGATCTTGGTCAGCATGGCCTTGTCGGCGAGGACCTTGTCCAGCTCGGCCTTGGGGATCTTGGCGAACGCCTCGTTGGTCGGCGCGAAGACGGTGATGTCCTTGGCGTTGTTCAGGGTGTCGACCAGACCGGCCTCCTTCACCGCCGTGACCAGGGTGGAGAGGTCGGGGTTGTTCGACGCGGCGGTGGCCACCGGGTCCTTCGACATGCCGTCGAAGGAGCCCGCGCCGGACTTCGGCACCGATCCACACGCCGTGCCGAAGGGCTGGTCGCCGGTGCCCGCCGCGTTGTCCGCCGGGGTCTCGGCCGTCTCGGTGGCTGCGGAGGAGGCCGGGGAACCGCTGTCCTTGCCGGTGCCGCCGGAGCAGGCCGTGAGGGCGAGCGGCAGTACGGCTCCACCGGCGACGGCGAGGGCGGCGCGCTGGAAACGGGTGGCGTTCATGGGGGATCTCCTTGGGAAAGGCGGTGCTCGCCGGAGTGCGGGCACCGGGGGGTAGGGCAGGGTCGGAAAGGCTTCCGGGATGGGATGGGATGGGGTGCGACGGCGGCGCGGGGGCGGTCAGGTGACCGAGACGACCACCGAGTGCCAGCCGGTCGCCCCGTCGGGGACGGTGCCCACCCGTCGACCGGTCTGCGTGTAGCCGTCCTGGTCGGTGGCGCGGACCTCAAGGGTGTGGTCGCCGGTGGTGGCGGGCCACTCCCAGACCCACTGCCGCCAGGTGTCCCGGGTGTCCTGGGCCGCCAGCCGCGCCGTGTGCCAGGGGCCGCCGTCGACCCGTACCTCTACCCGGGCGATGCCCCGGTGCTGGGCCCAGGCGACCCCGGCGACCGGGATCGTGCCGGGCTTCGGGGCGGCGAACGGGCGCGGGGTGTCGATCCGTGACTCGGTCTTGACCGGCGCCTCCCGCGACCAGCCCCGCTTCACCCAGTACGCGTCGTAGTCGGCGAACGTGGTCAGCTCCAGGTCCTGGAGCCACTTGCAGGCCGATACGTAGCCGTACAGCCCGGGCACCACCATCCGGACCGGGAACCCGTGGTCGAACGGGAGCGGTTCGCCGTTCATCCCGACGGCGAGCAGGGCGTCCCGGCCGTCCATGACCGTCTCGACCGGCGAGCCGATGGTCATACCGTCCACCGAGCGGGACACGAGCTGGTCGGCGGGACCGCCCTTCGAGGGCGGCCGTACGCCCGCCTCGCGCAGCAGGTCGGCCAGGCGTACGCCGATCCAGCGGGCGTTGCCCACGTACGGGCCGCCCACCTCGTTGGAGACACAGGTCAACGTGGTGTCCCGTTCGATCAGCGGACGCCTGAGCAGGTCGTCGAAGCTGAGGGCGAGGGGGCGGGCGACCCCCTTGCCGTGGATCCTCAGCCGCCAGCCCGTGGCATCGACCCGGGGCACCACCAGCGCGGTGTCCACCCGGTAGAAGTCCTTGGCGGGCGTCGTGAACGAGCTGAGACCGCGGACCCTCAGGTCCGCGCCCGCCGGTACGGGACGGGCCGGGGAGGCCGGAGGCGGCAGGACGACGGCCTTGCGGGAGGCCACGGCGCCGGCCGCGCCGGACGTGTTGAGCCCGCGTCCGAGCGCGCCCGCCCCGGCCGATGCCGCCACCGCCGCCGTCGCGGCGATCACGAAGCGGCGCCGGTCGAACGTACCGCCCGTCCCCCCGGCCGCGGGGGACGGACGGAGCGTGAGGGTGCCGGCCAGCAGATACAGCACCCCGCAGGCCACCAGCGCCCCCACGAGCGAGGGCAGCGCGTCGACGGGGCCGCCGCCGGGGCGGCTCACCGCCGCCACCGCGCCGATCGCCCCGAAGACCAGAACCGCCGCGGCGCCCGCCCGCCGGTGGTGCAGCGCGAACACACCGACCGTCATGGCAAGGAGCGCCAGGACGATCACGATGCCGAGCTGGAGCACCAGCTTGTCGTGGGTACCGAAGTTCCGTACGGCGAAGTCCTTGAGCCACGGGGGAGTGCGGTCGATGAACGCGCCGCCCACCGCCGTCACGGGACTCGCCTCGGGCCGGACCGCCGCCGCGGCGAGCTCCGCCACGGCGAGCGCGGAGAAGCCCGCGATCAGCCCGCCGAGCGCGCCGAGGCCGCGGTGCAGCAGGCGCGCTGTCGGGCCGTCATAGGGACGGGCCTCTCGTTCCGGCACTTTCCGATCTTCGCTCACACCGGCCATTCGAGGCTGGAAGCAAGGCGGATTGGTCGGCCACCCGAAGGAAGGAAAAGAATTCCGCCGACGGACCGGAGTGCGCGGGGCCCTGGGGTGTGCCTGCGGCGCCGCGGGCGCCCGAGCGCCACGGCGCCGTGGCGGTCAGGCGGCCGGGAAGTTCATCAGCGCCAGCGGTGTGGAGGTCGGCTGCTCGGAGCCGCCCGCCGGTTCCACCGTGATGCCCATGCCCGACGCCCCGTCCACCGGTCCGTCCATCAGTACGGAGGCGGAGCCGGTCGCGGGATCCAGCAGCCCGGCGGCCCGCATCGTGCCCCCGTCGTTGTACCAGAGTTCGTAGACCTTTCCGCTGGGTGGTTCGGGCATTCCGGACGCGACGAACGCGGCCCGGTCCCGGGAGCGGGAGACGATCACGCTCCCCGTCGCGCCGTTCGTCAGGCCGCCCGTGGCGACCCGGGCGTCCGGGGCGGCGAGCACGGCGGCCAGCTCCTCGGAGTGCCGCTGCGCCGCCTGTGCCTCCTGGCGGGCGTCCCGCGCCTCCTGGTGCTGCCGGAGCGCGACCCCGCCGAGCCCGGCCACGGCGGCCAGGCACGCGGCCAGGGCGAAGCGGGAGAGCGCGCGGCCCCGGCCGGCGCCACCGGACCGGGCTTGATGCGGTGTCACCTTCGGCGGGTCCTGGCGCTCGGTGGCGATCCGCCGGAGCACCTGCTCCTTGAGCGCGGGCGGCGGGGTCACGGCCACGGCCCGGCCCAGCCGGGCGGCCGTCGCCGAGAGTTCCCGTACCTCGACGGAACACGCGTGGCACGCCTCCAGATGGCGTTCGAACTCGGCGCGCTCCTTCGGGGCCAGGGCGTGCAGCGCGTACGCGCCGGTCAGCGTATGGAGATCCGCGGTGGTCATGCGGTCACCCCCAGGCAGTCGCGCAGCCGGATGAGTCCGTCGCGCAATCGGGTCTTGACCGTGCCCAGCGGCACCGAGAGCAACTCGGCGACCTCCCGGTAGGCCAGGCCCTGGTAGTACGCCAGTGTGACGGACTGGCGCTGGAGTTCGGTGAGAGTCCGCAGACAGCGGCGCACCTGTTCGCGTTCGAGACTGGCCTCCACCTGCTCGATGACCTCGTCGAAGGCGGGCGTACGGTCGAGCAGCGCGGCCCGGTGCTCCCGGTCGCTGGACGCCTGCGCCGAGCGCACCCGGTCCACCGCGCGCCGGTGCGCGAGGGTCAGCACCCAGGTCATGGCGCTGCCCCGGGAGGGCCGGAAACGGGTGGCGGTCCGCCAGACCTCCAGCAGAACCTCCTGCGCCACCTCCTCCGACTGGGCCGGATCGCGCAGCACGCTGCGCACCAGGCCCAGCACGGGGCCGCAGACCTGGTCGTACACCCGGGCGAATGCCTCCTGGTCGCCCCTGGCCACCTGGCCCAGCAATTCCTGAAGATCGGGCCCCGCCGAAGCGGGGCCGCCGATGTGTACGGCTTCTTTCACGCGGCTCTCCTCCAGGGTGCGCACATGCGTTCAGGCTTCCGTTCGTGCTGGTCGACGAGTGGGTCCGAACAGACTCCCGCATGATTCGGAGCCGGGGCGCCCCCGGATTGGTCCGTTCCCTCAGGAGATTCGAGATATGCCGCGTGTTCGATTGACCGGGTCATGGACTCGCGATATGTTCGGCGACGAGTATTCGTGCACGTATGATCGTATCCGAGGTGGTGGCCATGGCGGCCAAGCGGCGCAAGCTCGGCAATCCACTGGCGCTCGCGGTCATGGCGCTGCTCTCGGAGCGTCCGATGCATCCGTACGAGATCGCGCAGACGCTGCGGCAGCGCGGCAAGCAGCACAGCGTCAAGATCAATTTCGGCTCGCTCTACACGGTCGTCCAGAACCTGGAGAAGCACGGTTTCGTGGAGGTGGCCGACGTCCAGCGGCAGGGCAACCGGCCCGAGCGCACGCTGTACGGACTGACCCCCGCCGGCCACCAGGAGATGCTGGAGTGGCTGGCGGACCTGGTGGCCGTCCCGGCCCGTGAGTTCCCCCTGTTCGAGACGGCCCTGTCACTGATCGGCGTTCTGTCGCCGGACGAGGTGGTCGCGCTCCTGGAGGAGCGGGTGGCCGCGCTCGACGTGCACGCGGCGGCGCTGCACGGGGTGCTGACGAAGCTGCACGGACAACTGCCCCGGCTTTTTGTCGTGGAGACGGAGTATCAGCTCCACATGGTCGAGGCCCAGGCCCAATGGGTCCGCGGTCTGCTGCGCGAGGTCGCCGAAGGGACGCTCAGCGGCGTCGACGCGTGGCGCGCCCTGCGGGAGACGGGGGAAGTCCCGGAGGAGTGGCGGCTGCTGGAGGGGGAGCGGATCGACACCGCCGAGCCGGACACCGCTACCGCCGGCACGGGCACCGCCGACGCGGGCCCCACCGCCGCGGGGAAGGCGCCGTCGAACGGCACGCAGGGGAGGCGCGACCGGAAGCCCTGAAGCGGAGAGAGCCGGAACGACCCCGGCGGTGGCTGTTGCAGCAGCTCCCGCCAGGGTCCCGAACCCCGGACCGGACCGCCGTGGAGGCGACCGGGCGATCGAGGTGCCGCACACCCAAGGATAGCCCGGAGCTCCGCGCGTGGATCGGCTCGGCACACCCGAGGACCCTCGGCGCGCCCGAGGGACCCGACCACCACAGGAGAGTTCTGTCATGAGTACCGGTGTCACCCCTGGCGGCGCACCCGCCGTGCGGGCGCACGATCTGATCAAGACCTATCCCGGCGGAGTCACCGCCCTGAACGGGATGGGCATCACCGTCGAGCCCGGTACGGTGCTCGGTCTGCTCGGCCCGAACGGCGCCGGCAAGTCCACCACCGTCAAGATCCTCACCACCCTCGCCCGCCCCGACAGCGGCACGGCCACCGTCGCCGGCCACGATGTGCTGCGCCACCGCGACCGGGTGCGCCGCGCGATCGGGGTCGTCGCCCAGAAGTCCGGCGCCGACCCCGTCGCCACGGGCCGCGAGAACCTCGTACTCCAGGGCCGGCTGTACGGCCTCAGGGGTACGGAGCTGGCGCGCCGCGTCGACGGGCTGCTGGAGCGGTTCGCCCTGGCGGACGCGGCGAAGCGGCCGGTCAGGGGGTACTCCGGCGGCATGCTGCGGCGGCTCGACGTGGCCCTCGGGCTGGTGCACCGGCCCGAGGTGCTCTTCCTGGACGAGCCGACGACCGGGCTCGACCCCGAGGCCCGTACCGCCATGTGGGAGGAGATCGGCCGGCTCGCCGGGGACGAGGGTCTGACCATCCTGCTCACCACGCACTATCTGGAGGAGGCCGACCGGCTCGCCGAGCGCATCGCGATCGTCGACCGGGGCCGGGTCGTCGTGGAGGGCACCCCCGACAAGCTCAAGGGCGAGCTGCGCGGCGACGCCGTCCATCTCGAACTGCGCGACGACGGCGACCGGGTGGCCCTCACCGCCGCTCTCGCCGCGCTGCCCGGGGTGCACGACACGGCGGTCGAGGGCCGCCGTGTCAGCGTCCGCGCCGACGACGGCGCCGCCGCCGTCCCCGTACTGCTCGCCGCGCTGGAGCGCGCCGGGGCGGCCGTGGCCGCCGCGACGGTGGCCAGGCCCTCCCTCGACGATGTCTATCTGCGGTACGCGGGACGCCGGTTCGCGGAGGCCGAGGCCGCCTCGGGCACCGACGCGGGTACGGCCGTCCTGACCTCCACCGGGGGTGCCCGATGAGCACCGCGGTCCTCACCCAGACCTGGTACATGACACAACGTCAGCTCGTGGCGGTCCTGCGCCAGCCGGTCTTTCTGCTGATCTCCTTGATCCAGCCGGTGATCTGGCTGTTCCTCTTCGGCAACCTCTTCAAGAAGGTCGTCGAACTGGGCGGCTTCGGCACCACGTCGTACCTCGACTACCTCGTCCCCGGCATCGTGGTGATGAGCGCGCTCGGCTCCAGCATGTGGGCCGGGATGGGGACGCTGGAGGAGATCGAGCGCGGCACCCTCAACCGCTTCCTGACCACCCCGGTCAGCCGCAGCGCCCTGATGAACGCCAACGTCGTGCAGAACGGCATCAGTACGGCCGTCCAGTCCGTGATCATCGTGCTGCTGGGGCTGCTCGGCGGGGCCGACTACCCGGGCGGCTTCGGCGGACTGCTGATCCTGATCGTCGCGTCGGTCCTGCTGGGCACGGTCTTCGGGGCGCTCTCCAACGCCCTCGGGATGCTGGTGCGCCAGCGCGAGTCGATCATCGGCATCAACACCTTCCTGCTGCTGCCGCTGACGTTCCTCTCCTCGGCGTTCATGGCCCCGGCGCAGATGCCGTCCTGGATGGCGCGGATCGCGGACTTCAACCCGGTCAACTGGGCGATGGTCACCGGACGTTCCGCGATGGCGGCCGACCCCGACTGGGGCGACGTCCTGAGCCGGGGCGGCGCCCTGCTGGCGCTCGCCGTCGCGGCGGTCTGGCTCTCGACCCGCACCTTCCGCTCGTACCAGAAGTCCGTCTAGCGGGGAATGCGCGTACGGGCGGACGCACGTACGGGCAGACGTACTACGGGCAGGACGTACGGGCAGGCGTACGGGCAGGACGTACGGGGACGGCCACGGGCCCCGGTGCGGGCGAGCGGCCCGTACCGGGGCCCCGGTGGAGCGGGGGCGGCGGGCGCCGGTCAGGTGGCGGGCCGCTGCTCCTGCTCCTTCTCCACCTGCTCGTTCCACTCGCGCTTGACGGCGCGCCACGCCTCGTCGGACTTGCCGAGCCTCCAGTACCCCGAGATCGACAGCCGCTCGCGCGGTATGTTCCGCTCCAGCCGGAGATGGCGGCGCAGCTCCTTCACGAAACCCGCCTCGCCGTGGACGAACGCCAGGACATCGCCGGGCGGGAAGTCGAGCGCGCGCACGGCGGCCGTCAGCGCCTCGCCCACCGGGCGGGAGCCGCGGTGCAGCCAGGTGATCCCGACCCCGTCCGGTGTCGCGATCTTCTGCTCCTCCTCGGGCCCCGAGATCTCCACGAACGCGTGCACCACGGCGCCGGCGGGCACCCGCTCCAGCGAGGCGGCGATCGCCGGCAGCGCGCTCTCGTCGCCCACCAGCAGATGCCAGTCGGCGGCCGGGTCCGGCGCATAGAGACCGCCGGGCCCCAGCAGCCGTACCGTCTCGCCCGGCCGGGCCCGCGCGGCCCACGGGCCGGCCAGCCCCTCGTCTCCGTGGACCACGAAGTCGATGGTCAGCTCAAGGGCCGCGGGGTCCCAGGCGCGCACCGTGTACGTACGGTTCGCGGGCCACTGGTCGCGGGGGAACTCCGCCCGGATGCGGTCCATGTCGAACGGCTCCGGGTAGGTCACGCCCTCCGGGGCGAAGAGGACCTTGACGTAGTGGTCGGTGAACTCCCCGGCCCGCACCGAAGCCAGCCCCTCGCCGCCGAGGACCACGCGCACCATGTGCGGTGTGATCCACTCGGTGCGCAGGACCTGTCCCTCGTGGACCTTCGGTGCTTGGCGGGCGGGCTGTTCTGCCACGGCGGTCTCCCTCGACTCCACGACGCTTAGGCTTACCTAAGTAAGCTAACACTCACTGGGGAAGTGTGGCGAGCAGACGCCGCAGCGCCCCGCCCAGCCCCCACCGCGCGGCCAGCGCGTCGACCATGGCCGGATCGCGCGGTCCCGCGGGCAGCGCCGGGTCGAACTCGGGCAGCGGGACGTCCCCGGCGACCCGCACCACCGTGGGCGCGACCGCCACGTACTCCCGGGCGCCGTCCAGCCGCTTGCGCTGCGACGGGGTGAGCCGGGAGGCCGGATCGTCGACCGCCGCCATGATCCCGGCGAGATCGCCGTAGGCGTCCAGCAGCTTGACCGCGGTCTTCTCGCCGATCCCGGGCACGCCGGGCAGCCCGTCGCTCGGGTCGCCGCGCAGCAGCGCCAGATCGACATATCCGGCGCCGTCCACCCCGTACCTCTCGCGCAGCGCCGCCTCGTCCATGAGGTGAAGCGTCCCCACGCCCTTGACCGGGTACAGCACCCGGACGCCCCGGGCGTCGTCGACGAGCTGAAAGAGGTCACGGTCGCCCGTGACGATGTCGACCGGGCCCGTGGCGCGGCCGGCGAGGGTGCCGATCACGTCGTCCGCCTCGTACCCCGCGACGCCGACGCGCGCGATGCCCAGCGCGTCGAGGACCGCCTCGATCACCGGGACCTGCGGGGCCAGCGTGTCCGGGGTCTCCTCCTCGTCGGGCCCCTCGGGGCGCTCCTGCGCCACCCGGTGCGCCTTGTACGAGGGGATCAGCTCCACCCGCCAGGCGGGGCGCCAGTCGGCGTCCATGCAGGCGACCAGGTCGTCCGGGTGGTGGTCCTGGACCAGCCGGGCGATGAAGTCGAGCAGGCCGCGCACCGCGTTGACCGGCGTGCCGTCCGGGGCCCGTACGGAGTCGGGGACCCCGAAGTAGGCGCGGAAGTAGAGGGAGGCGGTGTCGAGGAGCATCAGGCGTCGTGTCACACCCCTGATGATGCCCCGCCCCACTGACAGCGCGGACAGCGACGACGGCACTGTCCGTTCCGGCCGATGTCGTTCCGTGACCGGGCGACGGGCGCGAAAGGGGGTTTTGCGCCGACCCTCTTGTGATCTCGTGTGACCTGTGTCACTTAATTGTTTGCCTTGTGTAAGGACGGGCATGCGCGCTCCCGGAGCCAGCCAAGGACGAATTTCACGCGTCGTCCCCGGTGGACGGACCGAATCCGTCCGCTCCACGGCCCGCCCGCGGGGGTGACGGGCCGTTTTTCCGTTCAACCCGTGAGGTGTATGTGACCAGGCTGCAAGCCGATCACCTGTACAAGGTATTCGGCAGACGACCGGACGAAGCCGTGACGAAGCTCAAGAACGGTACGGACCGTGAAGAGCTTCGCGCCGACGGTACGACCGCAGCGGTGATCGATGCCTCGTTCTCGGTCGAGCCCGGCCAGATCTTCGTGGTGATGGGTCTCTCGGGATCCGGCAAGTCCACGCTGCTGCGCATGCTCAACGGACTCCTGGAGCCCACCTCGGGCCAGGTGCTCTTCGACGGTCAGGACCTGACCGCCCTGCCCCCCGCGGAGCTGCGCCACGTCCGTTCCACCAAGATCAGCATGGTCTTCCAGCACTTCGCGCTCTTCCCGCACCGCAGCGTTCTGGAGAACGCCGGATACGGGCTGGAGGTGCAGGGCGTGCCGCGCGCGGAGCGCGAGAAACGCGCCGCCGAGGCCCTGGAGATGACCGGTCTGGGCGGCTGGGAGAAGTCCTGGCCCGACGAGCTGTCGGGCGGCATGCAGCAGCGTGTCGGCCTGGCGCGCGCGCTCGCCACCGACGCCGATCTGCTGCTGATGGACGAGTCCTTCAGCGCACTCGACCCCCTGATCCGCCGCGATATGCAGGACCAGCTCCTCGAACTCCAGAAACGGCTCAAGAAGACCATCGTGTTCATCACCCACGACCTCAACGAGGCCATGCGCCTCGGTGACCGGATCGCGGTCATGCGCGACGGGGAGATCGTCCAGCTCGGCAGCGCCGAGGACATCCTCGTCACCCCGGCCAACGATTACGTCGCCTCCTTCACCCAGGACGTCGACCGCTCGCGGGTGCTCACAGCGGGCGCCATCATGGCCGACCCGGAGACCGCCTTCGGCACCGTCACGGACTCCGGCAAGGAGCTGCGTACCGCCCAGGACGTCCTGGCCGCCGCGCCCGCCACCGTCACCGAGTCCACCCCGATCATCGAGCTGTTCACGCCCTGCTCGACCAGCGGCGTGCCCGTCGCCGTCGCCGACGACGCGGGTGGCCTCGTCGGGGTCGTCCCGCGTGCGCGGCTGCTCGCCGTCCTCGGCGAGCCGATGACGCCCGCCGACGCCCTCGCCCCGGTCGCCCCGGCCAAGGACGCCACGGCCGCACCCGCCAAGGGCGCGGCCGTCAAGGGCACCGGCACGGACAAGGCGGTCGCCAGTGCCTAGGCTGCCCCTCGGTGACTGGGTCGACAACGCTGTCGAGTTCCTCCAGAACCACTTCGCCTGGCTGTTCGACGCGATCGGCTGGGTCGTCTCCCACCTGTACGACGCCATCAACGCCGTACTCTCCGCGCCGGAGCCGCTGCTCCTCGCGGGAATATTCGCCGTCCTGGCCTGGTGGATGCGGAGCCTCAGCGCCGGTGCCCTCGCCTTCGTCGGCTTCGCGCTCATCGACTCGATGGAGCTGTGGGGCGAGGCGATGGAGACGCTCTCGCTGGTGCTGGTCGCGACCATCGTGGTGCTGGCCATCGCGATGCCGCTCGGTATCTGGGCGGCGCGCTCCAAGACGGTCAGCTCGCTGATCCGGCCGGTGCTCGACCTGATGCAGACCATGCCCGCCATGGTCTACCTGATCCCCGGTGTCGTCTTCTTCGGCATCGGCGCGGTGCCCGGCATCATCGCCACGATCATCTTCGCCCTGCCGCCCGGTGTCCGGATGACCGAGCTGGGCATCCGGCAGGTCGACGAGGAGCTGGTCGAGGCGGCCGAGGCATTCGGCACCACGCCCCGCAACACCCTGCTGCGGGTCCAGCTCCCGCTGGCCCTCCAGACGATCATGGCGGGGATCAACCAGGTCATCATGCTGGGCCTGTCCATGGTGGTCATCGCCGGCATGGTCGGTGGTGGCGGCCTCGGTGGCGCCGTCTACCGGGCGCTCGGCAACATCGATGTCGGCCTCGGCTTCGAGGCGGGCCTCTCCGTCGTGATCCTCGCCGTCTACCTGGACCGGATCACCGGCGCGCTCAGCCTCCAGGTCTCCCCGGTCGGCCGCCGCATCCTGGCCAAGGCCAAGGAGGCGAGTGGCGGTCTGAAGATCTGGCAGCACCGTCCCCAGCCCGTCGTCGCGATCGCGGGCGTTCTCGTTCTCGCGCTCGCCGCGGGCGGCATCGGCCTGTTCGGCGGCTCCTCGGCGTCCACCACGAACGAGGCGGGCAACGTCGGCCAGGGCAAGAAGATCAGCATGGGGTACATCCCCTGGGACGAGGGCATCGCCTCCACCTTCCTCTGGAAGGAACTGCTGGAACAGCGCGGCTACGAGGTCGACGCCCGGCAGTACGAGGCGGGATCGCTCTACACCGGCCAGGCCAACGGCCAGATCGACATCCAGACCGACTCCTGGCTGCCGGTCACCCACGCCTCCTACTGGGCCAAGTACAAGGACGACCTGGAGGACATGGGGGCCTGGTACGACAAGACCTCCCTGGAGCTCTCCGTCCCCTCGTACGTGAAGGGCGTCAACTCGCTCGCGGACCTCAAGGGCAAGAGCTCCACCTTCAAGGGCCGCATCATCGGCATCGAGCCCAGCGCGGGCGAGATGGGCCTCCTGAAGGACAAGGTCCTCAAGGCGTACGGGCTCGACAAGGAGTACAAGCTGGTCGACGGCTCCACCTCGGGCATGCTCGCGGAGCTGAAGCGCGCGTACGCCAAGAAGGAGCCCGTCGTCGTGGTGCTCTGGTCGCCGCACTGGGCGTACGACACGTACGACCTCACCAAGCTGGCCGACCCGAAGAAGGCGTTCGGCGCGGAGAGCGACGGCGTCCACACCCTGGCGCGCAAGGGCTTCTCCGAGGACAACCCGCAGGTGGGCTCCTGGCTGAAGAACTTCAAGATGGACGAGAAGCAGCTCACCAGCCTGGAGGCCGAGATCCAGAAGGCCGGCCAGGGCAAGGAGCAGGAAGCCGTACGAACCTGGCTCAAGGCCAACCCGGGCCTCGCCGAGAAGTGGACCCCGGTCGAGAAGGCGGGCGGCTCCGGCACGGCGGCCAAGGTGACTTCGGGCGAGACCGAGCGTCCTGTGAACGTCGCGTGGTTCCCGTGGGAGGAGTCCATCGCCTCCACCTACCTGTGGAAGACCGTCCTGGAGGAGCGCGGCTACACGGTCAACCTGAAGCAGTTCGAACTCGGTCCGATGTACGAGGCGATGTCCCGCGGCCAGATCGACGTCCAGTTCGACGGCTGGCTGCCCAACGCGCAGAAACGCTACTGGGACAAGTACCAGAACGACCTCACCCAGCTCGGCTCCTGGTACGGCCCCACCAGCCGTGAGATCGCCGTCCCCTCGTACGTCAAGGACGTCAAGTCGCTGGACGATCTGAAGGGGCGCGGTGACGAGTTCAAGGGCCGGATCGTCGGGATCGAGCCCGGTGCCGAGATGATGAACGCCCTCAAGGACGATGTCCTGCCGGGGTACGGTCTCAAGGGCGAGTACCAGGTCGTCGACAGCTCCACGCCCAGCATGCTCTCCGAGCTGAAGCGGGCGTACGCCAAGAAGGAGCCCATCGCGGTCACGCTGTGGAGCCCTCACTGGTCCTACAGCGAGTACGAGCTGACCAAGCTCAAGGACCCGAAGAAGGCGTTCGGTGACGGCGACCGGCTCACCACCGTCGCGCACAAGAGCTTCACCGGGAACTATCCGCAGCTCACGAAGTGGTTCAAGAACTTCAAGCTGAGCGAGGAGCAGCTCTCCGGCCTGGAGAACGAGATCCAGAAGGCCGGTACGGGCCACGAGGAGGAAGCCGTCAAGGCCTGGATGGGTGACAATCCGGGTATCGCGGACAAGATGGCCCCGGTGTAGCCGGAAGGCATCACGGAGGTTGACCCGGAAGGGTGGGTGTCGCAGCGTGCGGCACCCACCCTTCCGGCGTTTCCGTTCCGTCTCTGCCGCGCGCATCATGGAGGACAGCTCTTGTAGGGCCGTCAACTCTGAGAGGATGACGATCCGGTCGGGAGGGAGCCAGTCATGGACGACAAGGAAGCGCTCAGGGTGGGCGCCGCCGTCCGCAGGCGGCGCAGGTCCCTCGGCCTGACCCTGGCGGCGGTGGCGGCCCGCAGCGGGCTGTCCGTGCCCTTCCTCAGCCAGATCGAGAACGAACGGGCCAGGCCGAGCACCCGCTCACTCGACCGGGTCGCCGAGGCCCTGGAGACCACGCCCGCGCAGCTCCACGCCGCCGCCGACTCCGCCCGTACGGTCGATGTCGTCCGGGCCGCGGAGCCGGGACCCGGCGTACGGCGCGTGGTGCGCGGCGGGCACCAGCTCAACGCCAAGGAGTTCACCGGCGAGCAGGACACCGGCCGGGAGTACATGCACCGTAACGACGAGGTCATGTACATCGCCGACGGCGCCGCCGAGGTGGAGGCGGAGGGCCGCGCCTACCGGCTGGAACGCGGCGACACGCTGTATCTCTCCGGTGGCGTACGGCACCGGTGGCGCGCCACAGAACCAGGCACCCGGATCCTGGTCGTCGCCGTCGCCGAGGACGTCGACGCCACCTTCGACCGGCGCTGACGCCGCGGCGTCACACGGCATGCGCCGGCTCCGGCGCGGGCGTCCGGGGCGCACCCGGCAGGGCGCCGCCGAGCAGCCCGCGCACCGTGCACCAGGCGGCGACCGCCCACGCCGTCACCAGCAGCGCGAAGAGCGCCACGGCCAGCCAGGAGAACGCCGAGAGACCGGTGTGCCGCGCCAGCCCCGCCGCGCCCGTCACGCACGTACCGACCGGGAAGGTGAAGGCCCACCACGTCATCGTGAACCGCATCCCGCGCCGGACGGCCCGCACCACCAGCGCTGCCGCCAGTGCCAGCCACAGCAGCGCGAACCCCGTCACCGGCACCCCGTACACCACGGCGAACGCGGACAGGGCGCCCGCGTACGGGGCGCCCACCGCCGAGGGCGCCACATCCGCGAGCCGGCCCACGGCCGTGGTCGACTGGCCCAGCGGCCCCAGCACCAGGAACAGCGCCGGGGTCAGCGCGAGCGGCAGTGGGCCGTACGTCACCAGCCGGGCGAGGACCAGCGGCAGCATCGCCAGTGTGGCCAGCAGACTCAGCCCGAACAGCGCGTAGCAGCCGTACAGCAGCGCCGCACGCCCCTGGCCCGCCGGGAGGTACGGCACCAGCGAGGGGCCCACCGCCGCCGAGACCATCGGGGCGACCAGCGGCAGCAGCCACACCGGCGAGGCGTCCGAGGGCGCGGGGCGGTGCCGTACGACCATCAGGTACGGGATCCCCACCGCGACCACCAGACCGAGCAGCGTCCCCGCGCCGAACAGCACCGCGGCCACGGCGAGCGCCGCCCCCTCGCCCAGCACGTCGCGGCCCACCGCGAGCGTCGCGGCGCCGACGGCCAGCAGCGCCATCGGGGGACAGCCGTGGAACGGCGCCACGGCCGGGTCGAGGAGATGGGCGCGCGCCTGGTCACGGTGGTGCAGCCAGTGCCCGGCACGGACGCTCAGGACGGCGGCGAGCGCCACCGCCGACAGCGCCCACACCGCCACCCACAGCGGCCGCAGCCCTGGCGGGGCTGGAGGGAGGGCGGCACCCGCGGTCGCGACGATCGCGGTGCCCATCACCGTCGCGTACCAGTTCGGCCCGATATGGCGCAGCGCGGGGCGCCGGGCGCCGGGCGGGACGACGGGGGCGGGGCGGACGGGGTGTGTGAGGACGGCCATGCGCCCAGCGTTCCGCCCGGCCACGGCCCCCACCAGCCCCGCTCCCCCTATGAGGCCATAAGCTGGACTTATGTCCGCAGAGCCGCTCGCCGCCCCGCTCTCGCACCGGGTGCCCGACCTCGGCGCGCTGGAGCTGCTGCTCGCCGTCGCCCGGCTGGGCAGCCTCGGCCGGGCCGCCCGGGAGACCGGGATCAGCCAGCCCGCCGCGAGCAGCCGGATCCGGGCGATGGAGCGGCAGCTCGGGGTGGCGCTGGTGGACCGCTCGCCGCGCGGCTCCCGGCTGACCGACGCGGGCACCCTGGTCACCGACTGGGCGCGGCGGGTCGTGGAGGCCGCCGAGGCGTTCGACGCGGGAGCGCAGGCGCTGCGCGGCCGCCGGGACTCCCGGCTGCGCGTCGCCGCCAGCATGACGATCGCCGAGTATCTGCTGCCGCGCTGGCTGATCGCGCTGCGCCGGGCGCGCCCCGACACCGCCGTCTCGCTGCACGCGGGCAACTCCGTCGCCGTCGCCGAGCGGCTGCTGAGCCATGAGGCGGACCTCGGATTCGTGGAGGGGCTGGCCACACCCGAGGGGCTGGACTCCGCGGTCATCGGCCATGACCGGCTGCTGGTGGTCACGGCGCCCGGCCATCCGTGGGCCCGCCGCCGCGCCCCGCTCGACCCGGCCGAGCTGGCCGGGACGCCGCTGATCCTGCGGGAGCCGGGCTCCGGCACCCGCCAGGTGCTGGACGCCGGGCTGAGCGCGTACGGCGGCCCGGCCAGACCCCTGCTCGAACTGGCCTCCACCACCGCGCTGAAGGCCGCCGCCGTCAGCGGGGAGGGCCCCTGTGTGCTGAGTGAGCTTGCGGTCGGCGAGGAGCTGGCCGCGCGCCGGCTGGTCCGGGTGCCGGTGGCGGGCGTACGGCTCCGCCGCGACCTGCGGGCGGTCTGGCCGGCCGGGGCCCGCCCGGCCGGCCCGGCGCGCGACCTGCTGTCACTGACGCGCGGCGCCGCCCCGGACCCGTCCGGCGGGCTCTGAGGCGGCGCGTCCCGAGGCGGCCTCGTCAGAGGAGGCCCGTTCCGAGGCGGCGTGTCCTGAAGCGGCGTGGACCGAGGCGGCCCGGACCAGCCAGGACATCACGCGGGTGTCCTCGCCCATCTCGGGGTGCCACTGAACGCCCAGCACCGGCCGCGGATCCGGCAGTTCGACCGCCTCGACCGTGCCGTCGGCGGCGAACGCCGAGACGGTCAGCCCCGCGCCGAGCCGGTCCACCGTCTGGTGGTGGTGCGTCGGTACGGCGAACTCCTCCGGCACCAGCGCGCCGTAGCGGGTGCGCGGAACGGGCTTCACCGGATGGCTGGCGAAGGAGCCGGCGACCGGGGAGCTGTGCCCGTCCACGTGCTGGACGAGGGTTCCGCCCAGCGACACGTTGAGGAGTTGCATGCCCCGGCAGATCCCCAGCAGCGGGGTGCCTGAGGCGAGCGCAGCCTCGATCAGGGCCAGCTCCCACACGTCCCGCTCCCGGGCGGGCGGCCCGGTGCGGGGATCGGCCGCGGCCCCGTACCGTACGGGCTCCACATCGGGGCCGCCCGCGATCACCACCCCGTCGAGCCGGGCCACCACCGACGCCGCCGCGTCCGGGTCGTCCGGCGGGAGCATCACCGCCGTACCGCCGGAACGCTGGACGAGCCGCGGGTATCCGGCGGGCAGCAGCGCCGCGGGCAGCTCCCAGACGCCCCACGCGGTGGACTCCTCCAGATAGGTGCTGATACCGATGAGCGGCTTCACGGTGCCTCCACGCGGGTGGTCGTGTGCGAGTGGTACGGGTACGGGGGCCGTCGGTACGGGCGGTTCGGGCGCGGGCCGGGTGTCGTCAGTCGCGTTCGAGTTCGGCCTCGGCGGCGGCGAGCGCCGCGAACTCCTCCTCGGGGGCCGCCGCGACCAGCCGGTGCCGACTGTAGAAGGTGAAGTAGGCGAGTGCGACGGCATAGACGCCCAGTGCGATGAACGCGGCGTCCTTGTCGACCAGGAAGGTCGCCATCAGCGCGGACAGCGCGAGCACGAAGGCGACTCCCGAGGTCAGCATCCCGCCGGGGGTCCGGTAAGGGCGCGGCAGACCGGGCTCCCGGCGGCGCAGCACGAGGTGGGAGAGGGCCATCAGCGCGTACGAGATGGTGGCGCCGAACACCGCCACGTTGAGCATCCGCCCACCGTCGCCGGTGCCCGCCGCGAGCGCGAAGCCGATCGCGCCGGGGATGACGAGACCCGTATAGGGGGCTTTGCGGCCGCTGGTGAGGGAGAGGAATCGCGGCAGGTACCCGGCGCGGGAGAGGGCGAAGAGCTGCCGGGACCCGGCGTAGATCAGTGAGAAGAAGGAGGCGACGAGACCGGCGAGTCCCGCGTAGTTCACGAACCGGCTGAGGGGGGTCGGGTCGCCGTCCCCCTGGAGCGCGACCACCAGTGGGTTGCCCGCCTCCTGGATGGCCGCCGAGCCCCGGGCGCCCGTCGCGGCGAAGAAGGTCAGCAGGGCGAGGAGCACCAGCACACCCATGGAGATCGACAGCGCCTTGGGCATCGAACGCACCGGATCCTTGGCCTCCTCGGCGGCCAGCGGCACCCCCTCGACGCCCAGGAAGAACCACATGCCGAACGGGAAGGCCGCCCAGATTCCCAGCACGCCGTACGGCAGCCAGGAGGTGGAGCCGAACGCGTCCGGATCGGCGGGGATGTCGTTGAGGCCACCGGCGTCGAACTCGGTGAAGGCGCCGACCGCGAAGATCAGCAGCGCCGCCACGGCGACGGCGGTCACGACCAGGCTGAAGCGCAGCGCCTCACCGACGCCCCAGAGATGGATCCCGATGAAGATCACGAAGCAGGCCAGATAGACCGGCCAGCCGGCCGTCAGACCGAAGAGATGGAGGGACTCGACATACTCACCGATGAAGATCGAGATCGCGGCCGGCGCCAGGATGTACTCGATGAGGATGGCCGTGCCGGTGAGAAAGCCGCCCCAGGTGCCCAGCGCGCGCCGCGCGAAGCCGTAACCGCCGCCCGCCGTGGGCAGGATGGCGGAGAGTTCGGCGAGCGAGAAGACCAGACAGGCGTACATCACCCCCATGAGGAGAGTGGCGATGGCCAGACCGCCGAAGCCGCCCTCGGAGAGGCCGATGTTCCAGCCCGAGAAGTCCCCGGAGACGACATAGGCGACGCCCAGACCGGTGAGCAGCAGCCAGCCCGCGCTGCCGCGGCGCAGGGCGCGCCGCTGGAGATAGTCGGCCGCCGGGGGAGCGGCGCCGTCCGCCACGGCGGCTGGTGGGGTGCGCGAGTCCGTGCCTTCGGACATGATCCGCTCCTGCCTCGGGGTAATGGTGTGGGGCCATACCATTGCTGGCGCGAGGACCGCGCGCAAGACCCGTGCGTTAAACGGCTGTTACGGATCGGCGTCACGGCGGACCGGTGCCGGGGCGGGCCGGTGTCAGGGCGGGCCGCGCCGTCCGGGCCGATCGGGTCGACCGGGCCGTCCTGGCCGTCCGGGGCGCCGTCCGGGCCGTCCAGGGGGCGCGGCGTTCGGCGGGCGCCCCGGACGCCCCCGATCGGCCCCCGGGCCCTCAGGCCAGAAAGCCGCGCAGCAGCGCCGCCGTGCCGCCGCAGTGCTCACGCGCGATCTCGCGCGCCCTGTCCGCGTCGCCGTCCAGCACCGCCCCGACCAGCGCCGTGTGCTGCCGCTGCGAGTGCTCCAGATTCCGTACCAGCAGCGGGATGCAGTCCAGCAGATCGTTCACCCCCGCCCGTACGGCCGCGTACTGCGCGGTCAGCGTCGCGGACCCGGACAGCTCGGCGAGCGTGAGGTGCAGCAGCGTGTCCAGCCTGCGGTACTCGGCGAGCGGCGCCTCGTGCGTCGCCGCCAGCGCCGCACGCAGCCGCTCCGCCTGCTCGCCGGTCAGCCCGTGCGCCGCGCACAGTTCCGCCGCGCCGGCCTCCAGCACCTCGCGGAAGCGCAGTACGTCCTCGATGTCCACCCCCGCCACCCGCCGCCGCAGCTCCTCCTCGGCGCCCCGCGCGGGCGCGTCGGGACGGGGCCGTACGAACGTACCGCCGTACCGCCCGCGCCGGCTCTCCAGCAGCCCCTGGTCCTGGAGGACCTTGAGCACCTCGCGCAGCGTCACCCGGCTGATCCCCAGCCGGCCCGCCAGCTCACGCTCGGCGGGCAGCCGCTCCCCGGCCGCCACCAGCCCCAGCCTGACGACCTGGAGGATCTGCTCCAGCGCCTCCTCGAAGCCGTTCCCGGCCCGCACGGGCCGCAGGACCGGAGCGAGCGGGTCCGCGTCGGACGTCCCCGCGTCGGACGTCCCCGAGTCGGACGGGTTCGCGTCGGACGGGTCCATCGGCTCGTTCATCCTCGCCACGTCGCCGTTACCCCTTCCCAACCAAAGGTCGTCAGGCATACCTTATGCCTTCCGGCTGACCGAAGGAGGAGTAATCCCGTGGCAGACCGCACACCCCCGCTCTCCGTCGAGGAACTGCGCGTCCTCGTCGAGACCGGTGAGATCGACACCGTCGTCCTGGCCTTCCCCGACATGCAGGGCCGGCTCCAGGGCAAGCGGTTCGCCGCGCCCTTCTTCCTCGACGACGTCCTGGAACACGGCACGGAGGGCTGCAACTACCTCCTCGCCGTCGACACCGACATGAACACCGTCGACGGATACGCGATGTCCTCCTGGGAGCGCGGCTACGGCGACTTCGCCATGCGCCCCGACCTCTCCACCCTGCGCCGCGTCCCCTGGAACGAGGGCACGGCGCTGCTCGTCGCCGACCTCGCCTGGCACGACGGCTCACCCGTCGTCGCCGCGCCCCGCCAGATCCTCCGCCGCCAACTGGAACGCCTGGCCGGCCACGGCTACACGGCGCACGTCGGCACGGAGCTGGAATTCATCGTCTTCAAGGACACCTTCGAAGAGGCCTGGGACCGCGGCTACCGCGACCTGACCCCCGCCAACCAGTACAACGTCGACTACTCCGTCCTCGGCACCGGTCGCGTCGAACCCCTGCTGCGCCGGATCCGCAACGAGATGGCCGCCGCCGGGCTCACCGTCGAATCGGCCAAGGGCGAGTGCAACCCCGGCCAGCACGAGATCGCCTTCAAGTACGACGAAGCCCTCGTCACCTGCGACCAGCACGCCATCTACAAGACCGGCGCCAAGGAGATCGCCTCCCAGGAGGGCGTCTCGCTCACCTTCATGGCCAAGTTCAACGAGCGCGAGGGCAACTCCTGCCACATCCACCTCTCGCTCCAGGACGAGCACGGCGCGGGCGCCATGGCCGGGGACGGACCCGGCGGGATGTCCCCCGTGATGCGCCACTTCCTGGCCGGACAGCTCGCCGCGCTGCGTGACTTCTCCCTCCTGTACGCGCCCACCGTCAACGCGTACAAACGCTTCCAGCCCGGCTCCTTCGCCCCCACCGCCGTCGCCTGGGGTTACGACAACCGCACCTGCTCCCTGCGGGTGGTCGGCCACGGCCGGTCCCTGCGCTTCGAGAACCGGCTGCCCGGCGGGGACGTCAACCCGCACCTCGCCGTCGCCGGACTCGTCGCGGCGGGGATCCACGGCATCGAGAACGAACTGGAACTCCCCGAGCCCTGCGCCGGCAACGCCTACGCGGCCGCGTACCCCCACGTCCCCACCACCCTCGCCGAAGCCGCCACGCTCTGGGAGAACAGCCCCATCGCCCGCGCCGCCTTCGGCGAGGAGGTGGTGGCGCACTACAGCAACATGGCGCGCGTCGAAGTGGACGCCTTCAACGCCGCGGTGACCGACTGGGAGCTTCGCCGCTCCTTCGAACGTCTGTGAGGAACGACCACCCGTGAGGAACGACGTGCAGGACCACCACGCCGCCGTACACCAGATCCTCAACCCCGCCACCGGGGAGACCATCGCGGCGATCGCCGCGACCACCGTCGAGCAGGTCGACACGGCGGTACGGTGCGCCGCCGCCGCCCAGCGCGGATGGGCCGCCGCCGCCCCGGCGGACCGGGCCCGGCTGCTGCGCCGCTTCGCGACCGTCGTCGACGCCCACACCGAGGAACTGGCCCGGCTGGAGGTCCGCGAGGCGGGCCACACCATCGGCAACGCCCGCTGGGAGGCGGGCAACGTCCGCGATCTCCTCGACTACAGCGCCGGGGGAGTGGAGCGGCTGACCGGCCGGCAGATCCCCGTCGCGGGCGGCCTGGACATCACCCTGCTGGAACCTCTCGGGGTGATCGGCGTGATCGCCCCCTGGAACTTCCCCATGCCGATCGCCGCCTGGGGCACGGCCCCCGCGCTCGCCGCCGGCAACGCCGTCCTCCTCAAACCCGCCGAGACCACCCCGCTCACCGCCCTGCGGCTGGCCGAACTCGCCCTGGAGGCCGGGCTTCCCGAGCATCTTTTCCAGGTCCTGCCCGGCGCGGGCGCCGTCGCGGGCGACGCGCTGGTCGAACATCCCGGCGTCGCCAAGATCGTCTTCACCGGCTCCTCCCGGGTCGGCCGGCAGATCATGGCGAAGAGCGGCGCCCTGATGAAGCGCGTCACCCTCGAACTCGGCGGCAAGAGCCCCAACATCGTCTTCGCCGACTCCGACCTCGAACAGGCCGCGGCCACCGCCCCGATGGCCTTCCTCGACAACGCGGGCCAGGACTGCTGCGCCCGCACCCGCATCCTCGTCCAGCGCGACGTCCACGAGCGGTTCCTCGAACTCCTCGCCTCCGCCGTCGCCTCCGTCGTCGTCGGTGACCCCGCCGACGAGAAGACCCAGATGGGCCCGCTGATCTCGGAGCCGCAGCGGGAGCGCGTCGGGGCGTACGTCCCCGAGAGCGCGCGGGCCATCCGGGGCACCGCACCCGACGGCCCCGGCTTCTGGTTCGCGCCGACCGTCCTCACCGACGCGGCCCCGGACTCCGAGGTCGCCACCGAGGAGGTCTTCGGACCCGTCGCCGTCGTCCTGCCCTTCGAGGACGAGGCCGACGCCGTCCGGCTGGCCAACGCCACCGACTACGGACTCGCCGGATCGATCTGGACCCGGGACGTCGGCCGCGCCCTGCGTGTCTCGCGCGCCGTCGCCGCGGGCAATCTCTCCGTCAACTCCCACAGCGCCGTCCGCTACGGCACCCCCTTCGGCGGCTACAAACAGTCCGGACTCGGCCGGGAGCTGGGCCCCGACGCTCTCGCCGCCTTCACCGAAACCAAGAACGTCTTCCTCAGCACGGAGGTCTGAGCGCCATGACCACTCCCGCGACCGACCCGACCGACCCGACCGGCATCGTCTGCCGCCGCCTGGTCGGCCGTACCGCCGTCATCACCGGAGCCGCCAGCGGCATCGGGCTCGCCACCGCGCGCCGCCTCGCCTCCGAGGGGGCGCGCATCGTCTGCGGCGACATCGACGAGACCGCGGGCAAGGCCGCCGCCGAGGCGGTCGGCGGCACCTTCGTACGCGTCGACGTCACCGACGCCGAGGAGGTCGAGGCACTGTTCCAGGCCGCCTACGACACCTACGGCAGCGTCGACATCGCCTTCAACAACGCGGGCATCTCGCCGCCCGACGACGACTCGATCCTCACCACGGGACTGGACGCCTGGAAGCGGGTCCAGGAGGTCAACCTCACCTCGGTCTACCTCTGCTGCAAGGCAGCGCTCCCCTACATGCGCCGCCAGGGCCGCGGCTCCATCATCAACACCGCCTCCTTCGTGGCCCGCATGGGGGCGGCGACCTCGCAGATCTCGTACACCGCCTCCAAGGGCGGCGTACTCGCCATGTCCCGCGAACTGGGCGTGCAGTTCGCCCGCGAGGGGATCCGGGTGAACGCGCTCTGCCCGGGGCCGGTCAACACCCCGCTGCTCCAAGAGCTGTTCGCGAAGGACCCGGAGCGGGCCGCGCGCCGGCTCGTGCACATCCCGCTGGGCCGGTTCGCCGAGGCGGAGGAGATCGCGGCGGCCGTCGCCTTCCTCGCCAGCGACGACTCGTCCTTCGTCAACGCCACCGACTTCCTGGTCGACGGCGGCATCTCGGGCGCCTACGTCACCCCCCTGTAGACAGGACGGCCGACCCGTCCCGCCGGACCGGTGGGACGGGATCGCCCGCCGCTCAAGGACGCCCCGCGGGCGCGGCCGGAGATCAGAGGAAGGTACGGCCTTCGCCCCGGTACGTGGGCACGGACGCCACCACGCGGTCGCCCTCGACCAGCCGGAGCGTGTCGAACCGCTCGCACAACTCCCCGGCCTTGGCGTGCCGGAACCACACCTTGTCGCCGATCAGCAGATCGTCGGCCGCCGCCCCCAGCAGCGGGGTCTGCACCTCGCCCGGCCCCTCCTGCGGGTCGTACCGCAGCCCCTCCGGGAGATACGGCACCGGCAGCCGGTCGGCGCCCGCCGGGCCCGACGCCGGATAGCCGCCGCCCAGCACCGTCACCACCCCGACGCCCGGCCGGCGCACCACGGGCTGGGCGAACAGCGCCGCAGGACGGCCCGTGAACGAGGTGTAGTTGTCGAAGAGCCGCGGTACGTAGAGGCCCGAGCCCGCGGCGATCTCCGTCACCGCGTCCTCGGCGGCCGTGTGCTGGACGCTGCCGGTGCCTCCGCCGTTGACGAACTCCAGGCCGGGCGCGACCGCCCGCACCGCGCGCACCACCGCGGCGCGCCGCTCGGCCAGCTCCCTCCGGGCGACGGACTGCATCAGCCGGACGGCGCGCGAGCGCACCGGCCGTCCCGGCAGGGAGTCCCCGACCCCGGCCACATGTCCCTCGTACGCCATGAGCCCGACCAGCCGGAATCCGGGGCGCCTGGCCACCGACCTGGCCAGCTCGGCCAGATGGGCCGGCTCGCTCAACGGGGAGCGCAGGGCGCCGATCCTGACCCGGCCGCCGAACAGCCGCAAGGCCGTGTCCAGTTCCAGACAGACCCTCACCTCTTCCCGGCCGCCCGCACGCGCGGCGTCGATCAGATCGAGCTGGGCCGGGTCGTCCACCATCACCGTGACGGCGGCGGCGAGCTTGGGGTCCGCGGCGAGCTCCGCGTAGGCGGCGCGGTCGGCCGACGGATAGGCGAGGAGTACGTCGTCGAAGCCCGCCCCGGCCAGCCACAGCGACTCCGCCAGCGTGAACGACATGATCCCCGCGAAGCCCTCCCTGGCCAGCACCCGCTCCAGCAGCGCACGGCAGCGCACCGACTTGCTCGCCACCCGGAGCGGCTTGCCGCCGGCCCGCCGGACGAGGTCGTCGGCGTTGGCGTCGAAGGCGTCGAGATCGACCATCGCCAGCGGCGCGTCGAGATGGGCGGTCGCCCGGTCGTACCGGGCGCGGTCGGTGGCGCGCGGGGGCGGGGACGGAGTCATGGACCGAGCTTGCCAGACCTGATTACCGCGCGGTAGGGGGATGATCTGGGCAGATCACCCCGGGGCTTCCCGGACGTTCCCGCGGGGTGCTCTCCAGCCCGTAGAGTGACGCACACACCGCGTCGAACGGGCCTGCGCCGTACGGCCGGTAGCGGTGTGGGGCGGGTCAGGTCCGCATGGTTTCACAGGGGGTCGGATGAGCACGGAGGCACCACGGGCTCCCATCCCTCCCCGCCCCACGGCGCCCCCGCGCGTACCCGCCCAGTCGGCCGGCCAGGGCCAGGACGCCCCGGAGGCCGCACCGCGGCCGTCCGGGGAGGGCGCCGCCGCTCAGTCGCCCG
The DNA here is from genome assembly GCF_044763125.1 of Streptomyces sp. NPDC096310. NCBI lineage: Bacteria > Bacillati > Actinomycetota > Actinomycetes > Kitasatosporales > Streptomycetaceae > Streptomyces > Streptomyces sp. NPDC096310. Next base: position 43,610 of record NZ_JBIWFO010000010.1, on the reverse strand, counting down.
CCCAGGCTCCCGCCACGGGTGGGGTACCTACCGGCGCACCGTCCCCGGTCCTGCCGTACGGCGACGTACGGTTCACCGCAGGCGGCGGGCTCGTGCCGTACGGCCCCCGGCCGTCGGGCGGCGGGTACTTCAGCCGCGACCGAGGCTCCGCCACCGCCCCGCCCCGGCCCCGTCCCGAGCCCTCGGCACCCGCTCAGCCGCTCCCTCCGGCCGCGGCACCGGCCCCCGCCCCGAAACCCGCGCCGGACCCGGTGGCCGAGCCCGCCGCCCCGGCCGCGCGCACGGACGCCGACGCGGACCCGGGCAGGGGTACGGGTACGGGGCCGGACGCGGGTACGGGGCCGGACGCGGGTACGGGCGACCGGCCCCGTACGGACGAGAGCTCCCCGGCCACAGTGGCGAGCCCCGGGCCCGCTGTGCCCCGCCAGGACGGGAGCGCCCCGGCCGCCGCACCGCGTCCCGCAGCGCCGCGCCCCGCGCCGGACGTCCCCGCCGCAGCGCGTCCCGCCGCGCCCGCCCCCGTAACCGTGCCGCGCTCCGTGCCGGACGTCCCCGCCGGGCCCCCGTCGGCCGCGGCACCGCGTCCCGCAGCGCCGGTGCAGGCACCCCCGCCGCCCTCCGTGCCGCCCGTCACCGCGACGCCCTTCCCGGCGCCTCCCACCACGCCCCCGCCCACCACCAACGACCCGACGGCGAGCGGCACCCCGCCCCGGACCACCCCGCCCAGGACCACCCCGGTCCCGCCGGCCGGCCTCCCGCGCCCCGCTGCCTCGAACAGCCCGTTCCCCACCCCGTTCCTCATCGCCGGCTCGCGCGCCTCCTACGCGCCGCCCCGCTCCGCGCCCCCCGTCCCGGCCGCGCCCCCCTCCGTACCGCCGCTGCCCGCGCGCCCCCCGGCGATGCCCTCCGCCCCGGCCACGCCGACCGCGTTCCCGTGGGACGCGGGACCCGCCCGGACGCCCTCGGAGAGCACCGCGCGGCTGCGCCCCGTGCCCGTACGGCGCCCGGCCAGGGCGGCCGCCGCCGTGGCCTGTGTGGTCCTCGGGGTCGGCCTCATCGGCGGCGCCGTCACCGGGAGCTGGCTGACCGGGGACTCGGCCGCCGAACCGGCCGCCCGGGACGACTTCACCGTCGCACGCGGCCTCTGGCACAGCACCCCCGTGGACACGCTCTTCCCCCGCACCCTCAAGGGCGACGGCGCCGGACCCGGCGGCTCCGACCGGCGCTGGACCCGGATCGGCGTCGCGCCCGACAGCAACTGCGCCGCCGCGCTCGACCCCCTGCTGGAACGGGTGGTGCGCCCCCTGGGCTGCTCCCGGGTCGTACGCGCCACGTACGCCGACGCGACCTCCAGCAGCGTCACCACCGTCGGGCTGGTCTTCACCCAGGGCGACGCGACCGCGATGGCCGCCCTGCGCACCCGCTTCCGGGTGGACGACCTCACCGAACGCACCGACCTGATGCCCCGTACGTTCCCCGTCGAGGGCACCGTCGCCGCGACGTTCGGCGACGCGCAGCGCGCGAGCTGGACCGTGAACGTCCTCACCGAGGTGCCCGTCGTCGTGTACGCCGTCTCCGGCTTCGCCGACGGCCGCCCGGTCGCCTCCCCCCAGCCCGCCGACCACGCCGTGGCCGGCGGCGCCACCACCCCCGCCGCACAGGCCGGTCTCGGACATGAGGCGAAAGGCGTCGCGGACCGTATAGAAAGCGGGCTGCGCAAGGCAGTCAGCGCCGGCACGGCGGCCCCCCGTTGACCCCCAGGGGATGCGGACCGCCGGTGCCCACGAGAACGCGGAGGACCCGCAACCCATGACGCCGAAGACCGCAGCGACGAGGCGGGGCCGCCACCACCGGATCGCCGCCGTCCTCACCGCCGCGTCCGTCCTGCTGTTCCCCGCGACCCCGGCGCACGCCGACGCGATCCGGGCCCAGCAGTGGGCGCTCGACGCGATGCACACCGAACAGGCGTGGCGCCACTCGCAGGGCACCGGCGTCACCGTCGCGGTGCTGGACACCGGCGTGGACGACACACACCCGGACCTTGCCGGGCAGGTGCTGCCCGGCAAGGACCTGATCGGCTTCGGCGCGCGCAGCGGCGACCGCTCCTGGGCCCGGCACGGCACGGCCATGGCCGGCATCATCGCGGGACACGGCCACGGCACCGGCCGCACGGACGGCGTGCTCGGCATCGCGCCCGAGTCGAAGATCCTGCCCGTCCGGGTCATCCTCGAAGGCAGCGACCCGGCCCGCGCGAAGGCACGCGCCTCCAAGGGCGGCGCCCTCGCCGAGGGCATCCGCTGGGCCGCCGACCAGGGCGCCGACGTCATCAACCTCTCCCTCGGCGACGACAGCGAGTCCGCCCACCCCGAACCGGCCGAGGACGCGGCCGTCCAGTACGCCCTGTCCCGGGGCGCGGTCGTCGTCGCGTCGGCGGGCAACGGCGGCGAGAAGGGCGACCACATCTCGTACCCCGCCGCCTACCCCGGGGTGATCGCCGTGGCCGCCGTGGACGAGTACGGCACGCACGCGGCCTTCTCCACCCGGCGCTGGTACGCCACCGTCAGCGCCCCCGGCGTCGATGTCGTCATCGCCGACCCCGACCGGCGCTACTACGAGGGCTGGGGCACCAGCGCCGCCGCCGCGTTCGTCTCCGGCGCCGTCGCCCTCATCCGCTCCGCCTACCCCGACCTCACCCCGGCCCAGATCAAGAAACTGGTCGCCGACACCGCGCGCGACGCCCCGGAGAACGGGCGCGACGACGCCCGGGGGTACGGCTTCATCGACCCGGCCGCCGCGATCGAGGCGGGCGGGAAGCTGGCCCGTACGGATCTCCAGAGCCAGTCCGCGGGGTTCGGCAAGCACTACTTCGGCGACGGCCCCGACGTCGTCCGCGAGAACGCGGACCCGGCCGTCTGGCTGGCCCCGGCCGCCGGTGCCACCGGCGCCGTACTGCTGGCGGGCGCCGTGCTGCTCTGGCGGGGCTCGGGCCGGCGCCTCGGCATCGGACGCTGGCGCTGAGACCCGCGCGGAGCCCGGCCCCGCCGCCGCGAGGACCGGACCCCGTATCAGCCGTGCCGGAGCCCCGCGATCCGGCGCACCGCGCCGACGGCGGCCTCCTCGACCCGGGCGATGCCCTCCTCCTTCGAGGCATGGCCGTCGGACAGGACCACCACCAGGCAGTCGTCCACCCGCCCGACGGAGTGGACGACCCACAGGCCGCTCTCCGTTCTGGGCAGCCAACCGTTCTTCAGAGCGACGCCGTCACCACAGCGGCCAGAACCGTCCCGGTCAGCCGTATCCACCGGGACTCCGGTGCCGGCGCCGGTGCCGCGCGACGCCGACACGCCCCAGTCCTGTCCGGGCACCACCCGTCCCATCAGTCCCGCCAGATAGCGGCGCGACCGTACGTCCAGCGGCGCGTCCGGCCGGGCGTCCGCGTCGAAGACCGCCTTCAGCAGGGTGAGCTGGTCGCCCGCGGTGGTCCGCGTCAGCCCCCACGCCCGGGCCGCCACCGTCCGGGTCAGACCGAGCCGCGCATGCGCCGCGTCCAGCCCCGGCACGCCCCCGGCCGCCGCCCGCAGCGCCGTCGCCGCCTCGTTGTCGCTCCGTCGGATCATGGCCTCCGCGAGGCGTTCCTCACCCGGCTCCAGCCACCGGCCGACGTCGCGCGCCCGCAGCAACAGTGCGGCCAGCACCGCGACCTTCACCACGCTCGCGGTCACATACGTCCGGTCCGCGCCGTATTCGGCCTTGTGCCCGCCCGCCCTGTCGTACACCGCGACCGAAAGATCCACCCGAGGACCCTAAGCCCACGCACAGGCCCTAGGCTCGTCCCGTGGCGCTCAAGAACATCCCGGACCCCGGTTTCTCCGACGACGACGGCACCGCCGATCCCGCGCTGACGGCGGCCCTCGCCGCCTGGGCCGAGGACCGCGCGGCCCACGGCCCCGTGCTGGCGGCGCTGCGGACCTCGCGGCTGCTGGTGCCCGTGGTGGCCGTCCTGGGCGAGGCCGAGGAGGTCGGCGAGGGGGACCGTGCGGCGTCGGACACCGGTGGTGGTGGGCGGCGGACGGTCGGGCTGCGCCGCGAGAAGACCAGCGACATGGCCGTGCCGACCCTCCAGGCCGGTGACCGGCGTGCCCTGCCCGCCTTCACCTCCGTCGAGGCGCTGGCGCGCTGGGACCCCGGGGCCAGGCCCGTCGCCGTACCGCTGCACCAGGCGCTCCAGGCCGCCGCGCACGAGCGGGCCGACACGGTCGTGCTCGATCTCGCGGGCCCCGTCCCGTACGAGATCACCGGGCCCGCCCTGCTGGCCCTCGCCGAGGGCCGGACGGGGACCGGTCCGCTCGACGACCCCGCCGTGACCGCGGCGGTACGGGCCGCCGTGGCCGCGGAGCCGGCGGTGGTGCGGGCCTATCTCGGCCCCGGCAGCGCGGACGGCACGCTCGCCCTCCTGCTGGACCCGGCCGTACCCCCCGCCGAGGCGGCCCGCAGGGTCGCGCGGGCCCTCGCGGACGACGACGTACTGAGGGCCCGCCTGGTGCGCGGACTCGACCTGGCGGTGCTGCCGGCCGAGGCCACCCCACCGGGCGAGCCCCTGTACGTACGCGCCTAGAGGCGGTCGGCCTGGAGGTGGTCAGCCGTAGACCGGGCCCGTGTACTTCTCGCCCGGGCCCTGGCCCGGCTCGTCCGGTACGACCGACGCCTCGCGGAAGGCGAGTTGGAGCGACTTCAGGCCGTCGCGCAGCGGCGCCGCGTGGAACGAGCTGATCTCCGTCGTGCTCGCGTCCATCAGTCCGGCCAGCGCGTGGACCAGCTTGCGGGCCTCGTCCAGGTCCTTGTGCGCGTCGCCCTCCTCGGTCAGACCGAGCTTCACGGCCGCCGCGCTCATCAGGTTCACCGCGACCGTGACGATCACCTCGACGGCGGGGACTTCCGCGATGTCGCGGGCCATGGCGTCGTAGCCGGGTGATTCCGGGGCCGCCGGGGTGGACTGGGGGGAGGTCGCGTCGCTCATGTCCCACACGATAGGCCCCCGTCGGGGCTGCGCCGTATGCAGGAGCGGGGGAGACACATGGTTAGCGTCCGTGCGGGCTTGATGCTAACCTTGTGTAACGACCGGCCGGACACGTGTGTGACCGGCCCACAAGTGGAGGCTCCGATCTCCCACCTGGCTGCCCCTCGGGGGCGGCGGGTCACCGGTCAGGTGGTGCCCATCGTTCCGTACGGACGATGGAACCGCCCGATGCGCCCCGTGGTACGTACGCGGCGGTGCTCCGGTATTCGAGGAGCTCCTGCCTGTGTGCCGTCCGGGGCATTTTTGCTGTGCCGCCGCGGTTGGTCTGAAACAACAGACGTTACGCGGCTGTCTGCCAGACAGTCGTGTGGTGCTACCGAGGAGGATCCATCAGCGCCGAGCCCCGCATCAACGACCGGATTCGCGTTCCCGAAGTGCGACTTGTCGGTCCCAGCGGCGAGCAGGTGGGCATTGTCCCGCTCGCCAAGGCCCTGGAGCTCGCACAGGAGTACGACCTGGACCTGGTCGAGGTCGCGGCGAACGCCCGTCCGCCCGTGTGCAAGCTCATGGACTACGGGAAGTTCAAGTACGAGTCGGCCATGAAGGCCCGTGAGGCGCGCAAGAACCAGGCGCACACGGTCATCAAGGAGATGAAGCTCCGGCCGAAGATCGACCCGCACGACTATGACACCAAGAAGGGTCACGTCGTCCGGTTCCTCAAGCAGGGTGACAAGGTCAAGATCACGATCATGTTCCGTGGTCGTGAGCAGTCCCGCCCGGAACTGGGCTTCCGACTGCTCCAGCGCCTGGCGTCCGACGTCGAGGAGCTCGGCTTCATCGAGTCGAACCCGAAGCAGGACGGCCGGAACATGATCATGGTTCTTGGTCCGCACAAGAAGAAGACCGAGGCCATGGCCGAGGCCCGTGAGGCGCAGGCGGCCCGCAAGGCGGAGCGCCAGGGCCACACGCCCGAGGAGTCGGCCGGCGAGAACGTCGAGGCTCCGGCCGAGACCCCCGTCGAGGCATCTTCCGACGTGTGATCCGTGGGGGCGCCACCCAGGCGGCCCCCGGCTCCGCTCGGAACCACACACCAGAGATCTGACGCTCCCGCGCGCCGGTCGAGAAACCGGACCGGCTGGGAGCGCCACTGACGAGGAGAGAACGGCGTCATGCCGAAGAACAAGTCGCACAGCGGTGCCAGCAAGCGCTTCAAGATCACCGGCTCCGGCAAGGTGCTGCGCGAGCGGGCCGGCAAGCGCCACCTGCTTGAGCACAAGTCGTCACGGCTGACGCGTCGGCTGACCGGCAACGCCGAGATGGCCCCGGGCGACGCCAAGAAGATCAAGAAGCTTCTCGGCAAGTGATGCCGGCGCCCCCGGTGACCGGGGGCGCGGCAACAGGACCGGGACCCATTCGTTCTCGGGCCGTGTGAGTCCAACCACGGCCCCGCTACAAGGAGTCAACACGTGGCACGCGTCAAGCGGGCAGTCAACGCCCACAAGAAGCGCCGGGCAATCCTCGAAGCGGCCAGCGGTTACCGCGGCCAGCGTTCGCGCCTGTACCGGAAGGCGAAGGAGCAGGTCACCCACTCCCTCGTCTACAACTACAACGACCGCAAGAAGCGCAAGGGCGACTTCCGTCAGCTCTGGATCCAGCGGATCAACGCCGCTGCCCGAGCCAACGGCATCACCTACAACCGCTTCATCCAGGGTCTGAAGGCCGCCAACGTCGAGGTGGACCGCAAGATCCTCGCCGAGCTGGCCGTCAACGACGCCAACGCGTTCGCCGCGCTCGTCGAGGTCGCCCAGAAGGCGCTCCCCAGCGACGTCAACGCCCCGAAGGCCGCGGCCTAAGAAGCCGACGGGCTTCCACCGAGCCCGTGCTCTTCCCGCCGGACCCGCAGGCACACCGCCTGCGGGTCCCGCGCGTTCCCGGGCCCTTCCCGCGCCGGACCGCCGGCCGTCGGACGGGACCCGCCCGTACCCGCCAGACGCTGAACCCGCAGACGCCGTACCCGCCAGACGAGAAGCGAGCCGCCGCCCATGGGCACCCCCGAGCTGATCTCCCCGCGTTCCCCCCGTGTCACGGCCGCGCGCAGGCTCGCCAAGCGCGCCTTCCGGGGCAAGGAGCGCCGGTTCATCGCCGAGGGGCCGCAGGCCGTGCGCGAGGCGGTGGCCCACCGCGGGGCCGGCGGGGAGCCCACGCTGGTCGAACTGTTCACCACCGCCGAGGCCGCCGAGCGGTACGCCGACATCGTGGACGAGGCCCGCGCCACCGGCGCCCGCGTGCACTTCGCCCCCGACACCGTCCTCGCCGAGGTCTCCCAGACCGTGACCCCGCAGGGGCTGGTGGGCGTCTGCCGCTTCCTGGACACACCGTTCGAGGACATCCTCGCGGCGGGCCCCCGGCTCGTCGCCGTCCTCGCCCATGTCCGGGACCCCGGCAACGCCGGTACGGTGCTGCGCTGCGCCGACGCAGCGGGGGCCGACGCCGTCGTCCTCACCGACGCCTCCGTCGACCTCTACAACCCCAAGTCCGTCCGCGCGTCGGCCGGCTCGCTCTTCCATCTGCCGGTCGCCGTCGGCGTTCCCGTGGAGCGGGCGGTACACGGCCTCCAGGGCGCCGGGGTGCGCATCCTGGCCGCCGACGGCGCGGGCGAGGACGACCTCGACGACGAGCTGGACGCGGGCACCATGGCCGGGCCCACCGCCTGGGTCTTCGGCAACGAGGCGTGGGGCCTGCCGGCCGGGACCCGGGCGCTCGCGGACGCCGTGGTGCGGGTGCCGATCCATGGAAAGGCCGAGAGCTTGAACCTGGCGACCGCCGCTGCCGTATGTCTCTATGCCTCAGCGCGTGCCCAGCGCGTCCGCGGTATGCGCTGAGGGGGTCCGCCCGGTCACGGTCAGCTAGTAGTGTTGCGTGCTCGGGGACCCTCTGAGCTACCCGGAAGAGGTGGGGTGCGGGGATGACCGTCGGGGCGAGCCGACCCGCAGGGGTCCAGGGAGCCTTACCGGCCGCGTTCGACGCCGCTGCCGGGGAGCCGGGCGGCGTGCCCACGACAGGCCCTGAGGATCCGGGCGGGAGCCGCGCCGACAGCGAGCCCGGGGAGGCCCGCGCCGGCAGCGGGCCGGGCGGGACCCGCGCCGATGTCCCGGCCGGAGCGGGGCTGGACCCCGACGACCTCCCCGACGGGCTGATCGTCGCCGACGAGACCGGCCGCGTCGTCTGCTTCAACGCCGCCGCCGCGCGGATCACCGCCGTCGACCGCTCCGCCGCCCTCGGCCGCCCCGTCGACCGGGCGCTGCCGCTGGAGGACCTCAAGGGCCGCCGCTGGTGGGCGCTGACCGACCCGTACGGCGGTCTCGCCACCCGGACGGGGCAGCCGGAGCGCAACCTGCTGCTGCCCGGCGGCCGGGAGGTCCTGGTCTCCGCCCGCTACGTCCGCGCGTACCCCACCGGACCCGTCCGCAAGCTGGTGATCTGCGTCCGGGGCACGGAGGCCCGGCGCCGTACCGAGCTGAGCCATGCCGAGCTGATCGCCACCGTCGCCCACGAGCTGCGCTCGCCGCTGACCTCCGTCAAGGGGTTCACGGCCACCCTGCTCGCCAAGTGGGAGCGGTTCACCGACGACCAGAAACGGCTGATGCTGGAGACCGTCGACGCCGACGCGAACCGGGTCACCCGGCTGATCGCCGAACTGCTCGACATCTCCCGGATCGACTCGGGCCGCCTGGAGGTGCGGCGCCAGCCCGTCGACATCGGCGCGGCCGTCGGCCGGCACGTACAGTCGCACACCGCCTCCGGACAGTCGCCAGACCGCTTTCTCGTACGGATAGAGCAGCCGCTGCCCGATCTGTGGGCGGATCCCGACAAGATCGACCAGGTACTCGGCAACCTGCTGGAAAACGCGGTGCGCCACGGAGAGGGAACCGTCACCATCGAGGTGGCGCCCGCGCGGATCGAACACGCGGCGGAGAGCGAGAAGGGAACGGCCGTCACCGTGTGCGACGAAGGACCCGGCATCCCCGAGGAGTCGATGCAGCGCGTCTTCACCCGCTTCTGGCGGGGCAGCAAACGCGGCGGAACGGGGCTGGGCCTCTACATCGTCAAGGGCATCGTCGAGGCGCACGGCGGCACGATCACCGTCGGCCGCGGCCCCGGCGGCGGCGCGCAGTTCCGATTTATCCTGCCCGTCGGCGCTCCGGCCTACCTCTCCTGACGGTCTCCCGACCGCACCAGGGACCCCGGCCGGGCCGCCCGCGGGCCAATCCACCTTCGTACGACCCTTTAGACTCGGCTTTTGGCACCTTCACGCCCTCAGCGACGAGCAGGGTCGTTTCGCCAAGCCAATCGGAAGTACGGGAAGAGATGTCCGCACCCAACAAGTCGTACGACCCGGTCGAGGTCGAGGCACTGAAACCGGAGCAGATCGAGCGGATCCGGGACGAGGCGCTCGCCGCCTTCGCCGCCGCCGGTGACCTCGACGCGCTCGCCCACGCGAAGACCGCGCACACCGGGTCCACCTCGCCGCTCTCCCTCGCCAACCGGGAGATCGGCGCGCTGCCCCCGCAGGCCAAGGCCGAGGCGGGCAAGCGCGTGGGCCAGGCCCGCGCCGCCGTCGGCCGGGCCCTCGCCGCCCGGCAGACCGAGCTGGAGGCCGAGCGCGACGCCCGGGTGCTGGTCGAGGAGGCGGTGGACGTCACACTGCCGTACGACCGCACCCCGGCCGGCGCCCGCCACCCGCTCACCACCTTCATGGAGCGGGTCGCCGACGTCTTCGTGGCCATGGGGTACGAGGTCGCCGAGGGCCCCGAGGCCGAGGCCGAGTGGTTCAACTTCGACGCCCTCAACTTCGTGCCGGACCACCCGGCGCGCCAGATGCAGGACACCTTCTTCGTGCGGGGGCCCGAAGGCACCACGGGCGACGAGTCCGGTGTGGTGCTCCGTACGCACACCTCGCCGGTCCAGGCCCGCGCCCTGATCGACCGCGAGCCGCCCGTGTACATCGTCTGCCCCGGGCGGGTCTACCGCACCGACGAGCTGGACGCCACACACACCCCGGTCTTCCACCAGATCGAGCTGCTCGCCGTCGACGAGGGCCTGACCATGGCCGACCTCAAGGGCACCCTGGACCACATGGTGCGGGCGCTCTTCGGCCCGGACATGAAGACCCGGCTCCGCCCGAACTTCTTCCCGTTCACCGAGCCGTCCGCCGAGATGGACATGGTCTGCTACGTCTGCCGCGGCGCCTCCGTCGGCAACCCCGACCGCCCCTGCCGCACCTGCGGCAGCGAGGGCTGGATCGAGCTGGGCGGCTGCGGCATGGTCAACCCCAAGGTGCTCACCGCCTGCGGCGTCGACCCCAAGAAGTACAGCGGATTCGCCTTCGGGTTCGGCATCGAACGGATGCTGATGTTCCGCCACAACGTCGAAGACATGCGAGACATGGTCGAGGGTGACGTCCGGTTCACCCGGCCGTTCGGGATGGAGATCTGATGCGCGTCCCGCTTTCCTGGCTGCGGGAGTACGTCGACCTGCCGGCGACGGAGACCGGCCGTGACGTCCAGGCCGAGCTTGTCTCCGCCGGACTTGAGGTCGAGACCGTCGAGCAGCTCGGCGCCGGCCTCAAGGGCCCCCTCGTCGTCGGCAAGGTCCTCACCATCGAGGAGCTGGAGGGCTTCAAGAAGCCCATCCGTTTCTGCACCGTCGACGTCGGCACCGCCAACGGCACCGGCGAACCGCAGGAGATCGTCTGCGGCGCCCGTAACTTCGCCGTCGGCGACAAGGTCGTCGTGGTCCTGCCCGGCGCCGTCCTCCCGGGCGACTTCGCGATCGCCGCGCGCAAGACGTACGGCAGGACCTCGCACGGCATGATCTGCTCCGGCGACGAGCTGGGCATGGGCGATGACGGCTCCGGCGGCATCATCGTGCTGCCGCCCGAGTACGAGCCGGGCACCGACGCCATCGCGCTCCTGGAGCTGGTGGACGAGGTCCTGGACATCGCGGTCACCCCCGACCGCGGCTACTGCCTCTCGCTGCGCGGCGTCGCCCGCGAGACCGCCATCGCGTACGGCCTGCCGCTGCGCGACCCGGCGCTGCTCGACGTCCCCGCGCCGAACGCCTACGGCCACCCCGTGAAGATCGCCGACCCGATGGGCTGCGACCGCTTCACCGCGCGCACCGTCACCGGCCTCGACCCCGAGGCCCGGTCGCCGATCTGGCTGACCCGCCGCCTCCAGAAGGCCGGGATGCGGCCGATCTCGCTCGCGGTCGACATCACCAACTACGTGATGCTGGAGCTGGGCCAGCCGCTGCACGCGTACGACAGGACCCGGCTCGAAGGGCCGATCGGCGTCCGCCGCGCCGAGGCCGGCGAGAAGATCACCACGCTCGACGGCGTCCAGCGCGTCCTGGACGCCCAGGACCTGGTCATCACGGACGACCGCGGACCGATCGGCCTCGCGGGTGTCATGGGCGGCGCCCACACCGAGATCGCCGATGTCGTCACCGACGCCGAGACCGGCGCCGTGCACGGCACCACCGAGGTCGTCATCGAGGCCGCGCACTTCGACGCGATCACCATCGCCCGTACCGCGCGCCGCCACAAGCTGCCCTCCGAGGCGTCCAAGCGTTTCGAGCGCGGCGTCGACCCGGGGGCCACCGCCGCCGCGGCGCAGCGCACCGTCGACCTGCTGGTGCTTCTCGCGGGCGGCTCCGCCGAGGCCGGGGTCACCGAGGTCGTCGCACCCTCCGCGCCGCACACCATCACCATGCCCGCCGACCACCCCGACCGCGTCGCGGGCGTCGGCTACGGCCGGGAGACCGTCGTACGACGTCTCCAGCAGGTCGGCTGCGACGTGTACGGGCAGGACGAGCTCATCGTCACCGTGCCGTCCTGGCGCCCCGACCTCGGCGAGCCCAACGACCTCGCCGAGGAGGTCATCCGCCTGGAGGGGTACGAGAACCTGCCCTCCACGCTGCCGACCCCGCCGTCCGGCCGCGGGCTCACCGAACGACAGCGGCTGCACCGCCGCGTCGGCCGCGCCCTGGCGGGTGCCGGCTACGTCGAGGCGCTGAACTACCCGTTCACCGGCACGGCGGTCCTCGACGCGTTCGGCCTCCCGGCCGACGACGACCGGCGCCGTACGGTCGCCCTCGTCAACCCGCTCTCCGACGAGGAACCCGCGCTGCGCACCACGCTGCTGCCCGGACTCCTCACCGCGCTGCGCCGCAACGACGGCCGGGGCTCGCACGACCTCGCGCTCTTCGAGACCGGGCTGGTCTTCCTGCCGACCGGCGAGGAGACCGTACCGGTCCGGCTGCCCGTCGACCGGCGGCCCACCGACGAGGAGATCGCCTCCCTCGACGCCGCGCTGCCGCGCCAGCCGCGCCGCGCCGCCGTCGTCCTGTCCGGCGCGCGCGAGCAGGCCGGCTGGTGGGGCAAGGGCACCCCGGCGAGCTGGGCGGACGCCGTCGAGGCGGCCCGTACCGTCGCCCGGGAGGCCGGCGTCGAGCTGTCCGTACGGGCCGACCGCCACGAGCCGTGGCACCCCGGCCGCTGCGCCGCGCTCCTGGCGACCGTGGACGGCGCCCAGACGGTCGTCGGGCACGCGGGGGAGCTGCACCCGCGCGTCGTCAAGGCGCTCGGACTGCCCGAGCGCACCAGCGCCATGGAGATCGAGCTGGACCTGCTGGAGCGCGCCGGCACCGGCGCGCTCCAGGCGCCGCGCATCTCCACCTACCCGGTGGCGACCCAGGACGTGGCGCTGGTCGTCGCGGCCGATGTGCCGGCCGGTGACGTGGAGCGCGCCCTGCACGAGGGCGCGGGCGAACTCCTGGAGTCGCTGCGCCTGTTCGACGTGTTCTCCGGCGAGCAGGTCGGCGCGGGGAACAAGTCCCTCGCGTACGCCCTGCGCTTCCGCGCCACCGACCGCACGCTGACGGTCGAGGAGGCCACGGCGGCCCGTGACGCGGCCGTCGCGCTCGCCGCGGAGCGGACCGGGGCGGTGCTGCGGGGAGCGTAGTAACTCCCTGTCGCGAGGGGTCTTCCGGCTTTTCGTTCGACAGACAGGTGGAGCCCTGAGGGGCGTGTCCGGGGCTCCGGACGCGCCCCTCACTCATTCGAGTGAGAACCCTCGGCGGGTCGCGCCATCGGCGGCCAGTGATCGACAGAATCGATCCGGCCGCGACGGTCGACGTACGCCCAACGGCTGAGTGGCCGGACGGCCGAGGGGGGCCGACGTATGAATCGGACCAGTGCAGAAGAGCAGGCAACCGAGGAGGAGACAGCCTCCTGGGGTTTCGTGGAGTGCGCGATCCCCGGCGGTCTGCTCGCGCTGGTGATCACCTGGGAGCTGACACGCCCGCCCTCGGAGCGCGACACGCTCCTGCCGCGCATCGTGACGTGTGTGGCCTTCGTCCTGGTGATGGCCTATCTCGTCATGCGGGTACGGCGCCGTATGGCGCGCGAACTGCTCCAGGTACGCGCGGTGGCGCGCGCCGCGCAGGAGGTGCTGCTGCGCCCGCTGCCGTCCCGGCTCGACGGACTGGCGCTCCACGCCCGCCAGCTCTCCGCCTCGCGCGGCGCCGACGTGGGAGGCGATCTGTACGAGGTGATGGCGACCACCCACGGGGTGCGCGTGGTCATCGGTGACGTACGCGGCCACGGGCTGCCCGCCATCGGGGCGGTGGCCGCCGTCCTCGGCAGCTTCCGCGAGGCCGCCCACGACGAGCACGGGCTCGACGGGGTCCTGCGCAGACTCGACCGGGCACACCAGCGACATCTGAGGGAACTGGCGCGGCGGGAGCCGGACTGCGAGGCGGCGCTCCGGGTGGCGCTGCTCGCCGAAGCGGCCGCCTCCACGAAGGACGCGAGCGCGAGCGCGGCCGAGGTCGCCGAGGCATGCCGGGCCGCCCAGCGGATGGCGGAGGCGGACGCGGCCGACGCCGCGGAGGAGTTCGTCACCGTCCTGCTGCTGGAGATCGGCCCGGACGCGGAGATCCGCGCCCTCAACTGCGGTCATCCCTGGCCCTACCGGCTCGGGACCGGGGCGGAACCGCTCGCCTGCGGGGAGCCGCTACCGCCGCTGGGCGCCGTACCACTGCCGGCGGAACTCACCCCGTACCGGTGCGGACGGCTGCTGCCGGGCGAGGCGCTCTTCCTGCACACCGACGGCGCGGAGGACGCGCGGGACGCGCAGGGACGCTTCTTCGGCCTCAAGGAGGCGTTGGTGGAGGCGGCTTCGGTCATCGCGCTGTCGCCCGCGGCGGTGGTACGGCAGGTGCACACGGCGCTGCTGCGGCACACCGGCGGGCGGATCACCGACGACATGGCGCTGCTGGTGCTGCGCAACGACCGGGTGGACGGCGCCCCGTGCGCGGCGGCCGGACGGCGGTCGGGGCCGGCGGGCCGCTCCGGCGCGGCCAGAACCGACGCCGACCGGCCCGGCGGGGACCCGCCCGGCACGGACCCGCCCGGCACCGGCCCATCCGGCGCCGACCCGCCCGGCATCGAACGGTCCGGTACCGACCGGCCCGGCACGGACCCGCCCGGCACGGACCCGCCCGGCGCCGACCGGGCCGGTCAGGGCGGAAGCGTCGCCGACGGGCCGCGCGCGCCGGACGACCCCCTCGCCGCCACCACCCCGGACCGCCTCCCCGGGCCGGACGTCTCGCCGCCGCAGGAGCCGCCACCGGTCAACGGCCAGGCGCCGCCGGGCTTTCGTGCCGTACTGGAGGAGCGCACACGGGTGCCGACGCAGCCCGGTGACCCGGCCCTGCGCCGTACCCGTCCGGCTCCTTCCCGTCCCTAGACGTCGCTGTCGTCCGTGACCGGACTCGTCTCCCACCCAGGATCACCACGCCCGCGGTCCCAGCGGGACCGTCCGCGCGGTGGCCGTGCCGTCCGTCCCGCCGTGGAGTGTCGGGCAGGTCGGCGGGACGGACGACACGGTTGCGGGCCGCCGCACTTGACGAGGGGGAGCCGGCGACCCGGCCGCCTCCTTGATGAGGACACCCAGTCAACCGGCCCCGCCCGCCCGGCGGCAGAGCGCACACGGCGCCGATCCGGGCACTCCGTTCACACCCCGTGCGTTTCCCGTTCCGGCCCCGACGAGCACACCCGAAGCAGTGTCACCGCCGGCCTCTCGGGGCCTTCCGCAGGCGGGAGTTCGGATTTATTCGTCTACGCTGGAACGGCCGAGTCTCCGGAGGGGCACATGCAGCCCAACACTCTGCTCGATTCCCTGCTCGACGAGGCGGGCATCTCCCATGCCGGCCTCGCCGCCCGCGTCAACCAGGCGGGCCGTACCAGGGGCCTCGCGCTGCGGTACGAACACACCGCGGTGTCCCGCTGGCTGAAGGGCCAGCGTCCCCGTGGCCAGGTGCCCGACCTGATCTGCGCGGTGCTCAGCGACCGGCTGCGCAGATCGCTCACCCTGGACGACATCGGGTTCGGGGTGGCGGGGGAGTCGCCCGTACCGCACACGACCCCGCTCTCCGGCTTCGTGGAGCGCGCCGCGGCCCTGTGGCGCAGCGACGAGCAGCAGCGGCCGCACATAGTGGGCGCCCCCGCCGTCACCGGTACGCCCGCCGTGATGCCCGTCTGGGAGTGGGAGAACCCGCCGGAGGACTCCGACGTCTCGCGTGCCGGCCGTACGAAGGTCGGCCCCACCGACATCAAGCTGCTGAGATCGGCCCGTGCGCACTACGAGTTGATGTACCGCCGGGCGGGCGGCGTAGCCACCCGGGCCAGGATCGTCCGCTTCCTCAACGCCGAGACCGCGCCGCTGCTGCGCGGCGGGTACAGCGACGCGCTGGGGCGCCAGCTCCACCGCGCCACCGGCGGCCTGGTCGCCGTGGCGGGCATCTGCGCGTACGACTCGGACGCCCACGGTCTGGCGCAGCGCTACTTCCACCAGGCGCTGCGGCTGGCCAAGGCCAGCGGCGACCGGGGGCTCGGCGCGTACGTGATCGCGCTTCTCGTCAACCAGTCGCTGTTCATGGGCGAGCACCGCCAGGCCGTGGCCTTCGCGGAGGCGGCGCTGCGGACCGCGGGGCGCCAGATCACCCCCGCGCTCGCCGCCGATCTCTACGCGATGCAGGCCAAGTCGTACGCGCATCTCGGCGACGCGGGTGCGGCGCTCGGCTGTATCCGGCGGGCCGAGTCCGAGGCGGAGCGTATCCGTCCGGGGCATGAACCGGACGAGACGGGCTACGTCCAGCCGGGCCTGGTCAACGTACAGGTGGCGGAGGCACTCCTCAGCCTCGGGGAGCTGGCCGCCGCGCGGGTGCACGCGACGGCGGCCGTGGACACCCCGGCGCACGACCGCGGCCGGGTCCACCGGCTCGCGATGCTCAGCCATATCGAACTGCGGCAGGGCGAGGCCGACCGGGCCGCCAGAACAGCGGCGGAGATGGCGGAGCGGGCCAGGGGGATGGAATCCCAGCGGCTGCGCGACCGTCTGCGCCAGGTGCGGGAACAGCTCGTGGCCAGCGGCTCTTCCGAGGCCGAGGACACCGCGGAACTGATCGCCGGGGCGCTGCGCGTTCCTCTGTGAGCCCCCGTGTGAGCCCCCCGTGCTTTCCTCGGGCCGGGCGTCGCTGCTGCGATATTGCCATCAACTTGTCGGAAGGTGGCAGAAACGTGCAGTGGACGAAGCTAAATGAGCAGACCGTGTACGAGAATCGCTGGTTCAGCGTCAATCTCGCCGACGTCAAACTCCCCGACGGCCGGCATCTGGACCACTTCCTCATCCGGCTCCGCCCGGTCGCCGTGGCGACCGTGGTCAACTCCGCCAACGAGGTGCTGATGCTCTGGCGGCACCGCTTCATCACCGACAGCTGGGGCTGGGAGCTGGCGGCCGGGGTCGTCGAGGACGGCGAGGACATCGAGACCGCCGCGGCGCGGGAGATGGAGGAGGAGACCGGCTGGCGACCGGGACCCCTCAGGCATCTCCTCACCGTCGAGCCGTCCAACGGGCTCAGCGACGCGCGGCACCACATGTACTGGGCGGAGGACGCGACGTACATCGGTCATCCGGAGGACGACTTCGAGTCCTCGCGCCGGGAGTGGGTGCCGCTCAAGCTGGTGCCGGACATGATCGCCCGGGGCGAGATCCCGGCCGCCAACATGACGGCCGGGCTGCTGATGCTCCACCACTTGAGGCTGGGCCAGTGAGGCCCGGTCCGGTCACGCCCGGTCCGGCCACGCCCGGTCCGGTCAGGGCCCGGGGCTAACGGCCCAGGGTCTGCCAGACCGCCACCGCGAGCGCTCCGAGTGAGCAGAGCGCCGCCACGGCGGGCAGCGGCCACCTGGAGTGTTCCAGTGCGGCCACACGCGCGGCCAGATCGGCCACATCCTTGTCGGTCTGGTCGTTGCGGTGGGCCAGTAGCGCCATCCTGCCCTCGGTCCTGGCAAGGCCGACGTCGAGGCTGCGACGTAACTCCGCGCGCTCCTGGCCGACCACGGAATGGTCAGATTCGGTGGTCACGATTTCCGCTCCTGTTCGGGGAGAGTGGGTCCACGGTCCGGTTGCCCAGCCACGGCGGTTCCGGCTAAGCGGAATCGAGTCAACTCCCCCTGGGCGGTGGGCATCAGGGTGTACGGGAGTCATATGCGCGCACCCTTCGCACACTCCGTGTGAATCAGGTGTACGAGTAGAAGCCCGCACCCGTCTTGCGGCCCAGACGCCCCGCGTCCACCATCCGCTGGAGCAGCGGGGACGCCGCGTACAGCGGCTCCTTGTACTCGGCGTACATCGAGTCCGCGACCGAGGCGACGGTGTCCAGTCCGATCAGGTCGGTGAGCTTGAGCGGGCCCATCGGATGGGCACACCCCATCTCCATCCCGTTGTCGATGTCCTCGCGGCTCGCGATGCCCGACTCGAACATCCGGATCGCGGCGAGCAGATACGGGATGAGCAGCGCGTTCACAACGAAGCCCGAGCGGTCCTGCGCGCGGATCGCGTGCTTGCCGAGGACGCCCCGGACGACGGTCTCGGCGCGCCGGATCGTCTCCTCGGAGGTGGTCAGCGCGGGGATCAGCTCGACGAGCTGCTGCACGGGGGCCGGATTGAAGAAGTGGATTCCGATCACCTGATCAGGGCGCGAGGTCGCGACGGCCAGCTTGACCAGCGGGATGGAGGAGGTGTTGGAGGCCAGGATCGCGTCGGGACGCGTCACCACCTGGTCGAGTACCTGGAAGATCTCCGTCTTGACCTGCTCGTTCTCCACGACGGCCTCGATGACGAGATCGCGGTCGGCGAACTCCCCGAGATCCGTGGTGAAACTCAGCCTGCCGAGCGCCGCGTCGCGCTCCGCCTCGGTGATCTTGCCGCGCTCGGCGGCTTTCGCCAGCGAGTTCTGCAGCCGGGTCCGGCCGATCTCCAGCGCCTCGCCGGTGGTCTCGGCGACGGTGACCTCCAGGCCGCTGCGTGCGGCGACCTCGGCGATGCCTGCGCCCATCTGGCCGCAGCCCACCACTCCGACGCGGGCGATATCGGTCAGGGTGTCGGTCACATCGTGCCTTTCTCCGGTCCGTGTCAGTGCAGGTCCCCCGTATGATTCCGGCGCCTGCCCCAGGGACAGGACGTTACTCCGACGGCGGATGCGCCGGACGGCCCGGGGCGGGCATGCTCGGACGGGTGACCGGACCGCTCCGCTCCGCGGTGGTGCGGTCCACGGCCGGGACGACGGACGACAGGGCGAGGGACGGCGCATGGGGTACGACGAGCTGGGACACGGCACGGCAGCACGGGACGGCGCGACAGGGCACGGTGGGACAGGGCACGGCGCGACGCACGGCGGCGCGGCGGGAGACGACGGGGCGCCCCTCGGGCGGCGCGGATTCGTGGCTGCCGCGGCCGGGCTGGCGGCCACTCTGCTGACCGCGGGGGACACCGCCCTCGCCACCGGGACCGTACCGGGACAGGGAGCCGCCGGGTATCGCGCCACGGGCCCGGCGCTGCGCGGCATGTGGCTCGCGACCGTCGCCAACCGTGACTGGCCCTCGAAGCCCGGCCTCTCCGCCGACCGCCAGCGCGCCGAACTGATCCAGCACCTCGACACGGCGGTGGCCCGCAAGCTCAACGCCGTCGTCCTCCAGGTCCGGCCCACGGCCGACGCGCTGTGGCCCTCGCCGTACGAGCCCTGGTCGCAGTATCTGACCGGCACACAGGGCAAGGACCCCGGCTGGGACCCGCTGGGCACGGCGGTACGGGAGGCCCACGCGCGCGGCCTCGAACTGCACGCCTGGTTCAACCCGTACCGCGTCGCCAACCACACCGACCCCACCCGGCTGAGCGCGGACCACCCGGCCCGGGTCCATCCCGGCTGGGTCCTGCCGTACGGCGGGAAGCTGTACTACAACCCGGGCCTGCCCGAGGTACGGAAGTTCGTCCAGGACGCCATGCTGGACGCCGTCGAGCGGTACGACATCGACGCCGTCCACTGGGACGACTACTTCTACCCGTACCCGGTCGCCGGACAGGTCTTCGAGGACGACGCGGCGTACCGGCGGTACGGGGCGGACTTCCCGGACAAGGCGGCCTGGCGCCGGGACAACACCGACCGGCTGGTGCGCGAGACGGCCGAGCGGATCAGGAAGACCAAGAAGAACGTCCGCTTCGGGATCAGCCCCTTCGGGGTCTGGCGCAACGCCGCCACCGACCCCCTCGGCTCCGACTCCCGGGCGGGCGTGCAGACGTACGACGATCTGCACGCCGACACCCGCGGCTGGGTCCGCAAGGGCTGGATCGACTACATCGTCCCGCAGGTGTATTGGTTGGCGCAACCCCTTGACCAGCAGGTTCCTGCGAACTATGCCGTCCTGGTGCCCTGGTGGGCGGATGTCGTGCGGGGCACAGGGGTTGATCTGTACATCGGTGAAGCGCTCTACAAGGTTGGTGCGGCGGGGCAGCCGGAGCAGTGGTTCGACCCCGCCGAGCTGTCCCGCCATCTGGATCTGTGCGCCGGACATCAGGAGGTTCGGGGGAACATCTTCTTCTCTGCGAAAGAAGTTGGCCAAGACCCGCTGGGCGCGGTGAGCAAGCTCGTCAGGGACCACTACGAGGGTTCGCGGTGAGCCGCGGAGGGGCAGGCCTCGTGAAAACCCTGTCGTTGTGGATACGGAATGTGCAGTTCTGCGTTGGATGCAGATGCTCCTGCCCGCAGCTCTACTGGAACATCGGCTACGCCGCCGCCGGCTACGCGAAGCTGGTGCGCTGGTGGGACGCGACCGTCCGGGGCACACGCGTCGACCTCTGCATCGGGGAGGCCCTGTACAAGGCGGGCGACCCGGCCCAGCCCGCCGCCTGGCAGGACCCCGCGGAGCTGTCCCGCCATCTCACCCTGGCGAAGGACTTCGCGGGGGTACGGGGCCACTGCTACTTCTCCGCCAAGGAGGTCGGCGCCGACCCCATCGGGGCGATGACCCGGGTGGTGACGGACCACTACGGCAAGCGGTCAGCGCTCGGGAAGTGAGGCCGTGACGCGGTCCACCGGCGGCCGGGCGGAGCGCTGCGTCACCGCGATGCAGACCAGCACCGCCACGGCAGCCACCGGCGCCGCCGGGGTGAGGTGTTCACCAAGCAGCAGCACCGACCAGACCAGGGTCAGCACCGGCTGCGCGAGCTGGAGCTGACTGGCCCGCGCGATCCCGATCGCCGCCATGCCCCGGTACCAGACGTACATTCCGAGGAAGGTGGAGACCAGCGCCACCCAGACCACGCCGGTCACCCCGTGCGCCGTCAGCCGCACCGGCTCGAAGGAGAGCGCCACCGCGCCGCCCGCCAGCGCGAGCGGCAGCGCGCCCATCAGCGCCCAGCCGATCACCTGCCAGCCCGGCATCTCCCGGGCCAGCCTGCCGCCCTCCGTGTAGCCCGCCGCGCACACCAGCAGTGCGCCGAAGAGATACAGATCGCCCGTGGAGAGCGCGCCACCGCTCTGCTGGACGGTGAAGGCGATCACCACGGCCGCCCCGGCGACCGCCGCCGCCCAGAACGTACGGGAGGGCCGGCTGCCGCTGCGGACCACCGAGAAGGCGGCCGTGGTGAGTGGCAGCAGCCCGACCACCACGGCCGCGTGCGAGGTGGTGGAGGTCTCCAGCGCGAGCGTCGTGAGCAGCGGGAACCCCGCCACGACCCCGAGCGCGACCACCACGAGCCCGCCCCGGTGCCTGCGCTCGGGGAGCGGGACACGCAGCGCCAGCAGACAGCCGCCCGCGAGAAGCGCGGCGAGCACGCTGCGGACGGCGACCAAAGACCAGGGGCCGAAGCTCTCCAGGCCCCACACGGTGGACGGGAAGGTGAGGGAGAAGGCCACGACGCCCAGCGCGGCGAGCAGGGTGCCCCGCTCGGTGCGCGGGCCGGGACGCGGCACGGAGCCGTTGGTGACCGCTATCGCGGTCTCGCCGGTAGCGCTATTCTGTGCTCTCATGCAAGAGCGTAACAGTGCGAGCGAACTGGCACATTCTCTGCGGCGAGAGCTGAAGCACTACTCTCCCGGTGGAAAGCTGCCATCGAGCAGAGAGCTGATCGAGCGTTACCGGGTCTCGCCCGTGACCGTCTCCCGCGCACTCGCCCGGCTCACCGCCGAGGGCCTGGTCGTCACCCGCCCCGGCGCCGGAGCCTTCCGCGCCGCCGCATGCCCCGCCCCGCCCAGGACCGGCGACACCTCCTGGCAGGAGGTCACCCTCAGCGCGGACACCGCGGCCGACGGCGTGCCGCGCGCCGTCGACGCCTCGGGCGTCCTCGTCACCCTCGCCGCACCGCCGCCCGGTGTCATCGAGCTGACCGGCGGCTATCTGCATCCCACGCTCCAGCCCGAGGCCGCGCTCGCCGCCGCACTCGCCCGCGCCGGCCGCCGCCCCGGCGTCTGGGGCCGGCCGCCCGTCGACGGACTGCCCGAGCTGCGCGAATGGTTCGCCCGGGCCATCGCCCCGACCAGCGGCGCCGCGGAGATCCTGGTCACGGCGGGCGGCCAGAGCGCGCTCACCACCGCGCTGCGCGCGCTCGCCCCGCCCGGCGCCCCGGTCCTCGTGGAGTCGCCCACCTACCCCGGAATGCTGGCGATCGCGCGCGCCGCCGGGCTGCGCCCCGTCCCCGTACCCGTCGATCCGGACGGGGTACGGCCCGAACTGCTCGCCGCCGCGTTCCGGGCCAGCGGCGCCAAGGTCTTCGTCTGCCAGCCGCTCTTCCAGAACCCGACCGGCGCCGTGCTCGCGCCGGAGCGCAGAGTCGAGGTGCTGCGGATCGCCCGGGAGGCCGGGGCCTTCGTGATCGAGGACGACTTCGCGCGCCGTATGGCACACGCGGACGCGGGCCCGCTGCCCCCGCCGCTCGCCGCCGACGACCCCGACGGCGTCGTCGTCCATGTCTGCTCGCTCACCAAGGTGACCTCCCCGAGCCTGCGCGTCGGCGCCCTCGCCGCCCGGGGGCCCGTCCTGGAACGGCTGCGCGCCATCCATGTCGTGGACACCTTCTTCGTACCGCGTCCGCTCCAGGAAGCCACCCTGGAACTGGTGGGCTCCGCCGCCTGGCCCCGTCTGCTCCGCACTGTGGCCACCGAGCTGAAGACCCGCAGGGACACCCTGACCGCCGCGCTCCGCACCGGCCTGCCCGGACCGGTCCTGACGCACATCCCGGCGGGCGGCTACCACCTCTGGCTCCGCCTGCCGGACGGTACCGACGAGGCCGCCGTCGCCGCCGCGGCCCTGCGCGCCGGTGTCGCGGTCGCGCCCGGCCGCCCGTACTTCGGCGCCGAACCGCCCGCCCCGCACCTGCGGCTGAGCTTCGCGGCGCCGGCCGGCGCCGCCGAGATCACCGAGGGGGTACGCCGGCTCCGTACGGCCTGCGACGAAACGCTCGGCCGCGGCTGACCCCACCGGGGGCGCGCGAGCCCGTGGACGACCGGCGCGTGACCGGCGTGTGACCGGGCGGGAACGGGGGAGCGCCCGCGCGCTTTCCGGGGCGGAGACCCCTTGACCGGTACCGCTTTCCGCTCCACGATCACGGCCATGAGTGTTCGGGTCACCTTGGTCGCCGCCGCGCGCAGCACGGACCTGTACGACGAGCGCTTCGAGGACGACCGCCCCCTCGACCGGACCGGCCGGCACGAGATGCAGCGCGTCGCCCACACCCTCATCCCGCTCGCCGCCGCCGACCTCCGCTACTGCTCGCCCACCCCGCGCAGCCGCGCCACCGGCGACGCCCTCGGTTTCGCGCCGCTCGCCCAGCCGGCCCTGCGCGACTGCGACATGGGGCGCTGGCGCGGCTACACCCTCTCCGAGGTGATGGCCCGCGAACCGGCCGGTGTCGACGCCTGGCTCGCGGACCCGCGCGGCGCCCCGCACGGCGGCGAGCCGCTGCTCACCTTCATCTCCCGGATAGGCGGCTGGCTGGACACCCGCCCGGCCGAGGACGTCGCGGCGATCGTCGCGGTCGCCGAACCGGCCGTCGTCCGGGCGGCGCTGGTCTACGCGCTGAAGGCGCCGCCCCGTACGTACTGGTACGTGGACGTACGCCCTCTCGCCACGGTCACCCTGACCGGCACGCCGGGCCGCTGGAACCTGCGGCTCGACACCGGCGCCTGAACCGCCCGCCGGGACACGGCCCGGCGAGCCGCCCGCCGGGACACGGCCCGGCGAGCCACCCGCCGGGACACGGCCGGGCCGCTCACGCCGTCCCCAGCGTCTCCAGGATCTGCTCCCCGTACTTCGCCAGCTTGTTCTCGCCGACCCCGGTCACCGTCCCCAGCTCCGCCAGCGTCGACGGTGCCAGGACCGCGATCTCGCGCAGCGTCGCGTCGTGGAAGATGACATACGCGGGCACGCCCTGCTCCTTCGCCGAGGCGGCCCGCCAGGCGCGCAGCGACTCGAAGACCGGCACCGCCTCCTCCGGCAGGTCCACCGGCGCCGAACGCTGCTTGGACGCCTTCTCCGCGCGCGCGGGCCGCGCCGCCTTCTCGGGCTCGCGCCGCAGCATGACCGGCCGCCGGCCGCCCAGCACCTCGCCGCTCTCCTCCGTCAGCACCAGGGTCCCGTAGTCGCCCTCCACGGCGATCAGCCCCTGCGCCAGCAACTGCCGTGCCACCCCGCGCCATTCGGCCTCGCGCAGCTCCGCACCGATACCGAAGACGCTCAGCGCGTCATGGTCGAACTGGATGACCTTGGCGGTCTTCTTCCCCAGCAGGATGTCGGTGATCTGCCCGGCGCCGAACTTCTGGTTGCGCTCGCGCTTCAGCCGGACGACCGTCGAGAGCAGCTTCTGCGCGGGGACCGTGCCGTCCCAGGACTCCGCGGGCGTCAGACACGTGTCGCAGTTGCCGCACGCGGTGCTCTTCTGCCCGAAGTACGCGAGCAGCCGCACCCGGCGGCACTCGACCGTCTCGCACAGCGCCAGCATCGCGTCCACATGCGCGCCGAGGCGGCGCCGGTGCGCCTCGTCGCCCTCCGAGGTGTCGATCATCTTCCGCTGCTGGACCACGTCCTGGAGTCCGTACGCGAGCCACGCCGTGGACGGCAGCCCGTCCCGCCCGGCGCGCCCGGTCTCCTGGTAGTACCCCTCCACGGACTTCGGCAGGTCGAGATGGGCGACGAAGCGCACGTCCGGCTTGTCGATGCCCATGCCGAAGGCGATCGTGGCGACCATCACCAGCCCCTCCTCCCGCAGGAAGCGCGACTGGTTCTCCGCCCGCGTCCGGGTGTCGAGCCCCGCGTGGTAGGGCAGGGCCGCGATCCCGTTCTTCACCAGGAACTCGGCGGTCTTCTCCACCGACGCCCGCGAGAGGCAGTAGACGATCCCCGCGTCCCCCTCGTGCTCGGCGCGCAGAAGCTGGAGGAGCTGGCGCTTGGGGTCGTTCTTCGGCGCGATGCGGTACTGGATGTTGGGCCGGTCGAAGCTCGCGACGAAGTGCTGGGCGTCCTGGAGCTTCAGCCGGGAGGCGATCTCCGTGTGCGTGGCCTCCGTCGCGGTCGCGGTCAGCGCGATCCGGGGCACATCGGGCCAGCGCTCGTGGAGGGAGGAGAGGGCGAGGTAGTCGGGGCGGAAGTCGTGGCCCCACTGGGCGACGCAGTGCGCCTCGTCGATGGCGAAGAGGGAGATCGTGCCGCGCTCCAGCAGCCGTACGGTCGCCTCGACCCGCAGCCGCTCCGGCGCGAGATAGAGCAGATCCAGCTCACCGGCGAGGAACTCGGCCTCCACGAGGCGCCGTTCCTCGAAGTCCTGCGTGGAGTTGAGGAACCCGGCCCGCACACCGAGCGCCCGCAACGCGTCGACCTGGTCCTGCATGAGCGCGATCAGCGGCGACACGACGACCCCGACGCCCTTCCGGACGAGGGCCGGGATCTGATAGCAGAGCGACTTGCCGCCGCCGGTCGGCATGAGGACCAGCGCGTCGCCGCCGGACACCACATGCTCGATGATCTCCTGCTGGCTGCCGCGGAACGAGTCGTAACCGAAGACGCGGCGCAGCACCTCCAGCGCCTCACCCGCCTGCGGGCCGGCGCCCGGGCCGGGCCCCGGATCCGTCGCGGGGTCCGCCCCCGCGGGGGTCTCGGTGCCTGTCTCGGGAACGGTGGCGGAATCGGGAGCGCTCATCCGCCGATTCTACGAGCCCCCGCCGACAGCGGTCGGCCGGAACCGGTGGATCCACCCGATCCGGGCGGCTCGGCAGGACCGGGCCCCGGGATGTAGGACACGTTCTGTCCTGTACGCGATCTAGCGTCGAACACGCAGGCAGACAGGACGGCAGAAGGAGCCCATGATGAGCCAGCTCACGACCAACCAGCCGCTCGGCACCCCGACATGGATCGACCTGGACGTCCCGGACATCGAGGCGGCCCAGGAGTTCTACGGGGCCGTGTTCGGCTGGGAGTTCAGCGCGCCGGGCCCCGGCGGATACGTCCTCGCCCTGCTGCGCGGCCACCATGTCGCGGGGCTGCGCCCGGTCCCCGCACCGGCCTCGCCGGATTCGGCCCACTGGCGCGTCCACCTCGCCACCGACGACTGCGATGCCACCGCGCGGCGGGTCACGGAGGCGGGCGGCACGATCACCGAGGGGCCGCTGGACAAGGGGGAGCAGGGCAGGTCGGCCTTCGGGGTCGACCCGGGCGGCGCCGCGTTCGGCCTCTGGCAGGGCGGCACGCTGCTCGGCTGCGAGCTGGTCAACGAGCCGGGGAGCCTGCTCCGTAACGACTTGACGACACCGGACCCCGCGCCCGTACGGGAGTTCTACCCGAAGGTCTTCGACTTCACCCTGGACGGCAACGAGGACATGGCCGACGCGGACTTCACCTTCCTGCGCCGCCCCGACGGCCACGAGATCGGCGGCATCCTGGGCGTTCCCGGCGCCCCTGCCGCCGTCTGGGGAACCCTCTTCGAGGTGGCGGACGCGGACGCCGCGGCCGAGCGCGCGCGGGCGGCGGGCGGCGCCGTCAAGGATCCCGAGGACATCCTGTACGGCCGGATCGCGGAGATCACCGACCCGTTCGGGGCCATGTTCGTGGTAGGGGCGAGGCCCTCGGACGCTCCTGCGAGCTGACCGCGGGCCCCGGATCGGGGATGTGCTGCGGACGGGGGACGGCCGGTCCTGGTCAGGCGTGCTGGGGGATCTCGTCCTTCAGCGCCGTCCGGATCTGCTGCCGCAGCTCGGGGCTGTCCTCGTGGCCGTGCACGGAGACGGCGTGCTCGCTGGCGGCGCGGACCACCTCGTCCTCCTCGCCGGTGATGGCGAGCGAGCACTGCGTCTCGCTCGGGAAATCCCGGCAGTCGGCTACCTTGCGCATGGTGCACCTCCTCCCCTCCAGTATCCGCCCGGTCCCGGGGACGGCGCTTCCCGGCGGCCGGGCGCACCGGACCGACCGACCGGGCCCGGCGAACGTGCCGGACCGGGCGGTCGCGCGCGGCGAAGGTGCGGGACCGGGCGGGCCGATCGCAGCCCGGGTACGCGGGTGTCCGGACGCGTCACGGGAAGCGAACGGACGGCAAACGAAGCGGCAACGCGCACAACCGATACCCCGCGAAACCAGTCTTCACGCGTATGAAGATCTCTTTCCTCATCCACAACGCCTACGGGATCGGAGGGACCATCACGACCACCTACAACCTGGCCCGTTCGCTCGCCGACCGGCACGAGGTGGAGATCATCTCCGTGTTCCGGCACCGTGAGGACCCGAACCTCACACCGGACCCGCGGGTCACCCTGCGCCCCCTCGTCGACCTCCGCACCGAGCGGGAGGACCCCGCTTACGCGCGCCCCGCGCGGACCTACCCGTCCTCCGAGTACCGCTACGGGCAGTACAGCGAGCTGACCGACGAGCGAATAGGCGCCTGCCTGGCGGAGCTGGACTCCGACGCCGTGATCGGCACCCGCCCCGGGCTCAATGTCCACATCGCGCTCCAGGCCCCCGAACGCACCCTGCGGATCGGGCAGGAACACCTGACGCTGGACAACCATTCGCCCCGGCTGCGGAACGTCCTGCGCCGCGCCTACCCCCGGCTCGACGCGCTGACCACCGTCACCGAGGCCGACGCCGACGCCTACCGGCGCAAGATGCGGCTGCCGGGGGTCCGGGTGGAGGCGCTGCCCAACAGCGTCCCCGACCCGGCCCTGCCACCGGCCGACGGCGACGCACGCGTCGTGGTCGCCGCGGGCCGGCTCGTCCCGGTCAAGCGGTACGACCTGATCATCGAGGCCTTCGCCCAGGTGGCGGCCCGCCACCCCGACTGGCGGCTGCGCGTCTACGGCGGCGGCGAGGAACAGGCCCGGCTGCGCGCGCTCATCGACGGCCTCGCCCTGCACGACAACGTTTTCCTGATGGGCTCGGCCACCCCCATGGAGGCCGAGTGGGTCAAGGGTTCCATCGGCGTGATGGCCTCCAACTTCGAACCGTTCGGCATGACCATCGTCGAGGCGATGCGCTGCGGCCTGCCCGTCGTCGCCACCGACTGCCCCTACGGCCCCGCCGAGATCATCCGGGACGGCGTCGACGGGACGCTGGTGCCGGTCGGCGACCGGGACGCCCTGGCCGCCGCGCTCCTCGCGCTCGTCGGCGACGACGAACGGCGCCGCCGGATGGGCCGCGCGGCGCTGGAGAACTCCCGCCGCTACGCCCCCGGCCCCGTCGTGGCGCGGGCCGAGCGGCTCCTCGACGACCTCGCCGCCGCGCGCCGCGGCGAGGAACCGGCCGACCGGTCCGCAGGCGGCCCGGTCCGCGCGCTGATCAGCGGCGGTTACGCGGCCAAGGACAGCGCCCGCGTCCTGGCCGGCGCCGCCCTCAGGACCGTACGGAAGGCAGGCCGATGAGCACGACGGAACACGCCCCGCCCGCCGGGCCCCGGCCCGCCCCGCCCGTCGAGCGGCCCCGCGCCGACTGCACCGTGGACGCCTCGGGCCGGATCACCTGGAACGTCCATCTGACGGTGCCCGACGGCGCGCACCCCCGGCTGCTGCTGCGGCTGCGCCCGAAGAAGGGGCAGCCCGAGACCGTACGGCACCTCCTCGACCTGGAACCGGCGGGCCCCGACCGGCTGCGCGCCGTCCTGGACCCGGAGCCGGTGCTCGCCGAGGGCCGCTGGGACACCTATGTCGTCCCCGACTCCGGCGACCACCAGGAGGCGCGGCAGCGGCTCCTCCCCGGGCTGCGGGACCTGCGCGCGCTGGTGGCCGGGCGCCCCGCCGGACCGGCCGCCGTACCGCTGGCCGTCCGTATCCCGTACGCCACGGCGGACCGCTATCTCGCCGTACGGACCTGGCTGCGGCCCGGCCACGCCGAGGCGGGCGAGGTCCATGTCGCGGGCCACACCCTGACCGTACGGGCGCGGCTCCACGGCGCCGGTCCCGCCGCCGGGGCGACGGTCCTGCTGCGCCGCCGGGGCGGGGACGGCGCGGCCCTGCGGATCGGGCCCCGCGCGGAGGGCGGCCGGGACGGCGGGGACTTCTCCTTCGCCGTCGACTACCGGGAGCTGCTGAACGCGGGCGGATCGGGTCAGGAGGTGTGGGACCTCTACGTGGAGCGGGCCGGGGGCGGTCCACCGATACGGATGGGCCGGCTGCTGGACGATGTCGCGGACCGTAAGAAGATCTTCGTCTACACGGCCGCCACGCTCGGCGGCGCGACCGTACGGCCGTACTACACGCTCGACAACGACCTCTCCGTGGAGGTGACGGGCGGCTGACCCGGCCGTTCGGAGAGGGCGCTGTCCGGCCGTCTCCCGCCACCGGGGGCAACGCGACCGCCCCGGCCGGGCGCGAAGCCGGGCCGGGGCGGTGCCGTACGCGAGGGGAAGGCGTCAGCCGAGCGTGGCGATCGCCTGGTTGAAGGTCTTCGACGGGCGCATGACCGCCGTGGCCTTCTCCGCGTCGGGCCGGTAGTACCCGCCGATCTCGGCGGCCGAGCCCTGGACCGCGATCAGCTCGTCGACGATCGTGCCCTCCTGCTCGGTCAGCGTCTTGGCGAGCGCGCCGAACGCCTCGGCGAGCTGCGCGTCCTCCGTCTGCTTCGCCAGCTCCTGGGCCCAGTACAGCGCCAGGTAGAAGTGGCTGCCGCGGTTGTCGATGCCGCCGACCTTGCGGCTGGGCGACTTGTCCTCGTTGAGGAAGGAGCCGGTCGCACGGTCGAGGGTGTCGGCGAGGATCTGGGCGCGCGGGTTGTCCGTCGTCTGCGCCAGGTGCTCGAAGCTGACCGCGAGCGCCAGGAACTCGCCGAGGCTGTCCCAGCGCAGGTAGTTCTCCCTGACGAGCTGCTGCACATGCTTGGGCGCGGAGCCGCCGGCGCCGGTCTCGAAGAGCCCGCCGCCGTTCATCAGCGGGACGACCGAGAGCATCTTGGCGCTGGTGCCCAGCTCCAGGATCGGGAACAGGTCGGTCAGGTAGTCGCGCAGCACGTTGCCGGTGACGGAGATGGTGTCCTCGCCGCGCCGGATGCGCTCCAGCGAGAACGCGATCGCCTCGACCGGCGCCATGATCTCGATGTCGAGCCCGTCGGTGTCGTGCTGCGGGAGGTACGCCTTGACCTTCTCGATCAGGTTCGCGTCGTGCGCGCGCCCCTCGTCCAGCCAGAACACGGCCGGGTCACCGGTCGCGCGGGCGCGGGTGACGGCGAGCTTGACCCAGTCCTGGATCGGCAGGTCCTTGGTCTGGCACATGCGGAAGATGTCACCGGCGTTCACCGGCTGCTCCAGCACGGCCTCGCCGGCCTCGTTCACGACACGGACGGTGCCTGCGGCGGCGATCTCGAAGGTCTTGTCGTGGCTGCCGTACTCCTCGGCCTTCTGCGCCATCAGACCGACGTTGGGCACCGAGCCCATCGTCGACGGGTCGAAGGCGCCGTTGGCGCGGCAGTCGTCGATGACGACCTGGTAGATCCCGGCGTAGCTGCTGTCCGGGAGGACGGCGATCGTGTCGGCCTCGGCGCCGTCCGGGCCCCACATGTGGCCGGAGGTACGGATCATGGCCGGCATGGAGGCGTCGACGATGACATCGCTCGGCACGTGCAGGTTGGTGATGCCGCGGTCGGAGTCGACCATCGCGAGGGCGGGGCCCTCGGCCAGTTCGGCGGTGAAGGACGCCGCGATCTCCTCGCCCCCGGGCAGCGACTCCAGGCCCTTGAGGATGCCGCCGAGACCGTCGTTCGGGGTCAGGCCCGCCGCGGCGAGCGTGGCGCCGTGCGCGGCGAACGTCTTCGGGAAGAAGGCCCGTACGACATGGCCGAAGATGATCGGGTCCGAGACCTTCATCATCGTGGCCTTCAGGTGTACGGAGAAGAGCACGCCCTCGGCCTTGGCGCGGGCGATCTGCGCCGCGACGAACTCGCGCAGCGCCGCGACGCGCAGCACCGACGCGTCCACGACCTCACCGGCGAGGACCGGCACCGAGTCGCGCAGCACGGTGGTGGAGCCGTCCTCGCCCGCCAGCTCGATACGGAGCGAACCGGCCTCGGCGACGACCGCGGACTTCTCCGTGGAACGGAAGTCGTCGGCGCCCATGGTCGCCACGTTCGTCTTCGAGTCGGCCGTCCAGGCGCCCATGCGGTGCGGGTGCGCCTTGGCGTAGTTCTTGACGGAGGCGGGGGCGCGGCGGTCGGAGTTGCCCTCGCGCAGCACCGGGTTGACGGCGCTGCCCTTCACCTTGTCGTACCGCGCGCGGACGTCCTTCTCCTGGTCGGACTTGGGGTCGTCCGGGTAGTCCGGCAGCGCGTAGCCCTGCCCCTGAAGCTCCGCGACCGCGGCCTTGAGCTGCGGGATCGACGCCGAGATGTTCGGCAGCTTGATGATGTTGGCCTCAGGAGTCCTGGCCAGCTCGCCCAGCTCGGCGAGCGCGTCATCGACCCGCTGGCCGTCCTGGAGCCACTCGGGGAAGCCCGCGATGATCCGTCCGGCCAGCGAGATGTCGCGGGTTTCCACCGAGACCCCGGCCGTCGAGGCGTACGCCTCGACCACGGGCAGGAACGAATACGTCGCCAGGGCCGGGGCCTCGTCGGTGTGCGTATAGATGATGGTCGAGTCAGTCACCGGTGCTCCGCTCCACGTCTGCAACATACGTCTGCAACATTGCTCGACATCAAGATATCTCCTGACCCCCCTCCGGAGCACAGGGCCCCGGCTTCCGCGTTCCACAGCCCCGGTGTGCCCCTCGGATCACCCGGAATACGACCCTCAGATCACCCGGAAGAGGTCGGCCGCGGCGTGCACGTCGGTCAGGTCGTCGATCGAGCGGAGGTTGTCGCACAGGGCGTCCAGGACCGAGTCGGCCGCGGCGGCGCGCGGGGCGCCGATGGCCACGCCGAAGACCCGGAAGCCCAGCCGGTGCTTGGCCTCGTTCCAGCTCCGCATCCACTCCTCGGTGACCCCGCACTCGTCGTCGGTGATCATCACGATGTCGCCGCGCATCCGGGCGGCGTCGTCGAACTCCTCCGCCAGCAGCTCGCCGGCCGCCGTCAGAGGCGTCTGGTAGCTGGTGCCGCCGCCGAGGAAGGTCTCCGCGAAGTCGAGCACGTCGTGGATGGCGGCTTCCCGGCCGGCCGGGAAGCGGAAGACACGGATCTTGCCGGCGGCGGAGAACAGGATGCCGACGAAGTCGCGCCGGGCCTGGCGGGCCTGGTCCAGCAGCGCCAGGGCGCACGCCTTGGCCCACGCCTCCCGGGTGACCCCGCCGGGCCCCGACATGTACATGGAGTGCGAGGTGTCCACGCACGCGATGACGGCGCCCCGGCCGGTGGCCTGCTCGCCCTGGCTGTCGTAGAGCATCAGCTCCCCGGCGGCGTAGCGCGTGGCGAACACCGCCCGCAGCTCGGGCAGGCCGAGGTGGGCCAGCTCGGAGGGGATGACCCGGGAGAGGTCGTCGCCGAGCGTGACGCCGACCAGCTCCCCGGTGGCGTTCTCCACCTTGCGGGCCCGCTCGCCGCCCGCCATCTGCCGGAACCGGCCGATCAGCTCGGCCCACTCCGCGAGCCGGCCGGTGCGCAGCCGCTCGGCGAGCCGGGCGCGCCGGTCGAACGGCATCCGCTCCAGCTCGCCGGGGGCGACGCCCCACGCCCGCATCAGCGTGGCCTCCTGACGCACCGCGGCGGCTCCCCGCGCCGCCGCGCTCCCCGCGCCCGCCCGGATACCGGGGGACGCCGCCGCGAGGGCCCGCGCGGCATTCCCGGCGTCCTGGGCGGCCCGGCGTGCGGCGGCCTCGGCGGCCTCGACCGCTCGTTGTACGGCGTCGGCGGCCGGGGCCGGTACGGTGCCGTCCGCGGCGGCCGTCTCGGCGGCCCGGTCCAGCGCCTCGCCCACGGCGTCCGCCGCGTCCGCGGCGTCCTGCCGGGCCCTCCCCGCTTGCTCGGCCCGGTCCCGGGCGTCCTGGGAACCCGCCAGCAGCCGGCGCACCGCGGCGGCCTGGGCGAGCACCGCCATGGCGGCGGCGTACGGGTCGCCGGCCGTCTCCCGGCGCAGTTCGGCGTAGGCCCGCTCCCGCGTCAGAGCGGTGATGATCCCGTGGCAGACCAGCCGGGAGGGGTCCATCTCCGCGGCCTCGCGCAACCGCGGGGCCGTCTTGTACGCGGCCAGGAACACATCGGTCAGGAGGTCGGCGGCGGCGCCGCCGTGGTGCCCGGTCAGCTCCTCGGCCAGTTCGCGCAGCCCGGCCGACTGCTCGTAGGTGTCGCGCCAGGCGATCCGGTCGAACCGGTCCGCGACCACGGCCGTGGTGTGGAGCCCGGGAGCGGCGGCGGACAGGCCCAGCCATCTCCCGGTCCGGCTCGCCAGCTCGTCGAGCGTGCGCGGTGTCCCGTCCATCGTTTCGGTCCCCCGGTCCTCAGAGCTGGGCCTGCACCATGCTCGCGTCCATGCCGAGCGCCTCGGTGAGCACACGGGCGCGGACGGCGCGCCGGCGGCCGATGGCCCGGTCGATGGCGGCGGTGGAGCGTCCGGCGCCCGCCGCCTCCTCACGGAGCTTCTCCAGCCGCTTCCCCGCCATGGCGAGCTTGTTGTGGGCCTGCTTGATGACCCACTCGCTCAGCGCCTCGCGGGACTGCCCGGCCATCGCGTCGAGCTGGGCCTCCAGCTCGTCGACGGTGTCGGCCAGGTCCAGCGCCTCCTTGGCGTCGGGGTTGACCAGGTGCAGCACCTCCCGCTCGACGGCCGGCCGCTGGGCGGGGGAGTCCCACAGCACATGGGTCAGCACCGACAGATCGGTCTCGGCGACCGCCGGGCGGCCGTCGAGGTACGCGGACGCCTGGAGCAGGCTCACCGCCTGCCGCCAGCGGCGGTCGGAGGCGACGAGTTCCTTGCGGCGCAGGGCGGCCCGCAGCGTGCACACCGCGTCCACGATCGTGTCGGGGACCTGCACGGCCGGCACGGCTTCGGTCACGGCGTGCCGCAGCGCGGCCAGTTCGACGGTGGTCCTGGCGGCTGCCGCCGGGCGGCCGGCGGCGGAGCGGACCAGCGCCGCGAAGTTCGAGGGGTCCGCCAGGTACCCGACCTCGATCCGCACCAGCAGCCGGTCGTAGATCGCCGCCGAGTCCTCCCCGCCGGGCAGTTCGTTGCTGGCCGTGATGGCCCCGATGAGGGGGCAGCGGATCGGGGCGCCGCCGTTCTCGGGGTGGTAGATCCGCTCGTTGAGGTAGCCCAGCGTCTCGTTGAGCGCCGCCGTGGAGCACTTGAAGATCTCGTCGATGAACGCGATGTGCGCGGTCGTGGCGCGGCCGTCGTAGACCTGGCGGTACTCGCCCCGGGCCAGCGCCGCGACATCGATGGGACCGAACATCCGCGTCGGCGCGGTGAACTTCGACAGCAGGATCTCCCAGTAGGCCGCCCCCTCGACCCGGCCCGTGATCTCCCGGGCCATCTCGGACTTGGCCGTCCCGGGCGGGCCCAGCACCAGCGAGTGCTGTCCGGCCAGCAGCGTCACCAGCAGCGTCCGCACCACGTCGGCCCGCTCGTAGAAACGGTCCGACACCTCGTCGCTGATCGCCCGCAGTCTCCCGGCCGTGTCCCGCGCGTCCGGTACCTCCGGCGCGTCCTGTGCGCCCATGCTCAACTCCTCGCCGGTGATGCCCTGTTGGGATGCCAGGATGGCCTTTCCTCCGAGCAAGATAACGCGGCGGCCGCGGGAACCCCCGGGGGCCTCGGCCGGTTCGCCCCGCTCGTCCGCCCCTCTGCCAGAATCGCCCTATGGCTGAACACGGCACGGATCACGGCTATCTGCTGGACAACCGCCAGTCGGAGGCGGGGATCCGGTTCGGCGCCCTGAGCGAGTTGTTCGACCCGGTGACGTTCCGGCATGTCGACCGGCTCGGGATCACGGTCGGCATGCGGTGCTGGGAGATCGGCGCCGGCGGCCCCCGCGTACCCCTCGGACTGGCCGAGCGCGTCGGCCCTGGCGGAACGGTGATCGCCACCGACCTCGACATCTCCTGGACCCGGGAGATCGCCGGCGGCGTGATCGAGGTGGTACGCCATGACGTGGCGGCCGAACCGCCGCCGCCCGGCGGCTTCGACCTCGTCCACGCCCGGCTGGTCCTCGTCCACGTCCCCGACCGCGCCGAGGCGCTGCGCCGGATGGTCCAGGCGCTGCGCCCGGGCGGCCTGCTGCTCCTGGAGGACGCCGACCCGGGGCTGCAGCCGCTGCTGTGCCCGGACGAGTCGGGCCCCGAACAGCGGCTCGCCAACCGGCTGCGATCCGGTTTCCGCACCCTGATGGCGGCACGCGGCGCGGACCTCGCGTACGGGCGGACCCTGCCCAGGCTGCTGCGGGAGGCCGGTCTGGACGACGTCGGGGCAGACGCGTACTTCCCGATCACGTCGCCGGCGTGTGCCGTCCTGGAGGCCGCGACCGTACGGCAGATCCGCGGCCGTCTGGTGGCGGAGGGGCTCGCCACCGACGAGGAGATCGACCGTCACCTCGCGAACGTCACGGCCGGACAGCTCGACCTGGCCACCGCCCCGATGATCTCCGCGTGGGGCCGCCGCCCGTAACCCTCTCCCGCCCCCGTCGCGGTGGACGATGAGGTGCGCCGGGCCGATGTGACCGAGAACTCTAGCCTCGCGCTTTCATGAAGCGTGCTGTCCGGCAGGCGGTCAGGGAAGCAGAAAGTGCCTCTGACCAGCAATGCCGGTGATTTAGGACGTTTCCGCAGGTGAGGGTGGGTGTCCTGGGTTCCGCGTGACTTTGAGTGAGTAGCTGACGCGGCTGGGCGGGCGGGGCTCGTCCCGGCGTTGGGTCTGTACGCTCACCGGTGTAATTGATGATCATGGAAGAGACATCAAGTGACTGACACCGTGACCGAGTTCGTGGCCGCCGCCGACCAGGCGGATCCGTCGCCGGAGGCTGCGACGGTCGAGCAGAAACTGATCGACCAGCTCGTCGAGCAGGCCCGCAGCAAGGGGCTGCAGCTGACCGGCGAGGGCGGGCTGCTGCAGCAGCTGACCAAGGCGGTTCTGGAGTCCGCCCTGGAGGGCGAGATCACCGACCATCTCGGCTATGACAAGCACGACCCGGCGGGCAAGGACGGCGGCAACTCCCGTAACGGCACCCGGTCCAAGACGGTGCTGACGGACATCGGGCCGGTCGAGATCGACGTGCCTCGCGACCGGGAGGGCTCCTTCGAGCCGGCCATCGTCAAGAAGCGGCAGCGCCGGCTGACCGGCGTGGACGAGATGGTGCTCTCGCTGTCCGCGAAGGGCCTCACGCACGGGGAGATCTCCGCGCACCTGGCCGAGGTCTACGGCGCGGACGTCTCCAAGACGACCATCAGCACGATCACCGACAAGGTGATGGATGGCATGGCGGAATGGCAGAACCGGCCGCTAGACCGCGTCTACCCGGTCGTCTTCATTGACGCTATCAACGTCAAGATTCGCGATGGCCAAGTAGCGAACAGGCCGATTTACGTGGCCCTGGCGGTCACCGCCGAGGGGCACCGCGACATCCTCGGCCTGTGGGCAGGCGATGGCGGCGAAGGCGCGAAACACTGGCTTCGAGTGCTCTCCGAGCTCAAGAACAGGGGCGTCGAAGACGTCCTCATGCTGGTCTGCGACGGGTTGAAGGGACTGCCCGACGCAGTCGGTGAGGTCTGGCCGCGAACCGTGGTGCAAACGTGTGTGGTTCACCTGCTGCGGGCGTCATTTCGATACGCGGCCCGACAGGACTGGGACAAGATCGCCAAGGCGCTCAAGCCCGTCTACACCGCGCCGACCGAGGACGCGGCCACGACGCGGTTCCTGGAATTCGCCGAGACCTGGGGCAAGAAGTACCCGGCGATCGTCCGTCTCTGGGAGTCCAGCTGGCCCGAGTTCACGCCTTTCCTTCAGTTTGATGCAGAAATACGCCGCATCGTGTGCACGACCAACAGCATTGAGAGCGTCAACGCCCGCATCCGCAAGGCCGTCCGCGCCCGCGGGCACTTCCCCACGGAGCAGGCCGCCCTCAAATGTGTCTACATGGCCGTCATGAGCCTCGACCCGACCGGCGCCGGCCGCAAACGCTGGACCATGCGCTGGAAGGGCGCCATGAACGCCTTCGACGGCCGCCTCACCGCAGGCCAACTCTAGCCACACCAAACCCAGTTACACCGCTCGCTTTACAGACCCGCCGGGGGGGTTCAGCGCAGGGCTGCGGTGATGCGGGATCGCAGTTGAGAGTCGGTGATCTCGTCGGCATTGCGCCAGGCGGCCTCGGAGACCTCTTCGGTCTGCAAGTCGCCGATGTCTGCGGTAGTGCGGAACAGGAACCGGAAGTCGAAGTGCTGGTGGGCGGGCTCGCCCTTGGCGGGGTTGGCGTCGATGGGGTGGACATCGACGTGCAGCGGGACTTCGCCGTGCGGGGTGACGACGTGGGGCGGGATGCCGGTCTCCTCGGCCAGTTCACGGCTGGCGGCCTGCAGGAGCGTGTTGTCCGAAGCCTCCAGATGGCCGCCAGGCAGCAGCCACTTCTGGGTCGTGTTATGAAGAATGTGCAGGATGCGGCCGTCGGGGCCGACGAGGATCGCCCCGGCGGTGACGTGCCCGGGCAGCGTGGTGCGGTGCGTGAGGTCGTGGCCATCGTCCAGGAAGCCGAGGACGACGCCGAGTTCGCGCTCATCGTCGGGGTGTTGGTCGAGGTAGGCGGCGATGGTGTTGCGGATGTGGTCGGCTGTGATGGTCATGGTGATCACCTGTTGAAGTAGGAGAGCCAGGTCGCTGCGATGGCTTCGCGGTCGGGTGCGGGGACCTCATGGATACCGGGGCCGAGGTCTTGGCGGGTGAGCATCCTGATCGCGGCGAGGATCTCGGCCTGGACCAGGAAGATGAATGGCCCAACGCTGGCGCCGTGGATGAAGTTGACGGCGTTGCCGCCGTTCGCCAGATAGAAGTAGTGGCCGGTGGTCCGGTAGCGGGTGACGTGCTCGCCGACGATGGTGCGGGTGTAGACGTCGGGGAGTCCGGCGAGGTCGAGTTCGTCCTCGCTGCTGGTGACGGTGGCAACGTAGGCGCCATTGCGGAGATGCCCGAAGTCCTCGCCGCGCAGGGAGATCGCGCCGGTTGCGCAGAGGACAAGGCCGGCACGGGTCAGGGCGGTCTCGCGGTCGCGGGCGACGGTGAAGCCCTGGGAGAGGGCCTGGGTGCGGCGGACGGGGTCGATATCGAAGACGGTGACCTGCACTCCCTTGGCCTGCAGAAGCCGGGCGATCGAACTGCCGAGCTTCCCGAAGCCGATCACCAGGGCGGGGCGGCCGTGGAGGATGTCGCCGCGTCCGCGCATGACGGCCTCAGTGGAGAAGACTACGGACTGTCCGACGAGGAAGTCCTCGGGGTCCTTCAAGGGAGAGCGGGCGACGGAGATGACGGGGCAGGGCAGCTTGTCGAGGTCCGTGTAGCGGCGGTGCCCGTTCTCGGTGTCCTCGATCACCCCGGCGATCCGTCCGGTGAACCGGCTGTGGACCTCGGCGAGGGTGGGGGCGAAGTAGCCACCGACGTCCAGCAGGCAGGCCGTCTCGCCTGCGGCCCGGGATTCGAGGTAGTCCAGGGCGTCATCGGGCTCGGTGAACATCTCGCGGGTGAGGATGTCGACGGGGACGGTCTGCTCGACCTCGCGCTTGGCGGCCGGGTGGATGGACTTCGGCTTGGGCAGCACCGCGGTGAGCCGGGTCATCGCGGCGACGGCCTGGACGAACGCGGGCCGCTCCGGCAGCAGGTGCGTGATCAGGAACGATGCGGTCTGCTCGTCCGGGGCGAACTGGGTGGCGATCCGGGCGAAGTAGGTGTCCAAGCGGGCGCGTTCGAAGGTTTCCATGGCAGTTCCCTCTCATCCGTTCCATCCGGGGGCCGTGCGGAAAGTCCGGGGTTCAGCGGGTGCGGGCGCGTCCGAACAGCAGCTGCTCGGCCGCGAGGGCGGTGTCCAGGTAGGCATCGAGCCGGGCGGCGTCGGCGGTCTGCGGCAGTGGGTCCAGCCCGAGCAGGAGGACGGCGTCACCGTTGTGGGCGACCAGTTCGGTCCAGGCCCGGCGGGTGAGCAGCCGCAGCCGGCGAGAGGCGCCGGGGATGTGCACCAGCACCTGGTCGCCGACGATCTGCAGGCACCGGTCGATCTCCGGAACGACCTCCCGGGGGCCGGCCAGAGAGCCGAGGCTGTCCGACAGCCGCCGCATCCGGGCCTCGACGGTGTCGGGGATGGCCAGGGCCGGGGTGTGGGTGATCAGGATGTGCGCGAAATCGTGGCCGTCCGGTCCGGTGCCCGGCCAGGTCCAGGACGCGAGGGAGACCAGCAGCCGAAGTTCCGGATCTGGCGGGGTGAGGATGACGGTCATGACGCCGCCCCTCCCGCAGACTTGAAGCAGGACCAGACGACCTTTCCGGACGGGGTGTGGTCCTGGACTCCCCAGCCGTCGGCGAGCACGCTCACCAGCGTCAGGCCGCGTCCGGAGGTGTCCGTGTCGGCGGCCTGGCGGGCCTTGGGGTGCTGGCGGCGGCTGTCGTGGACTTCCAGGCGTACGACTTCCTCGTCGGCATCGAGCTTGACCAGGAAGCCGTGGCCGTCGACGGCTGCGTGGACGAGGGCATTGGTGGCGAGCTCGGAGACACAGAGCCGGATGTCCTCGGCAAGGCCCTCAAGGCCCCACTCGGCCAGAGCGTCCGTCGTGAACTGCCGTGCCTGGCCGATCGATTCGGGTCGGGGCTCGAAGAACCGCTGGGTCGTTTCGGTCATCGTGGCCCTCACGACTCGGCGTCCAGGACGCGGGTGGATCCCGGACTGCGGCGACGGACCGGGCCGCCGCGGGAGACGGACGGGTGTGCGGGGCGGGGCCCGCGGACCAGCAGCAGCCGGGAGCCGGCCGCCTCGATCCGCCGGCCGCGTTCGGCAGCTATGGCCTTCGGCCCCAGGTGCGACATGGCCGGGGAGATCACTCCATAGACGTCCGGCAGGGCCAGCACGTCCAGCAGCCGGGCGAACGCCGCCGAGTCGGGTCCGGAACTCACGTCGCGGTCGGTGAACAGTCCGGACAGCTGCAGTTCGTGGTTGCGGCAGTACTCGGCAAGAGAGGCGGCCAGCGCCGCCTTCCGGGCGGCGGAGACCCGCACCAGTCGCAGAAAGCCGTAAACGACCGGGCCGTTGACCGGGCGATTCTCCGTGAGGGGTTCCATGCTGAAGACCGTCCAAAAGGCTCGACAAGGGGTGACGTCTTGAGTGTGGATGCTGACCAACTCCCGGCCAATCACCCCCTGTTCTACTTGCGTTCCACTTTCGTCCCGCCGACTGCACGCACCGTGCTTCGATGACTGGCGGAAGGGAGTGACGCGTGGCGACCGTGCATCACTGGACGGGCCTGGAGGCCAGGGCCCTGCGTCTCGCCCTGCGTCTGAGCGTGCGGGCCTTCGCCCAGCAGCTCGGCCTGGCGGTTGCGACCGTGTCCAAGTGGGAGTCCAAGCTCGCGGCCACCGAGCCCAGACCCGACACCCAGGCCATCCTCGACACCGCGCTCGGCCGTGCGGACGCCGCCGTTCACCTGCGCTTCGAGACACTCCTGTCCGAGACGTCCAACGCCGCGACCGCTGCCCGGCGCCGCGTCACCGCCTCCGGTCCCCGGGCCTGGGAGTACGAATCGTGGGCCGACGATCTGGACCGTGTCGTGGTCGCCCTGTCCCGGCAGAACTTCGCCTTCGCCGACAGCTTGCTCAGCCGGTGGCTCACCCGCTTCACGGCCCTTGAGCTCGACGACAAGGGCCTGTATCTCTTCGCCCGCTCGACGGCTTTGCTCGGCGACCTCAAGCGTGACCAGGGCGTCGTTCTCGGCCCGCTCTCCGCCCAGCACTCCTATGCCGGCGCCCGCTCCGTCTTCACCCAGCTCGACATTCCCCGCCGCGTCGCCCAGCTCGATCTGTCACTCGCGGTCGTGACCGAGATGTCCGGGAAGCTGGAGATCGCCGCCCGCAACTACGAGACCCTCGCCGTCGACGACCGGCTCTCCCGTCGCGACCGTGCCAGGGCCCGGCTGTGGGTGGGGACCGCGCTGAGCAAGGACGGCAACCACGACTATGCGACCCGCGTCATGCAGGCCGCGACCCGCGACTTCGAAGACCTCCAGGAACCCGACGACTGGTCGGTGGCCCATCAGAAACTCGCCCTCGCCCGCCGCGGCGCCGGCGACCTCACCCAGGCCCTGCACTTCATCGACATCGCCCGCAACAGCGGGACCACCGAATCACCGATGCAACGCGTGCGACTGGACACCGCTCATGGCCACATCCTGCTCTCCGACGCGGCGACCCGGGATGATGGACACCTCGTCCTCGACCAGGCCGCCAAGGTGGCCGCGCAGTACGGACTCGTGCACCAGCTGCGCAGTATCGAGGGCATCAAGGCCATGAGCGAGGGGCCGACCGGCCCCCGGCAACGGTGACCAGGGAGACAACGCGTGAGCGACAACCAGCAGGCCATCACCGAGGACCAGTGGCGCCAGGCCAAGCTGATCTGGGACTACCACCAGATGAACCACGAACTGCGGCCCGTCGACGTGGCGATCGGGCTGGGCAGCCACGACCTCGGCGTCGCCACCTACTCCGCCGAGCTGTATCAGGCCGGGCTCTTCAAGGCCCTGGTCTTCACCGGCGGCAACAGCCCCACCACCGCCAAGGTCTTCCCGCGCGGCGAGGCCGTCCACTTCCGCGAGCACGCCATCGACCTCGGCGTCCCCGCCGAGGCGATCGTGCTGGAGCCCAACGCCGGGAACACCGGGCAGAACATCACCCTCTCGCGTGAGGCCATCACCGACGCCGGAATCCACCCGACCACGGTGCTGCTGGTGTCCAAGCCCTATATGGAGAGGCGATCGTTCGCGACCGCCCGCAAGCTGTGGCCCGACGTCGAGATCCTGTGCGCGTCGGAGCCGCTGGAGTTCGACGACTACTTGAAGTCCATCGGCGACGAGAAGCTCGTCCTGGACATGCTCGTCGGTGATCTCCAGCGGGTGATCGAGTATCCGAAGCTCGGGTTCGCCACCGAGCAGGAGGTCCCGGAGGACGTGCATGCCGCGTACGAATCCCTCATCGCCGACGGCTTCACCAGCCGCCTCATCACCTCGTGACCTGCCCGCCCCGGGCGGGCTGTGCGCGATCCACCAGCCCAATGTGTTCCCGAGACTGACGACGCTGGCCAAGCTGTTCGCGGCGGACTACTGGATCGTCCTGGACGACGTGCAGTTCACCCGCCGCGACTACCAGCACCGAGCCCGCCTCGCCGACCTCGACGACCCGGCCCACCAGCAGTGGCTCACCATCCCGACCCACCTCCCCAATGGGCGGCCCACACTCATCCGGGACGCCCGGATCGACGACCCTGCCTTGGCCTGCCGCCGAACCGCCGGGACGCTGCGGCAGCACTACGGCTCCAGCCCCCACTGGCCCGCCCTCGCGAAGGCCCTGGGCCCGGTGCTGGACGCCTTCACCACCGGCCGGACCGCGACGGTCGCCGAGATCTCCACCCGCGTCCTGCTGGACCTGCTCGGCTGGAAGGGCCAGATCCTCACCAGCAGCCAACTCCCTTCCCGGCCGGGCCGATCCGTCCGGCTCGCGGACCTCTCCGCCGCGACCGGCGCCCGCGCGTATCTGTGCGGGACCGGCGGCATGACCTATCTCGACCCCGCACGCTTCGCTGCCCGGAACATCGCCGTGGCGCCGTTCCGGCCGCCGTTGATCAATATCTGCTCCTCCGGCAGCCAGCTCAGTGCCCTGTGGGCCCTTGCGGCTCTCGGCCCGGATGCCGTGGCCGACCGGCTCCAGGCCCTCGCCGCCGTCCACACCGTCCTACAGCCCGCCGCCTGACGCAGCCGTCCCCCTCCTCAAGGAGGGGGACGTACCACTGAACGTCCCCGGTCGCGTACGACTCCGTCCTGCACCATCGCGTACGGGATGCACCTAGGTCACATGCCTTCTTAGCTCCGGGCCGGGAGCCAAGGCAGGCCCGCACGCGGGTGCGGCGCCCAGGAGAACAGGCAGCCAGAGATTCCGCTTAGGGCCGTACGCGGAGTCGCAGAGCCGTGTCGGCCTCCCGCGTGGTGGCCGCCAGCCCGGTGGCTGACGCGACGACGCTCTCACCCATGTGACGAACGCCACATCACCTCCGGCGCGTCCGAAGCGGCTGCTGGGCGTGGTGCGGGGCGGCCCGATGTGGAACCGTGCACCCCTCCTCACCAGGGCTTCGGTTGCTTTGCCCCGTCCGTGACTGTGGCGGAGCCCTGCCGGAGTGCCCTCCGTTGGGCGACGAGCGGCTGGCACGAATCGCCAGGGAAGGCTCCTCCCGCACTGAGCTCCTGCCGGGTGGGCAGCCGACACCCCGGCGTCTGCTCACGGCCCCAGGCGCCAGGAGAGCACCAAGGAGAGTCCCTCCGAATGCCCGCGCCTCGGGGCCTTGGGGGCTGCACCTCGCCCAGTGGGACACTCCACCGCGGAACAGGCCAGCCGCACCTGGGATCAATCTCGTTGGGAATTCCGACGTCCAACTCTGCGCGTTCGTGTCTCGCCGTGCCGGCCCGCGCAACCGCGCATTCCTGTGTGGTGTTTCGAGGGCACGGCCATCGGCTTCGGGGGCGTCCCCGTTCGTTTCGGGAGCACGCCGCCGGGCTTCGAGGCCAGCCGGTCTC
>NZ_JBIWFO010000009.1:0-253517 GCF_044763125.1 Streptomyces sp. NPDC096310 | reverse complement strand
CCCCAGCACGACGCCTCGTACGACTAGGTTCACTGGCGAGGAAGGCGAAACGACTGGGTTCGCTGTCAAACGCCCCGATTGGATGACAGCGGACAATAGGTTTGGGAGGCGCCCAGAACCACGGTCGGGTGATGTTGACGAGTTCGGGAGGCACTGGGGTTCTTGCCAGGGCAGCATCGGGATGCTCCTGGTGAAAGGTCCTGGTCATGCCGCAAATGTCGAAGGTCGAGCTGTACGCCGCGATCCGGCGTGACCATCGCGGCGGCATGTCGATGCGGGAGCTTGAGCGCAAGCACGGCGTGACTTGGCGGACGGTCCGGAAGGCGCTGGACTCGTCCTGGCCGGAGCCCCGTAAGAAGCTGCCTCCACGAGCCACCACGCTGGACCCGTACAAGCCGGTGATCGACGAGATCCTGCGGGCGGATCTGGACTCGCCGCGCAAGCAGCGGCACACGGTCACCCGGATCTTCCATCGGCTGGTCGAGGAGCACGGGGCGGACGTCTCCTACGGGGTGGTGCGCTACTACGTCGCTGGCCGGAAGTCGGAGATCCTGGTCGAGTCCGGCAAAGCGCCGCTGGAGGCGTTCGTTCCGCAGACTCATCTGCCCGGTCACGAAGCGGAGGTCGACTTCGGTGACGTGACCGTACGTCTGGGGGGCGAGCTGGTCACCTGCTATCTGTTCTCCTTTCGGCTGTCGTATTCCGGCAAGGCCGTCCACCGCGTGTTCGCCTCCTGCGGCCAGGAAGCCTTCTTCGAAGGCCACGTCCACGCACTGCGGGCCCTGGGCGGGGTGCCGAGGACGAAGGTCCGCTACGACAACCTGAAGGCCGCCGTCGCCAGGGTGCTGGGGCAGAGCCGGGGAAGAGTGGAGGCCGACCGGTGGATTGCCTTCCGCTCGCACTTCGGCATC
The DNA here is from genome assembly GCF_044763125.1 of Streptomyces sp. NPDC096310. Lineage (NCBI taxonomy): Bacteria > Bacillati > Actinomycetota > Actinomycetes > Kitasatosporales > Streptomycetaceae > Streptomyces > Streptomyces sp. NPDC096310. The sequence continues at coordinate 252,606 of NZ_JBIWFO010000009.1, read as the reverse complement.
GAGAGTTTTTACTGCCGACCCGGGATCGAAGGCGCCCACGAGAAGGGCGGAGTCGAAGGGATGATCGGCTACTTCCGCCGCAACCACTTCGTCCCTGTCCCCGAGGTCTCTTCGCTCGCCGAGCTGAACGAGATGGTCGAACAGTGGGACCGGCAGGACGACGCCCGCCGAATCGGGGCCAGGCCCAAGACGGTCGCGGAGTACTTCGCACTCGAACAACCACTGCTGATGCCGCTGCCCGAGGAACCGTTCGAGACCGGCCGGCTGTTCACCCCGCGGGTCGACCGCTACGGCCAGATCCCGGTCCGCACCAACCGCTACTCGGTCCCGATCCGGCTGATCGGCAAACGCGTGCGCGTCGTGCTGCACGCCTCTCACCTGGTGGTTTACGACCAGAACGTGGAAGTCGCCCGGCATGAACGGCTGATCGCCAAGGGTGCCGTCCGCCTGGATCTGGACCACTACCTGGAAGTCCTGGTCCGCAAGCCCGGCGCCTTCCCTGGCTCCACAGCACTCGAACAGGCCCGCTCGGCAGGCAGGTTCACCCCGGTCCACGACGCCTGGTGGGACCAGGCCCGCAAGATGCATGGCGAGCGGGACGGCACCCGGGCCCTGATCGAGGTCCTCCTGCTGGGACGTCACCTGCCCCACGAGCACGTCGTCGCCGGCCTGGCCGCGGCCTTGCGGGCCGGCGCCATGACCGCGGACGCGGTCGCCCTGGAGGCCCGCAAGGCCGCCCAGGCCGAGACCGAACCCGCCCCCGCAGCGGACCGGCTGGTTCCCGAGAAGCCGTCGGCAACGGTGACGTCCCTGCACGAGTGGCGGCTCGCGCACCTTCCTGCGGACACCCGGCCGCTGCCCTCGGTGGCCCCCTATGACCAATTGCTCCGACGCCGCCGCACCAGCGGCAGCGACCACCGTGAGGGAGAAGCACAGTGACCCTGCCCCGCCAGCGAGGCTTGACCGAGCAGGCCGCCGACGCCGCCATCGACAGCGCCTGCCGCCTGCTGCGGCTGCCGTCGATCCGCAACGAGTTCTCCGACATCGCCGACCGGGCGATGAAGGACCAGATGACCTACCGGGACTTCCTCGCTGAGCTGCTGATGACCGAGTGCGACGACCGGTCCCGCCGCCGCTCGGAGCGGCGGATCAAGGCGGCCGGATTCCCGCGGGAGAAGTCCCTGCGGGCCTTCGACTTCGACGCGAACACCAACATCGACGCCGCCACCATCCACACCCTCGCCAGCTGCGAATGGATCAAGAAGAGTCAGCCGCTCTGCCTGATCGGCGACTCCGGCACCGGCAAGTCCCACATGCTCATCGCCCTGGGCACCGAAGCCGCCATGAAGGGCTACCGCGTCCGCTACACGCTGGCCACAAAGCTGGTGAACGAGCTGGTCGAAGCGGCCGACGAGAAGCAGCTGAACAAGACCATCGCCCGCTACGGCCGTGTCGACCTGCTCTGCATCGACGAACTCGGATACATGGAACTGGACCGTCACGGCGCCGAACTCCTCTTCCAGGTCCTGACGGAACGCGAGGAGAAGAACAGCGTCGCCATCGCCTCCAACGAGTCGTTCGGCGGCTGGACCAAAACCTTCACCGATCCCCGGCTCTGTGCGGCCATCGTCGACCGCCTCACCTTCAACGGCACCATCATCGAGACCGGCACCGACTCCTACCGCCTCGCCAGCACCCGCGCACGAACCGAAGAACCCGCGAAGGTCGGCTGACCTGCGAACTCCGGCGAATGGACTGCCTCCCCTCAGACTGCCTGGCCTTGAGGGGAGGGCCGAGTCCCGCCTGGGCTGTCGATCAGAGCAGCCACGTAGTCGGGGGCTTCGTCAACGAGTAGGTGGCCAGCACCGGCGACGACGTCGAGCTCGATACCGAGGGCACGGCGAACGGCTGGGACGAGGCGCTGCGGCGGCAGGAAGGTGTCATGCTGGCCGGCCACCGCCCGGCGACGCGCGGTCGTCGCGGGCAGCTTCGCGATCCCCGGAGAGCCGCTGGAGCGGGCATGCCGGGCGATGAGCGTCATCCATTCAACCAGCTCAGGCCGTGGTTGCCGGCCGGGTGCGTGCATGGCGCGCAGGAGCCGGGCACTGCGTTTCGGCGTCGGACGCAAGTACCAGGCGGTTGAGGCAGCCATCACACTGCCGCTTACCCGCAGTCTCGTCAGCCCTCCCGGACTCACGAGAACCTGCCGCTCAACGCAGGGCGAAGCGCACGACACTGTGATCGCGGCGCCGAATGAATGGCCGAGGACCGTCACAGGCCCTGTCGACAACTCATTCAGCACCTCGCCCAGCCAGGATCCGTACCAGGAAAGTCTGTTGCCGGAGGGCCGGCGTTCCCCGGAGCTGAGACCGGGCTGCCCCGGAACGTCCAGGAGCGCAACGCGGTGGCCTGCGGTGACCAGAGCGGTCGCCAACGGCAAGGATGAAGCCGCATTGAAGTTAGTGCCGGGGACGAACACCACCGTCGTTGCACCGGTCCCCGCAGTCACCACGTGAGTGCGTACTTCCTTGGCTGTCACTACCGTCCGCTCATGCGGAACTGTCCATCGATCAAGCTGATCGGCGCACCAGCCCTGGATGGAGTGCCGACCTACCTCGTTGCGATAAATCGATCCCATCCAGCGAGTATGCCCCTGCCCGGACAGCTCCCTCACATCAAGGCACTCGCCACCGACACCAAACAGCAGCGTCAACGCCGTCATTTCTCCTCAACATTCACGGCCCCGTCGCCCCCCAACTGCCGCCGGAACCCGTCGACAAACGCTGTTCCTAGAAGTCGACGAAGCCATAGTTACCTATCGTTTTGTTGTCACTATTCGTAACCACTCATTTGTCACCATGCGGAGGATGGATCCTGTGTCTGTCACATCGAGCCGTACGCTTGTACACCGCCCGCCTGGCGTCGAAATCCGGCGGGTCACGGCCAACGGGGTCGACCTCAATGTGGCTCTTGCCGGCGAGGGGCCGGCAGTACTGCTGCTGCACGGCTTCCCGCATACCTGGCAACTGTGGACCGGGATCATGGATGGCCTTGCGGGGCGATACCGGCTGATCGCACCGGACCTGCGAGGAACAGGCGCGAGCACGCACGCGCCGGACGGCTACGATGCCGGCACGCTCGCGACCGACGCCGAGGCGCTCCTCGACGCGCTCGGGGTGAGCTCGGCGGCCGTGGTCGGCATCGACGCCGGCACCCCGCCGGCCTTTCTCCTGGCCATGCGCCGTCCCGGCCTCGTCCGGCAGCTCGTGGTCATGGAGTCTCTTCTGGGCACACTGCCCGGTGCCGAGGAATTCCTCGCCCACGGAGCACCGTGGTGGTTCGGCTTCCACGCGGTGCCCGGCCTCGCGGAAACCGTACTCACAGGGCAGGAAGCCCACTACATCGACTGGTTCCTCGGCGCAGGCTCTCTCGGGGAAGGTGTCGATCCCACGGTCCGAGATGCCTTTGTCCGCGCGTACACCGGGACCGAGGCCCTGCGTTGCGCCTGCTCGTACTACCGTGCACTGCCCACGAGTGCCGCGCAGATCCAGGAGGCCGTCGGTACGGGCCGGTTGACCGTGCCCACCATGGCCATCGGGGCCCGCCCTGTAGGGAGAGCCCTGGAACAACAACTACGGCCGGTCACCGATCATCTTGTCGGCCATGCCATCGAGGACTGCGGCCACATCATCCCGCTGCACCGCCCCGAGAGGCTGCTCAGCCTTCTCGAACCGTTCCTCGACTCGGCGGGACCGACCGTCGGGCCTCGCCCGGGCCGTGTGTGATCCTCTCCGAAGACTGCCGCCGCCGCGTCCGGCCGCAGAACGGCGCCCCATCGGGGCGCCGTTGACCGCTCGACATGATGCCGCGGCGAGGTCGTCAGAGCATGTCGTAGGTCAGGTGCGTCGCGGTCGACGTCGAGGTCACGCTCCGTCGCACCAGCGTGCGGGGCGTGCCTCCGGTGAACAGTGGTGTCCCGGCGCCCAGTACGACGGGCGCCAGGTGGAGAGAGAGTGTGTCGACCAGCCCGGCGTCGAGCGCCGAGGCGATCGTGGCGCCGCCGCCCATGAGGACGACGTCGAGGTCCTTGCCACTGTCCGACGACGCCGCCTCGGCGCGCTCGCGCGCGGTGGTGACGGCGTCGGACAGGCCGCTGGTGACGAATGTCCAGTCGAGGCCGGTGAGCCGCACCGACTCCGGTGGCGAGCTCGTCACGACGACGAACGCGGGCTTGCCGACCTCGCCGGCGCCGTAGCCGGACGTGTCGTCCCAGCCGTTCGGCCCGTCGACCACGTCGAAGAGCCCACGGCCGAGGACGACGGCACCTGAGCGGGCGGTCCCCTCGCGCAGAACCCGACGGTCGTCGGGGTCGTCGGAGAACGCCCATGTGTGCAGGGCCTCGCCGCCGGCACCCAGACCGTTGTCCGGGCCGGGGTCGGGCCCTGTGACGAAGCCGTCGAGCGAGACCGAGATGTCAGCGATGATTCGAGTCATGTCAGGTGGACCCGATCCACCGCTCGAACTCATCGCTCACCCCTGCCACGCACGCCGGAGACGAAACCGGGACCCCGGCCGCCTTCGGCACCGGGCGACCGCCCTTCAGCAGCAAGGCACCCGGAACGTCCGCCCCACAGCGTGGATCGCGACATCCTGGGCACCGAACCATCCTTGCGTGTGCGCCTTGCGCCCGGTCGGGGCGGTCCGCGGGAACCGCGCGGCATGGGCGGAGAAGGCGTTGTCAGCCGCTCTGCCGTGGCGCCCCCCGCGCGCCACGGTAGCGATCGTCCGACATCAGCCATGCAGCCGCGTCCTGCCGGATCCGTACCGCGTCGAAGCCGTCGTACTCCAGGATCACCGACCTGATCGCGCCTCGCTCCCGGTACTCGTCCATGATCGCGACATGCTCCGGCAGGCGTACGAACTCGGCCAGGGCTCGCCGCCCGGTCCACACCGAGACCGACCCGCAGCGCCGGGCCAACGGCGCGGCCCATAACCACATGCCGACCGCTCCGGCGAGATGCGGCCAGCGGCGTCGCAGGGCGAAGCCGCGATGCGCTATGCCGGGCAGGTCCCTGTACACGTCGCTGGTGAAGTCGGTGACGCTGACGATCAGCGGTCCGCTCCGGCGAGCGGGGCTGGCGCTGTCGACGCCGTTCGGCGCGGTCCGATCGCCGGAGGAGGCGTGCCCGGCGGGGCCCTGGCGCCAGCGGCTCCTCAGCACGGCCTCGGCGTCCAGGACGGGTCGCGGCCGAGCAGGGCGAGCAGCCGGTCGCCCGGTGGCGCGTCGCCGGGGACGGCGATCCGTCGGCGGAACGCCGCACCGGCCCCGCGGCCCTCCTCCGGGACCAGGGCCGCGACGCGCAGCGCGGCGGCGGTGAGTTCAGCGGCGGGCTCCCACCGGGCGCCGATCGTCACCGCGAGGTCCCAGGCGTGTGCCACGTAGTCGAGCAGGTGGAAACCGATCGCGGTGTGCCCGGGGACGGCGAAGCCCTCGCCCACCTCCGGCAGCGCGAACCGCCGCTCCAGCACGGCGTCCTCCGCGAATGCCGTGGTGGCCCTGCGCGCCGATGCCTCATACGCTCCGGCCGGGTCGTCGCCGAGGTCTCCGTCGCGCCACACGGCCCACGGCTCACCCGCGCCGCGGGCGGAGGCGGCGAACCCCTCGTTCTGGCAGACCAGATGGCGGAGCAGCCCGTACACGGTCCAGTCCGCGCATGGCGTCGCCCACCTCATGTGTTCGGTCTTCACTCGGGAGACCACCTCCCCGGTCAGCGACAGCGCCTGGCGGTCCAGTTGTCGTAGATCCATGGCAGGAGCGTAGAATCCCGCAGCGGTTCAGCTCCAGAGCCAATAAGCTGCCAGATGATTGAGCCAATTGCCGGGCCGGAGGCCACCAGCAGCCGCGCCGGGGACGGAAGGCCGACATGGATGTGCACGTCCGGCTGGACGGGCAGCGCGACCTGTCCGGCCAGATCTACCGCCAACTGCGCACCGCGATCCACGACGGGCTGCTACGGCCCGGCGATCCGCTGCCCTCGACACGGGAGTTGAGCCGCCGCCTCGCCGTGGCCCGCAACACCGTCGGCGTCGCCTACGAACGGCTCGTCGCCGAGGGGTACGCGGACAGCAGAGTCGGCTCGGGGACCTATGTGCGTACGACGGACCTGCCGGCGTACGGGCCCGCGGCCGTCACCGGCACCACCGGCTCCGGGCTGCGCCCGCGCGCCCTGTGGGCGGGCCTGTCCCCGTGGACGCTTCCGGAGACCACGGGACCGGCCTCGGCGGCCCACGATTTCCGGGTCGGTCTGCCGGACGCCCGGCTCTTCCCGTACGACGCCTGGCGTCCCCTGATCGCCCGGGAGCTGCGCCTCTCGGCAACAGGGGCGGCGGGGTACGGCGATCCGTCCGGCCACGCCGGGCTGCGGGCCGCGCTCGCCCGGCACGTCCGGCTCTCCCGGGGTGTGCGGACCGGCCCGGACGACGTGCTGGTGACCACGGGCACGCAGCAGGCCCTGGATCTCATCGGGCGGGTGCTGCTCGGTCCTGGCGACCGGGTGGCCGTCGAAGAGCCCGGCTACCCACCGGCGCGGCTGCCGTTCCTGGCGCAGGGCGCCGAGGTGACGGGCGTACCGGTGGACGCCGAGGGGCTACTGGTGGACGCCATCCCGCCGGGCACCCGCGCCGTCTACGTCACCCCCGCGCACCAGTTCCCGCTCGGCATGCCGATGTCCCTGCGGCGCAGAACGGCGCTGCTGCGGTGGGCACGCGGACACGGCGCCGCGGTGATCGAGGACGACTACGACAGCGAATTCCGGTTCGGTGGGCGGCCGGTCGAGACGCTGCAGAGTCTGGACCGGGAAGGGCACGTCATCTATGTGGGGTCGTTCTCCAAGGCGATGCTGCCCTCCCTGCGTATCGGCTTCCTGGTGGCGCCCGCCTCACTGCGCGGTGCGCTGCGCACCGCCAAGTACGCCACCGACTGGCACACGGCGGTCCCCACGCAGGCGGCGCTCGCCCGCTTCGTGGACAACGGGCTGCTCGCCCGGCACCTCCGCCGGATGCAGCACCTGTACGCGCCCCGGCACGAGGTCATCACCCGGGCGCTCACCGGCCACTTCGCGGATCTGGCGGAGCTGGTGCCGTCCACCGCGGGTCTGCATGTGACCGCGTTCACCCGGGGCCGCCTCGCGGGCCCCGACGCCCTCGCGGAGCGCGCCGAGCGGGCCCGGGCGTCCGGTGTGGCGGTCCACACCCTGGCGGAGGTCGCCGCGGACCGTTCGGCGCGTCCGGGCTTCGTCTTCGGGTACGGCTCGATCAGCGCCCCGGACATCGGGCCGGGCCTGCACCGCGTCTTCGGCCCGCCCGGCGAGCGTACGCCCGTCGTCGCGGGTCAGTAGCTCACGGGCAGCGCGAGCAGACCGCGGGCGCGCGGGGACGGCCGCCACTTCAGTCCGTCCGGCGGGATGTCGAGGGCGAGCCCCGGGAAGCGGTCGAGGAGCGCGGCGAGAGCGACCTCGGTCTCCATGCGGGCCAGGGGCGCGCCGAGGCAGTAGTGGATGCCGTGGCCGAGGGCGAGGTGACCGGTGGTGTCGCGGCCGATGTCGAGCCGGTCGGGCTCGGCGAAGCGGTGCGGGTCGCGGTGCGCGGAGGCCAGCGACAGCAGAACGGTCTCACCTGCCGGAATGGCGACCCCTCCGATGGTGATGTCCTCGGTGGGGAACCGGCGGATGGCCAGGGGCACGGGGCCGTCGTAGCGGGCCAGTTCGTCGACGGCACCGCTCAGCCGACCGGGGTCGGCGCGGAGCGCGGCCAGTTGGCCGGGGTGGCTGAGCAGCGCCAGGGTGGCGTTGCCGATCAGGTGGACGGTGTTCTCGTACCCGGCGAACAGAACGAGGAAGACCAGGGACATGAGCTCGTCCTCGCTCAGCCGGTCCTCGTCGTCGCGTACGGCGATCAGGGCGGAGAGCAGGTCGTCGGCAGGGGCGGCCCGCTTGTCGGCGATGAGCTGGGTGAAGAAGGCCAGCATGGACCGGACGGCTCCTGCGGCCTGGTCAGGCCGCGCGGGGTCCGGGGCGACCAGGGCGTCGGTCCAGGACCTGAAGTCCTGCCGGTCCTGCGGGGCCACGCCCAGCAGCTCGCAGATCACGGTGATCGGCAGCGGCGCGGCGTACGAGGCGATCAGGTCGGCGTGGCCGTGTGGCTCGATGGCGTCGAGCAGCAGGTCGGCCGTCTTCCTGACGGGTTCGCGCAGCAGGGCGATACGTCGCGGGGTGAACGCCTGGGACACGAGGCGCCGGATGCGGGTGTGGTCGGGCGGGTCCATGTTCAGCAGGTTCGCGTCCAGTGCCGGCGGCAGCGTCAGCCCCCGGTAGCCGCCGGGCGCCGCGTTGGCTTTGTCCAGCGAGAGCCGGGGATCGGCGAGGGCCCGGCGTACGTCGTCGTAGCGGGTGACCAGCCAGGCCGAAACCCCGTCCGCCCCCGCGACGCGGTGGACGGGCCCGGCCTCGCGGAGCCGCGCGTACACGGAGTACGGGTCGGCGGTCAGCTCGGCGGGATCAACGGAGGGCGGCGGGGCGGGGGTTGTGGTTGCCATGGCCTCCACCCTAGACAGCGGGAGCCCTTCCCCATGACGTCGTACGCCTCGTACTCAGTCGATCTGTGCGATGAGCGTGCGGGTCTCTGGCCGACCGGTCACGGCGCGGGGACGGGGCCGCCGGGCCGGAACCGTTCCACCCCGACGATGTGCCGTACCTTGACCGGGCGCACGATCACCGCGATCCGCCGCTCCCCCGGCATGATCCACTCGAACCGTTCGCTGCCCAGGTACTTGCGGGCCAGCCGGTCCATTCGGTCGTGCGCCTCCTGGCCGTCGATGAATCGGGTCACCTCGCCACTGATCTGCACGCGGTCGAAGGGATCGGCGGCGTCCGCGTGCGAGAGATAGACCCGGGGGTCGCGGCGCAGGTTCTCCTCCTTCACCCGGCCCGCCGAGGTGTTGAACGTCAGCTCGCCCTCTCCCTCCAGATCCACCCACATCGGGCTGACCTGCGGCGCTCCGTCGGCGAACACGGTCCCGACGTACCAGATGTGGGGAGCTCGCAGCCGGGCACGGACAGCTTCGTCGAAGATTGCAGACATCCCGAAAGGCTATCAACCATGACGAGCGGGACAGTTCGCGGGAGAACCCGTGGGTTCCGCATCGGCCCAGGCCCCGGGCATCCGGCCGCATAAGCTCCGGGTGCCGGCGGATCGGACGTGCGCCGGCTGTTGTCGCGTCCAACTATCCACTCCCCCAGTGGGGTTGGCCATGGGCCTCGGACCATGAAGAACAAGCTCAGCGGAGGCCGCGGTGCTCGTGGACCGTGAGGGACAGTGCCTTCATCGCGGCGTGGGCCCGGTCGGCGTCCAGACCCTGGTCGACGGCTTCCAGGGCTTCGGCCGCCGATACCCGTACGGCCAGCGGCAGGCCGTCATGGGCGGCTGCCCGGTAGGCGACGGTGCGGCGGGCGTCCCGCTCCTCTTCGCTCACCCCGTCGGGGACGAGCGGGAAGACCGCGGCCTGGTACCTCGCGATGCTCACGAGAACGGCGTCGGCGACCCCTTCAGCGTAGCCGTCGACCGGGACGGTCTCGGGCTGGAAGAGGGCCAGGACCCGGCGGCGGGCGAGGAACGAGCCGATTCCCGCTCCGAGGCCGGCCGCGGCAGCGGCAGCCGCAACCGTGATCCGGCCGCCCAGGAGAAGGCCGAAGCAGGCGCCGCCGATCGTCGCCCAGGTCACCAGTACGAGGGTGATCAGCAGGTGTACTCGGGCCGCGAGCGGGGGCGTCATGCCCAGCAGTATGCACAGCGCCCCTGTCCGGCTTCGCGGGCGAGCGGCGTTCGGCTGCGCGCCCCCGGGTGCCTGTCGAGTCCGGCTGCGCGCTCCCTCGGAAGGCGTAACCGTCGCTGGGCACCGCTCACCATGATCAATAACCTGACGTCCGGCGCGTGATCTCGCGCCCGGCGTACAGAGAAGGCGAGCGACTCCCCGTGAAACTCCCGATGTTGCAGCGCATGGCCCGGCTCACCGCGGCGACCACACTGCTGACCGTGCTCGGCACCTCGCCGGCCGGGGCGGACAGCGCATGGCAGAAGGTCGGCGGCGACGCCCGCAGCGGTGTCAGCGGACTCGCGTACGAGGGCCGTACCGAAGACGGAACCGGGACGCATGTACTCGTCGTACATGACAACAAGCGTTCCGGACAGCAGCGCCTGTCCCGGATCACCCACCGGGAGGGTTCCGACAGCGTCTCCCCCCTCACCTGGGACGGCGCGGAACCCGTCGACCTGGAGGCCATCGAAGCCATTCCCGGGACGCCGGGGCAGTACGTGGCGCTCGCCAGCCACGGCATCGTCTACCGCCTTGCGGTCACCGGCTCCACGGCGACGGTCGTCGACTACTCGCCGCTGCCCGCGATCGGTGAGGGCGACGACTTCGAGAGCTTCGCGCTCGTCGCCCAGGGCGGCGGACTCGCCGCGCTGTGGGCGGACCGGGGAGCCGGCGCCGACCGCCCCGCCACCCTGTACGCGGCGCCCCTGACGTTCGCCCCGTGGGGGCAGCCGCAGTTCGGCACCGTGACGCGCCGGGCCTACCGGGCGGCGTACCCGACCGCCGAGGGCACGCGGCACATCTCCGACATCTCGGTGACCGGCTCCGGACGGATCATCATGAGTTCGGCGGCGGACGCCGGGGACGACGGCCCGTTCGACTCCGCGGTGAGCTACGCGGGCCGGGTGAGCGTGTCGACGGCGGGCCGGGTACGGGTGACGCTCGCGGCGTCCCCCACCGTGCTCGGGACGTTCCCCCAGTACAAGATCGAAGGAGTGGAGTGCCTGCCCGGCTCCACCGACACTCTCCTGGGCACCGACGACGAGAACCTCGGCGGATACCTGCGGACCATGCCGCTGTGCGGGGCCTGATGCCGCTCGCCATGCCCGCGTGCTGAACCCAGGAGCGGCAGGATCTCGCCGAAGGCGGTCTCCACTGGGTCCCCGGTCCGGCGCGCAGGCCCGCAGGGCGCTGCGCCCCCGTACGGGTCGCAGCGGAGACGCCGCCCCGGAGCCCGGCCACCCGTGCGGCAGCAACAGGGGCGTGGCACCACCGTCGCAAGGGACGTCCATACGATCATCGGCCTGACTGCGTCCGGTGTGGGCTTCGGACTGGGGCCTTCACGCGTGCTGTCGGCCCGGCGGGCGGGTACGTGGTTCTGCGAGGTCGTACCGCGTACGCCGCTGCTTCCTCGCCACGGCCCGGAAGAACTGCCCCGACCTCGGGGCGCCCTCGACCACCGGCTCGGCCATGGAGGTGGTGCGGATGTCGTCGGGGACATCTCACGGGGTGTGACGGCTTCCTGACGCCCGGTCGGGGTGAAGACCGGCCGGGGCAGCGGAATCACTGTACGCGGCGGGCCTGTGCAGCGCGATGATCGTGAAGCTGCTGCCCGGTATGCATGCCAGCGACGGCGGCCCGGCCGCGACAGCGGATGAGTTCCTCGTGGGCGAGCTGACGGCGCAGAGGGCCCGTATCGAGCGCGTGATCGAGGACCTGCGGCGCTCGCGCTCCCTCCTGAACACCATCATCAACACCGCCGCCGCACAGCGACGGGACCAGCCTCGGCAGACCCCGCAGGCGTGAGGCCGCCGCCTGTCCCGGCGGCTCCTCCAACGCCGAACCTACCTGGCTCCTCAGAGCTCAGCCCTCAGTGAGGGCAATCCCCCGCGCCGGGGACGGTCAAGCACGAGGGGGCACCGTGCTGTTGGGCGGAGGGTGGAATTCACCGGCCGGCCGACGTCAGGTCGCACAAGGAGGCGTTCCACGACCAGATCGCCAGGTGGGTCAACGCCACCCAGGTGCCGGTGGTCGAGGCGGCCTTCCTGCTCGCGGAGGGGCCATCGTGACGGCCGGGATCCGTGACGACCCGGCCCCGGCCCGGCACGCTCGCGCAGCCGTCGCGAAGCTGCTCGGGGCGCCTTGACTCGCGGGATCCGGCCGGGCGGGAACCGGGCTCGGCCGACCGGGTCCGTCGGACGCCTGCTGGTTTGGCCGACGGCGCGGCCCGGATACCCATGGCGCATGATTCCTCCTCAGGTCGACGCGGTCCTGCCGGAGCTTGCCCCCTTCGTCCGCGCTGTGCGGGCGCGCAGGCCCGACGACGGCACATGGTGCGAGGCATGGACGGTGCGTGACATCCTCGCCCACCAGACGGGCAACGCCGAGGAACTGGCGCGGGTTCTCCAGGCGTTCCTCATGGGAGCACCGGTGGAGACCAGGAGTTTCGCGCGCGAGGCCCCCTACCGGCAGATGTCCGACTCCGAGCTCTGGTCGGCGTTCCTGAGCCGCTGTGAAAAACTCGCCGAGGTCTCCGCGGCCGCCGCGCGGGATCTGTCCCCGGAGACCGAGGTGATGTGGACCGGCCGGACCGTGAAGGTCCCCTTCTTCGCGGAGCACATGCGTGAGGAGCTGATCCTGCATCGCTGGGATCTGACCGGCGACGACGGGACGGCCGTGCGGGCGCTCAACGAGCCGTGGATGACGGAGCACAGCGTGGTGTCGGTCGGCCGGCCTCTGCTGGTCCGAGGCCGTGCCGGTCTGGATCTGGGGCCCGAAGGGCGGGTCGAAGGGCGACTGCGCACGCCGGGTACCGACGATGTCGTGGTGGTCGCCGACGCCGAGGGCGGCAGTGTGCGACTCGCCACCCCCGAGGGGCCCGCCACGATCGAGAGCGATGCGGCCGTACGCGTACTGCTGCTGTGGGGGCGACGTCCCGCCGATCCCACACGCTGGCACAGCTCCGCGGGGCCTGAGGCCCTGCGCACGGTACGGGCCCTCCTGAGCGGCTACTGAGCGGCGACTGAGCCGGACCCTCCTCGGCCGGCTTCAGGGCGACGACGTCGCCCGACTGTCATCCTGGACGTGGTCCGCCCCGAGCGGCGGGCCGATGGCCGCGGGCCCGCCCGTCATTCGCTGCGGCGGGAGAGGCTGTAGAGAAGGATCAGCACAGCCGCTGCCATCACCAGTACGTGTAACCAGGCGGGGGCGGCGGAGGCGTCGGCGGCCAAGGTCGTGAGCGAGTTCATCATGGTGTCTCCTTCGACACGGCCGTCCGAGACGGGACGGACCGCGTTCGTCGTGGGTGTCCTCACCTCGCCGTAACAGGCCGGACCGGGCCCGTCGACAGCGTTCGCAGGACGCGTTCCGGGTCACGGTGCCGCATGGCGGGGCCGGGGCTTTCGCCCTGTCCTCACCGTGCGGAGCGGGCGGGTTTGCGCCCACATCACCGGCCTCCTTCGGCAGTTGGTATGCGTGTGCCCCCGAATCAGGACGGCAGACCTGATGGGACACGCCTCCCCTACGGACAGCGCCGTCGTGGGGCGGAGCGCCGCTGGACGAACTCGGCGCCCGTACCGTACGCGATCACCGGCCGGGGCCCGTCCTGGCCGGGACCGCCCCGTCGTGCGTGCCGGCCGGTGCCCCGTCCTCGAACTGGGTGCGGTACAGCTCCGCGTACCGCCCCTCCGAGGCGAGAAGTTCTTCGTGGGTGCCTCGTTCGACGATCCGGCCGTCCTCGACCACGAGGATCAGGTCGGCGGCCCGTACGGTGGAGAGCCGGTGCGCGATCACCACCGCGGTCCGGCCTTCCAGGGCTTCGGCGAGCGCTGCCTGCACCGCCGCCTCGGAGGTGTTGTCGAGGTGCGCGGTCGCCTCGTCGAGGATCACGACGCGCTGACGCGCGAGCAGCAGCCGGGCGATGGTCATGCGCTGGCGTTCGCCGCCGGAGAGCCGGTAGCCGCGCTCGCCGACGACGGTGTCGAGCCCGTCCGGCAGCGATCGGACGAGACCGTCGAGGCGGGCCCGGCGCAGGACGTCCCACAGTTCGTCGTCGGTGGCACCGGGCCGGGCGAGCAGCAGGTTGGCGCGAACGGACTCGTGGAAGAGATGTCCGTCCTGGGTGACCATGCCGAGCGTGGCGCGCAGGGACTCGGCGGACAGGTCGCGTACGTCGACACCGCCGATACGGACGGCGCCCGCGTCGGTGTCGTAGAGGCGCGGGAGGAGTTGCGCGATGGTCGACTTGCCCGCGCCGGAGGAGCCCACCAGGGCGACCGTCCGGCCGGGTTCGGCGCGGAACGAGATGCCGTGCAGCACCTCGGCACCGCCGCGGGTGTCGAGCGAGGCGACCTCTTCCAGTGAGGCGAGGGAGACCTTGTCGGCGGCGGGGTAGCCGAAGCGTACGGAGTCGAACTCGACGGAGACCGGTCCTTCGGGAACCCGCCGGGCGTCGGGGCGTTCCGCGACGAGGGGCGGGAGGGCGAGGACTTCGAAGACCCGCTCGAAGCTGACGAGGGCGCTCATCACCTCGACGCGGGCGCCGGCGAGCGCGGTGAGTGGCGCGTACAGGCGGACGAGGAGCAGGGAGAGCGCGACCACGGCGCCGGGGTCGAGGCTGCCGCGCAGGGCGTAGGAGCCGCCGAGCCCGTAGACGAGCGCCAGGGCCAGGGCGGAGACGAGGGTCAGGGCGGTGATGAAGGTGGCCTGCGCCATGGCCGTGCGGACCCCGATGTCCCGTACGCGGCGGGCCCGGGCCGCGAACTCGGCGGACTCGTCGTCGGGTCGGCCGAACAGCTTGATCAGGGTGGCGCCCGGTGCCGAGAACCGCTCGGTCATCCGGTTGCCCATGGCGGCGTTGAGGTCGGCCGCCTCCCGCTGGAGCCTCGCCATACGGGTGCCCATCCGGCGTGCGGGCACCACGAACACGGGCAGCAGGACGAGCGCGAGGAGGGTGATCTGCCAGGAGAGGGTGAGCATCACGGCGAGGGTCAGCAGCAGCGTCACCACATTGCTGACGACACCGGAGAGTGTGTTGCTGAAGGCGCGTTGTGCGCCGATCACGTCGTTGTTGAGCCGGCTGACGAGGGCGCCGGTGCGGGTACGGGTGAAGAAGGCGACGGGCATGCGCTGGACATGGTCGAAGACCGCGATCCGCAGATCCAGGATCAGCCCTTCGCCGAGGGTGGCGGAGAGCCGGCGCCCGAGGAGGCCGAGGCCTGCTTCGGCGAGGGCGATGAGCGCGATGAGCAGGGCGAGCCTGACCACGGTCCGCTCGTCGCCGCCGGACACGATCGCGTCGACGACGCGGCCCGCGAGGACGGGTGTCGCCACCGCGAGCAGTGCGGTGGCGACACCGAGCAGGACGAACTGGAAGATGCCCCGGCGGTGCGGCCGGGCGAAAGCGGCGATCTGGCGGAGGGTGGCGCGGGCGAACGGCCGGTGTCCGAGGCGGGCGTTCATGACGTTCTGCAACTGCGTCCAGGCTGTGGACTCCATACTCATGGGAGGACTGTAGAACCTCAAGCAACCTTGAGGTCAACCGTGGTCGCCGGAACCCCGCCCCAGGGACGATGCCGCCCGGGCATGGATCCGCCCGGGGATGGCTCCGCCCGGGAACGGAGAGCCGTTGTCAGCCGGGGTCAGGGCTGAGCCTGTGGTTCGTGCCGGAGCGGCCGATGTCCAGGTCCATCAGGGCCGTCAGGGGTGTGCCGCCGATCCAGAAGCCGAGCAGATCGACGTCGAGGAGCACCAGGCCGTGCCGGGCGGCGAAGGCACGGGCCGGCTTCGTGAAGGTGCACGAGGCGACGAAGAGCGGGACGTCCGCGCCGTGTTCGTCGCGTACGGTGCCGTTGAACTTCTGCAGGTCGGGGCTGCCGACGGTACGGTGTTTCGCGTACCGCTTGCACTGCACCACGAGCTTGCGGCCGTCGGGGAGCCGGCCCGTGACGTCGGCGCCCAGGTCGTTCGAGCCGCCCACCCGCCGCACCTGCGTGCACCCGTCCCGGCGGCACAGGTCGGCGACGTACTCCTCGAACTCGCGGTCCCCCAGCCGCCACACCGCCTCCATCGACCGCAGCGCTTGGACCCGGGCCTGCTCCGCGAGCCGGGCCCGCTCGGCGCGTGCCTCACGACGCCCCGCGCGCACCAGCACCGCGGCCAGACCCCCCGCGGCCAGGACGGCCGACACCACCAGCACCACCGTTCCCGTTCCCATGCGCTGTCCCCTCCCCTGAAGCGGCTGCCCCTGTGCTCTTCCACAGCTCCCCACCCGCGCGCGGGTTCATCCCGGGTGAACCGGTCATTCACGTACGCCCGCCTACGCCACCATCTCC
Source organism: Streptomyces sp. NPDC096310 (assembly GCF_044763125.1). NCBI lineage: Bacteria > Bacillati > Actinomycetota > Actinomycetes > Kitasatosporales > Streptomycetaceae > Streptomyces > Streptomyces sp. NPDC096310. The sequence continues at coordinate 236,406 of NZ_JBIWFO010000009.1, read as the reverse complement.
CGGCGGGCCCCGGCCATCACCGGGACGGCGGCGCCGGGCACCGCGCGGGTGAGCAGGTACGCGACGGAGCGCCAGGGCCAGCCGCGCGCTGCACGAGGTCGCGCACGGCGGAACGGTGGTCGTCCCCGAGGTGGTGCGCCAGCTCCTTCGCCGCCGCCGCGATCCGCTGGAGCGGCTCACACCGCGCGATCGCCGGGGAGCTGGTGGTCTCCGAGGCCGCGATCGGCAAGCACATCAGCGGCATCCTCGCCAAGCTGGACCTGCCTCCGGCGGACGAGACCCACCGCAGGGTGCTGGCGGTCCTCACCTACCTGCGCGCCTGACCTGCCGAGGTTTCCGGGAGAGGGCCGACCGGTTCGCCGGGACCGGCCGGCCCTCTCCCGCGATCAGGCCGCCGGGGCGGGGTAGGTCGGGTACTCGACCCCGGAGACATGCTGGACGACGCGGATGACCTGGCAGGAGTAGCCGAACTCGTTGTCGTACCAGAGGTAGAGGATCGCGTTGTCGCCGTCGACCTTGGTGGCCCCGGCGTCGACGATCGAGGCGTGGCGCGAGCCGATGAAATCGCTGGAGACCGCGTCGGGGGCGCTGATGAAGTCGATCTGGCGCTTGAGCGGCGAGGTCAGCGAGACGTCGCGCAGGTGGTCGAGCACGTCCTCGCGGGTGGTCTCGCGGCCGAGCCGCAGGCTGAGGATCGCGATCGAGACGTCCGGCACCGGGACCCGGATCGAACTGCCGGTGATGGTCGCCTTGAGGTCGGGCAGCGCCTTGGCGACGGCGGAGGCGGCGCCGGTCTCGGTGATGACCATGTTGAGCGCGGCCGAGCGGCCGCGGCGGTCGGACCCGTGGTAATTGTCCAGCAGGTTCTGGTCGTTGGTGAACGAGTGGACGGTCTCCACGTGGCCGCGCAGCACGCCGTACTCGTCGGCCATCGCCTTCAGCGGCGGGACGATCGCGTTGGTGGTGCAGGACGCGCAGGACAGGATCTGCTCGTCGTCCTTGATCGTGTCGTGGTTGACTCCGTGGACGATGTTGGGGACGTCGCCCTTGCCCGGCGCGGTCAGCACGACCTTGGCGATACCGGGCCGCAGGTGCTTCGACAGACCGGCGCGGTCACGCCACTTACCGGTGTTGTCGATGAGGATGGCGTCCTTGATGCCGTACGCCGTGTAGTCGACCGCCGTCGGGTCGTCGGAGTAGATCACCTTGATCTCGTTGCCGTTGGCGATGATCGTGCTGTTGGCCTCGTCGACACCGATCGTGCCCTGGAACTGGCCGTGGATGGAGTCCCGGCGCAGCAGCGAGGCGCGCTTGACGAGGTCGTCGGCGGCCTGGCCCGATCCCTTGCGGACGACGACGGCGCGCAGCCGCAGACCGTTGCCCGAGCCGGCCTTCTCGATGAGCAGGCGGGCGAGGAGACGGCCGATGCGGCCGAACCCGTAGAGGACGACGTCGCGCGGATCACGGCGCTCGATCTTGTTGTCGCCCAGGGCGCCGGCGACGGCCCCGGCGGTGAACTCCTCGACGGACAGGCCGCGGTCGTCGCTCCGGTACGTGGCGGCGAGCATCCCGATGTCGATCTGGGAGGGGCCGAGATCGAGTGCGGTGAGCGCGTCGAGGAAGGGCAGCGTGTCGGTGACGGACAGTTCCTCACCGGCGATCTGCCGGGCGAACCGGTGGGTCTTGAGGATGCTGACCACCGACTTGTTCACCAGGGAGCGGCTGTGCAGCAGGACGGTGACGTCCCGCTCGCGGTGCAGCTTCCCGATGATCGGGATCATCGACTCCGCGATCCTCTCGCGGTTGTTCCAGTTGGTGAACGAGTCCTCATGGAGAGTCACAGGCACATCTTTCGAGCTAGGCGGCGCTCATATGTTAACCCACCCCTCGTTCGATCATTCGAACGGTGTCGTACGGGCTCGCCAGGGCATCCACGCCCGCGCACTTCCGGGGACACGACCCCCGGGATACGACGCTGCCCCGCACCGGAGTCCGGCGCGGGGCAGTGCGGGTGGCGAGGTGCCGGCTCAGGCGGCCACGGGGGTGGCGGCGGCGAGCTGGGCGAGGATGGCGGGAAGCTGCTCGGCGACCTCGGCGTCGTCCTGCGGGTGCAGCTCGGCGAAGCGGGTCAGGGAGCCGGGGATGGAGAACTTGGCGTCGGCCAGGACCGCGCTGCCCGCGACACCGAGGGACTTACGGGTCTCGTCCTGCGCCCAGACGCCGCCGAACTGGCCGAAGGCGGTGCCGACCACGGCGGCCGGCTTGCCGCTCAGCGCACCGGCGCCGTAGGGGCGGGACAGCCAGTCGATGGCGTTCTTCAGCACGGCGGGGATGGTGCCGTTGTACTCGGGCGAGAACAGCAGGAACGCGTCGGCCTGGCCGGCGGCCTCGCGCAGGGCCGCCGCACCGGCGGGGAGAGCACCCTCGACGTCGATGTCCTCGTTGTAGAAGGGGACGTCCCCGAGACCGTCGAAGACGACGACCTCGACCCCGGCGGGGGCGTGCTTGACGGCCGCCTCGGCGAGCTGACGGTTGTGCGAACCGGCGCGCAGGCTGCCGACGAGGGCAAGGACACGTACAGACATGATGAGCTCCTGAGGGTGCTGAGGCAGAGGGAACCGGACCTTGGTCCGGTTCACCTCTTCATTTAACACTCCAAGCGGACCGGGGTCCACTTTCCTGGTCTCCCCGTTACAGTAGGTTCATGAATGCGCACAGCGCCCCGCAGGAGAGGCGATCACCAGGACCGCAGGAGCTGACCGTCCTGGGCCAGCCCGGCCGGGAACGCTCGGACGCCGCACACAACCGGGCCCGACTGCTCGACGCCGCCACCTCGCTCGTGCGCGAACTGGGCGCGAGGAACGTCACCATGGAGGCGGTGGCCTCGGCCGCGAAAGTGGGAAAGGGCACACTGTTCCGCCGCTTCGGGGACCGCCAGGGGCTCATGCGGGCGCTGATCGACCACGCCGAGCAGGAGTACCAGCGGGCGTTTTTGAGCGGGCCTCCCCCGCTGGGGCCGGGCGCGGCGGCGTCCGAGCGGCTGGCCGCGTTCGGCGCGAGCACGATCTGCCACACCCTCGACCACCTGGACCTCTACCTCGCGGCCGAGCCCTGCATCGAGCGGCGCCACCTCGTCCCCGCCTCGGTGGTCAGGCTGACGCATGTGACGACGCTGCTGCGCCAGGCGGGCGCGAGCGGGGATGTCGAAGCGCTCGCCCACGCGCTCCTCGGCTATCTCGACACAGCGCTGCTCCACCATCTCCATGTCCGACGGGGGTTCTCCCGGGCCCGGATCGAGAAGGGCTGGCGGGAGCTGACCGACCGGGCGGTGCTCGCCGTGCCGAGCCGGGGAGTGGACACGTAAGCACTCTGGTACGGGGCACGTCAGCACTCAGGTACGGGGCAGGTCCCGGCCCTCCGGCTCCGTACCGCATCCCGGGCCACCGTCGAACTCCGCCGCGTCCAGCGCGCGGGTGAGCCGGTCCAGCCGGGATCGCAGGTCGTCGATCTCGTCCAGGTCGAAGCCGGTGGCCGCGGCGATCCTGCGCGGCACGCCCAGCGCGCTCTCCCGCAGTGCGTCTCCCCGCTCGGTGAGGTGCACCCGCACCGAGCGCTCGTCGCGTGCGTCGCGTTCGCGCCGGACGAGCCCGGCACTCTCCATCCGTTTGAGCAGCGGGGACAGCGTGCCGGAGTCGAGCCGCAGACGCACGCCCAACTCCTTGACCGCAAGCGCGCCGTGCTCCCACAGCACGAGCATGACCAGGTACTGCGGGTAGGTGAGCCCGAGGTCCTTGAGCAGCACCCGGTAGAGGCCGCCGAAGGCGCGCGAGGCAGAGTTCAGCGAGAAGCAGATCTGCCGGTCCAGGCGGAGGAATTCCCCGTCGGGCACGGAAGGGGTCGGCGTCGGCGTCACGGTCATGGACCCCAGCGTACCGGCCACACCATACAGTTGTGCACAACTTAATTGTGTACTCTAATGATGGCGGCGGCACACCGGGCCGCCGACGACGAGAGGGATGGTTTCGATGGACGCGCTGTACACCGCTGTGGCGACCGCCAACGGCCGGGAGGGTCGCGCCGTCAGCTCCGACGGCCGCCTGGACCTGCCCCTGGCCATGCCGCCCGCGCTGGGAGGCAACGGCGAGGGCACCAACCCGGAGCAGCTCTTCGCCGCCGGTTACGCCGCGTGCTTCGCCAGCGCGCTGGGGCTGGTCGGCAGCAAGGCGAAGGTGGACACGAGCGATGTGTCGGTGACCGCCGAGGTCGGCATCGGCAAGGACGACACGAGCTTCGGCCTCACCGTCACCCTGCGGGTCGAGCTGCCCGACTCGCTCGCGGGCGAGACCGGTGAACTCCTGGTCAAGCAGGCCCACGAGGTCTGCCCCTACTCCAAGGCGACCCGGGGCAACATCCCGGTCGAGCTCGTCGTCGAGTAGCCGGACCGCCACTGCCGCCGACCGGACCGCCGTACGTCACGCGGCGGGCGGCCCCGTGGGCCTCGTACGCCCCGGGGCCGCCCGCGTCACACCGTGACCGGCAGTCCTGCCAGCCCCCGGATCACGAAGTTCGGCTTGCGCACCGGCTCCCCCGCCGGGCGCAGACCGGGCGCCAGGTCCAGCAGGGCGGCGAGCGAGGCCGCCAGTTCGATACGGGCCAGCGGGGCGCCGATGCAGTAGTGGATGCCCGCGCTGAAGGAGATGTGCGGGTTGTCCCCGCGGGAGAGGTCCAGCGTCTCCGGGGCCTCGAAGACCGCCGGGTCGTGGTTGGCCGAGCCGAAGAGCAGTGCGACCTCGGCGCCGCGCGGCACGATGGTGGCGCCGATCTCGATCTCGTCGAGCACCCACCGCTCGAAGAGCTGGAGCGGGGTGTCGTAGCGCATCAACTCCTCGACCGCCGTGGGCAGCAGGGCCCGGTCGGCGCGGAGCGCGGCGAGCTGGCCGGGGTTACGGAAGAGCGCGTGCCAGCCGTTGACCGTGGCGTTCACCGTCGCCTCGTGTCCGGCGTTCAGCAGCAGCGCGCAGGTGGCGACCATCTCGGCCTCGGTCAGCTTCTCGCCGTCGTCGTGGGCCGCGATCAGTCCCGAGATCAGATCGTCGCCGGGCTTCTCCCGGCGGGCCGCGATGAGTTGGCGCAGATACGCGGAGAACTCCAGCGAGGCGGTGACCGCGCGGCGGGCCGTCTCCTCCGGCGGATTCAGCTCGTACATCCCGCAGATCGCCGCCGACCACGGCCGCAGCAGCGGCCGGTCCGCCTCGGGCACGCCCAGCATCTCCGCGATGACCGCGACGGGCAGCGGCTCGGCCACGGCGGTCAGCAGATCGCCGCCGCCCTTCGCCACCAGCTCCGCCACCAGGGTGCGGGCGAGCCGCCGTACGTACGGGGTGAGCCGGTCGACGGTGCGCGGGGTGAACGCCTTCGACACCAGCCGCCGGATCCGGGTGTGGTCGGGGGGCTCCAGCTCCAGCATCCCCTGGTCGTTGAGTTCATGGAACGGTTCATGTCCGGCCGGCGGCGGATTCCTGCCGAACTCCTCGTGCGTGAAGCGGTGTCCGTAGGAGCGGCCCAGCCGCCGGTCGCGCAGCAGCGCCGAGACGTCCGCGTGGTGCGGGACGAGCCACTGGTCGCTCGGCTCGTAGTAGTGGGCCCGGCCGCGGGCCCGCAGTTCGGCGTAGGCGGGGTACGGGTCGGCGAGGAACGCGGGAGACCCGGGATCGAAGTCCGGCATGCGAGGACCGTAACCGCGGCGGCCGCTCCGGCACCAGGGGCGGCCTCACACGCGGGCGAGTGCGCGGCGCAGCCGGGTGAAGGGCCGGGGGCGGTTCGCGGAGAGGACGGCCGTGGGTCTGCCGTCGCGTTCGTACACCGCGAGGAAGTCGCCCAGGGCCGGTTCGCCCTCCAGGACGCGTACCGTGTCGGTCGGCGCGCGGCGGCCGGCGAACTGTACGCGTATCCCGTACTGGTCGGACCAGAAGTAGGGACGTCCCGTGTACGTGTCGACTGTGCGCCCCGCGAGGAGGTTACGGACGGCCACGACCGGCTGCTCGACCGCGCTGGTCCAGTGTTCGGCCCGTACATGGGCGCCGAGTTCCGGCCGGTGGACCCGGGCGACATCGCCGACGGCGACGACATGCGGCGCGCCGGTCGCGCACCCCGCGTCACAGAGCACACCGTCGTCCACGGCGAGTCCGGAGCCGGCCAGCCAGTCGGTGCGCGGTGTGACACCGATGCCGACGACGACCACCTCGGCCGGGAGTGTGCGCCCGTCGGCCAGTTCCACGGACTCCACCCGGGTACGGCCGCGCAGCGCCACCACCCCCGCGCCACACAGCAGTCGTGTACCGCGCGGGCCGTGCAGCGCGGCGAGCGCCCCCGCCATCTCGGCGCCGAGCTGGGGAAGGAGCGGCATCGCCGCCGCCTCGACCACGGTGACGTCATGGCCGAGTCCCCGGCAGGAGGAGGCGACTTCGGCGCCGATGAAGCCCGCGCCGATCACCACCACCTGGCGTGGTCCCGCGTGCAGTTCGGCCCGCAGCGCCCGGGCGTCGTCGAGGGTGCGCAGGGTGTGAACGCCGCTCGGTGGCCGCCCTGTTGAACCGGGGAGGGTACGGGCGGCGGCGCCGGTGGCGAGGACGAAGCCGTCGGCCCTGACCGGGCGGCCACCGGCCAGGGTGACCTCGCGTGCCCGCGGGTCGAGGCGCGTGGCGCGCTCGCCGAGGATCCACTCGACGTCGAGCGCGCTCTCGTCCTCCGGTTCGAGCAGCCCCTCGGGGGCGGGCTCCCTCTCCTCGGTGAGGAACCGTTTGGAGAGCGGAGGCCGGTCGTACGGCTGGTGACTCTCCTCGCCGATCACGGTGATCCGCCCGTCGTACCCCTGGTCGCGCAGCGCGCGTACGGCGTGGAGCCCGGAGAGCGAGCCGCCGATCACGGCGACCGACCTCATACGGTGCTGCCCTCGGCGACGGTCACGGCGACGGCCGCCACGGCCGGCAGGACGCAGAGGACACCGTCGACGATCTCGACCCGGTGGGTTCGGACGGGCCTGCGCGCGGGCAGGCAACTCGGCGCACCGGTGCGAAGATCGAACGAGGCGGCGTGCAGCGGACATTCGACCTGGCAGTTCTCGACCCAGCCCTCGGAAAGGGAGGCATCCTGGTGCGTGCAGGTGTCGTCGATCGCGTAGAACGCGCCCTCGGTGTGGAACACGGCGATGGGTGGTTCCGTATCGACACGTACGGCTTCGCCCTCCGGCAGATCTTCAAGGCGGCAGACGGGAATCACAGGCCCCCCTCACGCGAATCAATATCGTACGGTTGTTCATGACGCATCGCGAGGCGCGATGCGCAACAGAATCCTGGCCGAACGCCCGGCCGTCAAGGGCTTCCAGAAATTCCGGAACACGACGGCCGGATCGGGACGCCCGGTGGATGGGATCGGGAACATGGCGGACACAACTGAAGAGACGAACGAGGGAAAGCGGGGGCCTTCGGGGTCCGTGCAGTCGGTCGACCGGGCGGTGAGCGTGCTGGAGATCCTGGCGCAGCACGGGGAGGCCGGAGTCACCGACATCGCCGACGAGTTGGGCGTCCACAAGTCGACCGCGTTCCGGCTGCTCGGGGTGTTGGAGAACCGGGGGCTGGTCGGCCAGGAGAAGGACCGCGGGAAGTACTACCTCGGCGCGGGTGTGCTGCGTCTGGCCGGGGCGGCGGCGCTGCGTCTGGACATATCCCAGGAGGGCGTCGGGGTCATCAGGACGCTGGCGGAGGAGACCGGCGAGACGGCCAACATCGCGATCCTGGACAGCGACGCGGCGGTCAACATCATGCAGGCGCGCGGCCCCGCCGCGGTCACCGCGCACAACTGGCTGGGGCGGCGCTTCGCGCTGCACGCGACGGCGACCGGCAAGGTGCTGATGGCCCATCTGCCGCAGGAGCGACGCGAGGCGCTGCTCGCGGACCCGCCCACCCGCTTCACCGAGCGGACGGTCACCGACCGGGCCGCGCTGCGGGCGGAGTTGGTGGCCGTGGTCGAGCAGGGGTACGCCTGCACGACGGAGGAGCTGGAGAGCGGGCTGAACGCCGTCGGGGCCGAGGTCAGGGCGTTCGACGGCTCGGTCATCGGGGCGATCGGGGTGTCGGGGCCCGCCTACCGCATGACCGGTGACTCGCTGCCGGGGACGGTGAAGAAGGTGGTGGAGGCGGCCCAGGAACTGTCGCGCCGTATGGGGCACAGCGTCTGAGACCGCCGCCCGGCGGGAGGAGTCCGACAGGGCGCCCGAACGGAGGCGTCCGACAGTGCGGCTGACGTGGCGTCAGATTTTGCCCCGGGCCGTGTCGGGACCGGTGAGCAGCGCTTCCCCGGGGGCCTTTACCTGGCATTAACCGGGCGCCCTTGACACTCCCTGCCGCCGTTCTCAGGATGTCTCACATAGCGCAACACGCACTGCACCGCGCAACAAGAGGCGGGGTGGTGTGGCCGGTGCCCGCTGTCCGGCCACAGCCCCGCCGTGCCCTCGCACCGCCGCGTACACGCCGTACGTCTCGCACCCCCCGCGTCTTCCATGAGCCCGCACAGCGCACACCCCTGAACGCACCGATCCGAGGAGGGGTATGTCCCGCACGCTTGACCCCGCAGCGCGCGTTGTCATCATCGGGGCCGGCATCGTCGGCTGCTCCCTCGCCGACGAGCTGACCGCCCGCGGCTGGAGCGATGTCACCGTACTGGAGCAGGGCCCGCTGCCCGCGCCCGGCGGCTCCACGTCGCACGCCCCCGGCCTGGTGTTCCGGACCAACCCCTCGAAGACCATGACCGCGTTCGCCACGTACACGGCCGAGAAGTTCGCCGGGCTCGACGTCGACGGACTGCCCTGTTACCACCGGGTGGGCGGTCTGGAGGTCGCCACGACCCCCGAGCGGTGGGCCGATCTGCACCGCAAGGCCGGTTACGCCGCCTCCTGGGGCGTGGACGGCGAGCTGATCACTCCCGAGCGGTGCGCCGAGTTGTGGCCGCTGCTCGACCCCGGGCAGGTGCTCGGCGGCTTCCACACCCCCGGCGACGGTCTGGTCCGCGCCGTGCTCGCCTGCCGGGCGCAGACCCGCCGGGCTCAGCAGCGCGGCGCGCGCTTCCTGGAGCGGCACACCGTCACCGGGATCGAGCGGGCGGACGGCCGGGTCACCGGGGTCGTCACCGACCGGGGCGGCTTCCCCGCCGATGTCGTGGTCTCGGCGGCGGGCTTCTGGGGGCCGGTCGTCGGCGAGCTGGCCGGGGTGCCCGTACCGCTGCTGCCGCTGGCCCACCAGTATGTGAGAACCGCGCCGCTGCCCGAGCTGGCGGGCGTCAACGATCCGCGTACCGAGGCCGGCCGGCCGATCCTGCGCTTCCAGGACGCCGATCTCTACTTCCGCGAGCACACCGACCGGATCGGTATCGGCTCGTACGACCACCGGCCGCTGCCCGTCGACCCGTTCACCCTGCCCGCGTACGACGACGCCGAGGTCATGCCGTCCTCGCTCGCCTTCACCGGGGACGACTTCGCCCGCGGCTGGGAGCGGTCCGTCCGGCTGCTGCCCGCGCTCGCCGCGTCCCGGGTCGAGGAGGGCTTCAACGGGGTCTTCTCCTTCACCTCCGACGGGATGCCGGTCCTCGGTGAAACCCGTGAGCTGCGCGGATTCTGGCTGGCCGAGGCCGTATGGGTGACCCACTCGGCCGGGGTGGCGAAGGCCGTCGCCGAGTGGCTGACCGACGGGCGGCCCTCGGTCGACGTCCACGAGTGCGATCTCCACCGCTTCGAGGACGTCCAGCTCTCCCCCGGCTATGTGGCCGAGCGCGGCGCGCGGCAGTTCGCCGAGGTGTACGACATCGTCCATCCGCTCCAGCCCGCCGAGCGGCCCCGGCCGCTGCGCGTCTCGCCCTTTTACGCCCGCCAGCGGGAGCTCGGTGCCGTGTTCCTGGAGAGCGGCGGGTGGGAACGGCCGCACTGGTACGAGGCGAACGCGCCGCTCGCCGCCTCGGTGGACCTCCCCGCCCGCGACGCCTGGTCGGCCAGGTACTGGTCGCCGATCGTGGCGGCGGAGGCGCGCGCCACCCGCGAGAGGGTCGCCCTGTACGACATGACACCGCTGCGGCGGCTGGAGGTCACCGGCGCCGGGGCCCTGGACTTCCTCCAGCGGATGACCACCAACCAGCTCGCGAGGAAAACGGGGGCGGTCACGTACACCCTGCTGCTGGACGAGGCCGGCGGGATCCGCAGCGATCTGACCGTCGCGCGCCTTGGGGAGCGGCTTTTCCAGGTCGGCGCCAACAGCGGCCAGGACCTCGACTGGCTGCTGCGGCACGCACCGGACGACGTGCTGGTCAGGGATGTCACCTCCGGCACCTGCTGCGTCGGGGTCTGGGGTCCGCTCGCCCGCGCGCTGGTGCAGCCGCTGACCCGCGACGACTTCTCGCATCAGGCGTTCGGCTACTTCCGGGCCGGGCGCACCTGGATCGGGGACGTGCCGGTGACCGCGCTGCGGCTGAGCTACGTCGGTGAGCTGGGCTGGGAGCTGTACACCGGCGCCGACACCGGGCCGCGCTTGTGGGACACCCTGTGGGAAGCCGGGCGGGACCTCGGGGTGATCGCCGCCGGGCGCGGCGCCTTCGACAGTCTCCGGCTGGAGAAGGGATACCGCGCCTGGGGCCGGGACATGACGACCGAGCACGACCCGTACGAGGCGGGCCTCGGCTTCGCCGTCCGGATGGACAAGGGCGACTTCACCGGCCGGGACGCGCTCGCGGACCGTGCGGCGCAGGCCCCCGGGCGCAGACTGGTCTGTCTGACACTGGACGATCCGGCCGCGGTGGTGCTCGGCAAGGAGCCGGTGTACGTGGACGGTTCGGCCCTCGGGTACGTCACCAGCGCCGGGTACGGCTACACGGTCGGCAGGACCGTGGCGTACGCCTGGCTGCCCGCGGCGCACGCCGTGCCGGGGACGGCCGTGTCCGTGGAGTACTTCGGTGAGAAGGTCCCGGCGACGGTCGCCGAGGAGCCGCTGTTCGACCCGGGCATGTCCCGTATCCGCCGCTGACCCGAACAGCCCTTCCCCGGAGGAGCACACATGGCACCGACGTACGACGTGATCGTCCTCGGACTCGGCGGTATGGGCTCGGCCGCCGCCTACCATCTCGCGGCGCGCGGCGTCCGGGTGCTGGGTCTGGAGAGGTTCGGCCCGGTCCACAACCGGGGCTCCAGCCACGGCGGTTCACGGATCACCCGGCAGTCCTACTTCGAGGACCCGGCGTATGTGCCGCTGCTGCTGCGCAGTTACGAGCTGTACGAGCGGCTGGAGCGGGACACCGGGCGCGAGGTGGCGACGTTGTGCGGCGGTGTGATGGTGGGCCGCCCGGACAGCCTCGCCGTGTCGGGGTCGCTGCGCTCGGCGCTCCAGTGGGACCTCCCGCACGAGATGCTCGACGCGCGGGAGATCCGGCGCCGCTTCCCGACGCTGACGCCGCGCGACGACGAGGTCGCCCTGTTCGAGGCGCGGGCGGGCCTGGTGCGCCCGGAGAACACGGTCGCCGCCCATGTCCAACTGGCCGCCCGGGCAGGCGCGGAGCTGCGTTTCGAGGAGCCGGTGATCCGCTGGGAGGAGCTGCCGGGCGGCGCGGGCGTACGGGTGCACACCCCCGAGGCCGTGTACACCGCGGGCCAGTTGGTGATCTGCCCGGGCGCGTGGGCGCCGGAGCTGCTGGCGGACCTGGGTGTGCCGTTCACCATCGAGCGGCAGGTCATGTACTGGTTCCGGCCGGAGGGCGGCGTCGCGCCCTTCCTCCCCGAGCACCATCCCATCTACATCTGGGAGGACGGGGACGGTGTGCAGGTGTACGGCTTCCCCGCGATCGACGGCCCCGGCGGCGGCGCCAAGGTCGCCTTCTTCCGCAAGGGCGCGGTGTGCACCCCGGGGACCATCGACCGGACGGTGCGCGAGGAGGAGATCGAGGCGATGGCCGCGCACATGCGCCGCCACATCCCGTCCCTGCCAGGCACCTTCCAGCAGGCGGCGACCTGCATGTACTCCAACACCCCCGACGAGCACTTCGTCATCGCCCGGCATCCGGCGCACCCGGCGGCGGTGGTCGTGGCCTGCGGTTTCTCCGGGCACGGCTTCAAGTTCGTCCCCGTGGTGGGTGAGATCGTCGCGGATCTCGCGCTCACCGGCGCCACCCGTCACCCCATCGAGCTGTTCGATCCGCGCCGGCTCTCCGGCGCGGCCGCCTGAGAGGCAGAACCGCCATGACGACCACGCCCCCGTCCGTGGAGAGCGGCACGGCCCCGAGCCTGATCGCCACGCTTCCCGGCCACTCCTACACCGACCCCGGGATCTTCGCGCTGGAGCAGGAGAGGATCTTCGAGTCGCTCTGGTTCTGCGCGGTGCGCGGCTCCGATCTCACCGGGCCCGGCGCGTTCCGTACCGTACGGATCGGCCGCGAGTCGGTGCTCGTCACCCGCAACAGAAGGGGTGAGCTGCGCGCCTTCCTCAATGTGTGCCGGCACCGGGGAGCCCGGCTGTGCACGGAGGAGTCGGGGCAGGTGCGCCGCAACCTCCAGTGTCCGTACCACGCCTGGACCTACGACCTGGACGGGAAGCTGATCGCGGCGCCCAACCTGGTGAGGATGCCGGACGTCGACCGGGTCGCGTACGGGCTGCGGCCGGTCGCGCTGCGGGAGTGGCTGGGGTACGCGTGGCTCTGCCTGGCCGAGGAGCCGCCGTCCTTCGAGGACACGGTGCTGGGGGCGGCGGTGGAGCGGCTGGGCGACACGGCGTCCATCGAGCGCTACCGCACGGAGGAGCTGGCGCTCGGCAGGCGCATCACGTACGACGTGCGGGCCAACTGGAAACTCATCGTCGAGAACTTCATGGAGTGCTACCACTGCGCCACGATCCACCCCGAACTCACCGAGATCCTGCCGGAGTTCGCGGAGGGCTTCGCCGCCCAGTACTACGTGGGACACGGCGCTCGGTTCGCGCCGCAGGCGCTGGGCTTCACGGTGGACGGCAGTGCGGGCCCCGGCCGGCTGCCCTCGATCGCCGAGGAGCAGGACCGGCGCTACTACGCGATCACCGTGAAGCCGGCCGTCTTCGTCAATCTGGTTCCCGACCATGTGATCCTGCACCGGATGTTCCCGATCGCCGCGGACCGTACGGTCGTCGAGTGCGACTGGCTGTACGCCCCGGAGGTGGTGGCCCGGGGCGAGGACCTGTCCACGTCGGTGGAGCTGTTCCACCGGGTCAACGTCCAGGACTTCGACGCCTGTGAGCGCACCCAGCCGGGGATGAGCTCCCGGGTCTACCACGAGGGCGGTGTGCTCGTCCCCTCGGAGCACCACATCGGCGCCTTCCACCACTGGGTGACGGAGCGGCTGGCGGACCGGCCGGGCTGACGGGCCGCCCCGTCGGCCCGGCCGTACCGGCGGCTCGTCTCAGAACAGGCTGAGGACCAGGCGCTGGACGATCGTCAGCGCGTGAGTGCCGTAGAGGAGCAGAACGGCGGCGGCCAGCGCGACGACAGCCACGATGGACCAGGTCAGGCGAGGGTTCATGGGGCGCTGATCTCCTTGACGGGCGTGGGGGTGGTGGATGTCCCTACATCGAGGACGCTGTCGCACAGGTCCCTGACGACGGGGTCATGGGTGGCGATCACCACGGCGCAGCCGCTGTCGGCCAGGGTGCGCAGGGTGTCGATGACCATATGGGTGTTGTCGATGTCGAGTGCGCCGGTGGGCTCGTCGGCCAGGACGAGGGCGGGCTGTTTGACGATGAGGCGCGCGAGGGCCACGCGCTGCTGTTCGCCGCCCGAGAGCCGGTGGACGATGTCCTTCTCGCGCCCGGCGAGACCGACCCGTTCCAGTGCCTCGGCGGGGGACGGCGCGGGCAGGGTCCTGCCCCGGTTCCGGGCGGGCCGGACGGCGATGCCGAGGTTGTCGGCGATGGTGGCGTTGTCGATCAGGGCGTAGTTCTGGAAGAGGTAACCGAGGGTGTCGCGGCGGTAGATACGGGTCTTGCGGGCGCCGAGCCCGGTGAGGTCCCGGTCGTGGTGGCGCATGGTGCCCGTGGTGGGGGTGTCGAGGAGCCCGAGGCAGTTGAGGAGGGTTGATTTGCCGGATCCGCTGGGTCCGGTCAGCGCGAGCATCCGCCCGGCCTCGATGGTGAAGGTCAGGTCCTGCCAGAGCACTCGGGTGCCGAAGGACTTGGACAGCCCGGCGATGTCGATCACGCTTCGGTGGATCCTTCCTTGATGATGCGACGGTGGAAGAAGGCCAGGACGGCCAGGGTGGCGGTGATCTCGACCGCGACCAGGCCGGTGATGACGGTCAGGTCCAGGCCGGTGACCGTCATCGGGGGGCGCGGGGCGGGGATGCCGAGTGCCTCGTACCGTGCGAGGCCCTGGTTGTTCTGCCAGACCTGGAGCGGTATCCAGGAGGCGAGCAGCGCGACGATCGCCGCCTCGGCGGCCAGCAGGGCGCGGTGGGTGCTGGTGAAGGTCCAGCCGTGGAGGTGCCGGGCGAAGATGCGCTGCGCGTTCTTGCGGGTGTGGACGATGACCACGCCGACGCCCGTGACGAACAGGACGGCGAGCGCGATGGCCAGGTTGAAGAGCTGGAGCCGGAAATCGGCGGTGATCTCACGGATCGCCTGGGCGGCGTCGCCCGCGACGGGGCTGACGGCGATGACCTCGCTGTGCAGGTCGCGCGCGTCGATACCGGCGGTGATGTCGGCGGGATCCGGGAAGACGATGCTCCGCTGGGAGGCGTAGGCGGTGTAGCCCTTGTCGCTGATGTAGTCGGCGCCGTTGGGGACGACGACGATCACGGGGTCGGTGAGGGACGAGTCGTCCGCGCGCCGGTCCTGCCCGGGGCGGTAGCTGCCGCGGGCGTTGTAGGTGAAGATCTCCTGATTGTCGGCGGTGGGGAGGACCGCGATCATCGCGGGCGTGATCCGGTCCGGATCAGGAGGGCTGACCAGGCCCGGCACCATCGCCTTGAGCTCAGCGGTGTGGGCGGCGAGATGCTGCGGGACCAGCAGCAGGATCCGCTGCGCGTCTCCGCTGCCGCCCGGGCTCTTCCCGGTGCTGCCCGGGTTCTCCTCGGCGGCGGCGCGCGCGTAGCGGCGGCCGTCCGGGCCGAGGATCTTCTGATGGTCGAGGAAGGTCCTGTTGACGACCATCAGGCCGTCCACCGGAATGTTCTGCCCGTCCCGGGATCTCCGGATGTCCTTCCGGCCGGCCAGGACGAGTTCGCCGTCCGCGTCGGCCGCGCGCAGCCAGGGGCCGACCTTCGCTTCGAGTCTCCGCAGGGAGTCGGCGGCTCCCAGGTAGCCGTTGAACCGTACGGAGGAGGCCTGCCCGGCCTGCTCGTACCGCGCGAAGGTGTCCTGCCGCCGGGTCAGGTCCTGTCCGGCTTGGAGGACCGAGGCCGCGATGCCCAGGGCGAGCAGCAGGGCGGGCACGCGGACGAGGTAGGTGGCGACGGCCGTGGAGCGGGCGGGTATCTCGCCCTTGAGGGCGGCCAGGGTGCCGGAGCGCGCGGTCAGGGCGAGCATCCCCGCGTGGGTGGCGAGGGTGAGGGCGGTGAAGGCGGCGGCCGTCGCCGCGGTGAGGGCGGTGAACAGACCGAACCAGGCCAGGTGGTTGTACCAGGCCAGCAGGGCGGTCGTCCCGATCACCAGGACCGAGAGGAAGGCCCCCCAGAAGCGGGCGAGCCGGAGCAGGTCACGGGCGAGGATCCCGGGCAGCGACATGCCCTGGAGGCGCAGCACCCCGTACGACTTGGCGTTGAGCAGCACACCGGCCCCGGTCATGGTGACGCAGACGAGGGCGATGACGATCAGGGAACGGGCCAGGGCTCCGCCGCCGTACGCGAAGGAGACCTGTTCGACGGAGGCGGGCCGGACATGCCGGGCGGTGAGACCGTGCTCCTCCAGCAGCTTGATGAAGGGCCCGACGGTGCCGGAATCGCCGAAGAGGTAGTAGAGGCCGCGGGGGTCGCGGTTCGAGAGATCGGACAGCGGGCGCGTGGTGGTGAGCTGCCCGGGGCTGAAGGCCGGGTAACCGCTGTCGAGCCAGCCGGCCCGGGGGCCGGTCGGCGTCAGGTAGAGATACCGGCTCCGGTCGGGACGCTTCAGGTCGGGTTCCTGACGGCCGACGGTGACGTCGTGGTCGCGGGCGAAGGCGTCGAGGGCTTCGCCGACGGCGCGGCTGGTGCTGGTGTCACGGGACTCGCCGACTTGGACGACCGCGTCGTAGCCCAGGGCCCACTGGTCTTCGAAGCTCTTCAGGAACAGGAAGGAGAACAGGGCGGAGAACGCCAGGATGACGGCGTGGGCGAACGTGACGCCACGATGCAGCATGCGTGTCCTACAAAGCTATGGGTGAGATCGACCGGCCAGGTGGTGGAGAGCGCGCGAAACCCCCGAGGGCCGCGTGGAACGCGGCTCCTCGGGGGCACGCTACGCATGCTGCCAGTGGGTCAGCAGCTCGTTCTGTAGTAGCTCTCGTTCCCCGACAGCGCGACCTCGGCCTGTGTGAGGGACCAGCCGCCGGCTGCTTCCTCGTCGCTGTCGATGTACTTGCCGACCGAGGTCGAACCGTGGCACTTGGAGCCGTGGTAGTAGTCCGACCAGACGATGGCGGTGCCCGCCCCGTAGTCCCAGGTGCCGCCCCCGATGCTGATCACGGTCGCCAGCGCGGGAGTGGCACCGGCCACCACCAGTGCCGTGGACACGGCCGCCATCTTGACTGCGCGCTTGAGGCTCATCATCAACCCACCTTTTCGACAAGGAATGTGCGTTGCAGGGCCGAACGATCTTGAACGTCGAGAATCTTCGCAGCAGATCGCGGTAGCAGGAAGTGATGATCAGGTCACAGGGTGGCCGAAAACGAACTGGAGTTCACCGAGTTCATGGCTCAACCGGCAAGCCGCTGCGGCCACTTGGTGAGAGACGACCTCCCGGGGCGGCTCAGACGGCGGAGGCGGTGGCACAGGCCGGGTGGCCCCAGCCGTCGGGGTTCTTGGCGATGGACTCGCCCGCCGCGTAGGAGCGTCCGCAGCGGCAGCGGCCCGGGAACTTGGCGTTGAGGGTCCTGCGCGACCCGGACTTCGCCGCGGGTTTGCCGCCCGCCTTCGCCGCCGTCCCCGTACGGGAGGAACCGGCCCCCCGGGCACCTGACGACCGTACGGTGTCGGGCGCGGCCGGGGGCTGCGGGGAACCGTGTTCGCTGCCCGCGGCGCGCTGGGCGAGCGCCGCCTGGCTCGCGGCACGGTCGGCGAAGTCGTTGAGCCGGTCGCCGTCGACCTGGTGCGCGGGGACGTAGCGGAACTCCACGGACCGGTCGCCGAGCAGCGCGTCGATCCGGGCGACCAGCTCCTGGTTGGCGACCGGCTTGCCCGAGGCGGTCTTCCAGCCCTTGCGCTTCCAGCCGGGCAGCCAGGTAGTGACGGCCTTCATCGCGTACTGGGAGTCCATCCGGATCTCCAGCGCGACCTCGGGGTCCGTGGCGGTCAGCAGCCGCTCCAGGGCGGTGAGTTCCGCGACGTTGTTGGTCGCCGTGCCCAGGGGGCCCGCCTCCCAGCGGACGGGGGTCTCCTCGCCGTCGGCGACGACCCAGGCCCAGCCGGCGGGCCCGGGATTTCCTTTCGACGCGCCGTCACACGCGGCGATCACACGTTCAGCCATGCCGCAGATCATGCCAGGCTCCGGCCCGCCGGGCGCGGGGCCCCCGGGCGGGCGGCCCGGGTCAGCCGGTCCCGGGGCCGGGGGCTGATCCGGAGCCTGGACCCGGGGCAGGGAAGGTTTCCAGGAGGCGCGGCGGGGCCGCCTGCTTCCAGGAGTCCACCAGGATGTCGTACAGCTCGTCGAGATCGTCCAGGGCGCGCAGCCGTACCCGGACCCACGCGGAGGCCGCCTCGTGGGCCGGCACCCAGAACTTCTCCGGCTCGGCGGCGATCAGCTCCGCCCGCTCGTACCGGGGGCAGCGGACCGCGAACGAGGTCTCGTCGTCCGGGACCGTGATGAACATCTTTCCCGCCACCCGGAAGGTCGGCATGGACCAGGCTTCCTTCTCCACCGTCTCCGGCAGGGACAGCGCGATACGGCGGACATCGTCGGAATCAATCACACACGTCAGCGTAGACGGGGGCACTGACAACCAGGCGGTACGAAGGGACGGACGCGGGCGCCGGCGACGATCAAGGGCGCCACCGGCATTGCCGAGGACGTCGTGATCACCTACGACAACGCCTCGGGACCAAGAAGCCCGACGGGTCGGCGTACGGCACCGCGGGCAGCGCCACCGCGACCTTCTCCGCGAGCGATCTCACCGTCACCGGGGTGACCGTCCAGAACCTGGCTGAGGTCCAAGCACCCGGAGATCACCGACACACAGGCGGTGGCCGTCAACGCGCAGGGCGACCGGCAGATCGTCCGCAGCGACCGGTGCATCGCCCACCAGGACACGGTCCTCAACTGGGCGCCGTCCGCACCGCAACAGTACCGCCACACCAACGCGGCCGGAGTTGCCTCATTCGCACCCTTGACCGGGGCATGCCACACCTTCAGGATGTCCCGCACACGGGCGGAGCCACGACGCACCACCGCCCGAGGAGCCTCACCGCTCCCGCTCCCCCACACCACCACACCCAGGAGCCCCCCATGCGACTGCGCATCCGCGGAAGCGGCGCCGTCCGCCGCAGACGGACCGTGACCCTCACCGCCCTCGCGCTCGCCCTCGCTCTCGGCGCCGGCGCGACGGCCAGCGGAGCCGGCGACACCCCTTCGGCCGCCGCGGCCAGAGCGGCCGCCGCCGAGGACCTTCAGCAGTACGAGATCCGGGCGCACACCACCTCCGCCACGCGTACGGCGCTCGCCGCGACCGGTGTGACCATCGACGAGTCGGACAGCGAGAGCGTGGTCGTCTCCGCCCGCGCCGCCGAGGTACGGAAGCTGCGCGCGCTGGGGTACGACCCCACTCCGCTGGGCACCGTGCCCGACCGCTCCGCCGGGGCGGACGCCGTGCCCTTCGACTTCCCCTCGGCCGACTCGTCGTACCACAACTACGCCGAGATGACGAGCGAGATCAGCTCCGTCATCGCGGCCAACCCCGGGATCGTGAGCCGGCGGGTCATCGGTACCTCGTACCAGGGCCGCGACATCGTCGCCATCAAGATCAGCGACAATGCCGCCACCGACGAGAACGAGCCCGAAGTCCTGTTCACCCACCACCAGCACGCACGTGAGCACCTCACCGTCGAGATGGCGCTGTACCTGCTGAAGAACCTGACCTCCGGATACGGCACCGACTCGCGCGTCACCAGCATCGTGAACAGCCGCGAGATCTGGATCGTGCCGGATCTCAACCCGGACGGCGGGGAGTACGACATCGCCACCGGCTCGTACCGGAGCTGGCGCAAGAACCGCCAGCCCAACTCCTCGTCCAGCGCGGTCGGTACGGACCTGAACCGCAACTGGGCCTACCGGTGGGGCTGCTGCGGCGGCTCCTCGGGCAGCGCCTCGTCCGAGACCTACCGGGGCGCCGCCGCCGAGTCCGCGCCCGAGGTGAAGGTCGTCGCGGACTTCGTACGGAGCAGGGTCGTCGGCGGCACCCAGCAGATCAAGGCGGCGATCGACTTCCACACCTACAGCGAGCTGGTGCTGTGGCCCTTCGGCTACACCACCGCGGACACCACCACCGGGATGACCGCGGACGACCGCGACGCGTTCGCCACCGTGGGGCGCAAGATGGCCGCGAGCAACGGCTACACCCCGGAGCAGTCCAGCGACCTGTACATCACGGACGGTTCGATCGACGACTGGCTGTGGGGTACGCACAAGGTCTTCGCGTACACCTTCGAGATGTATCCGTCGTCGAGTTCGGGTGGTGGCTTCTATCCGCCCGACGAGGTGATCACCCGGGAGACCAGCAGGAACCGCGACGCGGTGCTGCAACTCCTGGAGAACGCGGACTGCATGTACCGCTCCATCGGCAAGGAGTCGCAGTACTGCTGACGGCGTCCGGGTGACGGCGTCCGCACGGCCGCCGTGCCGCTGACGACATGACCGGACCGGAGCGCGCAGGGGCGTCCCCGCACTACCGGGGGCGCCGCTGTCGCGTACCCGCGGCTGCTGTGCGCGGAGCCGGAGGGTGCGCCGCCCGTGCGTTCAGCACCGGCCAAGTGTTCTGCCTCACCCGCCACTTGACGCCATTCGCACACATGTCCCGGGCGATCGGGGTAGCGTCCCGATCCGAACGGACAGTCAGGCAAGCGGTGAAGGAGGCGGGCGTGACGGAGCCATCCGATCCCACGCGGCCCGGGCGACGTACGGTGCTGGAACCGACGCATGTCATACGCCGCCGGCGGCCCCGCGCGCTCTCCGACTTCACCGAGCTCTTCCGCCCGGAGGACACCGGCACCGACGACCCGGAGGACGGCCGCGGCGAGGGCTGGGAAAACGTACCGCTGGGCGCGAAGCCGTCCGGACCGACGAAGCCGCCGAGTTCACCGAAGCCGTCGGATTCCTGGGACTTCCGCAGGGGGCATACGGCCTCCGATTCCTCCCAGGACACCACGGACACCGAGGAGTTGCCGCCCGTTCCCGCACCGTCGGGCGAGACCGGGTGGAACACCACGACGGGCCGCAGCGCCCGGTTCACCGCCTTCCTCGGCGTGGCCGGCGCCGGGGTGGTGGGCTTCGGGGTCGCGCTACTGCTCACCTGGGGCGGCTCGGAGGGTACGAGCGAGGCTGCCGAGCCGCCCGCCTCCTCCCCGTTCCCGTCCCCGACCGCGCCGCCCACCACGGCCCCGGCGCCCGGAACACCGCCGACCGCCGCACCCGCCGACCCGGGCGGGGCCGCCCCCGTACTCCAGGAGGGCGACAGCGGACCGGAGGTGAGCGATCTGCAGGAGCGACTGTCGCGCATCCCCAACGTGTACGAGGGCGGCAGTGTCAGCGGCACGTACGACACGGTGCTCACCGAGGCGGTCGGCCGGTTCCAGCTCTGGTACGGGATCCGGGGCGACGAGACCGGAGTCTACGGCGACGACACCCGCCGCGACCTCGAATCCCGTACCGGCTCCTGACCGCCCGGGCCCGAGCCGGCCGGCACACCACGCCGCGCCCGGGCCCGCCCGCGTCCCGCCGGTGCCGGGCCCGTCAGCCTCCCGGGGCGAAGTCCCCTGTCACCTCGGCGGTTTCGCCGGAGGAGACCGCCCGTGCCGTGTAGCGGTCGTCCTCGGCGTTGCGTCCGCCCTCGTCGTGGTTGTACTGGCCCGCGAAAACATGCTCGCCGGCCGGTACGGTCGCGCCGTCCCGCAGTGTCCACCGGTAGACCAGCGCGCCGTCGCGCACACGGACGGAGAGGGTGAAGTCCTGTTCGGGCAAAGACCGCCAGGAGCCTGCGTCCTCGATCCCGCCGGTGGCGACGACGCGCAGTTCCACGGTGAGCGAGGTCAGCGGCCTTTCGGTCCGGAGTGTGATGTTGCTCTGCGCCCAGTAGGCGTTGCTGTGCGGGTCCACCACCCCCTCGGAGCGGAGGAAGCCGCTCTCCGGGGTCGGCGAGGGGGCGGCCGAACCGGCCGGGGGGTTGTCCGGGGCGGCGGGCGAGGTCCGCGTCTCCGGTGGGCCTGCGGGACGCGACGTCCCGGCCGTGGCGTGGCCCTCCGGGCTCCGGCTCGGCGACCGCTCCACCGGGGCGTGCGGGGACGAGAGGCCCGGGGCGGGTTCCGCGGAGGGGCGCGCCGGTTCCGGGGAGGCCGCCACCGTCTGGTTCGGCGTCCCCTGGGTGGAGACGAGCGCGAGCGCCCCCACGCCGAGGGCGCCGGCCGCCGCTGCCGTCACCACGGCCACCCGCGGCCAGCCGGCCGGGCGCAGGGGCTGCGCAGGGCGCCCCACGGCCCTCGGGCCCGCCATGCCGCGCTCCACGCGCGCGAGCATGCGCTCCCGGTCGGGGCGGTGCTCACCGGCCGCCTCCCGCAATCGCGTGGGCAGGTCGTCGTCCACCATCAGCCCCTGCCTCCTTCGGTACGGTCCGCCGCCACCGTGGCATGCACCCGCTGCGCCGACGCCCCGGGGCCGAGCAGCCGTTGCAGCTCCGCCATACCCCGGGAGGTCTGGCTCTTGACCGTACCCACCGAGATGCCGAGAGCGAGCGCCGTGTCCCGTTCCGAGAGGTCGAGCGCGTGGCGCAGCACCACGCAGGCCCGTTTACGGAAGGGCAGGCGCCGCAGTGCCGTCCGTACGTCGAGCACCGCGGGCACGTCCGGGCCGTCGAACCGCTCACCGCGCTGTGACCAGAACAGCGCGACCCGGCGGCGCTCCCGAACGGCGCTGCGGATCCGGGACTTGGCCAGGTTCGTGACCACCCCGCGGGCGTATGCGACGGGGTGGTCGGCCGCCCTGACGCGGTCCCAGCGGTGCCAGAGCGCGAGCAGGGCGTCCGACGCGAGGTCGTCGGCCGTGTCGGCCTCGCCGGTCAACAGGTAGGCCAGTCGCGAGAGTTCGGCGTAGTGCCGCTCGAAGAACTCATGGAATTCGGCGTGGGTGGGATCGTCGACGACAGTGCCCACGATGCCGCTCCTTGTCTGCTTCCGCTCGATCACCGGCCAGGCCACGGCACCGAGAATCGGAGCGTAGCAGCGGGATCGGCCGAAGGCGCCTCCCGCTGTGCCCGGTCCGGATCTGCTTCCTTACGTGCCGTCAGTAATCAGCCACGACCGTCGTGTTGGCGATATGTCGGTCCGTCGTGTCGCTCGGTCCAGCCGCGTATCAGTCGGACCGTGCGTTCGGGGTGTTCCTCGTGGAGGTAGTGGCCGGTGTCGGGCCAGTGTTCGACCCGGGAGCCGGTGGCGCCCGGGCCGGTGCCCAGCGTGGTGCGCTCCCACGCGGCGGCGCCCCGCGTGGTCCGTACGGTGAGGGCCGGGCAGGTGCGGCGCGCCAGGTATGCCTCGCTGTGCGGCCGGGCACCGACCGCGCCGGGGTCGGTGTACATGCCCGCGTAGGACTGGGCGATGACATGGTCCGGGGTGCCGGTCATGGTGCGCAGGTGCGCCGTGCGCAGGCCGCGGGGGCTGTCGGGGCGAAAGGCCCCGGCGACGAACCGGGCGGCCTCGCGGGCGCCGCCGGCCCGGTAGGCGGCGAGGCACCGCGGGATGTCGGTCCCGGTGCGGCGCACGTACGCACCGGGAGGCGCGGGACGGTCAGCGGTGGGCGAACCAGTTCGCGGCGGGCAGGAGCTTCTTGTCGTACCCGAAGAGCGCCTGATTCTCCCAGGCGTTGCCCGAGGACGGGTCCTGCGGGTCCCAGCCGCTGCCCTTGACCGCGGTCCAGGCCGGTTCCCAGTAGACGATGCCCAGTCCGCGTCCGCCCGGGACCGCCTCGACGACGTTCATCACGTCCCGGAGGTTGGCGGCCTGGCCGGCGGGGGTGGCCGGGTAACCGGGCGCCAGTTGGCCGCTGGTAGCGATGTTGTTCTCCAGGAAGTCGCCGTTGGCGAGGGTGCTGGCGTACGCCGTCTCGGCGACGAGCACCGGCTTGCCGTAGCGGGCGGACACATCGTCCAGATTGGCCTGGAGCCCGGAGAGCGGACCGTGCCAGTACCCGTAGTACGAGAGGGCGATCACGTCGAAGGGCACCTGCCGGGCCACCGCCTGGTCGAACCACCAGCGGGTGCCCCCGTTGTCACCGCCCTTGGCGAGGTGCAGCGCGATCTGGGTGGACGGGGAGACGGCGTTGGCGGCCTGGGCACCGGAGGTCAGCAGACCGGCGAGCTGGGTCCAGTTGTCGGTGGAGCCCTCGGGCCAGAGCATGCCACCGTTGATCTCGTTGCCGATCTGGACCATGTCGGCCGTGGTGCCCTGCGCCTTGAGGGCGTTGAGCACGTCGTAGGTGTGGTTGTAGACGTCGGTCCGGAGCTGGCTGTACGTGTGCGAGGCCCAGGCGGCGGGCTTGGTCTGCTGGCCCGGGTCGGACCAGCGGTCCGAGTAGTGGAAGTCGATCAGTACCTTCATCGACTCGGCCTTGGCCCGCTTGGCCATGGCGAGGACGCGGGCCTTGTTGTTGTAGCCGTCGGCCGGGTTCACCCACACCTTGAGCCGTACGTAGTTCATGCCCGCGCCGCGCAGCAGGCCGAGCGCGTTGCCGCTCTGTCCGGTGGCGCCGCTGTAGGTGGCGCCGAACGCCTCGTTCTTCGGGAGGGTGGAGAGGTCGCCGCCCTTGACGGACAGCCCGGTGGCGCCGGGCGCGAACGTCAGGTCGTCGAAGTTGGCCCACTCCCCCGCGTGCGCGTCGGAGTTGAGGCTGACGGTGCAGCTGCCGCCGCTCACCCGGACCGAGGTCACGATACGGATCCACGCGCCGTCGGCGGTGGGCGGCAGATCCGTGCGCTGCTCGGCGCCGCCGCAGTTCCGCAGGGCGATGTAGGCGGAGTTCTGGCCGCCGCTGGAACGGACACGGGCGCTGAGTGTGTACGTACCGTCGGCCAGGCCCGTCAGGTACTGGTAGGTCTCGACCTTGTACGCCGAGGCCGACCAGTGGGCGAGGCGGCGGTTCCCGGAGGCCCCGCCGCTCTCGGAGAACGAGGCGGCGTTCTGCCCGGCGGCCGAGTAGGTGGACCAGCCGGTGGGGGTGGCGGTGCCGGTGGAGTCGGACTCGAAGCCGGGGTTGGTGAGGGTCGTGGCGGCCTGGGCCTGCTGCGCGGGCAGCGCGGTCAGGAGCAGCGCGCCGAGTGCGGCGGTGGCGGTGGCTCCGAGTCGGGTGCGCCAGGTGCGGTGTGCGAGGTGCATCGTCGATGTCCCTTCGACCGATGGACGGGGCAGGGGGTGTGTCCCGGTGGTGCTCGGCAAGACCGTGGTGCTCGGTGGTGCGTGTCGGCCCAGTGGTGCGTGTGCGGCTCGGTGGTGCGTGTGCGGCTCAGTCGTACGTCTGCCGTGGCGCGGGCCCGGGGGCCGCGCTCAGGCGTCGAGCTTCACGACCCGTACGGAACCGGCCGGCAGGGCGAGTCCGCCCGAGGCCCGTTCGCCGGTGAGGAGTTCGGTGCCCGCGGCGGGCAGTGGCACCTTGGCGTCCGTACCGGTGTGGTTGATGGCGAACAGGTACTCGCCGCTCTCCCCGGACCGGCGGACGACCTCGACGTCGTGCGGGAGTTCGGTGCGCGGCGCGATCCCCGCGTCGTCGGCGGCGGCGCCGAGGATCGTGTCGAGCGCGCCGGGGGCGAGCCGGGTGGAGACGTACCAGGCGGTGCCGCGGCCCAGGCGGTGACGGGTGACGGCCGGGTGGCCGGCGGCAAGCCCGTCGGCGTAGGTCCAGACCGTCTCGGCGCCGCGCGGGACGACGAACTCGCTCCACACGTCGGCGGTCAGCTCCGCGCCGTCGGCCGCGGTGATCCGTACGCGATCGCCCTCGCCGAGCGGGGAGAACTCCTCGACGGTCAGGCCGAGGACGTCGCGCAGCACGCCGGGGCAGGCGCCCGGGTGGACGGCGTCGTGCTCGTCGACGATGCCGGAGAAGTACGAGACGACGAGGGTGCCGCCGTTCTCGACATAGGCGCGCAGATTGCGGCCCGTCTCCTCGGTGGCGAGGTAGAGGGCGGGCACCACGACGAGCGGGTAGCGGGAGAGATCGGCATCGGGGTGGGCGAAGTCCACGGTGAGGTGGCGGTCGTAGAGCGCCTCGTAGAAGGAGTCGGCGCGCTCGCGGGCGTCGTGGTCCTCGCTCGGCCGCCATTCCAGGCGCTGCGCCCACCAGGACTGCCAGTCCCAGACGACGGCGGCGTCGGCGACGGTACGGGTGGAGCGTACGGTGGCGAGGCTGTCCAGGTGGGCGCCGAGGCCGACGACCTCGCGCCAGACACGGCTGTCGGTGCCGGCGTGCGGCACCATCGAGGAGTGGAACTTCTCGGCGCCGCGCCGGGACTGGCGCCACTGGAAGAACAGCGCGCCCTCCGAGCCGCGCGCCACGTGGGCGAGGCTGTTGCGGGCCATCTGGCCGGGGGCCTTGGCGGGGTTGCGGGGCTGCCAGTTGACGCCGCTGGTGGAGTGTTCGAGCAGCAGCCAGGGGGCGCCGCCGGCCACGGAGCGGGTGAGGTCGGCGGCCATGGCGAGGTTCACATGGGTGCGCCGGCCGTCGGTGATGAGGTAGTGGTCGTTGGTGACGAGGTCGACCTCGCGGCCCCAGGCCCAGTAGTCGACGGAGTCGCACTGGCTGAGGGCGGTCATGAAGTTGGTGGTGACGGGGATGCCGGGGGCGAGCCGGTGGAGCAGGTCGCGCTCCCGTACGAAGTTCTCGCGCATGGTGGCGTCGGCGAAGCGCGCGTAGTCGAGGCGGTGGGCGGGGTTGCAGACGGTGGGGGTGGCCCTGGGCGGCTGGATCTCGTCGAAGGAGCCGTAGCGCTGGCCCCAGAAGGCGGTGCCCCAGGCGTCGTTGACCGCGTCGAGGTCCTGGTAGGTGGCGCGCAGCCAGGTACGGAAGTGGACGGCGCAGGTGTCGCAGTAGCAGGCGCTGACGGGGACGCCGTACTCGTTGTGCACGTGCCAGAGTGCCAGCGCGGGGTGGGAGCCGTAGCGCAGGGCGAGCTGTTCGGTGATGGCGGCGGCGGCCTCGCGGTACGCCGGTGAGCTGTGGCAGATCGCGCCCCGCGAGCCGAACGCGTACCGCACGCCCTCGCGGCTGACCGGGAGCGCGTCGGGGTGGTCGCGGTAGAACCAGGCGGGCGGGGCGACGGTGGGGGTGCCGAGGTCCACCCGTACGCCGTTCTCGTGGAGCAGGTCGACGACCCGGTCCAGCCAGCCGAAGTCGTACCGGCCCGGCTCCGGTTCGAGCAGGGCCCACGAGAAGATACCGATCGACACCAGGTTGACGCCGGCCTCGCGCATGAGGCGGACGTCCTCCTGCCAGACGGCCTCCGGCCACTGCTCGGGGTTGTAGTCCCCGCCGAACGCGAGCCCCGGCAGGCCCTCGGGTGCGGTGTGCGGCATGGATTGCCTCCTGTGGTGCGGGTGCGGCCGGCGAGCGGATCGGGCCATCATGTGTATCGGGTGTGGGAACGTGCACAGATCGCAACGCCCCGGTAGATCCAACATAACCGCACAGGAACAACCATTGACAAGTGTCCGGGACGTTTCTCTACTGTGAACGCTCACAGATCAGGCCCGGTCCACCGTCCTCGGGTCGGGGGCCTCCGTCAGGGTTCGTCAGGGGAGTAACACCATGCAATTCACGACGCGCAGACGCCTCGTGGCCACGTCCCTCGCCATCGCGCTCGGCGCCACCGCGCTCGCCGCGTGCGGCTCCGGCTCCGGTTCCGGCGACGACGCGGGGGCCGACGGACCGGCCGACCTCACCTACTGGGCCTGGGCCCCCGGCATGGACAAGGTCGTCGATCTCTGGAACACGACGGAGGGCAAGAAGTCCGGCATCACGGTCACGGTGAAGAAGCAGGCGTCCGGCGACGACCTGGTCACCAAGATCATCACCGCGGCCAAGGCGAAGAAGGCCCCCGACCTGGTGCAGGCGGAGTACCAGGCGCTGCCGACGCTGGTCAGCAACGACGTCCTCGCGGACATCTCCGGCGATGTCGCGGACGCGGAGGACAAGTTCGCCCCCGGCGTCTGGCAGCAGACCACCCTCGGGACGGACGCCGTCTACGCGGTCCCGCAGGACTCCGGGCCGATGATGTTCTACTACCGCGCCGATCTCTTCGAGGAGTACGGGCTCACCGTGCCCACCACCTGGGACGCGTTCGCCGAGACGGCCCGCGCGCTCAAGAAGAAGGACCCGTCCAAGGCGCTGACGACGTTCTCCAGCAACGACGCGGGGCTCTTCGCCGGTCTCGCCCAGCAGGCGGGCGCCCGGTGGTGGACCACCCAGGGCGACACCTGGAAGGTGGGGATCGACGACGCCGCCACGAAGAAGGTCGCCGACTTCTGGGGCGGTCTCGTCAAGGAGGGCGCCATCGACAACCAGCCCATGTACACCCCGTCCTGGAACAAGGCGCTCAACACCGGCAAGCAGATCGCCTGGGTCAGCGCCGTCTGGGCGCCGGGCACCCTGACGACCGCCGCGCCGGACACCAAGGACAAGTGGGCCATGGCGCCGCTGCCGCAGTGGGACGCGGCCAAGCCGACGACCGGGAGCTGGGGCGGCTCGTCCACCGGTGTCACCAACGACTCGACGCACAAGAAGGCCGCGGCGAAGTTCGCCGCCTGGCTGAACACCGACAGTGCCGCGCTGGCCGCGCTGGTCAAGGAGGGCGGGATCTACCCGGCCGCGACGGCCGCGCAGACGGGCGGCGCACTGAGCCAGGCCCCCGTGTTCTTCGCGAACCAGCCGGACTTCTACACCACGGCCGCCGGGATCGCGAAGAGCACCGCGCCCTCCGCGTGGGGCCCGAACGTCAACGTCGCGTACACCACCTTCCGTGACGCCTTCGCCACCGCGGCCAAGAACAAGTCGGACTTCGGCGCGGCCCTGACGGCCATGCAGGAGTCCACCGTGGCCGACATGAAGAAGCAGGGCTTCGAGGTCACCGGCTGATGGCCGCCACCCCGCGCCCGGCGGGCGGCCCGGGCCGCCCGCCGGGCGGCACCACCACCGCTTCCGGCCCCACCGGCACCGCCGCGCGTGGTCGCGGCGGGCGCCGCCCGCGCAGCCGGGCGAGCCGCCAGGTGCGCAACGCGCCGTACGCCTTCCTGGTGCCCGCCGTCGCGCTGTTCGCGCTCTTCTTCGCCCTGCCCATCGGGTACGCCCTCTACTTGAGCCTGCGTAAGGTCGAGGTCAAGGGGCTCGGCCTCGGCCGGGGCGCACGCCAGGAGGTCTGGGCCGGGCTCTCCAACTACACGGACGCGCTCTCCGACTCCCAACTGCTCTCCAGCGCGCTGCGCGTGCTGGGGTACGGGGCGATCGTGGTCCCCACGATGCTCGGTCTCGCCCTGGTCCTCGCCCTGATGCTGGACGCCGAGCGCACCCGGCTCAGCGGCTTCTCCCGGCTCGCGATCTTCCTGCCGTACGCGGTTCCCGGTGTGATCGCCGCGATGATGTGGGGCTTCCTCTACCTGCCCGACGTGAGCCCCTTCTACTACCTGCTGGACAAGGCGGGGCTCCCTCAGCCGAATCTGCTGGACGGCGGGCCGCTGTACATCGCGCTGGCCAACATCGCCCTGTGGGGCGGCACCGGCTTCAACATGATCGTCATCTACACGTCGCTGCGCTCGATCCCCGTCGAGATTTACGAGGCGGCCCGGCTGGACGGCTGTTCACAGCTCCAGACAGCCCTGCGGATCAAGATCCCGATCGTCGCACCCGCACTGGTGCTGACGTTCTTCTTCTCGATCATCGCGACCCTCCAGGTGTTCAGCGAACCCACCACCCTCAAGCCCCTGACCAACTCGCTCTCCACCACCTGGTCCCCGCTGATGAAGGTCTACCAGGACGCCTTCGTCAAGGGAGACATCTACTCGGCGGCGGCCACCTCCGTGGTCATCGCGGCCGTGACCCTCGTCCTGTCCTTCGGCTTCCTCAAAGCTGCGAACTCCCGTTCGAACCAGGGAGAGACCCCGTGAACGCTGTCACCACCCGCCGTGCCGCGCCCGCGGCCGGCACCACCCCGGGCACCGCGCAGGGGCCGCCGCCGCCCACCCGGCCGAAGCCGGGGCGCCGGATCGCCTGGGTGCCCACGATCGCCCTGCTCACCGGCGCGCTCTACTGTCTGCTGCCGGTGGCGTGGATCGTGGTGGCCTCCACCAAGTCGGGCCGCGAGCTGTTCTCCACCTTCACCTTCCTGCCCGGCACGGGCTTCACGGACAACGTCGCCGAGCTGTCCGCGTACCGGGAGGGCGTGTACTGGCGCTGGATGCTCAACTCCCTGTTCTACTCAGGGGCCGGCGCCCTGCTCTCGACGGCGGTCTCCGCGCTCAGCGGCTACGCCCTCGCCGTCTACCGCTTCCGGGGCCGCGAGACGATCTTCAACGTACTGCTCGCCGGGGTGCTGATGCCGCCGGTCATCCTCGCCGTACCGCAGTACCTGCTGATGGCGAAGGCCGACATGGCCGACAGCTATCTGTCCGTGCTGCTGCCGCTGATCCTCTCCCCCTACGGGGTCTACCTCGCCCGGATCTACGCGGCGGCGTCCGTACCGCGCGATGTGGTCGAGGCCGGCCGGATGGACGGCGGCGGCGAGTGGCGGATCTTCCGGTCGGTGGCGCTGCCGATGATGCTGCCGGGGCTGGTGACGGTGTTTCTCTTCCAGTTCGTGGCCATCTGGAACAACTTCCTCCTCCCCTACATCATGCTCGGCGACGACCAGAAGTTCCCCATCACGCTGGGTCTCTACACCCTCCTCCAACAGGGCTCCAACACCCCCGCGCTCTACACTCTGGTCATCACGGGTGCGCTGCTCGCGGTGGTGCCACTGATCGCGCTGTTCCTGGTCATCCAGCGGTTCTGGAGCCTGGATCTGCTGTCCGGGGCCGTAAAGTCCTGACGCGACAGGCACGATCACGAGAGAACGACAGGTATGAGCCGCACGGGCAGCAACGGCCGGCGCAAGCCGCCGACCATCCACGACGTGGCACGGGAGGCGGGTGTCTCCCGGGGCACCGTCTCGCGGGTCCTCAACGGCGGCCACTATGTGAGCCCGGCCGCGGAGGAGGCCGTCAACGCCGCGATCCGCAGGACGGGTTACGTCGTCAACCGGCACGCCCGCAGTCTCATCACGGGCCGTTCCGACTCGGTGGCCTTCCTGCTCACCGAGCCGCAGGAGCGGTTCTTCGAGGACCCCAACTTCAATGTGCTGCTGCGGGGGTGTACGCAGGCGCTGGCCGCGCACGACATCCCGCTGCTGCTGATGATCGCCGGGACGAAGGACGAACGGCGCCGGATCGCCCGCTACATCACCTCGGGCCATGTCGACGGCGTCCTGCTGGTGTCCAGCCACTCCGGCGACCGGGTCGCCGAGCAACTGCGGGCGGCCCGGGTGCCGTTGGTGGCCTGCGGGAAACCGCTCGGGCAGAGCTCCAAGGTCAGCTACGTCGCGGCCGACGACCGGGACGGCGCGCGCGAGATGGTGCGCCATCTGCTGCGCGCCGGGCGCCGGCGCATCGCCACGGTGACCGGACCGCTGGACACCCCGGGCGGCACGGAGCGGCTGGCCGGCTACCGGGAGATCCTGGCCGAGGCCGGTATCGAGGCCGACGAACGGCTCGTCGCCGCCGGTGACTACAGCCGGGCGAGCGGGGAGGCCGCCGCGGTGGAACTGCTGCGGCGGGCGCCCGACCTGGACGCGGTGTTCGTCGCGTCGGACCTGATGGCGCAGGGCGTGCTCACGGCGCTGCGGGACGCCGGGCGCCGGGTGCCCGAGGATGTCGCGGTGGGCGGTTTCGACGACTCGCCCGCCGCCCTGGACACCCGGCCCGCGCTGACCACGATCCGCCAGCCGTGGGACCGCATCAGCGCGGAGATGGTACGGGTGCTGCTCGCCCAGATCGGCGGGGAGGACACCTCCACGGTCATCCTTCCCACCGAACTGGTCCGGCGCGACTCGGCCTGACCCCGGTATCGGTCATCCAGCGCCCTGCCGCGGTCAGCCGGGCAGGGCGTCCCCGCAGCGGGCGCAGAACCGCGCGTCGCGCTCCCCGCAGAGCCGTCCGCATGCGGCGCAGACGCGGTTCAGCGCGCAGGGCGGCTCGCCGCCCTCGGCCGGCGGCGCCTGTACGGGGGCGGCGCCCGGCGCGCCGGCGCCGATCGACAGTCCGGGGCGGCGCGGGTGCGCGGTCAGATAGACCAGGCCGCGCTCCCCCGCCGTCAGCGAGCGGCGCGAGGTCCT
This sequence comes from Streptomyces sp. NPDC096310, assembly GCF_044763125.1. NCBI lineage: Bacteria > Bacillati > Actinomycetota > Actinomycetes > Kitasatosporales > Streptomycetaceae > Streptomyces > Streptomyces sp. NPDC096310. The sequence goes on along the minus strand of NZ_JBIWFO010000009.1, from coordinate 204,564 downwards.
GGGCAGCCACACCACCGCGTGCGGGGCGAGCGGTTCGGCTCCGGCGGACGTGCCGAGCGTCCCGTCGCCGTCCAGGACGACGAGCAGGACGTCGAGCACGTCGTCGCTGTGCTCGGCGACGCCCGCGCCCGGTGGCAGCCGTACGACATTGGCGTCCAGGGCCCGTCCGTCCTCGGCCAGTTTCCACAGCGCGCCCTGCCGGTCGGCGGTGGCCCGGGCGAGATCTTCGTCGAGGGTGACCAGGACGCGGGCGGTGGCGGGCGGCGTCATCGGCGGGGCTCCAGACGTGATGCGGTGGACAGCCCCGCCATCATAGTGACGGGCCTGCCCGGTCCTGAAGGGCCTGCCCGGCCCGACCGGCCGCGTCACCGGCCCCCGCGCCGCGCCGGTCAGGCCGTGCGGCGGATCGCCGGGAGAACGTAGCCGCCATCGAGAAGCGCGGGGCTCGGCTGGTACAGCCGCAGGACGGGACGGAAGCGTCCGGGCGGGGTGGGCAGCCAGTTGGCGGCGGCCTCCTCGCTCTCCGGGCGGCGGGTCCGCAGATGGAGGGTGAGGGAACCGTCGGCGGCGCGGTGCAGCCCCGGGGTGCGGTCGCCGATCGCGTACCGGTCGAGGGGGTTGCCGACGAGGTGGTACTCGGGCAGGTCGTACATGGTGAGCGACCAGAACGCGTCGACGGGCGGCGGCTGTTCGAAGCGCAGCGTGTAGTCCTGGCTCCCCTCCAGCGGCTCTCCGTCCGCGTCGTTCCAGATCATCGCGTACGCGGCTTCGTAGCCGTGGCCGCCCCACAGATCGGTGCGGGCGGCCGCGGCCCGCAGCAGCCGCGCCGCGCCGCGGTCGGTGACCGTCCACTCGGGGCCGGTCAGGACGCCCGTCCCGAAGAAGTCCGCGTTGTAGTCGAAGGCGTGGTAGGCGAGTCGCCAGCCGTTCTGCTCCGGGCCCTCGGCGTGGGTGGCGGCGTACTCGACGCGCTCCCTGCCCTCGGTGAACCCCTCGCGCAGCGCGTCGGCGAGTTCGGGCTCCGGTGCCGGGTAGGGGCTGGAGGGGGCCAGCAGGCCGAGGGACGCGAAGCGGCGCTGGTGGGCGGCGTCGACGGGGGCGGGCGGGAACGCGGCCATCCGCACGCGCAGCTTCTCGAAGAACATCAGGGTGCCGTCGGTGACGTCCGGGTCGGCGAGCGGCAGGCCCGCGAGCGGTGCGGCGCGATCGCCGGGCGCGTACGGCTCCAGGCGGGTGGCGCGCTGGAGCGCGGCGGTGGCGGCGAGGTCCTCGGGGCCCGCGGACGCCCATCGGCCGACGAGCGAGGCCAGCGCGGTGGGGCAGGCGATCCGGGTGGTCCCGGCCGGGACCTCGCCGCTCCACTCCGGCCCGGTGAGCAGGAAGCTGCCCGCGGCGGTGCCGGTGGCGCGCCTCCCGACATAGGCGAAGTTGTTGGTCCAGGCGTCCACGAGCCGCAGGACGTAGTAGCGGTCGGCGGTGTCGGGCACGGTCAGCAGCAGCGGGCCGCCGGAGAGGTCGAGCTGGGCCACGGAGTGGACGGTGTCGTTGTTGACGCCCGGGAAGCTGTCCCACGGCCCGGCCCGCTCGGCGCTGTGGGACAGGGTGTTGAAGGGCGCGGGCGGTACCAGACCGAGGCCGGCGTGGGTGAAGCGGTCGGCCTGGTCCAGGTTGAAGACCATCGGATAGCCGTAGACGTACGCCTCCGCCGCCAGCGCCCGCAGATCGCTCATCCCGTCCGCCTCTCCGTCCCGTCCCGGTGGACGGCCCCGTCCCGTCACAGGGGTGCGGCCATCGTCGGCCGCCGGGGGCGGGGGCCGCCATCCGGCGGACGCTGTCCGGGTGAGGGCGGGTGTGTCCGCCGCGGCGGACACACCGACACCTCTTCAGGTGTCGACGGATATACGATGAGCCCATGGGACACGGAGTCGACGAACGCGCCACACCGACCGGACATCTCGACGCCGACTCCGCCGCCACCATCGCCGCCACGCTCCAGGCGCTGGCCACCCCCTCCCGGCTGATGATCCTGACCCGGCTGCGGCAGGGCGCCTGCGGGGTGACGGAGCTGGCCGAGGCCGTCGAGATGGAGCAGTCGGCCGTCTCCCACCAGTTGCGTCTGCTGCGAGCGCTGGGGCTGGTCACCGGGGCACGGCAGGGCCGGCGGATCGTCTACAGCCTGTACGACAACCATGTCGCGCTCCTGCTCGACGAGGCCGTCTACCACATCGAGCACCTTCGCCTCGGCGCCCGCGATCTGCCCGTACGCCCCGAGGCGTAGCACGCAGCCGCCGCGCGCCGGGAGGCCCGGACGGCGTACGGACCCCGGGCCGACGGTGGGACCGCCCGGCCGGTCCTGGGGCGTCGCCGGACGGCTCGCGCGCGGATCGGGGATAGTGCGGCCGGTCACCCCGTACGCGCCGCGCCCCGCCGACCCGGCTCCGCGCGGGAGGGATCGGAGCCCGTCATCGCCCTCGCCCCGCCGCCGCCCGCCCCGCCCGCGCCCGCCCCGACGGCGCCCGCGCGTCCAGCGCTCTCGCGGGCGCTCGCCGTGCTCGCCCCGTCCGCGCTGGCGCTGGTGCTCGGGGTGTGGGGGATCCGGCGCGGCGGGACGCTGTGGGGCGACGAGGCCGTCACGTACGAGGTGGCCCATCGCGCCCTGTGGCAGATCTGGCACACCGCGGGCCGGGTCGACGCGGTGCACGGTCTCTACTACCTGTTCATGCACGGGGTCTTCGCCCTCTGGGACGGCGGGCTCGTGGCGCTGCGGCTGCCTTCGGTGCTCGCGGTGGCGGCGGCGTCCGCCGGGGTCGCGCTGCTCGGCCGCGCGCTCGCCGGGCCGCGCGCGGGACTGGCGGCGGGACTGGTCCTGCCGCTGCTCCCGGCGGTGCAGCGGTACGCGCAGGAGGGCCGTTCCTACGCGCTGGTGTGCGCGCTGGTCACCTGGTCGTGCTGGCTGCTGGTGCGCGCGCTCGGCCGTCCGTCGCGGCGGCGCCGGTGGGGCGCGTACGCCGGGGTGCTGCTGAGCGCCTGTCTGCTGCACGAGTTCGCGGTGCTGACGCTGTGCGCCCACGGGGTGACGGTGGTGTGTTCCGGGGCGTCCCGGCGGACCGTACGGGCGTGGGCCGCCGCCGCGTGCGCGGTGGGCGCCGGGCTGCTGCCGCTCGCGCTCTTCAGTACGACGCAGTCGGCGCAGGTCGACTGGATCGGCGCCCCGGGCGTGCGGCATGTCCTGGGCTTCGCCATGGTGACGGCGGTGGGTGTGGTGTGCGCCCGTACGGCGCCACGCGGATCCGGCGCCGGCGCCCGCCCCTCCGCCGACGCGCCTCCGGTCCCCCGGCTGGAGGCGCTCGCGCTGCCCCTGCTGATCCTGCCGACCGCGCTGCTGATGGCGCTCACCCCGCTGCGGCCGTTCTACGTCGAGCGGTACGTCCTCTCGTACACCGTCGCTCTCGCGCTGCTCCTCGGCGCCGCGCTCGATCGGTGCGCCGTCCCGGGGTACGCGGACCGCGCGCGGCGCCGGGCGGTGTCCGTGCTGGCGGTGGCGGCGGCGCTGGCGGCGCTGTGTCCGGTGGGCGCCTGTCTGCGGACCCCGCAGAGCCGTCAGAACGACGCCACCGCCGTCGCCCGGGCCGTACGGGAGTCCGGGCGGCCCGGCGACGGTCTGCTCTTCCTGCCGGCGCGGCGCCGGGTGTGGACGCTCGCGCGGCCGGGCGAGTTCCGGGGGCTGACGGATCTCGCCCTGGAGCGCTCCCCCGTCGCGTCGCACACCCTGCACGGCACGGAGCTGCCGGCGGGGCGGGTGCGCGCCCGGATGCTGGCGGCGCGGCGGATCGTGGCGGTGGGCGATCTGCCCGGCCAGCCGCTGGAGGCGACCGCCCGGGAGGCCGCCAAACGCGCGGTGCTGCGGACGTACTTCGAGGAGTGCGGCAGCCGGACCGTGACCCGGGCCCGGATCACGGTCCACGCCCGCCCCGGCCGCTGCTGAGCGTCCGTACCGGCCGGGTGGTGCCCCTACTTGGCGTAGAGCAGGGTGCCGAAGCCGAGTTGGTCGAAGCCGCCGCTGTTCGACCCGTAGTCACCGCCGCCGCCCTCGGGGCGGACGCTCTCGGCCATGGCCGTGATGTACGGCACGGAGAGGCCCCGGCGCCGCGCGTAGTGGTAGTGGAGGAGGTCCCACACCGGACGGACCTGGCCCCGGCTCGCGTCGGAGATGACCGTGTGTTCGCGGTAGGCGCAGTTCTGGCCGGTGCCCCAGGAGTACGTGGTGAAGGGGACGCTCTGGCCGAGGTTGTACTTGGCGACGTACTGGGCGGCCTTCATGAAGCGGTTGTTGTCGTAGCCGTACAGGTCCTCGCCCTGGCTCCAGGCCATTTCGCAGAAGGCGCCCATCTGGCCCATGCCCATCATGGTGTGGCCCTGGTCGCGGCCGGACTCCTGCCACTGGGCAAGACCCTCGCTCTCGTACACGAAGGGGACGGCCTTGCTGATCGCGCCGTTGCCCGCGCCGTTCTTGAAGTAGGTGACGGCCTGGTCGTACTTGGCCCCGTCGTCGTTGAGGATACCGATCGCGAGGATCGAGTTCATGGTGCAGAGGTCCCAGTTGGCCCAGTAGTTGGTGATGCAGGCGTCGTTGTGGCCGGTGAGGAACTGGTTGTTGAGCGGGTAGAACACATCCGCCATCATGCGGCGGAAGCGGTCGAGGTCGAACCCGGCGTATCCGCGCATCAGTTCGGCGGCGTTGGCGAACTGGTAGCCGTAGATCCCGGCGGCGAGGAAGCGGTCGGCGTTGCCGGTGACGGTGGTGAGCGTCGCCGACCAGGCGTTGAGGATGTCCCGGGCGGTGTCGCCGTGTGCGGTGGTGCCGGCGATCTTCCAGCGCAGGGCGTTCTGGTAGGCGGCGTGGATGTCGTTGTACAGCGTGCCGTAGTTCTCGCCGGTGCCGCCGCGGATCACGGTGGCCTGCGGCCGGGGCTGCCAGCCCGCCTGGGCGTGCGCGTTGGCGGTCAGCCGGTTCCAGCCGGCCAGCCAGGGGTCGTTGCCGGCGTCGACCCGTACCTTCGCGCGGTTCAGCTCGCCGTACGCGTGGAGCGCGCCGGGGTGGACGAAGGGGGCGGGGGCGGCCTGCGCGGTGGGGGCGGCGCCGGCCTGGACGGCGCCGCCCGCGGCCCCGGCGACGGCGACCGCTCCGGCGGCCTTGAGTATGCCGCGGCGGCTGATCGCGTGCGTGTGGGTGCGGCTCATCGGGATCTCATTCCATGGGTGGGGGGGGGAGGGCAGGGAATGGTGTGGGGATACGGCTTCTGGTGTGGGGATACGGCTTCGCGCAGCGGGGAGGGAAACCGGTACCTATGGTGCGGGGGAATGCCGCCGGTGTCTCCCGCCGGTGCGGAATGCGAAAGTTTCGTTCCGGTCCGGCGGGCTCGACCCTCAACCGGGCGCGGGAGCGGTGCTGGCGCGCACCACCAGGCGTGTGGGGAGCCGCGTACGCCGGGGCGCGGGCGGATCCTCCGCCGCCGGGGCGACCAGCAGGCGCAGCGCGGTGCCCGCCATGTCGGAGAGCGGGCGGCGGACGGTGGTGAGCGCGGGGGCGGCCCAGCGTGACTCCGGCAGGTCGTCGAAGCCGACCACGCACAGGTCGCCGGGGACGCGCAGACCGCGTTCCGCGGCGGCCTCGTAGACGGCGAGGGCCATCGTGTCGGAGCAGACGGCGAGGGCGGTCGGCGGCTCGGGCAGCGCGAGGAGTTCCAGCGCGTGACGGCGGGCGCCGGCCGGGGTGAGGCCCGCGTACCTCTCGTACTCGGGGCGGTGGGGGACGCCCGCCGCGTTGAGCGCCGCGCGGTGTCCGGCGATCCGGGCGGCGGTGGCGAGCCGGTGGCGGTGTCCGCCGAGGACCGCGATCCGCCGGTGGCCGAGGCCGAGCAGATGCCGTGTCGCGGCGGCGCCGCCGCCGATGTCGTCCGCGCCGACCCAGACGACGCCCGGCGGGGGCTCCACCACCGGGTCGATCAGGACGAAGGGGATACGGTGCTGCGCCAGCCAGGCGTACTGGGAGGGGGTGAGCTCCGCGCGGCTGAACAGGGCCCCGGCCGAACCGCGCGCGGCGAGCCGGTGCAGCCGGCCGCGCCCGGGTCCGTACCCCCGGGGTCCGGCGAGCCCGGCGGAGACCACGAGGTCCAGGCCGGCCTCGGCCGCGGCGGCCTCGACTCCGTGCAGCACCGCGCCCGACCAGGAGCTGTCCAGGGAGTGCAGGACGACGTCCACCAGGGAGGAGGTCCGCCCGGTGGCGCCGGCCCGGGGTCTGCGCACATAGCCGAGCCGGTCGAGCGCCTCGGTGACGCGGCGCCGGGTCTCCGGGGCGACGTCCGCGCGCCCGTTCACCACCTTCGAGGCGGTGGGCACCGACACCCGGGCCTCCCTCGCCACGATCGCGAGTGTCGGTCCGGTGGGGCCGCCGGTGCGCGCCATCGCCTCCCCCTTCGTGCGTGCCGTACCCGGCCCGTCGCGTCGTGGTGCAGGAACGGTCGCGTCGGGGCCCGCCCGGATAGCAACCGGTTTCTACATTACGGCCGCGTTCCGGTGACGTGAAGCCCTCGTGTCCGCCGGCTCCACCGCGCGGGCGGGGCAAGGTTCATCTCCGGTGCACCGCCGGGCGGAGACGGGGACTGAACGGCGACACGGCGATGTTAGGCTCACCTTACTTTAGGGATTCGACAGGTTCCGTAGGTTCCGGGCACGGTCGGCCGTGCCCGGAACAGCACAGTGAGGGCATGCCAGATGCACGGTGGTGGGACGCTCCGCGCGAAGGCCCACGAAGCGTGAGGGCACACTCCGGAACCCGGGCCGGGTCCGGCTCCGCCGACCGGTCCGCCGATGAACCCACCGACGAGCCCGGCGCCACCGCTCCCCGAGCGCGCAGGGGGCGTCCGCTGCTGGGAGCGGGTCTGCTGGTGACCGCGGGGCTGCTGGTGCTGGCGGTCTGGGCGAGTCTCGCGTTCGGTTCCGGTGACGCCGCGAGCGGCGATGTGCTGCGGGTCCTGTTCGAGCGGGATCTGTCCGACAAGGCGCAGCTCATCGTCCGGGAGGAGCGCGTTCCGCGTACCGTCGCCGGGCTGATGGCGGGCATCGCGCTGGGGCTCGCCGGGGCGGTCATGCAGGGCGTGGCCCGTAACCCGCTGGCCGACCCGGGCATTCTCGGGGTCAACGCCGGCGCCTCGGTGGCCGTGGTGACGGCGATCGGCCTGCTCGGCCTCGGCTCGCCGTCCGCGTACATCTGGTTCGGACTGCTGGGCGCGTTCGCCGCGACCGTACTGGTCTACAGCGTCGGTTCGCTGGGCCGGGACGGTGCCACGCCGGTGAAGCTGGCGCTGGCCGGGGCGGCGACCAGCGCGATCCTGGGGTCGGTGACCACCGCCATTCTGCTGACGGACCGTATGGTCTTCGACCGGTTCCGGTTCTGGAAGGTCGGTTCGCTGGCCGGCCGGGACGCCGAACTCCTCTGGCCGGCCCTGCCGTTCATCGCCGTGGGTGTGGTGCTGGCGCTGGCGCTCGGTCCGCGGCTCAACACGCTGTCGCTGGGCGATGATCTCGCGCGGGCGCTGGGACAGCGGGTGGGCACGACACGGCTCGTCTCGGCGGCGACGGTGATGGTGCTGTGCGGCACGGCCACCTCGGTGGTCGGGCCCATCGCGTTCGTCGGCCTGGTCGTCCCGCACGCGGCCCGGATGTTCACCGGACCCGACTACCGCTGGATCCTCCCGTACAGCGCGCTGCTGGCGCCCGTGCTGATGCTGGTCTCCGACATCGTGGGGCGGCTGATCGCCCGGCCCGGTGAGGTGCAGGTGGGGATCGTGACGGCGGTTCTCGGGGCCGTGCCCTTCGTGATTCTGGTGCGCCGTCGTCATCTGGTGGAGCTGTGAGGGATCTGACCGCTGGAGCCGTGGAGAACCCGGCCGTGCCGGACGGCAGGACCGGGGGCCGTTCGCCGGAACGGCCGGACGCGCGACTGACCACCGCCGTGGCGGATGTCGTACGGGCACGGCGTTCCGGGAGGATCCGGTCCGCCGTGGTCTGCGGGACGCTGGGCGCCGCCGTACTGGCCGCGTTGTGTGTCTCGCTGGCCGTCGGCGACCTGTTCGTCCCGCTGGGCGAGGTGGTCGCGACGCTGGCCGGCGGCGGGGACGGGGGCGCCCGGTTCGTGATCCTCGAACTGCGGCTGCCGCGCGCGCTGATCGGCCTGCTCGTCGGGGCGGCCTTCGGGCTCTCGGGCGCCGTCTTCCAGACGCTGCTGCGCAACCCGCTGGCCAGTCCCGACGTGATCGGGATCAGTTCGGGGGCGGGCGCGGCCGGGGTGCTGGCCAGTGTGGCGTTCGGTGCCAGTGGTTACGCGCTCTCCGCCAGCGCCCTGCTGGGTGCGCTGATGACCGCGACGGCGATCTACGCGCTCGCGTGGCGTGGCGGCGTCGCCGGGTACCGGCTGGTCCTGGTGGGCATCGGGATCGGCGCGGCGCTGTCCAGCATGATCTCGCACCTGTTGACGAGTTCGGACCTGTCCGAGGCGCAGAACGCGCTCGCGTGGCTGACGGGCAGCCTCAACGGCCGTTCCTGGGACCAGCTCCGGCCGCTCGTGGTGGCCCTGGCGCTTCTCGTACCGCCGACGTTTCTCGCGGCGCGGCCCCTTCGCGCCCTGCAACTGGGCGACGAGACCGCGGTGGGGCTCGGCACCCGGGTGGAGCGCGCCCGGCTGGCGCTGGTGTTCTGCGCGGTGGCGCTGGCCGGGGTGGCGACGGCGGCGGCGGGCCCGGTGGCGTTCGTGGCGTTCGTCTCCGCGCCGATCGCCCGCCGGCTGGTGCCGCGCCGGGGCGCGGCGCTGCTGCCCGCCGCGCTGACCGGGGCGCTGATCGTGCTGGTCGCGGACTTCGCCGCACAGCATCTGCTGGGTTCCACCCAGTTCCCGGTCGGCGTGGTGACGGGTGTGATCGGCGCACCCTATCTGCTGTGGCTCCTGGCCCGCGCCAACCGGGCGGGCAGGGGCGGCTGAGTGAGACAAGGGGAGGATCTGCACATGAGTGCGGAGCACACACTGCGGGCGCGGGACGTCCGCCTCGGTTACGACGGGCGAGAGGTCGTCTCCGGGCTGAGCGTCGACATACCGCCGGGCCGGATCACGATGATCGTCGGTCCGAACGCCTGCGGGAAGTCGACCCTGCTGCGTTCGATGGCCCGGCTGCTGGCGCCCACCGCCGGACGTGTGCTGCTGGACGGGAAGGACATCCAGGCGATGCCCACCAAGGAGGTCGCCGGGGTGCTGGGGATCCTGCCGCAGAGCCCGGTGGCCCCGGACGGCATCACGGTGAGCGATCTGGTGGGCCGGGGCCGCTATCCGCACCAGGGGTGGTTCCGGCGCTGGACGGCCGAGGACGACACGGCGGTGGCGGAGGCGCTGCTGGCGACGGATGTGCTGGAGCTGGCGGCGCGGCCGGTGGACGAACTCTCCGGCGGTCAGCGGCAGCGGGTGTGGATCGCCATGGCGCTGTCGCAGCGTACGGACATCCTGCTGCTGGACGAGCCGACGACGTTTCTCGACATCAGCCACCAGCTCGACGTGCTGGATCTGCTGACCGACCTGAACCGGGCGTACGGCTCGACCATCGCGGTGGTGCTGCACGATCTGAACCTGGCCTGCCGGTACGCCGACCATCTCATCGCCATGAAGGACGGGCGGATCGTGGCGGAGGGGGCGCCGTCGGAGATCGTGTCGGCGGCCCTGGTGACGGAGGTGTTCGGGATGCGCTGCTCGGTGACCGAGGACCCCGCGTCGCTGACGCCGATGATCGTACCGATGGGCCGTCACCACATCGCCGGGGAGCCGGTGCTCGGGGAGCCCGAAGGACAGCCGGTGCCCGGGGAGCCCGAAGGACAGCCGGTGCCCGGGGAGCCCGAAGAACAGCCGGTGCCCGGGGAGCCCGCGGGGGGCCGGTGACGGTACACCCGCGCCCCACACGTACGGAATGATCTGAGGTTAGGCTAACCTAATTTCATGTCCTTTCGAAAGAACCTTCGCACCACCCCTGGACGCCGGTCGCGGCTGGTTCCCGGCGCCCTGTCGGCCGCTCTGACCGCGCTGCTCGTCGGCGTGCTGGCCGCCTGCGGCTCGTCCTCCTCCGAGGACACCTCCAAGGGCTCCTCGTCCGCCCAGGACGACGGCGCCTTCCCCGCCAAGGTGGCGACCAAGTTCGGCGAGGTCACCGTCTCCGAGCGGCCCCAGCGCATCGTGGCGCTGGGCTGGGGCGACGCGGAGGCCGCCCTGGCGCTCGGTGTGCGGCCCGTCGGGGCCAGCGACTGGCTGGCGTTCGGCGGCGACGGCGTCGGCCCCTGGGCGAAGGGCCTCTACAAGAAGAGCCCGGAGATCATCGGCACGCTGGAGCCCCAGTTCGAGAAGATCGCCGCGCTCCAGCCCGATCTCATCCTGGACACCAAGTCCAGCGGGGACCAGGGACGTTACGACACCCTGAGCAAGATCGCCCCGACCATCGGCGTGCCGAAGGGCGGCGACCAGTACAAGATCTCGTGGAGCAAGCAGACCGAGATGATCTCCACCGCGCTCGGCATCCCCGAGAAGGGCAAGCGGCTCATCGCCGAGACCGAGGGCGCGTTCCGGAAGTCCGCCGCCGCCCACCCCGAGTTCAAGGGCAAGACGATCACCCTCGGCTCCCGGACGTCCGCCGAGTTCGGCGCGTACGTCCACGGAACCGGCCGTGTCGACTTCGTCGAACGCCTCGGTTTCAAGAACAACCCGGCCGTCGACGCCAAGGCCGGCGCGTCGTTCTCCATCCCCGTCAGCCGGGAGAACCTGGATCTGCTGGACTCCGACCTCATGGTGATGACGCCCATCGGCGTCGACGCGAAGAAGGTCACCGACGACCCGCTCTACCAGGCCGTTCCCTCCGTCGAGGCGGGCCGCTCGGTGATGCTCGACGACCCCACGCTCAGCAACGCGTTCGCGACGGACTCGGTGCTCTCGGTGGCGTACGCGCTGGAGAAGGTCGTCCCGCTGTTCGCCGCGCCCCTCACGTAACCGCCTTCACCCGGACGGCCGCGCGTTTCTGAGATTTCGATGAACAACCGCGTGGCCGTTCACTTTCCGGGCACGGGCACGGGATGGACAGCACACCTACCGACACAGCCACGCGCACGGGCCGAGAGGACGCGACCGACGAGGAGCAGGGCCGGCACAGACCTGCCGGACCCGGCGGGGGCACGCCGGAACTGCCCCGGCGCACCGGCCACGGCGGCGCGCCGTCGACGCTCGCGCTGGGGCTCCTTCCGGTACGGGCGGACGGGCGGCCCGACCGGGGAGGGCGCGGCTTCCCCGGAGCGCTGCGCCGGGGCGGCCGGGTGCGCGGGGTCGACGGGCTGCGGGCGCTGGCCGTCGTGCTGGTCATCGTCTACCACCTCCAGCCCGATCTGCTGCCCGGCGGCGCGCTCGGGGTGGACGTCTTCTTCACCATCAGCGGATTCGTGATCACCCGGCTGCTGCTCGCCGAGTTCGCCAGGACCGGCGATGTCGCGATGCGGTCCTTCTACTGGCGGCGCTGGCTGCGGCTGGTGCCGGCGCTGCTCGCTGTCTGCGCGTTCTGCGCCGTACTGGCCCTCACCACCCGGCTGCCCTCGTTCGACGGCGCGTGGGCGGCCGTCGTGCTGGCCGCCACCTTCCTCGTCAACATCGTCAGGGCCTCCCAGCCCGGCGTCTACTCCAGTGACACCTCCCTGCTGTCGCACACCTGGTCGCTCGGTGTCGAGGAGCAGTTCTACTTCGTCTGGCCGCCGCTCCTGCTGCTGCTCCTGCGCAGGTTCCGGGCGCGTACGGTGCTGATCTGCACCGCCGTGGTGTGCCTGCTGCCCGTGGTGTGGCGTGTTGTGCTGTGGAATCCGGACGCCGCGCACCGTATCTACAACGGCATGGACACCCGGGCCGACCAACTGCTGGCGGGTGCGCTGCTGGCCGTACTGGTCGCCCGGCTGCCCACCGGCCATCCGCGGCTCGTGGCGCTGGGGCGGTGGGCGGGGCGGCTGGCCTGGCCCGCGCTGGCGCTGCTCGCCCTGATCGTCTGGCAGGTGCCGATGACGGGCGCCAGCGCCTGGACCGTGCCCTGGTACACCGTCGGGTTCCTGGTGACAGGCCTGCTGTCGGCGACGCTGGTCGCGGCGCTGGAGCTGCGCCCCGACACCTGGCTGTCCCGGTCGCTCTCCCTGGCCCCCCTGGTGTGGGTCGGGCGCAATCTCAGCTACGGCCTGTACCTGTGGCACTATCCACTGGCCCGGCTCATGTCGGACCTGGGTCTCGGTGCCTGGCAGGGGGCCGCCACGGTCGCGGCCAGTTTCCTGGCGGCCCTCGCCTCGTACCGGCTGATCGAACGGCCGCTCACCCGCCGCAAGAAGAGCTAGTGGCGCTCGGGAGGAGGTCCCGAAGGGGCCGCCCACTGGTCCACGCGCGTACTGGTCCGCCGGACGGATTCCGCGTCGGTTCCCTGGGCGCCCAGTAGGCCGGCGAGCAGGTGGAGTCGTTCGGCGTCGGGGCTGCCTTCGGCAGCGGTGCAGACCATGAGCGCGGGGCCGAGGCCGCCCGGTATCGGATAGGCGTCCCAATCCAGGTTCAGTTCGCCGACCAGGGGGTGGTCGAGGCGCAGGTGACCGCGGGTCGGTTCCGCGACGTCGTGGAGGGCCCACAGCGCCGCGAACTCGTCGCTGCGGACCGCGAGTCCCCCCACCAACTCGACCGCGCGCGGGTGACCCGGATCGGCGGCGACCTGCGTCCGGAGCATCCCGATCAGCTCCGAGACGGTGTCCGCCCGGTTCGGGCACGTCCGGTCGGCCTCGGGGCGCAGGAACAGCGCCAGCAGGTTCCGCTCCCTCCACGGCTGCCGGGTGAACTCCCCCAGCAGGGCGCCGCCGAGCGGGTTCCAGGCGAGCACGTCCAGGAAACGGCCGATGACCAGAGCGGGCGAGGCCATGCCGTGCAGCAGTCGTACCGTGGTGTCCGGTACCTCCTCCGGCTCGTACGAACGCGGCAGACGGGCCGGGACGCGTGCGGCGGCGGCGAGGCTGTGCAGGTGGCGGGTCTCCTCGGCGGAGAAGTTGAGTGCGCGCGCGAGGGCGTCCAGAACCTGTGCGGAAGGCCGGACATCGCGTGCCTGCTCCATGCGCTGGTAGTAGTCCGGGCTCACCCCGGCCAGCAGCGCCAGTTCCTCCCGTCGCAGCCCGGCGACGCGCCGCCGCGGGCCGGGCTCCAAGCCGACGTCCTGTGGTCGCAACCGAGTTCGGCGGGTGCGCAGGAAGTCGGCGAGTTCGCGTCGGGGATCGTCGTTCATGGCGTGGGAGGAGTCGGTCACGGCACCAGTATGGCGCCGGTGCGGTCGGCGAGGGTGGGTCTGCCGGACCCAGGAAAAGGCGAACGACCGTGATGCGGCGTGCAGGGGCCAGCATCGGACACACCACAGCCGGTCACGGAAGGACTGCGACATGAAGGCCGTTCAGATCATGAGTTTCGGTACGGCGGACGTACTGCGGATCAATGACGTGGATCGTCCCGCCCCGGGCGCGGGTGAGGTGCTGGTGTCGGTCGAGGCGTCCAGCGTGAACGGACACGACGTGATCGTCCGCGCGGGCGAAGTGAAGATGGTGTCGGGACGCCGCTTCCCGATCGGTGCGGGACTGGACTTCGCGGGAACCGTCGCCGCGACCGGCGCCGGTGTCGAGGGCTACCGGGCCGGGGACCGGGTGTGGGGCATGGTGCATCCCCGGCAGCGGCACTCCGTCGCCGGGGCGGCCGAGTACGTCGCGGTCCCCGCGGAGCGTATCTCGCACGCCCCGGCGGACCTCTCGTCGGTCGAGGCGGCAGCCCTGGTGGTCGCGGGGTCCACGGCGCTGATCGCGCTGCGCGACAGCGTGCGCCTGACGGGCGGGGAGCGGGTCCTGGTGCGGGGCGCGGCCGGCGGGGTCGGTACGGCCGCCGTGCAGCTTGCGCACGCCATGGGGGGCCACGTGACCGCGCTGGCCCGCGACCGGCACGCCGAGATCCTGACCGACCTGGGCGCCGACGAGGTCCTGGACCACGGCTCCACCACCTCGGACCGGATCGGACCGTTCGATGTCATCGTCGACACCGTCGGCACGGAACTGCACTGCTACCGAAGCCGGTTGGCCAAGGGCGGCCGGATGGTCACCGTCGGACTGTCCCCGTCGGCCCTGGCCGCGATCGCCGCCTCCAGCGTGCACGGTTCCCGCCGTATCCGCACCTTCAGCGCCAACCCCGAAACGCCCGTGCTGCGCGAGGTGGCCGACCAGGTCACGTCGGGTGCGCTGCGCCCGGTGGTGGACAGCGTGTATCCGCTCGCGGACATCGCCGCGGCCCATGAGGCGTTCGAGCGCGGCGGCGTCGTGGGCAAGCACGTGGTGACGGTGCCGCGCGGCTCCGTCTGACGAGTGCGGTCAGTGGGGCGTGGTGCGCGGGTCGATGCGCACCGGGCTCGATCGCACGGCGGCCTGAACCACGGCGGTGGGTCAGGCCGCCGTGGTCAGGGCCTGGATCCCGTGGAGGTGGGTCACCACGTCCCGCAGGGACCGGCAGCGGCTCGGGGGCGGCGGCAGGGCCGCGGCGGCCGGCGGGCAGCCCTTCTCCAGGGCGTCGGCCATCGCGGCCAGCGCCCGGGTGACCTCCCGTACCTCGGCGGGCGGCGGGGGCGGCACCCCCTGTTCGACGCGTACGGCACAGACGGTCGCGGCCTCCACGATCCGCTCCGCGCGCGCCACCACCGCCGGCCAGTCGTGGCGGTGGGTACGGTACGGCCCCGGCAGCTCCGCCGCGGCCGTCTCCGCCACGGCCCGCGCCTCGGCGAGCGCGCGGTAGGCGGCGTGGCGCAGCGCGACACCGGCCGCGTCGCCACCGCTCGGCGCTGCCGGAGTCGCCCTTCCGTACGGCGCCCCCGGGGGGTGGGGCGTGTCGTCGGCGGGCGGTGTGTCCAGTACATGGCGCAGGTAGCGCTCCGTGCTGCGCAGCGTGACCGCGAAGCGGTGGCCGACGCGTATCCGTGGATCGGTGAGGTGCGGAAGGTGTCCGACGAGCAGCACGATGGCGCAGGCCAGCGCGGTGTCGAGCAGCCGTGCCACGGTCGCCTGGGTGTCCCCCGCCACGTGGAGGAACGACAGGACGAGCAGGGTGACGACCGCGGTCTGGAAAGCGAAGTGGCGGGTGGCCACCGGGATCAGCGCCCCGCCCGTCACCACCACGGCGATCACCCACCAGGGGCTGCCGAGGCCTGCCGCCGAGGCCGTGAGCAGGATGAAGACCAGCACACCGGCGGCGGTGCCCGCGACACGGTTCACCACCCGGGAGAAGAGCGGTCCCAGATCGGGCTTGACCAGGAACGCTGCGGTGGCGGGCAGCCAGTACCAGTGGTCCTGGTGCAGGCTCAGGGCGACGGCGGTGCTCGCCGCCACGCAGAGCGCCACCCGCAGCCCGTTCTCCCGGCGCGCGGGCGCGAACACACGGCCCAGCAGCCGGCGGACGGTGCGCGGCTCCCTGGGCGGGGTGGGGACCGTTCCGTACGGTGGGGGCCCGCCGGCCGGTTCCGTACGGTCGAAGGCGATCGCCGCGTCCAGCAACGCGCGGTCGAACGCACCGCGTTGGACCGTGTCGGAGGCCGGGCTCGGCAGGGCGCCGGGCGCGCCGTCCGCACGGACGGCGGCGGCCAGCCTGCGGGGGCCCTCGGCCACCTGGGCGGGCAGTGGCCTGCCCTCCCACAGCAGCGCTGTCCCGGCCTCGCACAGCGCGGTCGCCGCACCGAAGCGGGCGACGATCCGGTGCGCGGCGGCCGAGCCGCCGGTCCTGGCCGGCCAGGACAGCAGCCGCATGAGGCGTACGGACTCGTCCGCGCGCTGCTGCGCGGCGGTCAGCCGGCGCCCGGCGGCCCCGGCGTCAGGACCGCCCACGGCGCGCAGCACATCGGCGAGGGCGTCGAAGACGGCGGCGACTGCCTCCCGCTCGCCGTCCCACCGGGCGCCCCGGCGCAGACGGGGAGTGCGCAGGAGGAACCGGAGGAGCAACAGCCAGGCGGCGCCGCCCAGATAGCAGGTCGCCTTGAGCCACGCCGGGCCCGCCAGTGGCATTCCGGCTCCGATGGAGGCGGTGACGAGCAGTTGCATCGCCGCCGCCGACCACACCGGCCCTGCGACGCTCAGCGCGCCGGAGAGCCAGCCCACCACGGCGAGTGCGGGCACGACGGCCCACCGGCCGCCGCTGTCCGCGAGCAGTCCGCCGCTCAGCAGTCCGAAGGCCCCGGCGACCGCGGGCAGCCCGATGTGGACGACGCCGGTACGGCGGGTGCCTGGGCGGTCGTTGACGCCGGCGAGCATCGCGCCGAGCGCGGCGAGAACGCCCGGGCCGACCTCACCGGTCAGCACACCGAGCGCGAGCAGCGGGCCCGCGCTCAGCGCGCCGCGGACCACCGCGGCCCGGGGAACGGGGCCGGAGCGCCAGCCCAGCGGATGGCTGAGCCAGGCGGGTACGGCGCGGCGTGCGGAGCGGGGACGGCGCGGGAGGAAGGCGATCACAAGTCTCCTGGGCGACCGGTCGGGGGCGGGTGAGCGGACCGGCGGGCAGCGACGACCGCACCTCTCCGACCGTAACAGCACACCTGTCCGTTCGAGCCGCTGTTCCGTTACGGGCGGATGTCCTTCCGGCGAGAGCGTTCGTCACGGCAACACGCCACACACCTCTCACGGGTCCCACCGCCGGTCCGGTCACCTGCGGTGGCCCGGCCGTGCGCCGTGTGGCGAGCGGAGCGTGAACCATCCTGCGCACAGGGCGAGTTCGGGCAGTCCGAAGCAATGAGTGAAGACCGTTCACACGTTCCTGCCACAACACGACACACCACAGGGCCTAGGCTGCATGCCAGAGGCGGCCGACGGGGGCAACGGCGGCGGCCAGGACGAGAGGGCGACACCATGACTTCCACATCCCGCACACCGGGCACCATCGAGGCGACCACGGCGCTTCTCCGCTCGGAACTCCCGCAACTGGAATCACACCAGCAGGCCCTGGAGAAGGAACTGGCCACGGTCACCGAGCGGTTGGAGTCGGTGCGTACCGCACTGGGCGCGCTCCAGGCGCTCTCCCCCGCCGCGGAGGCGGCCGAAGCGGTGGCACCGATGGCCGCGCCGGTGGAGGCGGCGCCGGCACCGGAGCCGCGGTTGGTGGCACCGCGGACCGCGCCGGAGGCCGCACCGGCCGAGGAGCCCCCGGCCGCGAAGGCCCCCGCGGAGGAGGCTCCGGCCGGGACGGCTCCCGCCGAGAAGGCCCCCGCCCGGGGGAAGGCGCGCGGCGCCGCCAAGGCCACGAAGGCCGCGGCCGGTTCCGAGGCCAAGGCGAAGACCGGGACGGCCGCCAAGGCGCCGAAGGAGACCAAGCGCCCGGCGAAGAAGACCGCCCCGGCCAAGTCCGCGAAGGGGGCCACCACCAAGAAGTCGGCTCCCGCCGCCGGCGATCCGCAGGGCGCCGGACTGACCGACCAGATCCTGGCCATCCTCGCCGCGGCGGGCGGCGACCCGGTCCGGGCCCGCGATGTGGCGGCGCAGTTGGGGCGCGACGCCACGCCCGGCAGCATCAACGCCGTACGGAGCACCCTCGACCGGCTGGTCGGCACCTCCCGCGCCCACCGGGCCGGGCGCGGCCTCTACCAGGCCTCCGGTAGCTGACGATCGGCGCCGCCGCACCCGGTGCCCTTCCGTCCGCACGCCCCGGACGGACCGGCGGTGGCTCGGGCCACCGCCGGTCCGCACCGTGCACGGACGGTACGGAGATCCCGCCACGCCCGACCGGGCCCGGCGGCTCGTCGGCTCAGGCGACGGACGCCAGGTGTTCCCTCAGCACCGCGACCACCGAGGGCGCCTGCGCGCTGAGATAGAAGTGGCCGCCGGGGAAGACCCTGAGGTCGAAGGCGCCCGTGGTGTGTCCTCGCCACTCCTCGGCCTCCTCCAGCGAGGTCTTCGGGTCGCTGTCGCCGGTGAACGCGGAGATGGGGGCACGGAGTGTGACACCGGGCGCGCACCGGTAGGTCTCGATGGCCTGGTAGTCGCTGCGCAGTGCCGGCAGGATCATCCGGAGGATCTCCTCGTCCCCGAGCAGCGCCGTGTTCGTCCCGGACATCGACTTCAGCTCGGCGACGATCCCGTCGTCGGTGCGCCGGTGCACGTCCTCGTCGCGGTGGCGCGACGGGGCGCGCCGCCCCGAGGCGAAGAGCCGGGAGATCTCACCGCCGTCGGCCTCGAAGCGCCGCGCGACCTCGAAGGCGAGGACGGCGCCCATGCTGTGCCCGAAGAACGTCGTCGGCCGGGCACCGAGCTGGGTGCGGACCGCCGCGTAGATCCGGTCGGCCATCACCCCGATGTCGCGGGGGCTGCTCTCCTTGAGCCGGTCCTGGCGTCCCGGGTACTGGACCGCGAACACCTCGGCCACCGGGGCGAGTTGTTCGGAGAGAGGGAAGTAGAAGGACGCCGAGCCCCCCGCGTGGGGAAAACAGAGGAGTTGTCCCGGGCTTTCCGGTGCGGGGTGGAAGCACCGGATCCACAGGCTCTCCTCGGTGGACGTCGCCATCGTGTCGCATCCTCCTGGTGCGTGCATACGGGCCGGGCACCGGGGCCTGGCCCTGGGCCGTCGTCACTCTACTGCGGCGGTACGCCGCCCGTCAGCATGACCATGCACCCGCCCGCTCGTCCCGGCGGGTCCCCAACCGGGTAAGGGAGCGGGGTATTTCACAGCCGGTCCGCGCACTTCGGGGCGGGCTTCCCCCGTAACCTCGGGGGGGAACGACCGGCGCCCGGACCGGCGTTCGAGCCCGACCCGGAAGGACAGAAGCGTGCCCGACGGAAAACTCCTGGCGGTCAGCGATCTGCATGTCGTGTACGACGAGAACCGCGCGCTGGTCGAGGGGATGCGCCCGGAGTCCGACGAGGACTGGCTGATCGTCGCGGGCGATGTCGCCGAGAAGTACGCCGATGTGGCGTGGGCCCTTCGGCTGCTGAGCGAGCGGTTCGCCAAGGTGGTGTGGGCGCCCGGCAATCACGAACTGTGGACCCATCCGCAGGACCCGTGCGATCTCCGTGGTGAGAAGCGGTATCTGCATCTGGTCGAGCTGTGCCGGGAGTTGGGCATCGCCACGCCCGAGGACCCCTACCCGGTGTGGCGCGGCCCGGGCGGTCCGGTCGCCGTCGCACCGCTGTTCGTGCTCTACGACTACTCGTTCCGGGCCCCGGGCGCCACCACCACGGAGGAGTCGCTGCGCGTGGCCCACGAGGCGGGCATCGTCTGCACCGACGAGTACTTCCTGCACGCGGACCCCTACGAGGGCAGGGACGCGTGGTGCTGGGCGCGCGTCGAGGAGACCGAGCGGCGGCTGTCCGCCGTCGATCCCGGTCTGCGTACCGTCCTGGTCAACCACTTCCCACTGGTACGGCACCCCACCCGGGTGCTGCGCCACCCCGAGTTCGCCCAGTGGTGCGGCACGGAGCGGACCGCCGACTGGCACACCCGGTTCCGCGCCGCCGCCGTCGTCTACGGCCATCTGCACATCCCCCGGGTCACCTGGCACGACGGGGTGCGCTTCGAGGAGGTCTCGGTCGGCTATCCGCGCGAGTGGCGCCCCCGGCCGCCGAGGGTCCCGCTGCGGGAGATCCTGCCCGTCCCTGACGACCGGAGTGCCTGGTGATCGAGTCCGTACTTCCCTCCACGGTCGCCTGCGAGGCGGCGTACGACGACCCCGGGCCCGGCCCGGGCGAGCTGGTGTACGCGCAGGAGACGGAGCAGGTCGCGAAGGCCGTGCCGAAACGGCAGCGGGAGTTCACGACCGTACGGCTGCTGGCCCGCCGCGCCCTGCTGCGGCTCGGTCAGCCGCCGGTACCGCTGCTGCCGGGCCACCGGGGGGCGCCCCGGTGGCCCGACGGGATAGTCGGCAGCATGACGCACTGCGACGGGTATCGCGCCGCCGCCGTGGCGCGGGCGGACGGGACGGCGTCGGTGGGCATCGACGCGGAGCCGGACGCGCCGCTGCCGGACGGCGTGCTGGACCTCATCGGGCTGCCGGAGGAGACCGAGCAGGTCAGGCTGCTGACGAAGCGGCACCCGGGGACAAGCTGGGACCGGCTGCTCTTCAGCGCCAAGGAGAGCGTCTTCAAGGTCTGGTACCCGCTCACCGGGATCGAACTGGACTTCTCCGAGGCGCGGATCGCCATCGACCCGGCCGAACGGAGCTTCAGCGCCGAGCTGCTGGTACCAGGACCGCTGGTCGGCGGCCGGCGCGTCGGAGTGTTTCCCGGCCGCTGGATCGCGGAGCGCGGTCTGGTGGTGACCGCGATCCATCTCCCGGCCACGCGGGGGCGGGGAACTGACGAAACGCGAGACTGACGAAACGCGGAACTGACGGAGCGCGGGACCGACGGAACGCGAGTCGGCTCGCGGGGACGGCGCGGCGCGAAAGCACCGCGCCGTCCGGCATGTCTCATTGAGCTGAAGATAGATTAATCCTATGGTTGCCACCGGCAATAGGCCTGAGGAACGGACCGGAGGCAACGGCGTGGCCACGATGCGGCGGCAGAATCCCGGCGAGCGGAAAGCCGGGTAACGCGCGGTGCATTCCCACTCCTTCCACGCCGGCATATCCGGCTGATTCCTCCGCCCCGCCCCCTCTGGGCGCGCCTGCCGAATCAGCCATGTGAAGTGGGATGACCATGCTTCAGGTTTCCATTGTCGTACCGTGTTTCAACGAGAGCGAAGTGCTCGGGTCCTTTCACAGCGCTCTGCTCGCCGCCCTCGAACCGACCCGGCAGACCTTCGAGATCTGTTACGTGGACGACGGCAGCACCGACGGGACCCGGCTGCTGCTGAGCGGACTCGCCGGCGCCGATCCACGGGTCCGCTACACCTCCTTCAGCCGTAACTTCGGCAAGGAGGCGGCCATGCTGGCGGGGCTGCGGATGTCCCGGGGCGACGCGGTGATCCTGATGGACGCCGACCTCCAGCACCCTCCCGACCTGGTCCCCCGGATGCTGGATCTGCACCGCCACGGCTACGACCAGGTCGTGGCCCAGCGCGACCGCGCGGGCGAGGGCGCCCTGCGCACCGCGCTGAGCCTCGCCTACTACCGGCTGGTGCGGCGCTGCATGGAGGTCGAAGTCGTCGACGGCGCCGGGGACTTCCGGCTGCTCTCGCGCCGCGCGGTGGACAGCGTGCTCTCGCTGCCGGAGTCCAACCGCTTCTCCAAGGGGATCTTCTCCTGGATCGGTTTCGACACGGCGAGCTTCACCTATCGGAATGTGCGGCGGGCCGCCGGAAAGTCGAAATGGGGCGGGCGGAATCTGCTCAACTACGGAATCGACGGACTCCTCTCCTTCAACAGCCGCCCGCTGCGGCTGGCGATCCACACCGGGCTGTGGCTCTTCCTCTCCGCGCTGGGTTACGCCCTGTGGATCATCGCGAATGTCGCACTGAACGGGGTGGACGCGCCCGGTTACACCACCCTGATCACCTCCGTCGTGGCACTCAGCGGAATCCAGCTCGCGACGCTCGGCATCATCGGCGAATACGTGGGCCGCATCTATCACGAGGCGAAACACCGCCCGCATTACGTGGTCCGCGAAACGGAACAGTCCCGAATCGGCGTCGGACCGCGCAACCGGGCCGCCCACTGAGGTCTTCCGGCCCGCGCCGGCCGGATCAGACCGGATCAGGCCGGCTCAGGCGAACGAGAGGCCCCAGGTCGTGTCCGCTCCCCCGAAGCCCCGAAAGGCAGTGGTGTGCATGGCCACGGGCGCGCCGAGCGTCATCCTCCCCGGAGAGCCGGCCGAACCGGCCGAACCGGCCGTCCCCGCGCCCGGCCCCGATCCGGGACACGGGCGGTCCCCGCGCGGCCGACGGACATACGGACCGCCCGCGCTCGCGGCGCTGCCCCTCGCCGTGCTGGCCATGGCGGCCTGGCTCGGCCGCCATGTCCGCCCCAGCGCGGACGACTGGTGCTTCCTCCCCCAGGTGCGCGACCACGGCGTCACGGGGCTGATCGGGAAGTTCTACGGCACGGACAACGGGCGGCTCGGCAACGGTCTGCTGGTCGGGCTGTACGCGAAGCCCGGCATCGCGGGACACGAGTGGTTCGCCGCGGTCAGCGCCGTCGTGATGCTGGCCCTCCTGTGGGGCACGGTCCGTACGGTGCTGCGCCTGGCCGGGCGCACGGCGCCGCGCGGTGTCCCGCTGCTCGTGGCGGCCATGACGGCCGTGGTCTTCCTCTTCCCGACGCTCAACATCTACAAGACCTTCTACTGGCCCGCCTCCTCCGTCTCGCACACCATGGCACCGGTGCTGGCCTGCGCCGCGGTGATCCCCCTCGCGTGGGCCCGCTCACGCCGGGGCCGGCGCGCCGCCCTGGCCACCGTGTTCGTCACCGGCTGCTTCCTCGGGACGCTCTCGGAGGAGACCTCGGCCGTCGCCCTGGTGGCGCTCATGGCCGGACTGCTGGTGCGCTCAAGGCTCTTCGTCCCGCGCGTACGGCCGTACGCGCGGGCCTGGTGCCTGACCGGGCTCGCGGGCGTGATGAGCGGTCTGGTCGTCCTGGTCACCTCCCCGGGGTCACGGCAGCGCCGCGAGCGCTACGGGGCGGCGACCGGCGAGTTGTTCGCGCCCGCCTCGCTGGCGGAGTCGTTCCACGGCTTCCTGGAGATCCTGGGCACGGTCCTGACCACCTGGCAGTACGTGGGGGCCGTCGCCGCCGGTCTGCTCCTCGGGCTGCTCGTACGGGACCGGTCCGCGCACCCGTCTGTGCTGCTGCCCTGCCGTCCCGCCGTCCCGCTGGTCACCGGCGCCCTCGCGGTCGTCGTCTCCGGCTATCTCTGCACGGTCCTCACGTATCCGCTCTTCGGCGAGGGCGTGGCGCGCGCGGCGCGCACCTGGAACGACTATCTCCTGCTGTACGTCCTGGTGCTGACGGGCGCGGGCGCGCTCCTGGGGCGTGCGCTGCGGCGCGCCGGGTGGCGTACGGGTGCGGTGGCGGCCGCCGGCGCCGTGGTGTGCGCCGCCTCCTGTGCCGGACTGGCCGTCCCCGTCGGCGATCTGGGCCAGGATCTGCGCGTACGGGCGGAGCGCTGGGACCACCAGGACCGGTGGCTGCGTGAGCACGCGGCGCGGGGCGCGCGGGTCCTGCCGTACCACCCCGTGCCGATCAGCGGGATGGGCGAACCGTTCGGCGGCCATCGGCACAGGCCCTGGCCCGCCCGGTGTGTCGCCGCGTACTACCACCTGTCGCGGGTCACCTTCGCGCCGGGGAAGGTGCCGTGATCCCGGTGCGCCGCCGCGGCGGCGCACCGGGCGCTCGTCCCGGCCCGGCGTGAATATCCCGGTCCGCGCCCGCAAAAGCGTGTGGGATGCTGAGCTTTCCCGCACTTCTCCTTCTTCCCCGTGAGGCATTATGCGCTGCGTCATCGCCCGCTTTCCCTTCGAACTGACCAAGAGCGAGGTGCAGCAGGCGATGAAGGGCGTCAAGCCCGAGCCGATCACCGGCGAGTCCGTGGTCATCGGCCGCCGCAGCTACCCGGTCAAGCAGGTGGGCGAGGTGATCACCCGGCAGGACCGCCGTGACTTCACCGCCTTCGAGGTGACGCGCGCACTGACCCGGCTCGGCTTCACCTGCCGGGCCACTCCCGAGCCCGCGGCGCCCCTCACCCCGCTGGAGACTGCCTCGGCGCTGCTGGGGCCGGCCGCCCAGGACTGACCGGACCGCCCCCGTGGGCGGCCGTGGGCGTAGTAGAGTCGGCGCCCATGTCGAAGCCTGATCATCTGCTTGTTGACATCGCCACCACCGTGGAGTCCGAGCAAAGCAATCAGATGTCCCTCACCGTGGTCGTCCAGGGCGCCGTCCTCACGGGCCGCCTGGCGCCCGAAGCCGTATGGCGGGAGCGCGTGGCGGAGGTCCTGGAGGACTCCGAGCGTCTGGCACCGTTCGCCGCCATCTTCGTCTCCCCCGACCGGGGCGCCCGCCCGCGCCGGAGCAGCGAGCCGCCCACCCATCTGCACTTCCATGTGGCCCGGATCCTCCAGGGCACGCTGGGCATCCCGGAGACCGGCGGCATGTACCGTATCGCCGTCAAGGACGTCAGCGCCTGGACGGTGGGGGACGTCAGCTACTCCGACGGCTGAGCACCCGCGGCGCGCCCGCGCCCGACCGAGCCCCCGTCCGTCCGTGACACACGGGGAGGGCCCCGGTACCGATCGGTACCGGGGCCCTCCCCGTGTGTGAGCGCGCGCTCCACGCCCCGTCAGGCGGCGTTGTCCCGGGGGGCGCGGCGCTGCGCGGCGGCGGCGCGGGCCGCGGACTGCTCGGCGTTACGGCGCGACTGCGGCGAACGGCCCCGGGCCCGGCCGCGCGACGAGGGGCCGCCGCGCTGCGGGCGGTCGGCCACCGGCGCGCTGATGGTGACGGGGACACCCGACGGTGCCTGGGCGCCGGTGATCCGGTGCAGTTCGGCCTCGCCGGAGCGGACCTGGGTGGTGTGCGGGGTGATGCCCGCGTCGGCCATCAGCCGGGTCATCTCACGGCGCTGGCCCGGCAGCACCAGGGTGACCACGCTGCCGGACTCCCCCGCGCGGGCCGTACGGCCGCCGCGGTGCAGATAGTCCTTGTGATCGCTGGGCGGGTCGACGTTGACGACGAGGTCGAGGTTGTCGACATGGATGCCGCGGGCGGCGACGTTGGTGGCCACCAGCACCGTGACATGGCCGGTCTTGAACTGCGCGAGGGTGCGGGTGCGCTGGGGCTGGGACTTGCCGCCGTGCAGCGCGGCGGCGCGTACGCCGCTGTTCAGCAGGTGCTCGGTGAGCCGGTCGACGGCGTGCTTGGTGTCCAGGAACATCAGCACCCGGCCATCGCGCGCGGCGATCTCCGTGGTGGTGGCGTACTTGTCGGCGCCGTGCACATGCAGCACATGGTGTTCCATCGTGGTGACCGCGCCCGCGGACGGGTCGACCGAGTGGACGACCGGGTCGTGCAGGTAGCGACGGACCAGCAGGTCGACGTTACGGTCCAGGGTCGCCGAGAACAGCATCCGCTGGCCCTCGGTACGCACCTGGTCCAGCAACTCCGTGACCTGCGGCATGAACCCCATGTCGGCCATCTGGTCGGCCTCGTCCAGCACCGTGATCGCGACCCGGCCCAGCCGGCAGTCGCCGCGCTCGATGAGGTCCTTGAGCCGTCCGGGCGTGGCCACGACGATCTCGGCGCCGCCGCGCAGGGCGCCGGCCTGCCGGCCGATCGACATCCCGCCGACGACGGTCGCCGTCCGCAGCCGCAGGGAGCGGGCGTAGGGGGTGAGCGCGTCGGTGACCTGCTGGGCCAGTTCCCGGGTGGGGACGAGGACCAGGGCCAGCGGCTCGCGCGGCTGGGCCCGCTGGCCGGCGGTACGGGCGAGCATCGCGAGGCCGAAGGCGAGGGTCTTGCCGGAGCCGGTGCGGCCCCGGCCCAGCACGTCCCGGCCCGCCAGCGAGTTGGGCAGGGTGGCGCCCTGGATCGGGAAGGGCTCGGTGACGCCCTGTCCGGTGAGCGTCTTCAGTACCTCGGCGGGCAGGTCCAGCTCGTCGAAGGAGGTCACCGGGGGCAGCGCCGGGGTGATGGTCACGGGGAGCGCGAACTCCCCCTTCGGCGCGGCGGGGCGCCGCCCGTAGCCACCGGAGCGGCCCGGGGCGCCCGAGCGGCCGGCGGGCTGACCGCCGAAGCGGCCGCCCCGACCGGCGGCGGGGCCACCGGAACGGGTACGGGAGTAACGGTCGTTCGTGCGCGGTGCGCGGTTCATTCAGAACCTTTCTCGATGGGCACGTATCGAGAATTCCCAGGCAGAAACCGCGCGGAGAATCGCAAGAACGAGCCGGATAAATACAAAGCAGCTGGGGCCCGCATCTCAAGGGTGCGGGCCCCAGCTACGTCAAACGCTCGACGTCAGGCGGGAACGATGTTCTCCGCCTGCGGGCCCTTCTGGCCCTGCGTCACGTCGAAGGTCACCTTCTGGCCCTCCTGCAGCTCACGGAAGCCCTGGCTGGCGATGTTCGAGTAGTGGGCGAAGACGTCAGCGCCGCCACCGTCCTGCTCGATGAAGCCGAAGCCCTTTTCCGAGTTGAACCACTTTACGGTGCCACTGGCCATGTTTGATCTCCTTCGGGGTGATCCCCGGGGGCCCGCACTGTGCGTACCCCACGCCGCCGCGATGATTACCCCGTCCGGAGAAATCTCCAGAAATACAAAAGCGCACCCACCGGCATAGAAACCGGTAAGAGCACTTGAAGTCTTTGGGAACCACAACCGCAACTGAGATCAACAGTAGCACGGGGTGAGCATCCGGTACGGCGCGCATTTAGCACTCCGCCGGTCGCACCACAAAAGTTCACCGGGCATGAAGATTATTTCTGCGGTGGCGGCCACAGACATTCAGGAATCGCCTGCGCCGCCCCGGCCCGCGGTGGAACGTGCTCCGGACGCCGGGGCGGCCGGTCCGGCGCGCGAGAGCCCTTCCGCACGTCCGCGCCTATGTTGAGAGGCGTCATGTGCTGGAGCGCGACGGCCGACCTCGTGGCGGGCACCGCGATCACCGCGATCGGGGCGGCCTGTCTGGTCCGGGTGCGCTCGGCCCGTGAGCTGCCGCTCGCCGCGCTGCCGCTGATCCTGGGGGCGCACCAGATCATCGAGGCCGCCGTGTGGCGGGCCGGCGGAGGCTCCGGTCCCGCGACCCTGGCCTGGGCGGTTGTCGCGCTGCCCCTGCTGGCCGGATGGGTACCCGTGGCCGTGCTGCTCGCGGCGCCGCCCGCGGCGCGGCGCCGGCTGGCGGTTCCGGTGGCCGTCGGGCTCGCCACGGCCGGGGCCCTGGCGTACGCCCTCACGCGCCGTACGGTGACCGCCGAGATCCGGGGCCACACGGTCGGGTACGTGATCGACCTGCCGTACGCCGCGCCGCTCGTCGCTGGCTATCTGGTCGCCACGGTCGGCGCCCTGCTGCTCGGCGGGGACCGGTGGGTGCGGCTGCTGGGTGTGGTGGTGGCGCTCGGCGCGGTGCTCTGCGCGGCGCTGTGGCGTCTGGAGTACGTCTCCACCTGGTGCGCCCTGGCCGCGGTGGCCTCCGTCGTGCTGCTCGTACGGGGACGCGCGCCGGACGGGGCGGTGCGCCCGGCGAACGGCGGCAATCGGCCACGGGGGTGAACACGCGGTGGCGGTGGCCCGTATCACTCCGCAGCACCCGCGCCCGCGGTGCGGCCCTCTCCGCCAGGGTTCCGTTCCGAGACCCAGAGGATCAGTCCATGAATGACGCCGTCAACACCTCCCTCCGCGCGCTGCCCGACGGGGAGGCCGAACTCCGTCTGGTGGTTCGGCTGGGGTGGGAGGACGTCGCCTCGCTGGGGCAGGAGGCCAGTCGGCTGGCCGCCCAGATGAAACGTCCCGTCAGTCTGGACGAGGCCGCGAGCCACCGGTTGCGCACCCGGGCCGCCGCCGGCCACGCGAAGCCCGCGCAGGACTGGCCGGTCACCGCCCCGGCCTCCACCGTGTCGTCGCTGACGTCGCGTACCCCCGGCGAGCACGCCCGGCAGGCGATCGAGAAGATCAACGGCTCCGTCCCCGACCAGGCGGCGCAGCGTTCCGTGCAGCCGGGGGTCCAGCCCGTGCAGGCCGCGGTGCCACCACCGGCCTCCGCCTGACGGCACACGGCCCGCTCCTGGGGCGCCGACGTGCGCGGCGCCCCGCCCGGGTGAACCATGGCTACGGGAGTGCCGAGGACGGCTCCCGCGGACCCGCCAGAACGGAGTGGACCAGAGCCATGCCGGCGTCACCACAGGCCGTAACCGGGGCCCCCTGCTGGGTGAGTCTGATGGCCCGCGACCTGCGCGCCGCCCAGGAGTTCTACGGCGCGGTCCTCGGCTGGACCTTCCGCCCCACCGAGCTGGGCGACGCGTTCTCCGTGGCGCTCTCCGGCGGCCGGGCCGTCGGCGGGATCGGGGCGCTGGCCCCGAGCCTGCAGGCCGCCGTCGCCTGGACCCCGTACTTCGCGGTGGAGGACGCGGACGCGGCCGCCGCGCGTATCCGGGAGCGGGGGGCGACCGTCGCGGTGGGCCCCCTCGCCATGAGCACGGGGCGCGCCACCCTCGCCGCCGACCCGGACGGCGCCGTGTTCGGCTTCTGGGAGGGCAGGACCGTCGTGGGCTGGTCGGTGGGCCGGGGCAGCGGGCCGGCGCGGCTGGAGCTGCGTACCCGGGACGCCTTCGCGGCGGCCATCTTCTACGCGCAGGTGCTCTCCTGGGGCTCCGACGAGCGGCGGAGCTGCGAGGTGCACTACGAGAACGACCAGGTGCTGGTCCGCGACGGTACGCACACGGTCGCCGCGCTGCGCGGCGGGGCCGTCGAGAGCGCGCCCGACCCGCAGATCCGGCCGCGCTGGCACGTCTACTTCCGAGTGGCCGACGTGGCCTGCGCGGCGGCGGCCGCCGCGGCGGCCGGGGGCGGCGTCGTCGCGCCGCCCGCCGTCTCGGACTCGGGCCACGAGGCCACGCTCCGCGACCCGGACGGGGGCCTGTTCACCGTCGTCGCGTGAGGCGGGGCGTCCGGCGTCCCCCGCGCGGGTGACGAACAAGATGCGGCCGATCGAGCGCGTGACGCGCCGACGGCACCCAGATGGCCGAACCGATCGCCGGTGGTCCCGCGCAGACAGGCAGCGCCAGTCAGCGGCAGTCTTTTTCTGTCGGCATCAGTCGATAACGGTCGATTTATTTTCGTGACCCTCCGTATTCGTTAAGTTACTTCAGAACCGGTCCGGCGGGGATACGATCCCCAACAACGTCTGGTGAAGAGGTAGTTCAACCCATGATCAACTCGCATGAACACGGTGAGGCCGACGGCGTCCGCCGCCCCCTGGGCCCGCGCCAGGTCATACCGGCCGCGCACCGTCGACACCTCCCGTGACCTCCACCGGGTGACCTCTGCCGGACCACGTTTCCTCAGCGAACCCAAAGGTTTTCCATGGCACGTTCCCCCGCGCCCCCTTCTCTGCCCCGGGGCAGCTCACCGTGGCTCTGGCCGGCCACCCTCGTGGTCGCGCTCGTGGCCTTCGCCATACCGCTGGTGCCCCTCGCCCGCATGAGTACCGGAGCGGCCGTGGCGTACGGCGCGTCCGCCGCGCTGCTGCTCGTCGCCTTGGCGGTGCTGCGCGGCCGGCATCAGCGGGCCGAGTACGACGCCTCCCGGTTCCTGGACGAGGCCAGGGAGCGCGAGGCCGAGGCGGTGCGCCGGGAGACCGGCTGGCGCGCCCATGCCGAGCAGCGCTCCAAGCACCAGGCCGAGCTGGTGAAGGAGGAGGTCGAGCATCTCGTCAACCAGCGGCTGCCCGCGGCCCTCACCCGTTCGGAGATTCCCGCGCCGCTGCACGGCGGCGAACAGCTCGGGCGCGCCGTGAGCGACGGATTCGATCTGTTGCTCTCCTCGGTCACCGGTGCCGTGCAGTACCGCGAGGAGTCCCAGCGTCTGGCCCTGGTGGAGCTGGCGAGCCGGGTGCAGACCTCGGCGCACCGGATCCAGGCCGCCGTCACCGGCCTCGCGGACCGCTTCCCCGGCGACGCCGACCTGCTGGAGACCACCATGCGGGTGGACCACGCGGCGACCCAGCAGGCCCGGCACGCGCAGAGTCTCAAGGTGCTGTGCGGCGAATGGCCCGGACAGCAGTGGCAGAAGCCGCTGGCGATGGTGGACGTGGTGCGCGCCGCCTCCGGCCGGATCGTCGCCTACCAGCGGGTGCAGGTGACCGGCGACCCGGACCTCGGGGTCACCCCGTCGATCGTCGAGCCGCTGATCCACCTGCTGGCGGAGCTGCTCGCCAACGCAACCGAGTACTCGCCGCCGCGCACGGCGGTGCCGGTGACCGTGCGGACGGTGCAGCGCGGCGCGGTGGTCGAGGTGGACGACGGCGGTCTCGGCATGGACGAGTACCGGCTGGCCGAGGCGCGCGAGATCGTCTCCGGCCGCCGGCTCCTCGGGGTCGGCGAGGTCGGCGAGATCCCGCAGACCGGTTTCGCGGTCGTGGGCCGCTTCGCCGACCGGCACGGCTTCCATGTCGACCTCGGGCCCTCCCCGTACGGCGGGGTCCGCGCGGTGGTTCTGGTCCCCCGCGACGTGCTGGAGACACTTCCCCCCGCCGGTACGGCCGCCGTGCCGCTCGTCCGCAGGAGGTCCGGGGTGCCCGTCGCGGAGGGATCCCCGGCCGTGTCCGAGGCGGCCTCGACGGCGGATCCCGCGGTCCGGGAGGGGCGTGCGGGGCGCGAACCCGCCGGGGTACCCGGACCGGTGGCATTCTCCGCGCCGGTCGCCTCCGCCGAACCGCCGCCGCCCGTCCCGGCGGTGGCCGAGGCGATGGCGGACGCCGTGAGCCCGTACGTCCAGGAGTCCGTACTGCGGCCCGCGCCGGAGCGTGCCTCCCTCGTACGGAGGCTGCCGCAGCGGCGCTCGCGGCGCGACGAGTACGCGCCGGTGGAGGCGGGTCCCGTCGCGGCCACCCCGCCGGGCACGCCCGAACAGGCGGGCGACTGGATGGAGCAGTTCATCGAGGGCGGCCGGTCCGTGCCGTCGCCCGACCCCGTACCGCATCAGGGCCACTCCGTACCCCACCAGGGCCAGCGAGGCCTTTCGTACCCCACCCCCGATTCACCGGAAGGACTGACGTGAGCATGAGTTACACGGAGAACCCGGAGCAACGCGGCTGGATGATCGCCGAGGTGGCCGCAGTGCCGGGGGTGCGCGAGGTGATCGTCTTCAGCGCCGACGGACTGCTGCTGGCCAGCTCCGAGGGGACGGACCGGGACTCCGCCGACCGGCTGGCCGCCAACTGTTCGGGGCTCCAGTCCCTCGCCCGCAGTCTGGGCAGGGAGTTCGGCGAGGACGGCGGGGCGGTCCACCAGCAGATGGTGGAGTTCAACGGGGGCTATCTGTTCATGCGCAGCGCCAGAGGCGCCCATCTCGCGGTGGTGACCGGCCCCGTGGTGGACCCGAAGCTGGTCGCCCGGCAGATGCAGGCGCAGGTGCTGCGGATGGGCGCGGGGAACCTGTCCAGCCCGCCCCGGCAGGAATCCGTGCGGTGAGTGGCCCGGACAGCGAGTACGGCGAGTATGCGGCGAACGCCCTCCGCCCGTATGTGATCACCAAGGGCCGGTGCAGGCCCAGCCGTAACACCGTCGGCGTCGAGAGCCTTCTCATCGCCGCCGACTCCCCGCGCGACCTGCCGGTCTCCGCGACCCGGGAGGAGCGCGCCCTGGTGCGGATGTGCGAGCGGCTGCTCTCCCTCGTGGAGGCCGCCGCCCATCTCGAACTGCCGGTGAGCCTGGTGAAGGTGCTCGCGTCCGATCTGATCGACGACGGTCATCTCTGCGCCCGCTCCGGCGTCCCTCAAGCCGTTCTCCCCGATTCCCAACTCCTTCAGGAGGTACTGGATGGTCTCCGTCGGCTCCGCTGACCGCTATTTACCCGACACGATCCAACAGGCCGTCAAGATCCTGGTGGTGGGCGCGTTCGGCGTCGGGAAGACGACCCTGGTCGGCTCGGTCAGCGAGATCGAACCGCTGCGCACGGAGGAGGTGATGACCGAGGCGTCCGTCGGTGTGGACGATCTGGCCGGGATGAGCACGAAGACGACCACCACCGTCGCCATGGACTTCGGCCGGATCACCCTCAACTCCCGGCTGGTGCTCTATCTGTTCGGCACCCCGGGGCAGCGCCGGTTCTGGGATCTCTGGGACGGACTGGCCGAGGGCGCGCTGGGCGTCCTCGTCATCGTCGACACCCGGAGGCTGACGGACAGCTTCGACGTCCTCGAACAACTGGAGCTGCGCGGGCTGCCGTTCGCCGTCGCCGTCAACCAGTTCCCCGACAGCGAGGTGCACGGTACGGCGGAGCTGCGCGGGGCGCTCGATCTGCTGCCGGACACCCCTGTGGTGATGTGCGACGCGCGGGAGCGCATGCCGTCGGTGGACGCCCTGATCAGCCTGGTCGAGTACGTGTCGAACGTCTCGCACGCCGGCGCCGAGCCCGCCAAGGAGACCGCCTCATGACCCGCCCCCCCGCGCTCACCCCGCTCTCGCCGCCGCCGGAGTGCCCCGCGCGCCACACGCCCGGGGCACCCGTGGACGGGGATGCGCCCATGCCGCTCGCCGCGGCCACGGGCGCGCCCGACCCCCGGGAGGTCTACCGCGCGCTGCGCGCCCGGTGGGGCAATGTCGCCAAGGTCGAACTGGATCCAGGCGTGCACGCCTGGCTCGTTCTCGGCTACCGGGAGCTGCTGACCATCACCCGGCAGGAGCAGATCTACTCCCGGGACGCCAGGAACTGGCGCGACCTCAACGACGGGGTCGTGTCCCCGCGGTCGAGGCTGCTCCCGATGATGGGCTGGCGCGCCAATGTCCTCGGCGCCGACGGCGCGGAACACCGCAGGCTGCGCCAGCCCCTCGACGAGGGAGTGGCCAGGATCGACCAGCGCCGGGCGCGCCGTCAGGTCGAGTCGGTGTGCACGGAGCTGATCGCGGGGTTCTCCCAGCGCGGCCGGGCGGACCTGGTGACCGAGTACGCCACGATCGTGCCGATGCTCTCCATCGCGTCGCTGTTCGGGCTGAACAGCGACGAGGGCCAGAAGCTGCTGGGCACGCTGGTCGCGGTGTTCGGCAGCGCCGACGACTCCCAGGACGGCAACCGGGACTTCGAGGGGATCCTCGCCGACGCGCTGCGCCAGCGGCACAGCAACCCGGCGGACGATCTGACCACCTCGTTCATCAACCATCCGAACCTCCGTAACGACGAGGAGCGTCTGCAGTCGATGGCGGCGATGATCTCCGCCGGTACGGAGGGGGTCAACGCGTGGACCTCGCTGGCGCTGCGGCTGCTGCTCACCGATCCGCGCTTCGCCGCCCGGATGCACGGGGGGCGGCTCGGCGTGGACGACGCGCTCGACGAGGCGCTGTGGCGCGACCCGCCGATGAACAACCAGCCCGCCCGTTACGCGCTCGCCGACACGGAGCTGGGGGGCCGGCTCATCCGGCGCGGTGACGTGCTGATCCTGGGGATCGCCGCGGCCAACGACGATCCGGTGATCCGTCCCGACGACGCCGCGAGCGAGCCGGGCAACCGGGCCCATCTCGCCTTCTCGGCGGGTCCGCACGCCTGTCCCGCGCAGGTGCCGGCGCGGCTGATCACCCGTACCGCGGTCAACACCGTGCTGCATCTGCTGCCCGACATGAAGCTCGCGATCCCCTCCGAGGAGGTGGCCTGGCACCCCTCCCCGTGGACCCGGGTGCCCAAGTCCCTGCCCGTGGAGTTCTCCCCGGCCCGGATCCCGGTCCGCGGCGGGGAGCGGGCGGCGGCCGGGTGAGGGTGCGACGGCCCCGGTCCGGTCACCCGCCGTCCGGCGGGTGATCCCCGCCGGACGGCACTCCCGGTGACCGTGGCCGCTGCCGCACCATGGTCACCACCGGTCGCAGGGTGTGACCACGGACAAGGGAGAGCCGATGACCGCCACGGAGCCACAGCCCACCGGGACCGAACGGCCGGTCCCGGCCCCTCCGTTCGACCCGGAGCTGGGGGCGGCGCTCGATGTCATCCTCGCCGAGATGGGCGGCCCGCTGGATTTCACGGACCTCCCCGCCCTCCGGCGGGGCCGGGGATTCGGTTCGTCCGACGAGGATCTGCGCCGCGGCGGCGCCATCGAGCTGGAGGAGCGTACGGTGCCGGGGCCGCCCGGTGCGCCGGACATCTCCCTGCTCATCTGCCGACCCGCCGGAACCGGTCCGTCCGCCACCTCACCGGGGCTGCCCGCGCTTTACCAGATCCACGGCGGCGGCATGATCCTCGGGAACAGCAGGACCGGGCTGGAGAACCCCCTCGACTGGGCGCTGGAGCTGAACCTGGTCGTGGTGTCGGTGGAGTACCGGCTCGCCCCCGAGCATCCGCATCCCGCGCCGGTGGAGGACGTGTACGCGGGGCTGGTCTGGACGGCGGAGCACGCCGCCGAGCTGGGCATCGACCCCGACCGGATCGTGGTCGCCGGCGGCAGCGCGGGCGGTGGACTGGCCGCGGCCGTCGCGCTGCTGGCCCGCGACAGGAACGGGCCCGCGCTCGCCGGGCAGATGCTCATGTGCCCGATGCTCGACGACCGCAACGACACCCCGTCGAGCTTTCAGATGGCCGGCCAGGGCGTCTGGGACCAGGCCGCGAACCACATCGGCTGGACTGCGCTGCTCGGCGAGTCGCGCGGTGGTCCGGACGTCTCCCCGTACGCCGCTCCCGCGCGGGCCACGGACCTGTCGGGGCTGCCGCCCGCGTTCATCGACGTCGGCTCCGCCGAGACCTTCCGGGACGAGGACGTGACGTACGCGTCCCGGCTGTGGCAGGCGGGCGGCCGGGCGGAGCTGCATGTGTGGCCCGGTGGCTTCCACGGTTTCGAGTCGCTGGCGCCGCAGACCGCGCTCGCCCAGGAGGCCAGGGCCGCCCAGTTGCGCTGGCTCACCCGGCTGCTGGGGAGCTGAGGCGCGGTCGGCCGGCACGCCCTTGGCGCCGGGCGCCCGGCGTCGCAGGATGAGAAGGTGAAGGAACTCGCGGGCAGACTCGCCGCGCTCGACCCGGACGCGGGGGCGGCGCTCCATGTGATCGCGTACTTCGACCGGCTGGTCGAGGGCCGGGCGGGCCTGGAGGCGCTGGTGCGCGGCGCGGCGGTGCTCTCCGGGTGCCCGGCCCGGCTGGTGGACGAGGAGCGGGGCGTACGGATCCGGGTCGGCGCCGACGGCGTACGGCTGGCCCGGGGCGCTTCGCCCGAGCCCCGCTGGATGTCGGCCCCGCTGGAGCCGGACGGCGCTCCGGCCGTGTGGCTGGAGCTGGCCGGGCCGCCCGGCGGGGTCCACGCCATGGTGCTGGAGCGGAGCGCGGCCGCGGCGCGGGTGGTCCTCGACCGGACCCGGGGCCGGGCCCCGGTCCAGCGGCCCGGCGACGATCCGGCCTCGGTGGAGGTGCTGCTGGACGCGTCCGCCCCGGAGCACGCGCGGCGGCAGGCGGCCGGGCGGCTCGGCCTGCGGGACACGGCGTCGGCCCGCGCGGTGGCACCGGCCGGGGCGCCGCCCGTGGTCGAGCCGGTGCCCGCGCCAGGAGCGGGCTCATCCGCCGTGCGGGGGCCGTCCGCGGCCGGGGAGCGGCGGGCCGGGGTCGGCCCGGCGGTGCCGGTGCTCGCTCTGCCGGTCTCCTGGGCCGCCGCGCGGGTCGCGCTGCGGTTCACGGCGGAGGGCGACGAGCGGGGCCCCGGCCCGAGGACGGTGTACGCGGACGACCTGGGCACCCTGGTCCTGCTGGCGGACGCGGTCGACGCCGGGGCCGAACCGGTTCCCGACGTACGGGCGCTGGAGCGCGCGGTCGCCACGGCGCCCTGGGCGGCGCTCACGCTGCACACGGTGGCGTTCGCGCCGAGTCTGCGCGCCGCGGCGGTGGAGCTGACACTGCACCACTCGACGCTCCAGGACCGGCTGGCCCAGGCGGAGCAGTGGCTCGGCTGGCCGGTGCAGGATCCGTACGGGCGGCTGCGGCTCCAGCTCGCGCTCATGGCGCGGCGGCTGCACCGGGCCGCAGGGCGCTGACCGGGCCCGCCGCTCCCCCGGGGTGCGGCGACCGGAGCCGAGTCCCTTTCCCCGCATGACGTCCGATTGGCCGGAATTCACATACCACTTCACGATCCGCCTGATTACAGTGGCCTGATGAATGGGTTGCCGCCTCTCAGCAGTCGCACCATGGGCCGGATCTCCGCCGCCCGGCTGGCGAGCACGCTCGGGCAGTGGCACCGGGGCGGTCCGCGCAGCGGCGGGCACGATCTGGCCGACGCCCTAGCCACCCGGATCAGGGACGGCAGACTGCCGCCGGGGACACGGCTGCCGTCCGAGCGGGAGCTGGCCCTCGCGCTCGGGGTCAGCAGGACCATGATCGGCGCGGCGCTGGAGCGGCTGCGGGACGCGGGGCTGGTCGCGTCACGTCAGGGCTCCGGGTCCTGGACGGCGGCGCCGCCCGGGGAGCGGCTCCCGGATGCCGGGCGGCCGGAGGGCGCCGGGCCGATCGATCTCACCCGCGCGTCCCCCGGCGCGGCGGACGGTCTGCTGCCCGCCTTCGAGGCGGCGCGGCGGGCCCTGCGGGAGGCGTTGCGGGACGAGACGTACGACGATCTGGGCATCGCGCCGCTGCGTGAGCGGATCGCCGCCCGGTACACGGCGCGCGGTCTGCCCACGACACCGTCCGAGATCATGATCACCAATGGGGCGCACCACGGTTTCGCCCTGGCGTTGCGGCTGCTGACCGGGCCCGGCGACCGGGTTCTGGTCGAGGAGCCCGGCTATCCGCACGCCTTCGACGCGGTGACGACGGCACGGGGCCATCTGGTGCCGGTGCCGGTCGATCCGTTCGCCGCGTCCGGCTGGGACGTCGAGGGGATCGCGGCGACGCTGCGCCAGACCTCGCCCCGGCTGGCGTATCTGATGGCCGACTTCCACAACCCCACCGGGCGGAGCCTGGGCGCCGGGGACCGTGAGCGGTTGGGCGCGGTGCTGGCCGCCACCCGGACCCATGCGGTCGTCGACGAGACGGCGGTGGATCTCGGCCTCGGCGGCGGGGATTCGGACGGGGACGGGCCGGGGAGCGCGCCGCCGCCGCTGGCCGCGTTCGCGCCGCGCTGGACGATCACGGTGGGCTCCCCCGCCAAGACCCACTGGGGCGGCCTGCGCATCGGCTGGATCAGGGCCTGCGAGGAGCTGATCGGCGGGCTCGGGGAGATCAGGGCCTCGCTGGATCTCGGCTCGCCGCTGTTCGAGCAGCTCTGGCTCTCGGGGCTGCTCAGCGACCCAGGGCCGGCCCTGGGACCGCGCCGGCGTGAGCTGCGTGACCGGCGGGACACGCTGGTCGCCGCGGTGCGCGCCGAGTTGCCCGACTGGTCCTTCCGTACACCGGCCGGCGGCGTCAACCTCTGGTGCCGGCTGCCGGAACCGGTCGGTTCACGGCTGGCCGCCGCCGCGCGGCAGCATGGCGTGCTGCTCACGCCCGGGGCCCGCTTCGGGGTGCGGGACGGGCTGGAGCGGTGGCTCCGGCTGCCCTTCACCCAGCCGCCCGAGCGGCTGCGGGAGGCGGTGCGCCGGATCGCCGCCGCCCGCGCCGGTCTGGTGGCCCCGTGAGGGCGCGCGGTGGCTACCCTGAGCGTGATGTTCACCCCTGAGGGCCCCACCTTTCGCGAACTCGCCGTGCAGGCGCTGTCGTCCGTCGAGCACGGCTACGACCTGCTGGCCCCGAAGTTCGACCGGACGCCGTTCCGTACGCCCGGTCCGGTGCTGGACGCGGTGTTCCGTACGACCGCTCCGCTCGGTCCTTTCCGTACCGGACTCGACATCTGCTGCGGGACCGGCGCGGGGGTCCAGGTGCTGCGCCGGCTCTGCGCCGAGCGCGCCACCGGTGTCGACTTCAGCGCGGGGATGCTCGCTGCCGCCCGCGCCGACCTGGGGGATTCCCCGGGCCCGGCGGTGGAGTGGGTACGGGCCGACGCGCGCGCCCTGCCGTTCCGGGACGCCTTCGACCTGGCGGTGAGTTTCGGCGCGTTCGGGCACTTCCTGCCCGGTGAGCGGCCCGTGCTCTTCGCCGAGGCGTACGCGGCGCTGCGGCCGGGCGGCCGGTTCGTCTTCCCGGTGCCCGCGCCGCCCCGGGTCGGCTCGGCGGCGTACTGGGCGATGTGGGGGTTCGACGGGGTGATGCGGCTGCGCAATCTGCTCCGGCATCCGCCGTTCGTCATGTATTACCGCACCTTCCGGCTGCCGGACGTGCTGGCCGACCTGGCGGGCGCCGGGTTCACGACCGGTCTGCTGCCGCTGGCCGGTCTCGGCACCCGGCCGGACGGCAGCCCCCGCTGTGTCCTGGTGGTGGCCACCAGGAGCTGATCCGGGGCGGTGGGCGCCGGGGCGTTACGCCCACTCCCGGGAGGCGGCGACCGCGGTGGTGGCCGCCTTCTCCACCAGGGTGATCCCGGCCTTCATGCTGACGTTGCCCCGGGAGAGCACGGCGAGCAGATAGCTGTGTCCGTTCTCCTCGATCCGGCCGATGCTGTTCACGTCCCACAGGCCGGTCCCGCTCCGGGAGAGCCAGCCGTTCTTCAGCCCGGTCGCCGTGCCCGCCGCCGAGACGCCCCAGTCCTGGTCGGCCGCTATCCCGCCCATCAGCTCCCGTATGTACGCGCGGGAGGCGGCGGTCAGCGGGGAGGTGGCGCCGTCCCCGAAGACCGACGACAGCAGGGTGATCTGGTCGGCCGCGGTCGACTGGGTCAGCCCCCACAGCGGGCCGCTCCCGGCGGTGGTGCCGGTCAGCCCCAGCCGCTTGTTCGCCGCGTCGAGGCCGTCGCCCGTGCCGATCGCGCGCCACAGCGCGGTCGCGGACTCGTTGTCGCTCACCTTGATCATCTTGGTGGCGTGGGACTTCTCCGCGGTGGTGAGCGCCCGGTGCTCGTCCTGCGCCCGCAGCAGCAGCGCCGCCAGGATGTCGACCTTCACGATGCTCGCCGTGTCGTAGGTCCCGCCCGCGCCGGGCTGCCCCGCGCCGACGCCGTAGTCCGCCTCCCGGCCGTCCTTGAGGTCGATCACCGCCACCGAGACCGATGCCTTGGCGGGCTTCGGCAGTGCGGCGAGCCGCCGCGTCAGGACCTCGTCGGGGTCGGCCGGGGACGACGGCGTGTCGAGGGAGTCGGAGGTCTGCCCGGAGAGCCCGCCGATCCACGGCACCGCGCCGGAGGCGCCGCCGGACGGTGACGGGAAGCCCGTCGCCGTCCATACGGTCAGGCAGACGGCCGCCGCGGTGGCCGCCGGGAGGGCGGCCCGGCGCGGCAGGGAGCGGCGGGCGGAGGGGATCGAACGGTGGTGGGGCATGCCGGAGAGGCTAGGAACTCTCACTGAGCCTTGTCTGTGGCCCAGGTTAAACTTCTATGACTTATTTTCTGACACACCATCGAATCAGTGATGTGCGTCACCCCGCACCAGGGAAGTAGCGGTCCAGCAGGGTGTTACGGAACACACCTCGCGGGTCGAGCCTGGCCGCCAGCGCCTCGAAGTCGGCGTAGCGCGGGTACACGCCCCTGACCTGCTCGGGCCCCATCACGAAGAGCTTGCCCCAGTGCGGCCGGGTGGCGAACGGGGCGAGCGCCTCCTCGATCGCCTCCAGCACCGGCGTCACCGCGTCGGTGTCCGGGACCCAGGTGAAGTGGAAGGCCACCGTGGACCGGCCGTACGCGGGGCTGAGCCACAGGTCGTCGGCGGCGACGGTGCGTATCTCGCCGACCTGGAGCACGGACGCGATCCGCTCCCCGATGCGGGCCAGCGCGTCGAAGGCGGCGGGGCCGTCCTCCCGTGCCACGAAGTACTCGCTCTGGAGTTCGTCGCCGCTGCTCGGGACGTAGCCGGCGCGGAAGTGGGGCAGCCGTTCGTGCCACGGCCCCGGGATGCCGGCCTGCTCGGTGCAGGTCGACGCGTCCATGCCGGGCACCGGATGGCGGGGGCCGTCCGCGGGCAGGGCGCCGTGCCAGGTGTCCGGCGCGGAATCGGAGCCCGGGTCGCCGGTCCGCTGCTTCAGCCACACCTGGGCCGCGCCACCGGGGCGCCAGTCGGTGAAGACGCTCACGCTGTAGGCGGCGGACAGGATCGCGTCGAAGCGCTCGCGCAGCGTCTCGGGCGCCAGTCCGTCGTACACCCGCTGCCGTATCTCGTAGGCGGGTACGAGGCCGAGCGTCATCCGGGTGACGATCCCGAGGGCGCCCAGGGCGACCACGGCGCCGGGGAAGTCCGCGTCGC
This sequence comes from Streptomyces sp. NPDC096310, assembly GCF_044763125.1. NCBI lineage: Bacteria > Bacillati > Actinomycetota > Actinomycetes > Kitasatosporales > Streptomycetaceae > Streptomyces > Streptomyces sp. NPDC096310. Next base: position 164,624 of record NZ_JBIWFO010000009.1, on the reverse strand, counting down.
CGCGGGCGAGCCGGAGCGGTTCGCCGTCGGCGGTGACGATCTCCAGCGCCTGTACGGCCGATGCCAGGGTGCCGTTGCCGGCCCCCGAGCCGTGGGTGCCGGTGGCACAGGCGCCGGCGACGGAGATGTGCGGGAGCGAGCCGAGGTTGTGCAGGGCCAGTCCCGCCGCGTGGACCGCGCCGGTGAACTCGGCGAACCGCAGCCCCGCGCCGACGGTGACCGTGGCCGCCGCCGCGTCGACCTCCACGGTCCTGGGCAGTCCGGCCACCGAGACCAGGTCGCCGTCCGTGTCGGCGATCGTGTTGAAGGAGTGGCCGCTGCCGAGGGCCCGTACGGCGTCGCCGCCCGCGACGATCTCCCGCAGCCGCTCCACCGACGCGGGGGTGTGCAGACGTGCCGCCCGGAAGGTGATGTTGCCCGCCCAGTTCCGTACCGCCGGCGGTACGGAGGTGTCGCGCGGTCCCTGGTTGCGTCCGGGCGCGTGGGGCACGGAGGTCTCCTTCGCTGCGTCGGGGCGCGGGGCCATGCCCGCTCGGGGTTCTTCTTATCAGGAGTCCCACCTGCTTGGTTAGGGGCTGTGGCGTGCTCGCACGGCATGTGGGACGGCGGCGCAGGCACGGCGGAGAGAGGGTGAAGCACGGTGGCCGAGGATCTTCCCGTGGCGCGGCGGTGGGCGGTGGGGGCGCTGCTGGTCATGACGTTCGCGACCGGTCTGGTGGACGCGGTGAGTTTTCTGCGGCTCGGCCATGTCTTCGTCGCCAACATGACCGGCAATGTGGTCTTCCTGGGGTTCTCCGTCGTACGGAGCGACCGGCTGCCGGTCGTCGCGCCGATCGTGGCGATGGCGGCCTTCGTGCTCGGGGCGTTCCTCGGCGGTCAGCTCAGCAGGCTCCTCGGCGGCCGGCCGCGGCTCTGGCTCGGCGGCGCGTTCGCCGGGCAGGCGGCCGGGCTGGCGCTGACGGCGCTGCTGGTCGGTACCGGGGTGCTGCGCGCCGAGGGGCGGGAGCTGCTGGCGATCGTCGCGCTGCTCGGTCTGTGCTGCGGGCTGCAGAACGCGACGGTACGGCTGCTGGGGCCCCGGGATCTCACCACGACGGTGCTCACCCAGACCCTCACGGCGCTCACCGCGGAGAGCGTGCTCGGGGCAGGGACCGGTGCCCGGCCGCACCGCCGGGTGGGGTCGGTGCTCGCCATGTTCGCCGGGGCGGCCTGTGGGGCCCTGCTGCTCCAGGTGACCCTGGCGGGGGTGGTGGCGCTGGCCGCCGTGCTGGTCGCGGGCGTGGCCTGGGTGTTCGCGCGGGCGCCGCTGCCCGAGGGTGCGCCTGTCTGAGCGCGGGGCGGGGTCCGGCCGGGACCGGGCCGGTGTGTACGGGGTGCTCCGCGTCCGGCCCGGCCGCCCGGGGCGGGTCAGTCCGTCGCCGCCAGCAGCTTCCCGACGCGCCGCAGCGCCTCGCGTACGTTCTCCTCGCTGGTGGCCTCGGACGCCTCGGCCGGGGTCATCCAGCGCAGGGGCGCGTCGGGCCGCTCCGGTCGGACGGCGTCCGGCAGAGCCGTGGTGAGGACGTACCGGAGGTCGGCGTGTTCGTGCGCGGGCTCGCCGCCGCCCGCGGGCACGGGCACGATCACCACCTGGACAAGGGCGGCGTCCCGCCAGGGCGTCAGGTCGCCGAGTCCGGTCTCCTCGCGGGCCTCGCGCAGCGCGACGTCCAGGGGCTCGGTCTCGCCCGGGTCGCCGTGGCCGCCGACCTGGAGCCAGGTGCCCATCCGGGGGTGGCGCCGCATCAGGACGCGCCCGCTGCCGGGGTGCACGATCAGGGCCGAGGCCGTCACATGCAGAGGGATGGCGCGCAGCCAGGGGTCCTCGGCGCCGTGCGCGAGTTCCCGTACGCGGGTGACATCGGCGGCCTCGGCCCGGTCGTGGGGCCGGTAGCCGTCCAGCACCTCGTCGATCCGTCGTCCGGCTGTCCGCATGCGCCTCTCCCTGTTTCCCGGCTCGTGGTTCCGGTCTCCGGCCGGTCGCCGCGCGGGGGTTCGCGCGGGCCGGGTGCGGTGACCGTGGAGAGCGTACGGAGACCGGCGGCCGGTGTCCTCCGGGTTTCCGGCTCAGCGCTCCCGTACGAGATGGAGCGGAAGCCGGCCCTCCATGACGTCGTGCCGGGGCAGCCGCAGTCCGAAGTGGTCCTGGACGGCCAGCATGGTCAGCCGGTGGGCGCGCTCGCGGCGGGCGCCGTCGAGCCGCCGGGGCACCGGCAGGACGGCCAGCTCCGTCAGTGCGGGCACCAGCAGGTCGGGGTCGCTGCCCAGGCGGTGGGTCTCCGCCCCGATCCCGAAGGAGCAGATGTGCCGACCGTCCTCGTAGTGCCGGAAGAGCGACGGCGGATGCCAGGGCGTCAGCAGGAAGTTGACGGCCTCGACACCACCGTGCGAGACGGCGGCCAGACCGTCCGGCGTCGGGCCGACCGCGTCGCCGTACTCGACGGCGAAGGACCAGCCGGCCGCCCGGCCGACCCGGGCGACACCGCCGACGCCCGACGCCGCGAGCGCGTCCAGGGCCTGCGTCACGGTGCCGAGCCGGACCGGACCGTCCGGCCGGGCGCCGAGGCGCGCGACCAGTTCACCGGGGTCGATGCCGCGCGCGAAGGTCACGCAGTCGATGGCGTACGGCTCCAGGAGCCACCCGATGCCGTCCTCCGCCACCGGCCCCGCCCCCCGCTTTCCTCCGTCATCGTCCCGCGCGCCCCAGAGTACGCACGCGGACCCGCCGCCGGACCCCCCTCGGCGGCACGACGGGCGGTCTCCGGGCGACCCGGCGGCCGGCCGAGGCGGCACCGGCGAGCACTTCGGGTCACCGATCGCATACGCTGCGCGACATGAGCGGTGCGGGCGGCGAGGCGACCAGGGGGCGGCGGGCACGCCCGCGCGGCTGGGCGGTGCTGTTCGCCGTGCTGGCCGCGCTGGTGCATGTGCTGGGCTGCGCCCACGGTCCGGTCTCGGCCGCGCCCTCGGCGGGTGTCCCGGCCGGGACGGCGGTCATGGCGTACCAGCCGTCGGCGGGACAGCCCGCCCTCCCGGTGGCGGGGTGCGCGGGACGGGGCTCGCACGGGGCGGCGTCCTGCGCCGACGCGGACGAGCCGAGCGTGCTGCCGCAGCGTACGGACGCGTCCGTGGTGCCGCCGCCGGCGGACCGGACCCCGGCGTCGGAACCGGTCACGGGGGACGCGGTGGCCCCGCCCGCGCACCCGGCGCGCGACGGCGCGCCCGCCGGGGCGTGCGCGGACCCTGACCACCGGCGGCGCGCGGCGCTCGGGGTGTGGCGGAACTGACGGCGGCCACGGGCCGGTGACGGCCGTACGGGCGCCGGACCGCGCCCGTACCGTCCACGGCCGACGGCACGCCGACCGCTTCCATGACCCCACCAGGACCGGGCGCCACGCGCGCCCGGTCGCAGGAGACCGCGCACATGAATCCACTCGACGGACCCGTCACCACCGCACATCCGCTCCCCGGCCCGCTCCGCCCGCCGTCCGCGCTGCCCGCGCACAGTCCGGCGGGGCTCGTCGGCGACACCCCGACTCTCTGGGTGGGCGCGCCGTTCACCGCCCCCGGACGGGGGTTCTGGGCCAAGCTGGAGGGCCACAATCCCGGCGGGATCAAGGACCGTACGGCGCTGTACATGGTCGCGCGCGCCCGGGAGCGCGGCACGCTGCGCCCCGGCGCGCGGATCGTGGAGTCCACCTCGGGCACGCTGGGGCTGGGGCTGGCACTCGCCGGGGTGGCCTTCGGCCATCCCGTCACCGTGGTCACCGACCCTGGCATGGAGCCGCTGATGACCGGTCTGCTGACCGCGTACGGCGCCCGTGTCGAGCTGGCACGGACGCCGCACCCGGTGGGCGGCTGGCAGGAGGCCCGCCGACTGCGGGTGGCCGAACTCCTCGCCGCGCACCGGGACTCCTGGTGCCCGGACCAGTACCACAACCCGGACAACGTGGCCGCGTACCGGCCGCTCGCCCATGAGCTGATGGCGCAGCTCGGGCGGGTCGACACGCTCGTCGTCAGTGTGGGCACGGGCGGCCACTCCGCGGGGATCGCGTCCGTGCTGCGCGACCACTTCCCCACGCTGCGGGTGGTGGGCGTCGACACCACCGGGTCGACCATCTTCGGCCAGCCCGCGGCGCCCCGGCTGATGCGGGGGCTCGGCAGCAGCATCCATCCGCGCAATGTGGCGTACGGCCTCTTCGACGAGGTGCACTGGGTCGCCGCCCCCGAGGCGGTCTGGGCGGCGCGGCTGCTGGCGCGGGCCCGCTACGCCACCGGTGGGTGGAGCGTGGGGGCGGTCGCGCTGGTCGCGCGGTGGCTGGCGCGGGTGGGGCCGGTGGAGGAGCGGATCGTGGCGGTGTTCCCCGACGGTCCGCAGCGCTATGTCGGGACGGTGTTCGACGACGCGTACTGCCGTGAGCACGGGCTGCTGGGGGCGCGCCCCGCCGAGGATCCGCAGGAGATCGCGCATCCGGCCGCGCGGACGGTGACCCGGTGGACGCGGTGCACGACCGTGGTGGATCCGCTCGCCGAGCCCGCCCGTACCGGGGGCGCGGGGCCGGGCGGGGACGGCGTCCCCGGGTCGACGGGAGGCGCCCGATGAGGCGGCGCAGGACACCGGGGACACCGCAGGGTGGCGCCCGTACGGCGAAGGCGGGCCGCAATCCGGCCGCGGGGGTGTGGGCCGGCACGCTCTCCTTCTCCCCCGCGGCGCGGCTCTTGATGGCCAACCAGTTCGCCATCAATCTCGCCTTCTACATGCTCATGCCCTATCTCGCGGCGCATCTCGCCGGTGGGCTGGGGCTGGCCGCGTGGGCGGTGGGGTTGGTGCTCGGCGTACGCAACCTCTCCCAGCAGGGCATGTTCCTCGTCGGCGGCACCCTCGCCGACCGGTTCGGCTACAAGGCGCCGATCATGGCCGGCTGTCTGCTGCGTACGGCGGGCTTCGCGCTGCTGGGCTGGGCGGACCAGCTGCCCGCGCTGATCGTGGCGTCGGCGGCGACCGGGTTCGCGGGGGCGCTCTTCAACCCGGCGGTGCGTGCCTATCTGGCGGCGGAGGCGGGTGACCGGCGGGTCGCCGCCTTCGCGACCTTCAACGTCTACTACCAGGCGGGCATGGTGCTGGGCCCGCCGGTCGGTCTGCTGCTGCTCGCCGCCGACTTCCGGCTGGTGTGCACGGCCGCCGCGGTGATCTTCGCCGCGCTGACGGTGCTCCAGTGGCGCGCGCTGCCGGCCCGGGGCGGCGGGAAGGGCGCGGACGGGCGCCCGGGGCCGGCGGCGGCGTGGCGCACGGTGCTGGCCAACCGGCCGTTCCTGCTGTTCTCGGTCGCCATGATCGGCTCGTACGTCCTGACGTTCCAGGTCTATCTGGCGCTGCCGCTGGCGGCGTCCGACGCGCTCGGCCCCGCAGCGGAGCAGGCCACCGGCGCGCTCTTCGTGGTCTCGGCCGTCGTGACCGTGGCGGGGCAGCTCCGGCTGACCGCGTGGGCGACCCGGCGCTGGAGCCCGCACGGGGCGCTGGTGCGGGGGCTGACCGTCATGGGGCTGGCGTTCCTGCCGCTGACACTGGCCCCCGGCGGGGAGGGACGTGCGGCGCGGCTCGGGGTGCTCGCCGCCCTGGTGGCGGCGGTCGTCGCGCTGGCCGTGGGGAGCGCGGTGGTCTACCCGTTCGAGATGGACACGGTGGTCGCGCTCTCCGGTGACCGGCTGGTCGCCACGCACTACGGCCTCTACCACACCGTCTCCGGCCTGGGGATCACCCTGGGCAATCTCGCCACCGGGGCGCTGTGGGATCTCGCGGAGCGCGCGGGCGTCCGCTGGCTGCCCTGGACCGTACTGACCGTCACAGGGTTGGGCTGCGCCACGGCGGTGGGCGCGCTGGCACGGGGCGGCCGGCTGGAGCGGCCGGAACCACGGCCGATCCCTGTCTGACCGGTCGGTCGCCGTCCCCCGCCCGACGGTGTGTGAAGCCCGGGGCATAGCATCGCTGCCGCAATGGACATCTCTTGGTGGGGAGTGGCCGCGCTGGCCGCCGCGGCGGCACTCGTCGGCTTCTCGAAGACGGCGGTGAGCGGGGCGAACACGGTCAGTCTGGCCGTGTTCGCCGCCGTGCTGCCCGCGCGCGAGTCGACGGGGGTGCTGCTGCCCATCCTGATCGTCGGCGATGTGCTCGCGGTGCTCACCTACCGGCGGCACGCCCACTGGCCCACGCTGTGGCGGCTGTTCCCCGCGGTCGCCGCCGGGGTGGTGCTGGGCACGCTCTTCCTCCTGTGGGCCGGCGACGGCGCGGTCCGCACCTCGATCGGCGCGATTTTGCTGCTGATGGCCGGGGTCACGGTGTGGCGGCGGCGCGCCACCCGGAAGAGGGCGGAGGCTGCGGAAGCGGCCGAGGCCGAGGCCGAGGCGACGGGCGCCGGCGGTGCGGACTCCGGCGGGGCGGCCGGAGCTTCCACCGGGCGGCTCAGAGCGCGTTCGTACGGTGTGCTCGGCGGCTTCACCACGATGGTCGCCAACGCGGGCGGCCCTGTCATGTCGCTCTACCTGCTCTCGACGGGCTTCCAGAAGCTCGGTTTCCTCGGCACCTCCGCCTGGTTCTTCCTGATCGTCAACGTGTCCAAGCTGCCCTTCAGCGTGGGGCTCGGGCTGGTCGACGGAGAGTCTCTGCTACTGGACGCCGCCCTCGTACTGTTCGTCATACCGGGCGCCCTCCTAGGCAGGTTCTGTGTGGACCGGATCGACCAGCGGCTCTTCGAGCGGCTGGTGATCGGCGCGACCGTTCTCGGGGGTCTTCAGCTTCTGCTGCGCTGAGCCCGACCGATAAGCGTGGTTTACGGTGCTTTCATGGACGCGGATCACGCACCCGACCCTGATCCCGAAGCCGGTGACGCGCCCCGTCGCGGGACGAGGGCGGCGGAGCGCTGGAGTGCCTTCACCGCGTCGCCCTTCCTCCCGGCCGCCGTGCTGGTGTTCATCCTCGCGGCGGCGGCCGGGCTCTTCGCGGGTTCGTACACGTACAACATGGCGAACCCGACGCCGCGCCGTATCCCCGCCGCCGTGGTGGGGCCCACCGACACGGCGCACGCCCGCGCCTTTGTGGACGGCATGGAGAAGGCGCTCAACGCGTCGCTCGAACTCCACCCCTATCCCACGGACGCCGCGGCCCACCACGCGGTGGAGCAGCAGGCGGTGTTCGCGGTCCTGACGTTCCGGGGCGCCGGTGTCGACTTCGCCGTGGCGAGCGCCGCCGGGGCGTCCGTGGCGCAGGTGCTCACCGAGACGGCGCCCGTGGTGGGCCACGCCGTCGGTGTACCCGTACGGATCAGTGACGTCAAGCCGCTCCAGAGGGGGGATCCGCGCGGGCTCGCCCTCTTCTACATCTCGCTCGCCGCTGTGATCATCGGTTTTGTCGGGGCCATCCAACTGAGCGTCCACGCGCGGGAGCTCAACCCGGGCGAACGCATCGCGTTCACCGTGGTCTACGCGATGCTCGGCGCCTTCGCCATCGCCGCGGTGGTGGACTGGTGGCTGGGCGCGCTGCGGCTGCCCTTCACCGAGTCGTGGCTGATCCTGGCGTTCACCATGTTCACGTCCGGGATGGTGTTCACCATGTTCAACACCCTGATGGGACGGTGGGCGATGCTGCCGACCTGGGGGCTGATGGTGCTGCTGGGAAACCCGTCCTCCGGCGGGGCGGTGTCCTGGCCGCTGCTGCCGTCGGTGCTGGGGCACATCGGGCGCTGGCTGCCGCCGGGCGCCTCCGTCAACGCCCAGCACACGGCGGTGTACTACGGAGACGCGCAGCATGTCTTCCCGTTCGCCGTGCTGGCCGGGTGGGCGCTCGTCTCGACCGGTGTGTTCTGGTTCTGGCGCCACCGCCATCCGGGCGGCAGGACCGTGGAGGACCTGTGACCGGACCGCACGGTCGGCACAACCACCGTGGCCGTTCGGGGGTCTACGGATGTGCGGGCCCACAGACCCGCACGACCGACCGAAACGGGGAAACACACCATGCGTATCCGTCCCGCTCTCGTCGCTCCGGCGGCCACCGCTCTCGTGCTGCTCCCGGTCGCCACCGGTGCCTCGGCCGCCGTCGCCGCGCCCGCCGCGTCCCCGGCGGCCGTCGCCGTCTGCCGTGAGGACGCCGTCCGGGTGACCGCGGCCCGGGCCGCCACAGCGCACGTGGTCCGGATCAGCGTCACCAACAACGGCGGCGCCGCCTGCGTCGTCGACCGGATCCCCACCGTCACCTTCGGGGACCTCGACGGCACCGCGCAGCCCGTGCCGCCGGCGTCGAGCGCCCCGTACCGGCTGCCCACCGGCGGCTCCGCGTACGCCGCGGTACGGACGTTCGACCCGGCCGCCGGGGAGTCGCGCACCGTCGCGTACCTCACCGTCGCCGGCGATCCCTCGCACCACGGGACACGCTTCGGCGCGGCCGCGGTGGGCTCCTCCGGCACCATCCGGGTCTGGGAGCCGGTCACCACACTGTGGCAGCCCACCGCGGCGAAGGCCGACGCGGCCCTGCCCGGTCAGGGCCGGCTTTCCGCCACGGTGTCCTTCGCCACCAGCGTGTCACCGGACCAGCAGAGCCGGTAGAGGTCGACCTGGCCCGACAGGTCGCGGCCGGAACGGTAGAACTCGCAGGTGGCGCCGGGCGGCCGGGGTACGGAACGGGCGTGGTCGGACGGGTAGGGGAAGGCACGGGCCGGCAGCAGCGGGCGAGTTCGGTCCGCGGCCGGCCGGTGGTCAGCTCGTCGAACCGGGACGGCGGCAGCACGCTCGTCGTCAGTTGCCAGGCCAGATGGACAGCGGCGGGCACGAAGAAGGCGGCTGCGGCCACCGGCGCCACGAAGGCGGCGGCGGAGCGGCGACGGGCGGCGCGGGTCGCCGGGGTTTCGGCCGCCTGCGCCGGTTCTTCGGCCGGCGGGGCGGCGTTGACGACGCTCACGCGGGTTCGGTCGGCCTCATGGGTGATCCGCACCCGGATCACACCGTCCGACGCGTGCTTCACGGCATTGGTGAGGGACTCCTGCACCACCCGGTACATGCCGCGTTCGATCAGGGGCGACAGCGTGGGCATTGCCCCGTGCCGCTCCCAGCGCACCGGCACCCCGGAGGCGACCGCCCGTGCGAGCGGGTCCTCGACCGTGTCGTCGACAGCCAGGCCCGCACCCGTTTCCGTCCCGGGCGGATCGTGCGGGACGGCGACGGTCTCCCGCAGTTGCTCCACGGCGTTGGCGATCGTCCCGCGCAGCTCGGCGAGGTCGGTGCGGTCCCGGTCCGTGAGGTCGACGGACCTGGCCGGGGGTATCCGCGTGTACCGCATGGCGTGTCGACCGTCCTTCCGATGGATGTCCTCACCTGCCCGGGTCGATTCTGTGGCACGGCCCGGACACCCGGCGGGACAGGAGCACGGTGAGGGGTGTCCGGGCCGCTTCCGACGCGGCGTCAGGCGTCCCGGCGGCGCGGCACGTACAGGCCGACCAGGTGCGCGGTCGCGGCCCGCGCCGCCACGATCAGGGCCGCCGCCACCGGCGGGTACGGGGCCTCGGCACCCCTGCGCATGAAGTGGTCTCCGGCTCCGTACGGCAGATGGTTGTTGACGTCCGCGAGCGTCGGTCCTCCGAGCCCCAGGAGCACGCTCGGCAGTGCCCACAGGAGTGTGACGAGGATCGAGAGCGCGCCGGCCGGGTGGCGCGTGGCGAACGCCGTCCCGACCGTCAGCACCGCGACCAACGCCTGGTAGAGACCGAACGCGAGGATCTGACGGAGGCTCGGTCCTGCCTCGAAGGAGGCCCGTCCGTACCGCTCGCTGGAGCGGCTCACGGAGCGGGAGCGCGAGGTGCTGGCCGGGCTGGGGACGGGGCTGTCCAACGCGGAGATCGCGAGGCGGCTGCACCTGGTCGAGGGCACGGTGAAGGCGCATGTCAGCGCGGTGCTCGCGAAGCTGGGCGCGCGCAACCGGGTGGAGGCGGCCATCTCCGCGTACGAGGCCGGCCTGGTCCCACCGCGCCCCCGCTGATCCGGTGTCCGCGTACTCCTTGATGTGAACAGGACCCTGACATCACACCCCTCACGTCACACACCGACTCCGGGCCGGAGCCGCGCGCGTCCGTCAAGTTGTGTGCGGCCTGGCAGAGTAGAGGCACCGAACAGCGGCAATACGTATGAGCAAGACGTGTCTGACGAGGGCGGAGTGAGCGGTGTGGAGCGGGACAAAATGGACTCACAAACAGTGGCCGGCGCTCCATGCTGGGTGAGTCTGCTCGCACGGGAACTGCCCGCCGCTCAGGCGTTCTACGGTGACGTGCTGGGCTGGACGTACCGGCCGGCGGGGCTGGGCGAGGACTTCACCGTCGCGCTCTCGGACGGGATGGCCGTCGCGGGCATCGGGGCGCTCGCCTCGTCGCTTCAGGTCGCCGTCTCCTGGACGCCGTACTTCGCGGTGAGCGATGTGGACGAGGCGGCGGCCAGGATCAGGGAGCGCGGCGCGACGGTCGCGGTGGGGCCGCTGGCCTTCCACTCCGGGCGGGCGGCGCTCGCGATGGATCCCGACGGCGCCGCCTTCGGGATCTGGGAGGGCGCGGTGCGCTCCGACTGGACGGTGGGGCGGGGCAGTGCGCCCGCCTGGCTGGAGCTGCGGACGCGTGACACCCTGGAGGCGGCCCGTTTCTACGGGCAGGTCCTCGGCTGGGCGCCGGAGAAGGAGGACGGCTTCACACTCGTCCACGAGGAGGACCACGCGGTGCTGCGCCAGGACGGGCAGATCGTCGCCAAGATCCGTGGCGGAGCCGTACAGGCCACACCGGATCCGCAGTTGCGGCCGCGCTGGCATGTCTACTTCCGGGTTCCCGAGGTGTCCGGGTCGGTCGCGGCGGCGCTGAGCGGCGGGGGCGCGCTGGCCGTGGCCGGGGACGCGTCGCCGGACCCGCGGGAGACCACGCCGCGCGAGGCGACGCTGCGCGAGGCGACGCTGCGCGATCCGGACGGCGCGCTCTTCACCGTCACCTCCGGCTGAACCGGGGTCCGTCCGTCCGTCGCCGGCTCTCACCCTGGACCTGAGGGTGAGAGCCGGCGGGCGCGGCGCGGTCAGGCCGGGCGCTCCGGGCCCACTCCCTCGACCTCGAAGACGACCTGATCCTCGTAACACCACCACCAGCCCTCGCCCGGCTCGTACGAACGGATGAGCGGGTGTCCCGACGCGGTGTAGTGGGCGGTGGCGTGCTTGTTCTTGGAGGAGTCGCAGCAGCCGATGTGGCCGCACGTCTGGCACTCCCGCAGATGCACCCAGGTGTCGCCCAGGGCGACACACTCCGGGCAGCTGTCCTCGCTGTCCGGGGTCACCTCCTCGACGTCCGCGAGATGGCCGCAGATCAGGCTGCCGGAACCCGCTTCGCTGTTCGCCATCACGCCGCCTGTCCGACCGCACAGGTCTCCTGGAGATCATTCGTCTTTTTTCACCGTACGACCGGTCCCCCGACCCCGCCAGCAGAGAGGGTCCCGTCAGGGCTTGTAGACCTCGCCCGGCTCGGCGACGCCGGGGGCCAGCAGCTCGGGAACGGTGACGAAGGTGAAGCCGCGCTTCCTCAGCTCCTCGATGATGCCGGGGACGGCGGGCACGGTGCCCTCGTAGATGTCGTGCGGCAGGATGATGCCGTCCCCCTTCGCCTGGTCGAGGATGCGCTTCTCGATGAGCGCGGAGTCGTTCGTGGAGTAGTCCTTTGCGGTCGCGCTCCACATGATCTGGGCGAGCCCGAGTTCGCGGCTCACCTCGGAGACCCGGTCGTCGGTGCGGCCCTGCGGCGGGCGCATCAGGGTGGGGCGGTGCCGTCGGCGTCCGGATCCGTCAGGATCTTGTGCGACCAGGTGTGATTGGCGACCTCGTGGCCCTCGTCCGCGATCCTGCGGACGAGATCGGGGTGTTTGACGACATGGTTCGCGCCGAGCAGGAAGAAGGTGGCGTGGACCTTCTCCTTCTTGAGTATGTCCAGCAGCCGGGGTGTGTACGTGGAGGGGCCCGCGTCGAAGGTCAGGGCTATACAGCGGGTGTTCGCGCAGTCGACGCGGCCCTGCGCTAGGGTCGCCCCCTTCTTCGCGCCGTTTCTGGCGTCCTCGGCGGAGTGGCGGTCGTACGACGTGCAGCCGCCCAGTCAACCGCTACGCACTATACATACGGCGTCTACACGCGATGCATAGTGGAGGATGGGGCTCTCAGGGGAGCGCGGGGGGCGTCGGGGGCGCGTCCGCCCCGGGAGGGGAGCTCCCGGGAGAGCCCCGGGGAACATTCCGTTCCGCCCCTCCGTTGTAAGGGGTGAGGGTGTGGGTGGAACTGAGTCCCCGGGCCCACCTGAGAAGAGCCTGTGGGGAAGATCGTTCGGCTGAAGCCCCATGGAGCCAACCGCCGCGAGGCGACCGCCATCCGCGCCCTTCCTCATACGACCCCGACCGGCGTCCCCCCGTCCGGTCGGGGTCTCGTCATGCGCGCCGGCCGCGACGCGGACGGTGCGTCTCCCGCGCGGGCCGGCCGGCTGAGAACATCGGTCGGGACGGTCCGCCCCGGGAGCCGGGGCGGACCACGGACACCACAACGGCGGGGGCGGACGATGACGGTAGGCGGCGGAGCGGAACGGCCCGGCGGATTCGAGGCGGCCACGGGCGACGGCCCTCCGGTCACCGCGGCGCCCCGGGAGCGGGCGGCCGAGGTGCGGATCGCGTTCGAGGGGCTGCTCCAGATCAGACGTCTGACCCACACCGGGCCCGGCGATCCCGCCGCCGCTCCCGCCCCCTGGGAACGCGCCCGCCCCGTCCGGGCGGTGGCGCTCGCGCTGGAGGCGGCCTCCTTCGCCCCGTCGGCCGTGGATGCCTCCGGCGGGCGGACCGCCACGGGGTACCGCGTGACACCGGGCGAGCGGGAGGGCACCGTACGGGTGGAGTGGCTCGGGCCGCACGGCGGCGGGGCCGCGCGCGGGGAGGAGCGCGCCCTGACGGAGTGCGCCGCCGTGCTGACGCCGCTGGGCTGGGAGGCCCTGCTCTACCGGGGCCCGCGACGCCGCCGTTTCCTGGAGGTGGAGCCGGCCTCCTGACCCCGGGCCGGTCGCGGGACCGTGTCGCCCGTACGGGGCCGCGTGGACGCGCGAAGGCCCGGCGGTCCGCCGCCTCCGAGGGCGGGCCGCCGGGCCTGGTGACACGGGGATCAGGACCGGTTGACGGTCCACTTCTGGTTCGGGGTGCCCGCGCACGTCCAGATCTGGAGCCGGGTGCCGTCGGCCGAGCTGTTGCCGGTGGCGTCCATGCATTTGTCGGCCTGGACGTTCACGATGTCCCGCGCGGCGGAGATGCCCCAGCGCTGGTTCCCGCCGCCGTTGCAGTCCCAGAGCTGCAACGGCGCTCCGTCGGCGGTGCTGTTGTCCTTCACCGTCAGGCACTTGCCGAAGGCCCGGATCGTACCGTCCGTGCCGACGGTCCACTGCTGGGCGGCGGCGCCGTTGCAGTTGTGGAGCTGGATGGGCGTGCCGTTCGCGGAGCTCGCCCCGGCCACGTCGACGCACATACCGCCCACCCCGGTGATGGTGCCCGTCGTACCACCGGAGCCGCTGTCGCCCGTGGTGACGCGGACGTAGTCCACGACGAGCTGGCCCGGGAAGGGGGTGCTGCCGTCGGGGTCACCCGGCCAGTAGCCGCCGACCGCGAGGTTCAGGATGAGGAAGAACGGCTTGTTGAACGCCCAGGCGCGGCCACCGAGGTCGGCGGGGGTCCGGCGCTGGTAGACATTGCCGTCGACGCTCCAGGTGATGGAGTCGGGGGCCCAGTCGACGGCGAAGGTGTGGAAGGCGTCGGCGAACGCCTGGCCGCCGGGGAGGGTGTAGCCGGCCCCGATGCCGCCCGAGCCGGAGTAGCCGGGGCCGTGCAGGGTGCCGTGGACGGTGCCGGGTTCGAAGCCGACGTTCTCCATGACGTCGATCTCGCCGCTGTTGGGCCAGCCGACACTGCCGATGTCGTTGCCGAGCATCCAGAAGGCGGGCCACATGCCCTGGCCGCGCGGGACCTTCATCCGCGCCTCGACGTGCCCGTAGGTGGAGGTGAACTTCCCCGAGGTGTTGAGCCGGGCCGAGGTGTACTCGCACCGGCCGTACCAGCACTGGTAGTTGCCGGGGTTCTCCCTGCGCGCGGTGATGACCAGATTGCCCTGGCCGTCGAGGGCGGCGTTGTTGTTGCCCGCCGTGTAGAACTGCCGTTCGTGGTTGTTGACGTTGTCGCCGGTCTCGATCTGCCACTTCGAGCCGTCGACCGCCGATCCCGCCGGACCGTTGAAGTCGTCGTTGAAGGTCACGGCCGCGGCGGCGGTGGGCGCGGCGCCCCCGTCCGGGGTGGCGGCGGAGGCGGGCACCGCCGTCAGCACGCCGGTACAGCAGAGCAGGGCGAGGGCGCACTGCGCCGCTCGGCGTGCCAGGGAATTTCGCACAGGGCATCACATCGCTTCACGTGGGGGGCATGAGCATGACAAACCACGACACGGCGCACACGGTCGGTGAACACGGAGGGCCGCCCCGGAGGGTTCTGTCCGTCATTGATTTAAGGCAGGGAGTGAGGGGGCGTCAAGGAGTTGGTATGGACCAAAGTTCACCGGCGCCTCACACGCCCGCGCCACATCCCGTCAAAGCGGCGGCAAAAAGGCCGGACGACCGTCGAGCCCCGGCACACCGCGCCTCGCCACCCCGTCCGGCAACTTGACCTGCACATGACCGACACGGTGTGTTCACACGCCCACACAGGAGCTGTGGAAAACTCCCGCTGAACCGTTTCCTCATGACCGTCGCGGCACCGCCCCCACCCTGTCGGCCCGTGCCCCGACGGCTCCCCCGGAGAGGACAGCTCCCCCATGTCCCGTCGCCATCTCCCCACCCGGCGCGCACTGTTGGCGCTCGGCGCCGCCACCGCCGTACTCGCCACCACGGCCGCCGCAGCTCCGGCGGCCACGCCGCCCCGGGCCGGCGCCACCATGACGGCCGCGTCCGCCACCACGGCCACCGCCGCACTGGACGACACGTACTACCAGAACGCGCTCGGCAAGACCGGCACGGCGCTCAAGTCCGCCCTGCACACGATCATCAAGGACCAGTCGAAGATCTCGTACGCGGCGGCCTGGGAGGCGCTCAAGAACACCGACCAGGACCCCGCGAACTCCTCGAACGTGATCGAGCTGTACACGGGCAAGTCGATCTCGAAGTCGAGCAACGGCGGCAACACCGGCAACTGGAACCGTGAGCACGTCTGGGCCAAGTCCCACGGCGGCTTCGGCGAGGCGACCGGCCCCGGCACCGACATCCACCACCTGCGCCCGGAGGACGTCACCGTCAACTCCATCCGCGGGAACAAGGACTTCGACAACGGCGGCAGCGCCGTCTCCGGCGCGCCCGGCAACTACACCGACTCGGACTCCTTCGAACCCCGCGACGCGGTCAAGGGCGATGTCGCCCGGATGCTCCTCTACATGGCCGTCCGGTACGAGGGGGACGACTCCTGGCCGGACCTCGAACCCAACGAGAAGGTCAACAACGGCTCCAGCCCCCTGATGGGGAAGCTGTCGGTCCTGAAGCAGTGGAGCGACGAGGACCCGCCGGACGCCTTCGAGAAGCGCCGCAACGACGTCATATACAACCAGTACCAGCACAACCGGAACCCGTTCATCGACCACCCGGAGTGGGTCGAGTCGATCTGGTGACCGCCGCGCGGCCCGCGTGAGCCCCCCTGTTGGACATGTGTCTATACTTCATGGACACATGTCCAACAGTCGTTGCCACCACGGGAGTTCCCGATCATGCAGACAGCCGCACACGTCCTGGTCGGCCTGGTGGCCGCGCTCCACGCGTACATCCTGGTGCTGGAGATGTTCCTCTGGGAGCGGGCACCGGGGCGCGGACTCTCCGGTTTCGATGCCGAGATGGCGCGCGCGACCGCCCCTCTCGCCGCCAACCAGGGCCTGTACAACGGTTTTCTCTCCGCCGGCCTGGTCTGGGGCCTGATCGCCGCCGACCCCACCGGGTACCGGGCGCAGATCTTCTTCCTGAGCTGTGTGGTCGTCGCCGGGGTGTACGGCGGGATCACCGCGAACCGGCGCATCCTGCTCGCCCAGGCGCTGCCGGGCGCGATCACGCTGGCCGTCGTCCTGGCGGCGGGATGACCGGGGACCCGGCCGCCGATCCGCGTACGGCGCGCACCCGGGCCAGGCTGCGGCAGGCGCTGCTCGACGCCTGCGCGGAGCACCCGCTCGAAGAGCTGGGCGTCGCGGCCCTGGCCCGCCGGGCCGGAATGGGCCGGGCCACGTTCTACCTCCACTACCCCGATCTCCAGGCACTGGCGGTGGACGCCTGCGCGGAGGTGGTACGGGACGCGGTGGACGCCCTGCACGCCTGGCGGGGCACGCCCGATCCACGGATCCCGCCGCCCGCGCTGACCACGTTCTTCACCGGCCTCGTGCCGCACGCCGCGCTCTACCGGACGCTGCTGCGGCCCGGGGGCAGCGGTCCGCTGGGCGAACTGCTCCACCGCGAACTGCGCGAGCGCAGCCGTACGGAACGCGCCCTGGCCGGGGCGCCCGAGCCCGATCTGATCGCCTCGGCGGTGGCCGCGGCCTTCGCCGGGGTGCTGGCCGACTGGCTGCACGGGCTGATCGAGGAGACCCCGGAGACCGTCGCCACCCGGATCTGGCGGGTGCTGGTGGGCCTGCACCGGATCCCCGTCGTCTGAACCCGCCGGGCGCCCGGACCGCCAGGCGGTTCGCACGCCCCGCCCGGTGGGCGATTTCCCTTCCGCGCCCACGCCACCGGCGTCGGATTGACTGACCCGGGTGACCTCCGGGGAGGCCGCGACGGGTATCGAACAGCCTGCGGCATATGCCAGAAGCACCACCGGATCGAGTGTTGCCAAATGCCTTACGGGCACGGGGCGGTTGTGCAACAGTCGTAGCGGTCCACCATCCAGACCAGGCCGCCGCGCCCGTATCGGAGTACGAGATGCCGTCCCCCCTGTTCGCGGACCACCCCGTCCCGCAGCCTGTCGAGCGGGAGACGGTGGACGCGCTCATCGCCAGGACCCGCGCGCTGCGCGGGGACATGGAGGCGGTGCGACAGGACAGCGCGGTGGACGACGACGAGGCACTGCGACGCTGGCAGCGGGCGCTCTGCGATCTCGCGGTGCGCCAACTGGACCATCTGGGCGTACATCTGGACCAGCTCAGGGCCGGCCGGCCGGAGAGTCCTCCGGTGGACGGCCGCACCGAGAACTGCCCCGCGGAGGACGGTGCCGCTCCGGACGGCCGTCCCTCCCCGGACGATCCCCCGCGGGGACAGCGGCACACATCCCCGGCATGTGCCACGGGAATGACGGCCATCGGCGCGGGCCTCGCCCCGGACGGGCCGGAGCGCACGGCCCCGCTGCCCGGCCGGGTGGGCAGCGCCGAGTGGAACCTCCTGACCGATGAGGTGAACTGGTCGGCGGAGATGTACGAGATCCTCGGCCGGGCGCGCGAGCGCGGGCCGATGACGCTG
The DNA here is from genome assembly GCF_044763125.1 of Streptomyces sp. NPDC096310. NCBI lineage: Bacteria > Bacillati > Actinomycetota > Actinomycetes > Kitasatosporales > Streptomycetaceae > Streptomyces > Streptomyces sp. NPDC096310. The sequence continues at coordinate 147,042 of NZ_JBIWFO010000009.1, read as the reverse complement.
GACGAGGTGCCCTCCCTGATCTTCCCCGACGACCAGGCGCTGCTCACCGGCATGGTGACGGACTGTCTGATCGACGGGAAGCCCATCGACGGTGAGCTGCGTGTCGTCAGAGCCGACGGCCAGGTCCGTACGGTGCATCTGATGGGCGAGCCGGTGGTGGACGCCCACGGCTGCACCGCCTCCCTCTGGGCGGTGCTGCGCGATGTCAGCGCCCTGCGCAGGAGCGAGCGCGCGGTGCGCGAGAGCGGCCGGTCGGTCCAGCGCGCCCAGCACATCGCCCAGACCGAGCACCGGCTCGTGACCGAGCTGCAGGAGGCCGTCGTCCCGTCGTGGCGCGGCGCGCTGCGGCTGTCGCAGAGCGGCCCGGGCGCGCTGGAGCTGGCCGCGCGCCATCTGCCCCGCGCGGCCGATGCGCCGAACGGCGGGGGCTGGTACGACGCGCTCGAACTGACCGGCGGCGACACCCTGCTGACCCTGGGCGATCTGACCGGGCACGGCGTGACGGCGGCCTCCTCCATGGCGATGCTGCTGGGCGCGCTGCGCGGGATGGCCATGGCGGGCATCGAGCCGGGCGCCCTGCTGGGCCATCTCAACCAGCTTCTGAACGTCACGGAACAACCCGCGCTGGGCAGCGCGCTCTGCGCCCGCTACCGGCCGGCGTCCGGGACGCTCTCCTGGGCGCAGGCGGCGCACCCCGCCCCGCTGCTCTTCCGCGACGGGACGGGGTGTCCGCTGACCCCGCCGGACGGCGTGCTGCTCGGCGCGACCTCGGGGGCCGGGTACGAGCAGGCCGAGATCCGGCTGCTCCCCGGAGACGTACTGGTGCTGCACACCGACGGGCTGACCCACGACGGTGACGGCACCGGAACGCAGCGGGAACGGCTCCTGGCGCTGGCGCCCCGGATGGCGGGGCACCGTACCGCGCAGGAGTGGGTACGGGCGATCGACGAGGAGTTCGGCAGGGCCGAGCGCTCGGACGACGCCTGTGTGATGGCCGCCAGGATCGGCGGGACAACGCGCTGAACAGCGCCGGGTCCGGCTTCGTGGATTCCTTCCGTGGAGCCGCAGGGCCGTGGAGCTGTGCCCCGGCCGTGAGGATCGGACACTCAGAGGTTTCGGAGGTTCAGGGATTCAGGGGTTCAGCGAGGACTCGGGGGTCCGGGCCCTCAGATGTCGGCCTTGCCGAGTCCCGCCCTCTTCGGCATCGCGATCCTGATCTCCTCGCGCAGCCCCTCGATCTTCTCGTACCCCGCGTACTGGCCGGTGAGCCGGTACATCTCCCGCAGCCGGTCCCAGGTGCGGTGCGAGGAGGTCTCCCCCATCGACACCAGCGCGAGCCGCGCGTAGCGGTCCGCCTGTTCCGGATCGTCCGCGATGAAGCAGGCGGACGCCAGCGAGATGTAGTCGAAGATCTTGGACCGCTGCCGTCCGTCGCCGCGCAGCTCCAGCGCCTTCTTGGCGTGGCCCTGCGCGATGGCCGCCGCCTTCGGGTCGTGCTCGGCGAGGGTACGGAAGGCCAGTGCCTCCATGCCGTGGAGGTCCGCCTCGTCGAACATCTGCATCCAGCAGGGCGGTGGCACGTCCCCCTTGTCCGAGACGAAGAGGTCCTCCGCCTCGCCGAGGGTTCTGCGCATGGCCTGGCCGCGCCCCATCGAGGCCTGGGCCCACGCCTCGATCGTGCGGAGCATGGCGTGTGTACGGGGCAGATTGGCCTCCCCGGAGCCCGACTTGGCGAGCTTCATCAGATCCAGGGCCTCGTCGGGCCGGCCGAGATGGACCATCTGACGGGCCGCCCTGGACAGCGCCTCACCGGCCCGCGGGCGATCCCCTCCCTCGCGCGCCGCGTGGGTGGCGATGACGAAGTACTTCTGGGCGGTGGGTTCGAGGCCGACGTCGTGGGACATCCAGCCCGCGAGGACGGCGAGGTTGGCGGCGACGCCCCACAGGCGCCGCTGGAGATGGTCGGGGTGACGGTAGGCGAGCATGCCGCCCACCTCGTTGAGCTGGCCCACGACGGCCTTGCGCTGGAGTCCGCCGCCACGGGCGGCGTCCCAGGCACGGAACACCTCGACCGACCGCTCCAGCGCCTCGATCTCCTGGGACCCGATGGGGGCGGCCTCGTAGCGGTCGAAGCCGGCGGATTCGGCGTCCAGATGATCGTCGGGGTGCGGGGGGGCGGAGGGGCGTGCGGGGTCGGAGTGCAGCCATTCGTTCATGGCGCCGGTGAGTAGGGATCCTGCGGTGAGCGCTGCACCCGCGCCCACCAAGCCGCGACGGTTGAGCATGAGGTCCATTCCCGTGAATTCGGTGAGGACCGCTGCCGTCCGGTCGGGCGCCCAGGGCAGGGCGTCGGGGTGGTCCGCGTTCCCGGAGTCCCGTCGTTTCCCCGCGCGTCCGTTCCGTACGAACCCGAGGTCCTCGATGGTCACGACACGACCGAGTCGCTCGGTGAACAGCGTGACCAGCACTCTCGGCACCGGGTCGCGCGGGGTCTCCCCCATGTCGATCCAGCGCCTCACCCGCGAGGTGTCGGTGGCCAGTTGGGGGTGGCCCATGGCCGCCGCCTGCCGGTTCACCAACCGTGCGAGTTCGCCCTTGGACCAGCCGGCCAGGCCGAACAGATCCGACAGACGGGTGTTGGGTTCACCGCTCACGTCAAGCCCCCAGGTTCTCGGCTGACTTGACAGTAACGCTCAGTCAGATACCTGGCGACTATTCGCCAGGGTTCGCCAGGGTTCGCCAGATGGTGTGCCACCCGTTCGCCGGTGTCCAGTAGGAACGCGCCACCCCGGCCCGGCAACCGGACGTACTCCCCAGGGTGCCTCACGGCTGCCGGGGTGGGAAGGCGCCGTAACTCGTCGGCACACGAAGGGATCTGTATCGCCCATGTACACAGCATCGTCCTCCGTGTCCGCCCCGTCCCGGTCCGGGCGTCCGGTCACCCCGGGCAGCGGACCGTATCTCGACCCCACCCACGCGGGGCGGACTCGGCTCAGGGCGGCGACGGTCACCCAGACGCTCAGCGGGAGACTCGACTTGTCCGGCCCCCAGGGCGCGCGGTTGCGCATGGCGATCACGGCGGTGCACCGGATCTGCCCCGAGTTCAAGCCCGTTCAGGTACTGCGCCGCAGCGGCCGGTCCGTCCTGCTCGTCGGGACCACCGGGCGGACCAGCGCGGTCGCCAAGTGCCTGGTGGACCACTCCCCCGTCTGGACGGAGCGATTCCGCCACGAAATAGCTGCATATCGCTCGTTCGTCCGGAACCGTCCGCCGGTCCGGGTGCCCCGGCTCATCGCGGCGGACCCGGAGAACTGCGCGCTGATCATCGAGCGGATGCCCGGCCGCGCCGCGGCGCTGACCCGCCACCCGGCGGAGGCGCCGCCCCGGGCGGACCTACGGGCCGCGCTCGGCGCGATCGCCCGGCTCAACACCTGGCGTCCGCAGGCCGATCTGTTCGGCGCGCCGCTCGACTACGCGTCGCGGATCGCCCGCTACCACGAGCTGGGGCTGTTCACCGACCGGGATCTGGGCGACCTCCAGAAGCTGCTGCACGGTCTGGCGGGTGCCCGGCAGAACATGCGCCAGTTCTGTCACGGTGACGCGCTGCTCTCCAACATCCTGCTGTCACCGGCGGGCCCGGTGCTGGTCGACTGGGAGCACGCGGGCTGGTATCTGCCCGGGTACGACCTGGCGACCCTCTGGTCGGTGCTCGGGGACGCGCCGGCGGCACGCCGTCAGATCAGCCAGCTCGCCGCGGCCAGCGGACCGGTGGCGCGGGACGCGTTCCTCGTCAATCTGATGCTCGTGCTGACACGGGAGATCCGGATGTACGAGACGGCGGTGCAGCGCGCGATGCGGGAGGCGCCCGCGCCCGGCCCCGGCACGTCCGCCGCGGCGCAGCAGGGTGGCGCGCCGACGGGTGAGGAGCAGCGGCTGCTGCTGCGCCGGCTGCACGACGACTGCGCGATGGCGCGGCGGGCGGTGCGCGCCGCGGTCGGCACCCGCTGACCGGCCCGCGCCCCTCCAGGGACGTCCAAGGTCCGCGGGCCGCCCCGCGGGCCGGCGGCCCCGGCCCTCTTCCGCCTCCCTTCTCTCCCTTCTCTCCCTCCTCTTCATCCCTCCTCCACGGCCCGCCGTATACATTCATTGGTACATTCCACTGACGCGCCGCAGGCCGGGGAGCCGCCGCCGGGAAACTCCGTGAAAACCCATGCTGACGTGCGAAATCGTTCCCGTGGAGCCTGATTGACGGATCGTCCGGGAGCCGATACCTCTGGAGGACATCGGACCGGCATGACGTAGCGCACCACCCGTCACTGGAGGCTGCATTGCAAGGTTCTCTCCCCCCACGGCCGAGACCGAACCGCGGGCGCGCGCTGCGGGCGGGCGGTGTCGTGGCGTCCGCGGCCCTGCTCCTGCCCCTCGTCTCCGCCGGCCCCTCCGCCACCGCGGAGCGGCCGGGAACCGCCACGCTTCAGGGCGAGTTCGCGGCGGCGGCCTCCCGGTACCGGGTTCCGCCGAGCGTACTGCTCGGGGTCTCCTACCTCCAGTCCCGCTGGGACACGCACAGCGGCGCGCCGAGTGTGACCGGTGGCTACGGCCCCATGCACCTCACCGACGCCAGGACCGCCCTCGCCGAGGCCCCGCACCACTCGGACGGTACGGAGGACGCGCGCGGCGACACCGCGCGCCCGCTGACGGTGCCCGTGACGGCACCCGCCCGGGTGGCACCGCCGGCCACCGCGGAACTGCCCGCGCGGCTGCGCACCCTGGACCGCGCCGCGCGGCTGACCGGGCTGTCCGCCGAGGAGTTGCGGACGAGCCCCGCCGCCAATCTCCGGGGTGGCGCCGCGCTGCTGGCGGCGGCCCAGCGGGAGTTGGGCGAGCCGCTCAGCGCGGATCCGGCCGACTGGTACGGCGCGGTCGCCCGGTTCTCGGGGGCGGACGACTCCCTGACCGCCGCCGCCTACGCCCGTGACGTGTACGAGGTGATCCGCGCGGGCGAGCGGCGCACCACGGACAGCGGCCAGCGGGTGGCGCTCGGCGCGCATCCCGGGGTCTCCCCCGACACCGGGCAGCTCACCCGGCTCGGGCTGCGGGCGGGCGACCGGGCGCGCACGGAGTGTCCGCGTACGGTCTCGTGCACCTGGGTCCCGGCGCCGTACGAGGAGTTCGGCGAAGGGGACTACGGCAACCACGACCTGGCGGACCGGCCGGACTCCCAGAAGATCGACTTCATCGTCATCCATGACACCGAGGGCTCCTGGGACACCACGCTGAAGCTGGTCCAGGACCCGCAGTACGTGTCGTGGCACTACACGCTGCGCTCCTCCGACGGGCTGATCGCCCAGCACGTACCGACCAAGGACGTCGCCTGGCACGCGGGCAACTGGTACGTCAACGCCACCTCGGTGGGGCTCGAACACGAGGGCTTCCTGGCCGCTCCCGACGCCTGGTACACGGAGTCGATGTACCGCGCCTCGGCCCGGCTGGTGGCGTATCTCGCGAAGCGGTACGGGGTGCCGCTGGACCGGCAGCACATCCTGGGCCATGACAACGTGCCCGGCACGACCGCGTCGACGATCCCCGGGATGCACACCGACCCGGGGCCGTACTGGGACTGGGCGCACTACTTCGAGCTGCTGGGCAGGCCGCTCAAGGCGAGCGGGGGCGCGCGCCCCGCCGTGGTGACGATCCGGCCGGACTACGCGGCGGCCGGGGAGCGGTACACCGGGTGCGAGAGCGTGGGGACGCCGTGCGCCCCGCACGGCTCGGGCGCGGTACGGCTACGGACGGCGCCGGACGAGAACGCCCCGCTGGTCAGGGACGCCGGGCTGCGCCCCGGTGGCCAGGACTCGACGACGGACGTCAACGACACGGGCGCCCGCGCGTCGACGGGCCAGCAGTACGCGGTGGCCGGGCGGCAGGGCGACTGGACGGCGATCTGGTATCTCGGCCAGCAGGCGTGGTTCCTCGATCCCCGCGCCGAACCGGCCGCGGTGGGCGCCAGGGCGCCGGTGCTGACGCCACGGGCCGGGCTCGCGGAGGTGCCGGTGTACGGGCGGGCCTATCCGGAGGCGGCGGCGTACCCGGCGGGTGTGCCGGTTCAGGCGCAATCCCCGCTGCCGTACAAGCTGCTCGCCGGGCAGCGGTATGTGACCGGGGGCAAGAGGCCGGGCGAGTACTACTACTCGGCCACCTTCGACCCGGCCTCCCACCGGGTGGTGCGAGGCACGGAGCAGTACTACGAGATCCAGTTCGGACACCGGGTCGCCTTCGTCAAGGCGGCCGATGTCGAGGTGCGTCCGGCGGGTCGCTGACCGGCCGGGACGGGGGGATCGGGAGGGGGACGGGCGTCGCGGGCCACGGGGGAGCCGGTGACGCCCGTACCCCTCCCGTCAGGGGAGCCCGGGAGCCCGGGAGCTCAGTGGCGCACGGGCACAGGGGCTCAGTAGCGCAGGACGGCGGCGATCCGGTCGTGGCCGTCGAGCGTGCCGTCCGGAAGGAACACCACCCGGGCGCCGCCGTCGAGCGCCCCCTCCACCAGTTCGTCCACGATGTCCTCGCGTACGCCGGGATCCGCCGCGGACGCGTCGTCGACGGGGACGAGATGGCCGTCCCGGACCTGGACGGTACGCCGGTAGTGCTCTTCGAGCGCGATCAGATCGGCCCGCTTCTCCCGTACCGACTCCCAGACCTCGTCCAGTCCGGCGGCGAAGGTGCGGCGCCCCTTCGCCTCGTCGAGCCGGTCCAGCACCTCGGCCTTCTCGCGGCGCGCGTGGTCCTCGACCACAGGGCCGATCTCCTTCAGCAGGACGCGCGGGGGCCCGTCCGTGAGACCGCCCTTGACCAGCCGGCCGGCCGCCGTGTGGGTGGCGTTGCCCGTCTCCGCCAGCAGGGCGAGGGCGGGGGCGAGACCCACCAGGTGCAGCGGGCGGGGGCGGCGCCCCAGGACGGCGCCCATGGCCTGGTCGACGGTGCGCAGGAAGCGGCGGGTCTCCTCGTCGCTGAAGGTGCTCGGGATGTTCCCGATCCGCTCCTCGCGCTCGACGTCCCAGCTCTCCTCGGGCGGTGTCATCGGGAAGCCGTCCGTGCGGTGTTCGTACAGCGACTCGCCTGATCCGCTCCAGAGCGTGGCCCGGTCGGCGGCGATCCCGAGCACCCAGTACGGCCGGGACTGCGCGGTGGCTGCCACGAGGTTGCGGGTGAGGTAGGTGTCGGCGAGCACGACGCGCTCGGGCACCTCGCGCGGGAGGTACCAGATCCGGTGCTCGTGCGCGTCGGCGAGCACGAGCAGTCCGTCGAGCGCGTGGCGCAGGTCGACCTCGGCGACGGCCGCGGCGAGCCGCTCCGTCACGGCCGTCCGGGTCCTGCGGTCCACGCCGGGGTCGGCCTCCAGCCGGTGGCCCGCCGCGGCAAGGAGGTTGCGCAGCCGTACCGTGTCCTGTTCGTTGTGGCGGTCGCGGCGGTGGGTGGGCATCGTCAGGGACACGGCCGGGTACGGGCGCGGCGCGCGCAGCTCCCGCAGTACCTCGGGCGTGAGAGCGTTGCTGTCCATACTGTCCCTTCCGCTCACCGGCCCCCGTACGTGCGTCCATCCTGCGGGATACCGGCGGGTTCCGCAGGGGGTGTGCCGCCGCCGGGCGGCGCGTCACTCGGTCGGGGCAGGTCCTTCCGGCGCGGGGAAGGTGTAGGTGCGGCCCGCCGTGGCGCGGAAGGTCCGCTCCCCGCCGGGGAGCAGGGTGCTGCGCAGCGTCAGTTCCCCCGTGCGGCTCGCGCGCAGCACGATCCGGGTGGCGCGCCCGCCGGACCAGGTGATGTCGAGGGTGGCGCCGCCGCGCGCCCGCAGCCCGGTCACCCGCCCCCGGGGCCAGGCGGCGGGCAGGGCGGGAAGGATCTCGATCGGGCCGTGGTGGCTCTGGAGCAGCATCTCGGCGATGCCGGAGGTGGCGCCGAAGTTGCCGTCGATCTGGAACGGCGGATGGGTGTCCCAGAGGTTGGCGAGGGTGGAGCCCGTGAGCTGTTCGGCGAGCATGGTGCGGGCGTGGTCGCCGTCCCGCAGCCGCGCCCAGAAGTTGATCTTCCACGCCTTGCTCCAGCCGGTTCCGCCGTCGCCGCGCGCGCTCAGCGAGACCTTGGCGGCCTCGGCCCAGGCGCTGCCCGGCTCGATCTGCCGGCCGGGGTGGAGGGCGAAGAGGTGGGAGACATGGCGGTGGTCGTCGGTGGGGCTGTCCAGGTCGGCCTTCCACTCCTGGAGCTGGCCCCAGGAGCCGACACGCAGCCCGGGGTCCAGCCGTTCGAGGGTGTCCTGGAGCCGGGTGCGGAAGGCCGGGGCGTCCCCGAGGGTGGTCGCGGCCTCCAGGGTGTTGGTGAGCAGGTCGTGGACGATCTGCTGGGACATGGCGGCGCCCGCCGTGAAGTCCCCGTGCTCCGGCGAGTAGCTGGGGGTGACGACGAGGGTGCCGTCGCGCGGGTCGGTCCTGAGGTTGGCGAGCCAGAACTCGGCGGCCTCCTTCATCACCGGGTAGGCGGTGGCGCGCAGATAGTGGGTGGAGCCGCTGAAGCGGTAGTGGTCGTAGAGCTGCTGGGTGAGCCAGGCGGCGGCCTCGGGGAACCAGAAGGCGGTGGGCCAGTCGTGGACCCCGGTGAACCCGTACGGGTTGGTCTCGTTGTGGACGACCCAGCCGGGTGTGCCGAAGAGCCGGCGGGCGCTGCGCCGGCCGGGGGCGCGCAGCGATTCGACGTAGCGGTCGTAGGGGGCGGTGGTCTCGGCGAGGTTGGTGACCTCGGCGAGCCAGTAGTTCATCTGGAGGTTGATGTTGACGTGGTAGTCGGCCGACCAGGGCGGGTTGGTGGTGTTGTTCCAGACGCCCTGGAGGTTGGCGGGCAGCGATCCCGGGCGGGAGGAGGCGATGAGCAGGTAGCGGCCGTACTGGAAGTACAGCGTTTCGAGCGCCCGGTCCCCGGATCCGTTCCCGCCGGTGTACCCGGTGAGGAGCTGGTCGGTGGGGAGGTCGGGGAGGTGGCCGCCGAGGTCGAGCGAGACCCGGTCGAAGAGGGCGCGGTGGTCGCGTACATGGGCGGCGCGCAGCGTCTCGTACGGGCGGGCGGCGGCGTGGTCGACGGCGCGGGTGACGGCCGGGTGCGGGTCCTCGCCCCGGTGGGCGGGGCCGGTGTCGGCGTAGTCGGTGCCGGCGGCGAGGACGAACCAGGCACGGTCGGCGCCGCTGACGGTGAGGGTGCCGTCCGCCTCCGCGCGTACGGTGCCGCCCTGGGTGCGGAGGCGGATCTGGGCCTCGAAGCGCAGCCCGTTGTCCTGGAGCGCGCCGCGCACGGTGAGCCGGTCACCGCTCGCGGTGGTGGTGAAGTCGGTGCGCGGGGAGGTGTAGCGCAGGGTGAAGGAGGTCAGTCCCGGGCGGTCGGCCGTGAAGTGTCCGACGATCACCCGGTCGGGGAAGGAGGCGAAGAACTCCCGGGTGTACGCGGTGTCCTGGTGGGTGTACGAGACGGCGGCGACGGCGTTCCCGATGTCGAGCGAGCGACGGTAAGTGGCGTCGGGGACGTCCGGCGCGCCGGGCACGGTCACTTCCAGATCGCCGAGGACCTGGTAGGCCCCGTAGCCGCTTCTGGCCTGGCCGAGTTCGGCGGCGACGGTGGCCGGGTCGAGCCGCCCCTCGCGGTCCAGGCGCTGTTGTACGGAGGCGAGGGCGCCGGGGCGCGGCGCGGTCCAGTCGCCGTGGTCGTAGCCGTCCGCGGCGCCGGGGCCGCCGGTCCAGAGGGTCTTCTCGTTGAGGGTGAGCCGCTCGGTGGCGAGGGTGCCGTGCACCCCGGCGCCGAGGGCGCCGCTGCCGATGGGCAGGGAGTCGCGTTCCCAGTCGGCGGCGGGGCTCCGGTACCAGAGCGTTGATACATCGGACGGGTCGGCGCCAGGGGCCGAGTTGGCCATGGCCGGAACTCCCCAGACCAGGGCCCCGGTTGCACCCAGCGCGGAGGCGATCGTGGTTCTGCGGCTCATCCCAGGAGTCATGGCCAGTCACGTTAAAAGTCCGATGACTCATCCGGCAAGAGAGCGGACGGTCCACCTCACGCATGGCGTGAAGTGAACGGTCTTCGGAGGGTCAGCCCTGCTGGAACAGTTCGGCGGGCAGAGGCTTGAGCAGCGCGTAGAGGTCGTCGGTGATGGGCCGGTCCCAGCTCGCGATGGTGACGAGGACGTTGTCGCTGCGGTCGAACTGCACGCAGGAGATCCGGCTTTCCGAGAGCTTGAGCCGGCGGACGATCAGCAGGTTGTCCCCCTGCATGACCGGCATGTCCTCGGTGCCGATGACCTCGACCGGCTCGTCGTTCTCCAGCGCGAGCAGGAGCTGCGCCACCTCGAAGGGGACCTGCCCCTCCCCGGGCTCGCGGGCGGGGGAGCCCTCGGGAAGATTTCCGATGATCATCGCGGGGCCGCGGCCGCCGAACAGGTCGTACCGGAGGAAGACCCCCTGGCAGCTTCCGTCGGGGGCGGGCAGCAGACCGGCGCCCAGATTGCCGGGCCAGTCACCCGGGTCCATGGCCAGGACATCGAAGTCCGGGCCCGCGGGTGTGGCGGCGCTGCGGCGGCGGAGAAAGGACATCCCACCATGGTACGGGTTCGCGCCACTGCGCAGGAGCCGGGTGAGGCCCCGGAATACGGGTCCGGGGCTCCGCGCCGGGCGGACCGGCCGGGCCGGGGTCACCTCACGTGAGGTCGAACTCGCCGTCGCGCGCGTTGATCACGAAGGCCCGCCACTCGGCCGGGCTGAAGATCAGTGAAGGGCTCTCCGGCCGACCGCTGTTGCGCATCGCGATGAAGCCCTCGACAAAGGCGATCTGCACATCGCCCGCGCCCTGGCTGCTCGACCGCCAGTCCGCGTCGCTCAGATCGAGCTCCGGCTTGTCCCAGCCCGAAAGCGGCTTCTGGGTGGTGGTGCTCTCCGCCACGTCCTGCTCCTCCCGCTGCGTCGTCCCGGGCCAGACTATCCATCACCGACGTTCCGGGACAGACCGCGGCAGAGGGACCCGGGACGGCCCGGGTCGGCGCCCTGGCATGCGCGCATCACCGCTGTCGCACCACGGGCCGGCCGGCGCCGGACCCCCCCGACGCGGCCCGCACACCGGCGGGGCCCTGTCCCTTGACGCTCGCGGGAAGCTCCTGCGTTACTGGCTCCGGGACGATCAACCGAATGATCGGTCGCCCGGCTGCCCGGGCCGCCGGTACGGCCGGACGGACCAGGGAGAGCGCCATGACCCCTCTGCTGGACGCGGCGGAACGGCTCAGCCGTGCGGAGCTGGCCGTACTGCAACTGGAACGGCTGCGGTCCACACTGCGTCACGCGTACGAGAACGTGGACTTCTACCGGCGCTCCTTCGACCGGGCCGGGCTGCGCCCAGAGGACTGCCGCTCGCTCGCGGACCTGGCCCGCTTCCCCTTCACCACCAAGGCCGATCTGCGGGACAACTATCCGTTCGGGATGTTCGCCGTGGACCGGTCGGAGGTACGGCGGCTGCACGCGTCCAGCGGTACGACGGGGCTGCCGACCGTCGTCGGGTACACCCGGCGGGACCTGGACATCTGGGCCGACGTGGTGGCCCGCTCGATCCGGGCGGCCGGCGGGCGCCCCGGGCACACGGTCCATGTGGCCTACGGCTACGGCCTGTTCACCGGCGGGCTCGGCGCGCACTACGGGGCGGAGCGGCTCGGCTGTACGGTGGTCCCCGCCTCCGGGGGCATGACCGCGCGTCAGGTCCGGCTGATCCAGGACTTCCGGCCCGAGATCATCATGGTGACCCCCTCGTACATGCTCACACTGCTGGACGAGTTCGAGCGCCAGGGCGTCGATCCGCGCGCCACCTCCCTGGAGGTGGGGATCTTCGGCGCCGAGCCGTGGACGGAGGAGATGCGGCGGGAGATCGAGGAGCGGTTCGCGATCGACGCCGTCGACATCTACGGGCTGTCGGAGGTGATGGGCCCGGGGGTGTCGCAGGAGTGCGTGGAGACCAAGGACGGGCTCACCGTCTGGGAGGACCACTTCTATCCGGAGGTCGTCGATCCGTTCACCGGTGAGGCACTGCCGGACGGCGAGGAGGGCGAACTGGTCTTCACGTCGCTGACCAAGGAGGCGATGCCGGTGATCCGCTACCGGACCCGGGACCTCACCCGGCTGCTGCCCGGCACGGCCCGGGTCTTCCGCCGGATGGAGAAGGTGACGGGCCGCACCGACGACATGGTGATCCTGCGCGGGGTGAACCTCTTCCCCACCCAGATCGAGGAGATCGTGCTGCGCACCCCGGGTGTCGCCCCGCACTTCCAGCTCCGGCTGGCCCGTGAGGGGCGGCTGGACACCCTGACCGTACGGGCGGAGGCGCGGGCGGCGGCCACTCCGGAGCAGCGGGCCGAGGCGGCGCGGGCGATCGCCGAGGCCGTCAAGGACGGGGTGGGGGTGTCGGTGTCGGTCGAGGTGGTCGATCCGGAGACCCTGGAGCGCTCGGTGGGCAAGATCAGGCGAATCGTCGATCTGCGGGGCCCGCGCGCGACATGAGGGCGCGCCGCGCGGAGGGGACGTCGGTCGGTGGCGGCGTCCGTCGGTGGGGGCGTCAGGGGCTGATGGCGAGGAACACGAACGCGGTGAAGATCCCGAGATGGACCCCGCCTTGCAACAGGGTGGCCCGGCCGGGCGCCACGGTCAGCGCGCCCACCACCACGGTGAGCGCGAGCAGCACCATATGGGTGGCGTTCAGCCCGAGGACGAGCGGCCCCTCCAGCCAGATCATGGCGAGCGCGATCGCCGGGATCGTCAGCCCGATGCTCGCCATGGCGGAGCCCAGGGCCAGGTTGAGGCTGGTCTGGACCCGCTCGCGGCGGGCGGCCCGTACCGCCGCGAGGGTCTCCGGCAGCAGCACCAGCAGGGCGATGACGACCCCCACCACGGCCTGCGGCAGCCCGGCCGACTCGACGCCCCGCTCAATGGTGGGTGACACGGACTTGGCATCCCCGACGACCGCGATCAGCGCCACCACCAGCATCACCAGGCTCAGGGTGGTCGCCCCGCGGCTGGGCAGCGGGGCGTGCGTGTCCTCCTCCCGCACATCGCCCTCCTGGGTGACGGGCAGGAAGTAGTCACGGTGACGCACCGTCTGCACGGCGACGAACAGCCCGTACAGGACGAGCGAGGCGACGGCGGCGAAGCCGAGCTGCGCTGGGGAGAACTGCGGCCCCGGCTTGCTGGTGGTGAAGGTCGGGAGGACGAGGGTGAGGGTGGCCAGGGTCGCGACGGTGGCCAGCGCGGTGCCGGTGCCCTCCGGGTTGAAGACGGCGACCCGGCTGCGCAGCGCGCCGACGAGCAGGCACAGGCCGAGGATGCCGTTGCAGGTGATCATGACGGCGGCGAAGACGGTGTCGCGGGCGAGGGTGGCGTTCTTGCCCCCGCCGTCGACCATCAGGGTGACGATGAGCGCCACTTCGATGACGGTGACGGCGACCGCGAGGACGAGCGACCCGAACGGCTCCCCCACCCGGTGGGCGACGACCTCGGCGTGGTGCACGGCCGCGAGGACCGCGCCCGCGAGACAGAGCGCGACCAGGCCGACCGCGAACCCCGGCAGGCTGCGCCCCCAGCTCAGCAGGAGGGCGATCACCGCGAGCAGCGGCACCACCACGGTCCACTGGGCCAGCAGGGACCGGACGCCGATGCTCGTGCTCATGCGCCACACGCTGCCAGAGGTGGCGCGGGTCCGCTCGGTGACCGCCCGGAGCCGTCCGGGCCCGGAGGGTTGACACCGGCGGGGACCGGCAAGAAAGTCTCAGCACTCGATCCGGATCTCGGAAGTCACTTCCAGAGGAGGGCCTTTCCATGGCGGAGGACGCGGCCGGCGGTGGGATCAGCCGGCGCAGGCTGGGCGGCGGGGTGCTGGCCCTCGGCGGGGCGTTCGCGGTGGCGCCGGTGCCTTTCGCCGACACCGCCGCCGCGCGGCCGGCCTCCCCGGACGGGCCCGGACGGGCCGGACGTACGCTGCGCCGTGGCTCCGCGGAGCGTGCCGGGCTGATCCAGCGGGAGCTGGACGGGCTGGTCGCTGCCGCGGAAACGTTCCTCGGGCCCTCCCCCGTCCACCCCTGGTACGCGGGCGCCGTACTGCTCGCGGGGCGCGGCGCGACGGTCGCCCTGCACCGGCCGATCGGCCACGCCGTGCGCTACGCGGCGTACGACGAGACGACCGGCACGGGGGTGGAGCTGCCCGCGGAGCGGCGGATCCCGATGGCCGAGGACACGGTCTTCGATCTCGCCTCGGTCTCCAAGCTCTTCACCTCGGTCCTCGCCGTCCAGCAGATCGAGCGCGGCACGCTGGAGCTGGAGCGGCCGGTCGTCGGGTACCTCCCGGAGTTCGCGGGGACGGACGCCGCGCGGGCCGCGGGCAAGCGCGACATCACGGTGCGCCACCTGCTCACGCACACCTCCGGGTTCCGCGCGTGGATCCCGCTGTACACGGCCCCGACCCACGAGGGCAGGCTCCAGCTCCTGTGGGACGAGCCCCCCGCCGACCCGCCCGGCACGGTCTACCGGTATTCGGACCTCAATCTGATCTCGCTCCAGCTCGTCCTGGAGCGGATCACCGGCCACCCCCTGGACGCACTGCTGCGCACCGGGATCACCGGCCCGCTCGGGATGCGCCGCACGCGCTACAACCCGCCCGCGTCCTGGCGGCCCGGCATCGCCGCCACCGAGGACGCCAGGCCGCCGTGGTCGGGGCTGGACCGCGGGCTGGTGTGGGGCGAGGTGCACGACGAGAACGCGTACGCCCTCGGCGGTGTCGCGGGGCACGCCGGTGTCTTCTCCGACGCCTGGGACCTGGCGGTCCTCGCCCGTACCCTCCTCGACGGCGGCCGGTACGGCCGGGCGCGGATCCTGCGGCCCGCGTCGGTGGAGCTGATGTTCACCGACTTCAACACGGCCTTCCCCGGCGACGCCCACGGGCTGGGGTTCGAGCTGTACCAGCACTGGTACATGGGCGCGATGGCCACCCCGGCCACCGCGGGCCACACCGGGTTCACCGGCACCAGCCTCGTCCTCGACCCGACGACGGACTCGTTCCTGATCGTGCTCGGCAACTCCGTCCATCCGGTTCGGAACTGGCGCTCGGGCAGCGCGCCACGCGTGGCCACCGCCGACCGGATGGCGCGCGCGGTCCCGGTCGGGCCGCCCCGGGGCCCTGCCGCCTGGTTCGGCGGGACGGCCGGCGCGACGACGGCCACGCTCACCCTGCCCCCGCTCACCCCGGCCTCCGGGCGCGGGCGGCTGCGCTGCTCCGTGTGGTGGGACACGGAACCGGAGGCGGACACCCTGTTCCTGGAGGCGTCCGGGGACGGCGGGGCGAGCTGGCGGCCGGTGCCCTTCACCACCCGGGCGGCGGGGCAGGGGCCTCGGGAGCACCCGGCGGGCTCGGTGACGGGCTGGTCGGGGCGGGTCTGGCACCGGCTGACCGCGGACCTCGCGGCGTGGCGGGAGCGCGAGACCGTGCTGCGCTGGCGGTACACGACGGACCGGCTGTACGTGGGGCGGGGTGTGTACGTGAGCGGACTGCGGGTCCAGGACGGCGGCCGTACGCTCTTCGACGAGGCGCGCCCCCGGGACGCCGCCCGGATCACGGCGGCCGGCTGGGCGCCCTCGGCGGACTGACCGTCCCCGCCCCGCTACCGGCCCAGGGCCGCCATCGCCGCGTTGTGGCCCGCCACCCCGCTGACCCCGCCGCCGCGTACCGCGCCCGCGCCGCACAGCAGGACGTTCGCGTGCGCCGTCGCCACGCCCCAGCGGCCGGTGGAGCCGTCCTCGTACGGGAAGGCGAGGTCGCGGTGGAAGATGTGGCCGCCGGGCAGCCGCAGTTCGTGTTCGAGGTCGAGCGGTGTCTTCGCCTCGACGCAGGGGCGGCCGTTCTCGTCCAGGGCGAGACAGCCGGCGATCGGTTCCGCCAGCCGGGCGTCGAGCTGGGCGAGCGTCGCCGTGAGGAGTTCGGCGCGTGCCGCCTCGTTGTCGTGTGCGAACAGCCGTGCGGGCGTGTGGAGTCCGAACAGGGTCAGCGTCTGGTAGCCCCGCGCGGCCGGCTCCGGCCCGAGGATCGACGGGTCGGTGAGGGTGTGGCAGTAGATCTCGGACGGCGGGGCGCTGGGCAGCGCGCCGGCCGCCGCCTGTGCGTACGCCGTGGCCAGCTCGCCGTACCCCTCCGCGATGTGGAACGTGCCGGCGAACGCCTCCCGGGGGTCGACGGACCGGTCGCGCAGTTCCGGCAGCCTGCGCAGCACCATGTTGACCTTGAGCTGGGCGCCTTCGGCGGCGGCGGGCGGCTCCTCGCCGAGGAGCGCGGCGAGCGCCTGGGGCGAGGCGTTGACCAGGACCTGACGGCCCGCCACCACGCTTTCCGTGTCGCCGGTCCGGTAGGTGACCTCGGCGTGCGTTCCGTCGGTCTCGACGGCGGTCACCTCGTGCCCGGTGGCGATCTCCGCGCCCGCCGCCCGCGCCGCGTCGGCCAGCGCGTCGGTGAGCGCGCCCATGCCGCCCACGGGGACGTCCCAGTCGCCGGTCCCGCCGCCGATCACGTGGTAGAGGAAGCAGCGGTTCTGTACCAGCGAGGGATCGTGGGCGTCGGCGAAGGTGCCGATGAGCGCGTCGGTGAGGACGACGCCCCGGACCAGGTCGTGGTCGAACCGCTGCTCGATCGCGGCGCCGATCGGCTCCTCGAACAGCATCCTCCAGGCGGTCTCGTCACCGATCCGGTCGCGCAGCGCGGCACGCGTGGGCAGCGGTTCGGTGAGGGTGGGGAAGATCCGTCCGGCGACACGCGCCGTCGTCGCGTAGAACTCCCGCCACGCCGCGTACTCCGTGTCCGAGCCGGTCAGCGCGGCGAAGGAGTCCCGGGTACGCCCCGCGCCGACCAGCAGTCCGCCGTCACCCACCGGGGTGTACGAGGAGACGGTGCGCTTGCGTACGGCGAAGCGCAGCCCCAGCTCCCGCACGATCGTGTCCGGCAGCAGGGAGACCAGGTACGAGTAGCGGGAGAGCCGGGCGTCCACCCCGGGGAAGGGGCGGCTGGAGACGGCGGCGCCCCCGGTGGCACCGAGCCGTTCGAGGACGAGGACGGAGCGTCCGGCGCGGGCGAGATAGGCGGCGGCGACCAGGCCGTTGTGGCCGCCGCCCACGATGACGGCGTCGTACGAGGCGTGTGCGGGCATGGCCCTTGGTAACACGCGGATGATCTCGGGGCCAGACCGGGCGCGTAAGCGGCGCGCGAAGGGCCCGGGGGCAGGGGGAGCGCGCGCCGTCAGTAGCCGCGCGCGCCGTGCTGCTGGCGCAGCGCCGCCACCTGCCGGTAGAGCTGCACCGCCTCCGCTCCCCTGCCGAGCTGTTCCAGGCAGTGGGCCTCGTCGTTGCGGCTGGCGAGCGCGTCGGGGTGGGTGGCGCCGAGCACCCGGTCGCGGGTGTCGGCGACCTGGCGGTAGACGGAGAGGGCCTCGGACCAGCGGCCGAGCCAGCCCAGACCGACGGCGATCTCCCGGCGGCTGACGAGGGTGTCGGCATGGTCGGCGCCCAGCACGCGTTCGCGGATCGCGCAGACGTCGCGGGACTCCGTGAGCGCCTCCTCCCAGCGGGAGAGGCGCCCGAGGTTGACGCAGAAGCCGTGCCGGGCGCGCAGGGTCTCGGGGTGGTGCGCGCCCTGGATCCGGGTACGGTCCTCCACCAGCGCGCGGTACAGCTCCAGCGCCTCCGTGCTCTCGCCGAGCCGCCCGAGGCTGATGCCGACCTCGTAGCGGGCGGCGAGGGTGTCGGGATGGTCGGCGCCGAGTGATTCGGCGCGGGCGGCGGCGACCTCGCGGTAGGCGGTCAGCGCCTCGGGCCAGCGGCCGAGCTGCCCGAGCGCGTACGCCACCTCGTACCGGCTGAGCAGGGTGTCGGGATGGCCGGGGCCGAGCACCCTGGCGCGCGCGGCGGCCACCTCACCGGCGAGCCGGTGGGCGTCTTCGAGACGGCCCAGCCTGCCGAGGTTGTAGGCGAGGTTGTGGCGGCAGCGCAGGGTGTCGGCGTGGTCGGGGCCCATGGTGCGTTCCCGGGAGGCGAGGACCGCGGCGAAGACCTCGTGGGCCTCGAAGTGCCGGCCGAGCTGGCCGAGGACGTACGCGGTCTCCTGGCGCGCGGCGAGCGTCTCCGGATGGTCGGGGCCGAACACCCGCTCGCGGCCCTCCGCGACGCGGGTGAACTCGCGCAGCGCGTCCGCCGTACGCCCGGTCCTGCTGAGGGTGAAGCCGACCTCGTAGCGGCTGCCGAGGGTGTCCGGGTGGTCCGGGCCGAGCGCGTGTTCCCGCTCGGCGGCGACCGAGCGGTGCACCTCGCCCGCCTCCTCCCACCGGCCGAGCCGGCCGAGGCTGAGACCGGCGTTGTGTCTGCCGGTCAGGACGGCGAGCTGGTCGGGCGAGGGGGTGGGCCGCCCCGGGGTGAGTGGTCGGGGGAGCCCGGCGCGGGGGTCGACCGGGGTGGTCCACTCCCCGGTCAGCCCCGCGGTGTGGTCGGGCGGGGTGGGCCGCGGGTCGGCCGGGTCGATCGCCTTGTGCCCCGTGGTCATGGAGCGGGTCCAAAGCGGCAGGGGCGCGCCGTCGGGGCGCCCCGTCCCGTAACCGCCGACGGGGTACGCGGCCGTGCCCGCGCCGGGGCCGCCGAGGGCGGGTCGGCCGTAGCCGCCCGGGAGCGCGCCGGGGCCCGGGCCGGGCCCCGAACCGGCGCGGGCCTCGCTGATCCGGCGCCGCAGGACACCGGCGTCGGCGGGACGCTCCTCGGGGGTCTTGGCCAGCAGGTCGAGGACGATCCCGTCGAAGAACGCGGGCAGCTCGGCGCGGTGTCCGCTGGGCGTCTCGGGGATGGTGTCGCGGTGGCCGACCAGCACCGACCAGGCGTCCTCCAGGTCGAACGGCGGGGCGCCGGTGGCGATCTCGTACAGCACGCAGCCGAGCGAGTAGAGATCGCTGCGGTGGTCGACCTGACCGCCGCCGATCTGCTCGGGCGACATGTAGTGCGGGGTCCCCATGGCGATGCCCGTACCGGTGAGCCGTGAGGTGAAGCCGATGTCGTGGCCGAGGCGCGCGATACCGAAGTCGCAGATCTTCACGGCTCCGCTGGTGAGCCGCATGATGTTGGCGGGTTTCAGGTCGCGGTGGACGATGCCCTGTTCGTGGGTGTACGCGAGGGCGTCCGCGACCTGCTCGGCGATGTCGACGACGTCGGGCACCGGCAGCGGGTTCCCGTGGTCCTCCAGGAGCTGGCTGAGGTTGCGGCCCTCCAGCAGCTCCATGACGAGGTAGAGCACGCCGTCGTACTCGCCGAAGTCGTGGACGACGGTGACGCCGCGGTGCTGGAGGGCCGCGGCGACCCGGGCCTCACGGCGGAACCGCTCGCGCATGATCCGGGTGAAGGAGTCGTCGCGCTGCGGGCCGAGCGGTTTGAGGCACTTGACCGCGACCTGCCGGCCGAGCGATTCGTCGCGTGCCCGCCAGACCTCACCCATCCCACCGCGTCCGATGAGATCGAGCAGCCGGTAGCGGCCCTGGATCAGCATGCTGTCCGCCATCGCGTGCCGTGGCCCCCCGTCACCCTCGCTGCGCCCTCCCCGGCCCGTCCAGTATGGCGGCCCTGGCCTGGAGTGTGTACGGGGCGGGACACGTGTCGGGCCCGAGCCGCGCCATGGCGCGCTCGATATGGCGCGGCGGCAGCTTTCCGCGGACCCGGCCGGGGACGCGGCGCAGCAGGTTGCCGGCGGCGAGGAGCCGGTGGGTGACGGTCTCCTCGTCGGGCACCGCACGGCCGTACAGCTCATGGGCGTACGGCGGCAGCGACTGGTAGGCGAGCGTGGCCACCCGCCGCCACAGCAGGGCGCGGGCGGGGACGAGCGCGGCGTGGACGGGCGGCCGGCGCAGGAAGTCGTCGATGTCCCGCGCCTCGGGGCCGCAGGCCAGCTCGGGGCGTACCCGGTCGAAGTACGCGGCGAGCGCGGGGTCGAGACCGACCAGCCGGGCGCCCTCGCGGTGTTCGGCCACATAGCGGTCGGCCTGCGCGTCGCTGACGGGGATGCCGGAGCGGCGTACGACCCGGAGGTACGAGTCGATCTCGGTGCGGTGCGCCCAGAGCGGCAGCTGCGGCTCGTCCACGGCGTACCGCTCCCCCGTCGTGGGGTCGGTGGCCTTCAGCATCCGGTGGATCCGCCGTACCCGGGCGCCCGCCTTCTCCGCTGCCTCGGTGGTGCCGTAGCTGATGGTGCCCACGAAGAGGGCGGTGCGGCGCAGCCGGCCGCAGGTGTCCTCGCGGACGTCGCTGTTCCGCAGGACGCCCCGGACGGCGCGGGGGTGCAGCGCCTGGAGGTAGAGGGCGCGGATTCCGGCGATCCACATCATCGGGTCGCTGTGGAGCTGCCAGGTGACGGAGCCGGGCCCGAACAGCCCGGGTCGGCCGCCGAGGCCGGTCCTGTCGTCCCCGCCGCCCCTGCCCCGGTCGTCCTCACGGCCACGCCTCCCCTGCCTCGTACACCGCCCCCGGTGGTCCACCGGGGGCGCGCCCAGGCTATCGCCGGGCCGCGGGCGGGGCGTACGCCGCCGGGAGACGGGACGGCTCCTGACGGGCGGAGCCGCGTCCGGCGTAGCACGATGGCAGCATGCTGCTGGCACCGCTGGCCCGTGTCTCACGGGAGGTCGCCGAGAGTTCGGCACGGACCCGGAAGATCTCCCTGCTGGCCGGTGTCTTCCGGACGGCGGGGCCGCGGGACGTGCCCGTCGTCATCCCGTATCTGGCGGGGCGGCTGCCCCAGGGGCGGATCGGGGTCGGCTGGAACGCGCTGAAGGACCCGCCGCCGCCCGCGGGCCGGGCCTCGTTGACCGTGCACGGCACGGACGCCGTGTTCACCGCGCTCGCGGCCGTCTCCGGGCCCGGCGCGCAGGCGGAGCGGCGGCGGCTGGTGCGGGAGCTGCTGGGGGCGGCGACCGAGGAGGAGCAGCGGTTCCTGGTGGGGCTGATCTCCGGCGAGGTGCGCCAGGGCGCGCTGGACGCGGTCGCCGTCGAGGCGCTCGCGCAGACGTCGGGCGCCTCCTCGGCGGCCGTGCGGCGGGCGGTGATGCTGGCGGGCTCGCTGCTGCCGGTGGCCGAGCGGCTGCTGGCGGAGGGCCCGCATGTGCTGGAGGAGTTCCTGCTGACGGTGGGCCACCCCGTGCTGCCGATGCTCGCGCAGAGCGCCACGAGTGTGGCGGAGGCGGTCGAGCGGCTCGGCGCGTGCGTGGTGGAGGAGAAGCTGGACGGGATCCGGGTGCAGGTGCACCGGGAGGGGGCCACGGTACGGATCTTCACGCGCACGCTCGACGAGATCACCGAGCGGCTGCCGGAGGTGAGCGCGGCGGTGCTGGAGCTGGACGGCGACCGGTTCGTGCTGGACGGGGAGGTGATTGCCCTGGACGAGCGGGGCAGACCGCGGCCGTTCCAGGAGGTCGCGGGCCGGGTCGGGTCGCGTACGGACGTCAGGTCGGCCGCGACGGCCGTTCCGCTGTCGCCGGTCTTCTTCGACGTGCTCGCGGCCGACGGCGAGGATCTGCTCGATCTGCCGTGCGGGGACCGCCACGAGGTGCTGGCGCGGCTGGTGCCCGAGCCGATGCGGGTACGGCGGCTCGTCGTCCCGGGCGGCCCGGGTGACTGCGCCGACACGGGGGAGGTGTTCCTCCGGGAGACCTTGGACCGGGGGCACGAGGGCGTGGTGGTGAAGGCGCTCGACACGCCGTACAGCGCGGGCCGCAGAGGTGCCGGCTGGCTGAAGGTGAAGCCGGTGCACACCCTGGATCTCGTGGTGCTGGCCGCTGAATGGGGCCATGGCAGACGGACCGGCCGACTCTCCAATCTGCATCTCGGCGCGCGGCGGGAGGACGGCTCGTTCGCGATGCTCGGCAAGACGTTCAAGGGGCTGACGGACGCGATGCTGGAGTGGCAGACGGTCCGGCTGCGGGAACTGGCGCTGCGGGACGACGGCTTCACCGTGACCGTACGCCCCGAACTGGTCGTCGAGATCGCGTACGACGGGCTCCAGCGGTCGTCCCGCTACCCGGCGGGGGTGACGCTGCGCTTCGCGCGGGTGGTGCGCTACCGCGAGGACAAGCCGGCGGCGGAGGCGGACACGGTCGGGGCGGTGCTGGCGGCCCACGGCCGGGACCCGGAGCGGCCGGACTGAGAGCCCGCGCCGCCCCGGGGAGGACCTTAGGGGGCCGTCGTACCGCGCGGGACCACCGAACCGAGGACGGTCGGCAGCGCGCGCCAGTCCGCGGAGATCAGGCTCGCGTTCCGCTGCGCCAGCAGCGCCAGCCGGTCGCGGGCCTGCTGCTCGGTCGGGTTGGTGCCGTCGATGGCGGGCGCCACGTTGTGCGCGTCCGTCATCAGCAGGAAGTAGTTGCGCTGGGCGTACCAGGATGTGTCGATGGTGCCGTTCGCGTACGTGGCGGCGTCGCCGTCGAAGAAGACGAACCAGGGCCTGATCGTCGCGTCCGTGTACCGGGTACGGGGATCACCGGCCGCCGCCTTGTGCACGGCGGGGAAGGCGGCGGCCTCGCCCAGCCGGCCGGCCGCCTTGAGGTCACGCAGGTGCAGGGCGTACTCGCGGTCGGTCCAGAGGGTGTCGAGCGGGTTCTGCTCCTCCACCGTGCCCGGGATCAGCTCGACGATGAACTTGCCCGCGAGCCGCGCGCGCGTCGGCCAGGCGCCGGCCTGGGCCGCCTGGTCGAGATCGGCGTGGTCGCCGGCCAGATCGGCGGGGCGGTAGAGCGCGTCGCCGAGCTTGGCGGTCAGCAGCGCGTCGAGGGCGGCGGGGCCGCGGCCGCCCTGCCCCTGGAAGCCGTCCTTCATCTCCAGCTTGAGCACGACGGAGCGGTGGCCCGGGTTGGCGTCGTGCCAGACCTTGATGTCGGCGAGGCAGCCCGGCAGGTCGCGGTTGCGCGTCTTGGTGCGCAGGTCGGCGACGGCCGCCGCATTGACGCAGTTGTTGTCGTTGCCGATCGGGTTGGAGTGCGACACGCGCCAGGAGGCGCCGTACACATTGGTCCACACGTCGAGTTCGAGCATCCCGGCGCCGGAGTCCAGGGCGTCCGCGAAGTAGGGGAAGGTGGCCTTCTCGTACGCGTTGTGGACCCCGACTCCGGTGCCGGAAGCATAGGGCAACTGTCCGGTGTCGGCGGCCCCGGCCGGGGTGGCGACAAGGGCGAGCACGGCGGCGGCGCCGGCCGCCAGGGTCGTACGGAGAAGCTTGGCCATATCCCTGGGTTCCTCTCGGCATGCATGTCTTGGGCATGTCAACGGAGAGGCAGCGTAAGGGAGTTCGGTGACGAGCGGGAGGACATCGGGCCTACGGACGCGATCACCGGGGAAACGGGCGGCATCGGGGGCGGTAGCGGGAAGGGCTGGGCGCGGCGCGGCGGGGCCGATGGGGATGGCGGGGCCAGGCCGGGCCGGGCGTGACGACGCGCCCCGCCGCCTGCGCGGTGGGGCGCGTTCGGCGTTCAGGCGGCGGGCGCGCGTTCCCGCAGGGACGACCGCCGGGCGGGTTACGTCCGGACGGTGAGCACGTACAGGCAGCGGGCGGTTACCGACCGGGAGCGGGTACGGGCGAGGGCGCCTACCGGACAGGGAGGAGCAGGCCGCCGCCGTACCGGCGTGGCCGTGCGGCCGCTCCCGTCAGCCGTCGCCGGGCGGGAGCGGCCCGCTGGTCACGGAAGCTGTTCCTCGATGGCCGCCCGTCCCCGCTCGGCCAGTCGGCGCCGGGCCCAGGCCAGGCTCTCGGGGGTGATGTCGCGGCCGGAGGCGAGCGCGAGATCCTCGGCCGTCACCTCGTCACAGGCTCCGGTGTGCAGCAGCCGGTCCGGGGTCGCGCTCTCGATCTCGTACTGCGCAGCGGACTCTTCGTTCATGCCGCCTCCTCGTTCGTCCGGTGGGGCCATTCTCGTGCCCTCCGGGCCCGGTCGCATCCCCGGTGGCGCCCGGTCATCCGCGCGGTCCTGGGTCGGGCGCCGGCCTGGAACCGGCGGCGTACTGGCGCCCGAGCAGTTCGGCGAGGCCGCGCCGGGTGGCGGCGAGGACCACCCGGTCCCTGGCGTGCAGCACATAGCCGGGGTGCAGATCCCACACGAGCCCCGGGGGCCGCCGCCCCTCGGGCCCCGGCCGGGTGTCCGCGAGGTCCGGCACCCGGTCCCCGGGCTCCGCCGTGTCGAGCGCGATGACCCGCCAGGCGCCGGGGCGGAACACCTCGGCGACCGTGCGCCCCTCCAGCCGGGGGTGGCCCGCGACATCGATGGCGGCGACCAGCAGCACCCGGCGCTCTACGGGGATCGCCCCGAGGATCTGGCGCCCCATCATGGCGATGGCGAAGGCCGGGGCCGCCAGGGTGGAGACGCTGCGGCTGCGGGTGAGCGCCCGGGGGTGGGCGGCGCGCAGGGTGCGGTAGACGGCGGTCGCGAAGTCGTCGTCGTACAGCCGCAGGGCCACCCGCAGATCGGGGGCGACGGAGCGGGCGTAGAGCGTGGCCTCAAGATTGGTGGTGTCGACGCTGGTGAGGGCGAGCAGGGCGTGCGCCCGTTCGATCTTGGCCGCTTCCAGCACCCCCTCCTGGGTGACATCGCCCAGGACGGTCGGGATCCGCAGCCTGCGGGCGAGCGCGATGCCGCGCGCCTCGGGGTCCTCCTCCACGCAGACCACGGGGATGCCCAGCTCGCGCAGGCCGACCAGGACACGGGTGCCGACCTTGCCGAGGCCCAGCAGGACGACATGGCCGGACAGGCCGCGCGGTGGCCGGCGCAGCGCCGACGCGGTACGGAAGGTGCCGAGCGCCTCCAGGACCGCGGCGAGCACCACGGGCAGCAGCAGAATCCCGGTGACCATGGCGAGGAGCTGCATGACCTGCCGGTTCACGGGCTCGCCGACCGCGGGGTCGCCGATGGCGAAGAGATCGAGCAGGGTGAGGTAGAGGGCGCCCAGCGGGCGGACGCCGGTGGCGATCCACGAGGCGACGGCCAGCGCCAGCACGGCGGCGAGGATCCCGGCGAAGGACCAGCGCAGCCGCCGGGAGAAGAGCGAGGAGAGCGGGGCGCCCCGGCCGGCGAGCCGGCTGGGCGGCAGATCGGGCCCGGCGTGGGACACGGCCTCCAGGACGACCGTACCGCGGCCGGTGGCGGCGGCGGCGCTCGCGTCGTCGGGCAGCAGCCGCGGGGCCTCCTGGCCGCTGTTCTCCGAACCCTCCGTGCCCGCCGGGTCGTTGGTGGTGGCCGAGAGGAGGGCGAGGGTGCACAGCCCGGGGTCGGCGACCCGGCCGGGGCCGGGCGGGTCGCGTTCCACGGCCCGCAGCAGCAGACCGTCGGCGCGGATGACCTTGCTGGTGCCCGCGACGGCGGTGGCGGCCAGCGCGGGGGCGGCCGTGTCGGCGTCGGAGAGTACGGTCGTGGTGGCGTCCAGGGCCGCCGCGTCGAGGCCGGGGACGGCGACGGCGGCGGCCTGGTCGAGCAGTTCCTCCAGGTGCTGGCCGAGCTTGCGGTTGTAGAGCCTGATGACCAGGCGCAGTTGGGGGTTGAGGCGACGGGCGGCGAGCGCGGCCCGGATGTTGATCTCGTCGTCGTCGTGGACGAGGGCGAGCGCCGCCGCCTCCGCCACCCCGGCCTCCACGAGCGTGTCCTCGTCGAGTTCGTCGGTCTCCAGGACCCGTGGCCCGCTCCCCCCGCCGCCGGGGTCGTCGCCCGCCGGATCCGGCAGGGTCGCCGCCGTACGGGCCATGGCCGCGGACATCCGGCCGAAGAAGGCCGAGGCCCTGCCGGGTCCGGCGACCGGGGCGGGCGGCCGCCGGGAGGCCCGGACCGGCGGCACGACCAGGGTGACCCGCTCGCCGTAGACATGGCGCAGCTCGCCCGCCAGCCGGTGGGCCAGTGTGTCGTCGCCGCAGACGATCATGTGGCCCGCCGTCGAGCCGTGGGGTACCTGGTGAGGAAGTGTGGACACCGCACCAGTGTGCCGTGCCCGTGTTCGGGTACGGCACAGCCGTCCCCGGCCGGGGGGCCCGGCGGGGACGGCTGATTTCCGGTCAGATGAGATGCATCTGGACGATTCTGAGGAGCCGTCAGCCCTGGCCGACGGAGTCGGAGCGGGCTCCGGTGCCGGCCAGGGCGCCCTGGTCGACGATCAGGTACTCCTCGCGCAGGGGTGTCCCGGCGAACCAGGACTCCAGGATCTCCCGGGTGCCCGCCGCGTAACGGGCCTGCGCGGAGAGCGAGGAGCCGGAGATGTGCGGGGTCGTGCCGTGGTGCGGCATGGTCCGCCAGGGGTGGTCGGCGGGGGGCGGGCTGCGGGTACCAGACGTCACCGGCGTACCCGGCGAGCTGTCCGTCGCGCAGCGCGCGGTCGATGGCGTCGCGGTCGGCGATCCTCGCGCGGGCGGTGTTGATGAGATAGGCGCCGCACATCATGGTGGCGATCAGCTCGTCGCCGAACAGGCCCTCGGTCTCCGGGTGGAGCGCAGCGTCCCGGCGAGGCCGCCGCGCATCGCGGAGAGTTCATGGCGCAGGGCGTCGCGCTCAGCGAGGATACGGTGCGCCCGGACCAGGACGCGTTCGCCTTCGGGGGTGAGCCCTTCGAAGCGGTGGCCGCGGCGGACGATGGGCACGTCCCGTTCGAGTTTGCGGATGGCGGCGGAGAGCGAGGGCTGGGAGACGTAGCAGGCCGCGGCCGCCCGGGCGAAGTGGCGTTCCCTGGCCAGCGCGACCAGATATTCCAGTTGACGCAGTAACAACGCTCGCTCCCCTGCTCGTGCGGCGTGAAGGGCCGGGTGGCGTACGGGTCACAGGGGGACGAGGGTGACTTCCGTGGCCTTGACGCCGGTCCAGACCTGGACACCGTCGGCCAGGCGGAGTTCGGCCGCCGCCTGGGGGGTGATCTCGGCGACCAGGTCGGGTGCCTCGTCCGAGGTGATCAGGACGCGCAGTCTGCTGCCGAGCGCGGTGATCTCCCGGACGGTGCCGGGCCAGACGTTGCGCGGGCTGCCGCCGGGCCGCTCCCGGTGGACGGAGACGGCCTCCGGAGCGATGACCGCCAGCGCCCGCGTGGAGTCGGGCAACGGCTCGGCGACCACCAGCCGGCCGCCCGCGTCCAGGGTGAACCCGTCCGGGCCGAAGGCACCGGGCCAGGCGTTGCGGCCGAGCATCCGGGCCACCCACGGCGAGCGCGGATGCCGGGTCACCTCGGCCGGCGGCGCGTCCTGGAGGACGCGTCCTTCGTCGAGTACGAGGACCCGGTCGGCGAGGGAGACCGCCTCGACGGGGTCGTGCGTGACGATCAGGCAGACCCCGCCGAAGCCGTCGAGATGGCCGCGCAGGGTGTGCCGTACCCGGGCCCGGGTGGTCTGGTCGAGCGCGGCCAGGGGCTCGTCCAGCAGCAGCAGCCGGGGCCGGGCGGCCAGGGCGCGGGCGAGCGCGACGCGCTGTGCCTGCCCGCCGGAGACCTGGTGGGGCTTGCGGTGGGCGAGGTGCCCGACGCCGAGCCGGTCGAGCCAACGCTGTGCGGTACGGCGGGCCTCGGCGCGGGGGACGCCGTGGGCGCGCAGCCCGTAGGCGGTGTTGGCGAGGGCGCTGAGGTGCGGGAAGAGCGCGCCGTCCTGCGGGACCCAGGCGACTCCTCGGCGGTGCGGTGGCAGGGAGGTGACGTCCAGCTCGCCGAGGCGCAGCTCCGCGTGGGCGCGCGGGGTGAGGCCGAGGAGCGCGCGGAGCAGGGTGGTCTTGCCGGCGCCGTTGGGTCCGACGACGGCGAGGGTGGTGCCGGGCCCGGCGTCCAGGGTGAGCCGGTTGAAGCCGCTCACCTCGGCGTGCAGCGGCCACCGCTCCGACGGCTCCTCCGGCGCTTCCGGTGCTTCCGGCTCGTGCGGCGCCCGTGGCTCGGGGGTCCGGGGGTCTCCCGTACCGTCGGTGTCCGGCAGCGGACCGCGTCCCGGGGCGCGGTCGGCCGTATGACCGGTCCACCGGCCGCGCAGCGCGATCAGGACGGCCATGGCGATGGCCAGGAGCAGCAGCGAGACCGAGGTGGCGGCCTCCGGTGAGTCCTGGAGCAGCAGATAGACCTGGAGCGGCAGGGTCTGGGTGGTGCCGGGCAGATTCCCGGCGAAGGTGATCGTGGCGCCGAACTCGCCGAGCGCGCGTGCCCAGGTCAGCGCGGCGCCCGCGGCGAGTCCTGGCGCGACCATCGGCAGGGTGACGGTGAGGAAGACCCGTACGGGCGAGGCGCCCAGCGACCCGGCGGTCTCCTCGTAGGCGGGCCGCAGCCCGGCGAGGGTGCCTTCGAGGCTGATGATGAGGAACGGCATCGCGACAAAGGTCGCGGCGACCACGGCGCCCGAGGTGTGGAACGGCAGGGTGATCCCGAAGGTGTCCCCCAGCCAGGGCCCGAGCAGCCCGCGCCGGCCGAAGCCGAGCAGCAGCGCCACCCCGCCGACGGTCGGCGGCAGCACCATCGGCAGCAGGACGAGGGCGCGGACGAGGGTCTTGCCGGGGAAGTCGACCCGGGCCAGCAGCCAGGCCAGCGGCACCCCGAGCAGCAGCGAGAGCGCGAGCGCCCAGAAGGAGACCAGCAGCGACAGCTTCAGCGCCTGGACCACGCCGGGGCTGGTGAGATGGGTGCCCAGCTCACCCCAGGTGGTCCGGGCGAGGATCCCGATCAGGGGCAGCAGCAGGAACGCGACGGCGAGCAGCGCGGGGAGCGTCAGGGCGAGGGGGGCGCGGAGCCCACGGATGCGGGTGCGGCTCATCGGGCCCCCTGGCTGGATCGGTTGGGAACGGGTCACGGGGCCGCGCGGGTGCCGCGCGGACGACGGACGACCGTCCGGCGGCGCGTCGGCGCCGGACGACCGTCCGGCGGCGCGTCGGCGGCTGCCGTTACGGCTTCTGGAAACCGGCCGCATGGAGGATCTTCTGCGCCTCCGGGCCGCTCAGCCAGGTGACGAACGCGGCGGCGGCGCCGGCGTTCTCGGAGGTCTTGAGCGTGGCGGCCGGGTACTGGGCGATCGCGTTCTGCGCGTCGGGGATCTCCACGGCGTCGACCTTGTCCGTCGCGGTGGCGGCGTCGGTCCGGTAGACGATGCCGGCGTCGGCCTCGCCCAGTTCGACCTTGCTCAGTACGGCGCGGACGTTGGGCTCCTGCGAGACCGGCTTCACCTCGATCTTCTGCGCGTCCAGCACCTGCTCGCTGTAGCGGCCGACGGGCACCTCGGGGGCGGCGAGGACGACCTTCAGTTTCGGGTCGGCGAGGTCCTTGAGGTTACCGACCTTCTCCGGGTTGCCCTCGCCGGTGGCGATGACCAGGCGGTTCCTGGCGATGACCGTCGGGGTTCCGGTGTCGCTCCTCAGCCCGTCCATGGTCTTGGTGTCGGCGGTGACCAGCGCGTCGGCGGGGGCGCCCTGCTTGACCTGTGCGGCCAGCTCCTGCGAACCGGCGAAGGAGAACGTGAGCTTGGTGCCCGGGTTGGCCTTCTCGTACGCGGCGCCCGCCGTCTTGAAGACATCGGTGAGCGAGGCGGCGGCCAGCACGGTGAGCTGGGCCTTGGGGGCGCCGCTCGGCGAGGCGCCGTCCGTGGCGGCCGAGCCGGTGCCCTTCGCGTCGTCCTTGCCGCCGCAGGCCGCCAGCGGCAGGAGCAGAGCGGCTGTCACGAGCGCGGTGGCGGCGCGGCGGCGGGTGAGGGCGAGGGACATGAGGGTGCTCCTTGGCGGTGGGGCGGAGAGGGGCGCGGGGCGGGGCAAGGCACCGGGACCGGCCGTGCCGCCGGGACGTTCGGACGCGGCGGCCATGGTTCAGACGCGGTCGATGTGCACGTTGGTGGCCTTCACCCGGGCGGTGGCCTGCATGCCGACCTCCAGGCCCAGTTCCTCGACCGCTTCCCGGGTGAGCAGCGAGACCAGCCGGTGCGGTCCCGCCTGGATCTCCACCTGGGCCGCGACATCGCCGAGGGTGATGGCGGTGACGATGCCGGGGAAGGCGTTGCGTGCCGAGGTGTACGAGACGTCGTCCTCGTCGGTACCGCTCTGGGCGGCCTCGACGGAGAACGCGGCCAGCGCGCGGCCGTCGACGAGACGGCGTCCGCCCTCGTCGCGATGGGTGGCGATCCGGCCCGCGTCGGCCCAGCGGCGCGCGGTGTCGGGGCTCACTCCGAGGAGCCGGGCCGCCTGACCGATCGTGTAGGAAGGCATGTGCGACAAGATAGGCCGGATAGCCTCGCATTTACAATTCTTCAGATGATGCTTCCTCGCAGATGAGAGCAGATGCGAGGGGGCCGGGACGGCGCGGCGCGCCCGACCCGGCGTCTCAGCGCTTGACCGCCCGCAGGATGACGAACTTGGGGTCGCTGGTCACGGTCTCGCAGTTGCCGAAGAGCCTGCGCAGCTTGGTGTGGTAGCCGAGGTGCCGGTTGCCGATGACCCACAGCTCTCCCCCGGTCCGCAGCGCCGCGCGCGACCCGGTGAACATCCGCCACGCCGTCGCGTCGGTCGTCGACTGGTGGGTGTGGAACGGCGGGTTGGTCAGGACGAGGTCGGCCGACTCGGCGGGTACGCCGGTCAGGCTGTCGCCGAGGACGAACTCCGCGGGTGTCGCGGCGTCGACGTTCTTGCGGAAGGTGGCCTCGGCGGACGCCACCGCCGCGTACGACTCGTCGATGAAGGTCACCGTGGCGTCCGGGTTGTCCAGCGCCACGGCGGTGCCGATGACCCCGTTGCCGCAGCCCAGGTCGATGACCCGGTCGGGTCCTTGGCGGCGCGGGAGGTGGCGCAGCAGGAACCGGGTGCCGATGTCGAGCCGTTCCGCGCAGAAGATCCCGGCGTGGTTGACGACGGTACGACCCGACACGGAGCCGAGGCCTTCGGGCAGCGCGTAGCTGTGCGGCCAGGGGCTGGTGGTCCGTACCCGTCCGGCCGCGGGTGCGCAGAAGATCAGCCGGGCCTTCTTGACGGCGAGGGAGGTCTTCGTGGGGCCGAGGATCTGTTCGAAGAGTTTCAGGGTGGACGTGTGGATCTCCGTCACCCGGCCCGTACCGATGACCAGGGTTCCCGGGTGCACGGCGGGCGCCAGCCGGTGGAGCTGGTCCTCCAGCATGGCCAGGCTCTTGGGGACGCGGACCAGCAGTACGTCGATCCGCTCCGGCGGTGTGTCCCGGGTGGACAGCAGCCGTACGGCGTCCGTACCGAGACCTGCGCGGCGCAGGTTGGCGCGGGTCGCCTGCTGGGTGAGGTACGAGTC
The DNA here is from genome assembly GCF_044763125.1 of Streptomyces sp. NPDC096310. Taxonomy (NCBI): domain Bacteria; kingdom Bacillati; phylum Actinomycetota; class Actinomycetes; order Kitasatosporales; family Streptomycetaceae; genus Streptomyces; species Streptomyces sp. NPDC096310. The sequence continues at coordinate 115,714 of NZ_JBIWFO010000009.1, read as the reverse complement.
GCTGATCTGCACGAGGTCGCCGGTGTCCCGTTCCGGGTGGCCGGCGAGCGCGGTGGTGAGCGCGCCCCAGCGGTCCCCGACGACCACGACGGTGCCGGACGGCCCGGCCGGACCGGGTGGGCCGGCCTGGGTGCCGTCGCCTTCCTGTCCGCCTTCCCCGAGGCGCCGCAGCAGGTACTCGTCGGCGGCGTCCCACGCGCGCAGCGTCTCGCGGGGGTGTTCGGGGAATCGGGTGAGGCCGAACTCGCCCCAGGGTGTCGTCAAACGGTTCATCGTGCCCTCAGGCTAACCGCCCGGGGGCCCACCGTGCGCCGCGCGGCCGCTCGGCTCACCGGCCGGGGCGGCCTCGTTCCGCGCGGAGAGTCTGCGGGCCCGGTCCAGCGCGGCCTGGGCCTGGCTCAGGCTGAGGACCGCGGCGAACTCCGAACGCGCGATCTCCAGGACCGCCTCGGCGTCGGCCGGGGGGCCCGGGTGGTCGCGCAGGGCGATGTCCGCGGCGGCCTGGGCCAGCAGGTCGTCGTCGGGGGACGCCCCGGGCTGGGACATGGTGTGCAGTACCTGGTGCCAGAGTCCGGTCATCGCGTCATTTCCCTTCGTCCGTCAGGGGACGTCGGTGGGGATACCGTCGGTGGGGATGCCGAGCGTGGCGAGCGCGTGGTGGACGAGTTCGTCGGCCAGCAGTTCCCGGGGGAAGGCGGTGGGGTCGCGGGCCCAGTGCGCCACCAGTTCGTTGATGGCCCCGATGAGCGCCATGATGGCGAGGGAGTAGTCCCGGGGTACGGCCTCGCCCCGCTCGACGGCACGCTCCGCCTCCCCGCTGAGGAAGTCGGACCACAGGCTCCGCCACAACAGCCGGTGTTCCTCGACCGCGCGGCCGGCGCCGACGACCTCGACGAACGCGATCCGGGTGGCGGCGGGCTCGGCGGTGACGGCGTCCAGGTAGGAGCGGGTGAGGGCCGAGATCCGGGCCCTGGCTCCCGCCGACTCCGTCCCGGGGTCGCTGAGCACCGTCAGCGCGGCTTCCATGCCCGCCCTCGCGACATCGTTGTGCAGTGCGATCAGCAGCGCCTCTCGGCCCTCGAACTCCTCGTAGAACGCGCGGATCGAGACATGGGCGGTGGCGCAGATCCGTTCGATGGAGGTGGCCGGGTAGCCCCGGGTGGTGAACAGATCGGTGGCGGTCATCAGCAGCCGCTCCCGGCGCGCCGCCCTGCGGTCCTGCCCCGTACGGTCCTGGTCGGCGCAGGGCCGGTCGGTGGGGTTCGGGTCCGTGCGGGTCTCTTTGGCTCTCGTACGGGCGGACGATGCCGACGTCGTGTCCGCGGAATTCCGGCCCGGATCCATCCGACCTCCCCGAATCGCCCAGGGAACACGCGGTGTTGTCACCGGTAAGGGCGCTTGTCGAGCATGCCACGCACCGGGGGCCGACACGCCGCGTTCGGCGAAGGCGCGCGAAACCGCAAAAATGTCCGGACGGTACGGACCCGGCCCGTGCCCCGTACGGACCCGGGCTCCGCCTCCGCACGGGACCGGTCCGTGTCCCGTACGGGACCGACTCGTGCCCCGTACGGACCCGGCCCGTGCCCCCCGTACGGGATCGCCCCGTGCCCCCCTACGGGACCGGCGCGGTCCGCCGGGTCACTCGAACGGCCGTCGCACCGGGCTGCCCGGCCGCCGGGGCGGGATGCTCGTGCTGACCGGCCGTGCCACGGCACCGACCACGGGGAGAGGGGCCGCGCCATGACCACCCCCGCCGACCGGGCGGAGCGCGGCCGGGCGGCCCGCAAGGACGCGTCCCGGTCCTCGCACGGGCTGTGGATACCGGGCGCCGACCGGATCGACCCGCTCGCCGTGCTCGCCCGGCAGGCCACGCAGCGGGTCCCCGAACTGGTGCCGCTGCGCTACGAGCGGATGGCCGCGTCCCCGTACTCCTTTCTGCGCGGCGCCGCCGCCGTGATGGCCGCCGATCTGGCGACCCAGCCGTGTACGGGGCTGACCGTCCAGCTCTGCGGCGACGCCCATCTGCTGAACTTCGGGGTCTTCGCCTCCCCCGACGGCGCCCTGCTCTTCGATCTCAACGACTTCGACGAGACCCTGCCCGGCCCGTTCGAGTGGGATGTGAAGCGGCTGGCGGCGAGCGTGGTGGTGGCCGCCCTCGACCGGGGCGCCCCGGCGGCGGACGCCCGGGACGCGGCGCGGGCCGCCGCCGGCGCGTACCGCACATCGATGCGGCGGCTGGCGCGCCTCGGTGAACTGGGCGTCTGGTACGAGCGGATCGGCACCGCGGACCTGCGCCCGCTCGTCCGGGCGGCCCGCCGCGCGCGCGTCGCCGCGGACCTGCCGCAGGCCCGTCGGCGCACCTGTCTGCGGGCGGTGGAGGAGCTGACCGACACGGCGTCGGGGCCGCGCCGGATCATCCACGACCCGCCGCTGCTGGAGCCGGTCGGGCGGCTCGACACGGCGATGCTCCGGCGGATCTTCATCGGTTACCGCAGCACGCTCCCCGAGGAGCAGCGGGTGCTTCTCGACCGGTTCCGCCTCGTCGACGTGGCCCGCAAGGTCACGGGGGTGGGGAGTGTCGGCACACGGTGCTTCGTCGTGCTGCTGGAGGGGCGCGACGCCGGGGATCCGCTCCTCCTCCAGATCAAGGAGGCCGAGCGGTCGGTGCTCGAACCGCATGCCCAGCAGAGCGTCTACCCCCACCAGGGCCGGCGGGTGGTCGCGGGACAGCGGCTGCTCCAGGCGGCGGGCGATGTCTTCCTCGGCTGGGTCACCGGGCCCGAGGGGCACCACTTCTACTGGCGGCGGCTGCGGGACATGAAGGGCCCGGTCGTCGTCGAGACGATGGCGCCGGACCTGCTGCGTACGTACGCGGAGCTGTGCGGCAGGGCCCTGGCGCGGGCGCACGCCCGCTCCGGGGACCGGATCGCCATCGCGCACTACCTCGGCGGGTCGGACACCTTCGAGCGCGCCGTGGCGGATTTCGCGCTGCGCTACGCCGACCGGAACACGGCCGACCACGCCGCGCTCGTCGCGGCCCTCGCCGCCGACCGGATCCCGGCGGCCGACCACCCCGCGCGGGCGGACCCGGCCGTACGGGCGGGGTCGTAGGGACTGTGACCGTCCCGTTCGTCGGACGGGTCTCAGCCGTCCAGGACCGGCGCCTCCCCTTCGAGTGCCGCGCCCGCGTCGTCGGCCAGCGTCACCGCGACCTGCCGGACCTGCCGGCTGGGGACGACCCCCGGTGAGGGCCGGAGCATGAAGCGGCCCTGGTAGTGGCCGCCCGCCTCGGCCCGCAGTTCGATCTCACCGTCGGGCCAGCCGCGTGCCTCCAGGTCCCAGGGCTCGCGGTCCACGACGACGGTGCCGTCCTGCTCCAGCCGCGCGGGGTGCCCGAGCAGGCTCCCGTACTCGAACCGGCAGCTCCGCAGCCGCAGGATGTCGACCAGGTGACGGCCGACCTGGTCGACCACGGCGGCGGAGGAGCCCGTGGTCCGCGCCAGCCGGGCGGTGTCGTGGATCCGGGCGAGCAGCCCCGCGTCGACCACCGTCATGACGCGCAGCCGCCGGGCCCGCGCGGCGAGTTGGGAGACGGCGAGCCCCACGGCCAGCAGCAGGAGGGCCGTGGTGAGGTCGTTCGTGTCGGTGACGGTGAAGCGTTCGAACGGCTTGGTGAGGAAGAAGTCGAACCAGACGGCCGAGGAGAGCGCGGCCAGCGCGCCCGCGACCCGGTTGCCGAGTGCGGCGACCGCCACGACGACCACGACGAGGATCAGCGCCGGATTCGTACTCGCCACTCCGGTACGGAACGGCACCAGTATCCCCGCGGTCGCCAGGGGCGCGAGCAGCGCGGCACCGAGCGCGACGCGGTCACGGAGCGAACAGCGCATGGCCCACCTCGCCGTGCCGGTACGGAGGTCCGGCGCAACCGGGCCGCCGGTCCGGCGGCCTCTACTCCAGCGTGCACCCGCCGGATCCGTGGCGGCGGGCGCGGCCCGGTTCTTGACGGTGCCCTGCCGCGGGTCCGGCGGCCCCTGACGCGCCCTTGATGTCCGGCCGGCTGTACCGGGCGCGAAGGAGGGCCGAACGCTCGGCGCACATCGCGTGAAAACGTCTGTGCCGCCCCGGGGGCCCGTGATAGGTCTGCCGTCATGGACGATCTTGTGACGGAGCGGTTGGTGCTCCATCCGCTGAGCGTGCTCGAAGCCGAGCGGGTGGCGGCGGGCGAGCCCGCCGACGGGGACCGGTGGGCGCCCGGGTACCCCGCGGACGGGGATATGACGGGGGCCCGGCGCTTTCTGACGACATGTGCGATCACCGGTGATCCGGGGCCGTTCGGGGCGTACGAGATCCGCCGCCGCGCGGACGGGCACGCGATCGGCGGTCTCGGCTTCCACGGTGTCCCCGACGAGGATCTCGCCGTCACGATCGGCTACGGACTGATCCCCTCCGTCCATGGGCGGGGGTACGCGTCCGAGGCGCTGCGCGCACTGCTGCGGTTCGCGCGGTCCGGCGGGGTCAGCCGTGTCCAGGGGGACACCGGCCACGACAACATCGCGTCGCAGCGCGTGATGGCGGCGGCGGGCATGCGGCTGGTCGCGCGGGACGAGGCGCTGAGGTACTACCGGATCGCCTGGCCCGTCGACGAGGCGGCGGCCGACACCCTGCGCTCGTGGACGGACGGTCGACGGGCCGGGTGATGTCCGGGCCCGGTGGCGGGCCGGCCGGTGCCGTTTACCGGCGGTTGACGAAAGTCCCTAGTTCCTGCGTGCGGTGAGGGTACGGGGCCGGGTGGCCGCCGACCGGTCGAAGAAGCTCTCCGTGGGGGTCTCCTCGTCGCCCTCGTGCGGCGGCAGTTCGACGGTGTAGCGGGGTTCGAGGAAGATGCCGTGGTGCTGTGGCCGCGCGTTCGGCGCGGCGCCCGCGGTGGAGTCCTGAACCGGGTCCTGGCGGGACGCTGAAGTAGGCATGCACAACCGTTCGGAAGAATCGAGCGGCCGCGCGGCCCCATGCCGGTCGACCCGCTGAAGAGGTGTCTACCCCATCCTTCCCTGTCCTGCACAACCGTGGGTCGCCGGAGCGCGTCGCGCACGGGCTCGTCCACCCGGCCTATCGGGCGGACCGGCGCGGGTCCGGCCGGGTCCTGAGGGGGAAGGAAGAGGTCGTGCGTGATGTCGGAGTGTCCCTGAGCGGGCCGGTGGCGGAGCTCGTCAAGTGGCGCCGGGAGCCCGTCGTCGCCCAGACGCTGCGCTCGTCCGCCGCCGCGACCATCGCCTATGTGGTCGCGCTGCGGCTGAGCAGCGAGCCCGCGCCGCTCACCGCCCCGCTGACCGCGCTGCTCGTCGTCCAGGTGACGCTCTACTCCACCCTGACCACCAGCATCCGCAGGGTGAACGCCGTGGTGACCGGGGTGCTGGTGGCCAGCGCCTTCAGTGTGCTGGTGGGGCTGACCTGGTGGAGCCTGGGGCTGATCATCCTTGCCTCGCTGGTCGTCGGACGGGTCGTACGGGTGAGCGAGTTCGTGCCCGAGGTCGCGATCAGCGCCATGCTCGTGCTCGGGGTGCCCCGGGTGGCGTCCACCGCCTGGGACCGGGTGCTGGAGACGCTGATCGGCGCGGTGGTGGGGCTGCTCTTCAACCTCCTGCTGGCGCCGCCGGTGTGGGTCGCCACCGCAGGCGAGTCCGTGGACGGCCTCGCGCGCCGTATGCGCCAGCTTCTGCTGCGGATCGGGGAGGGGCTGACGGAGCCGATCCCGGTGGAGCGCGCGGCCTCACGGCTGCACGAGGCACGCCGCCTCGACCACGACATCGGCGAGGTGGACGCGGCGCTGCGCCAAGCGGAGGACAGCGTCCGGCTCAACCCCCGGGTGAAGGAGGGGCTGTTGCACCGGGTGGTGCTGCGGACGGGCCTGGACACCCTGGAGATCTGCACGGTGGTCCTGCGGGTGCTGGCCAGAACGCTCACCGACCTCGCCAAGGAGCGGGAGCGGGAGGCGCTGTTCCCTCCGGAGGTGGGCGCGGCGCTGCGGGAGCTGCTGGCGGAGGTCGCCGACGCGGTGGTGAGTTTCGCCGTCATGGTGACGACCGATGTCACCCGGAGCGCCGAGACGGCGGAGGCACGCCTCGCCGAGGACCTGGAGACGGCGCGGACCAGCCGGGCGCGGCTGGCGGAGCTGCTGCTGGCGGAGGTGCGCGACGACCCGGGACAGTGGCAGCTCCACGGCGCGCTGCTGGCCGAACTGGACCGGATCCTGGACGAGCTGGATCTGGAGCATCGTTCCCGGCGGCTGATGGAGGAACTGGACCGGGCCTCCCGGGAGGAGCGGGAGCGCCATCCCCGGCTGACGGCGGCCCGGCACTGGGTACGGCGAAAGTCCGGGCTGCGCCGTCGATAGGGGCCGGCCACGAACCGGGCGAACGGGGGAGGAAGGGACGGGGAAGGGAATGTGCCGCCGACGGCAATCGGCCTCCGGCCCGGCGGGATTCGCCGGTTCCCGGAGCAACGGAAAGCTCCTGGCCAATTATTGACGGAATGTTTACCACTGCCCTGACATGTTGCCGTGAATGAGGGCGGGGAAGCGCTCGGCCCACCGGTCCACACCCCCGTATTGACGGGCGAAAGCAGTGATGACGGCATGATCGGGCCATCCCTCCGGTTTGTGATCATGGTCCCCGCTCCCGTCGCCCCGGCGCTCCCCCGGGTGGACCTCCTGGCCGGTCCTCGACGTCCCCGCAGGTCCACGGGGCGTACGGAGACCATGAGTTGGGTGGGGCGATTGTTGGCGCCCGCGTGGATGGCGGTACTGTGCGCGCGCGCCGTCATCGTGGGCGGCGCGGTTATAGCGGAGGATTTTGTGACCCAATTCAGCAGATCGTGGCGGCGCAGAAGCGCCTTCATAGCGGTCGCGGCGACCAGCGCCCTGGGCGTCGGCCTGTCGGCGGCTCCCGCGTTCGCGCACACGCCGACCTGGTCGGTGACGTGTTCCGAGGTGAGTCTGAACCTGACCGCCTACGGCAACAGCGACAAGAACACCGTGACGGTCACCGTGGACGGCAAGGACCTGCTGCCCACGGAGAATTTCCGTAACGACTTCAGCAAGAAGCTGGACCTGCCCGCGCACAAGAGCGAGCTGACGGTCCGTCTCGTCGTGAAGGCCGCCGACGGCGACCAGTTCTCCAAGGACGAGACCAAGACCGCCCCGGTCTGCGAGGGCGAGGAGTCCACCCCGCCGCCCGCCGAGTCCACCCCGCCACAGGAGCCGTCGTCGTCGGCCCCGTCGGAGTCCGCCCCCGAGGCGGAGCCCAGCAAGGACACGCCCGCCACCGAGGCCCCCGAGCCGTCGGGCGAGGCGAGCACCTCGGCCGCAGGGGTCCCCTCCTCGCAGCCGAGCCCCGCCGGTGACGACCTCGCCGAGACCGGTGCCTCCAGCTCCACCCCGCTGATCGCCGGCGCCGCCGGTGTCGTGCTGGTCGCCGGAGCGGGCATCATGTGGGCCGCGCGCAAGCGTCGTTCCGTACAGGGCTGACCCGAGCGTTCCCCCGCACCACCGCATCACCCGCACCACCGCATCACCGCATCACCCGCCGTCATGACCGGGGCGGCCTGTCCATCGGCCCGCCCAGCCCCTGCCGCCCCTGCCGGACGGCGTCCCGCACCGCCGCCACGCGGCGCGTCCGGACGCCGGACACCCGGCCGAAGGCATGGACAGAACGGCAGGGGCCGTACGTCGCCGCACCGGCCCACGGTGCGCGCCGCGGACCCGGTCGGGACCGGCCCCGAGGCCGGCGGTACGGCCCTGTCCGGGCCCCCGGGCACAACCCGGGGGCCCGGACAGGGCCCCTCGGCCCGTGTGACGCCCCGGGCGAGATGCACGGCACGCCCGCCACGCCCACACTGAAGGCGCGCGTACGGAAGAGACCCGGACGCGGAACGGACGGCACACCGACAGTCTGGGGCGCCCATGGACCCGGTGGAGGCGCTGGACAGGATCGCCTTCCTGCTGGAGCGTTCGCGGGCGGACACCTATCGGGTCAAGGCGTTCCGTACCGCCTCGGCGACCGTGGCGGCCATGGACCCCGACGATGTCGCGCGGCGCGCGGCGGCCGGCACGCTCGGCCGGGTGCGCGGCATCGGCCCCCGGACCTCCCAGGTGGTCGAGGCCGTGGTGGCGGGCTCCGTACCCGAGTATCTGGAGCGGCTGGAGCGGGAGGCCGGGACGCCCCTCGCGGAAGCCGGGCAGACGCTGCGCGCGGCGCTGCGCGGGGACTGCCATCTGCACTCCGACTGGTCCGACGGCGGCAGTTCCGTCGAGGCGATGGGGCGTACGGCGGCGGCGCTCGGCCATGAATGGGCCGTCCTCACCGACCACTCCCCCGGACTCACCGTGGCGAACGGCCTGTCGGCCGCGCGGCTGCGCGAACAGCTCGACGTGATCGCGGAGCTGAACGCGCGCTGGGCCCCGTTCCGGCTGCTGACCGGTATCGAGTGCGACATCCTGCCCGACGGCTCGCTCGACCAGGAGCCCGAACTCCTCGACCGGCTGGACCTGGTGGTGGCGTCCGTCCACTCGAAGCTGCGGATGGACGCCGCCTCGATGACCCGGCGGATGATCGCCGCCGTACGTGATCCGCGCACCGATGTGCTGGGCCACTGCACGGGACGGCTGGTGATCGGCCGTACCCGCCGGGACCGGGGTACGGGCGGCAGCCGGCCCGAGTCGGAGTTCGACGCGCGAGCGGTCTTCGAGGCCTGCGCCGGGACCGGCACGGCGGTGGAGATCAACAGCCGGCCCGAGCGTCTCGACCCGCCCCGGCGGCTGCTGCGCGAGGCGGTCGCGGCCGGGGTCCTCTTCGCCGTGGACACCGACGCGCACGCGCCGGGCCAGCTCGACTGGCAGCTCCTGGGCTGTGCGCGGGCCGAGGAGTGCGGTGTCCCGGCGGAGCGGGTGGTCAACACCTGGACGGCCGAGGAGCTGCGCGAGTGGACCCGCACCCGGCGGCCGCCCGGCGGGTAGGCCGCGCGCCGAGGCAGGCTGCGGGACCTCGCGGCGCCGCCGTGCGGCGGGTCAGCCGGCCAGGCCCCAGGACACCGTGCGGTCCGCGCCGATCAGGACGGCGAGGACGACGAGATCGGCGACGCCGAGGAAGAGCCCGAGGAGGGCCCGGCCCCTGCGCGTGGTGCCGCGCCACAGAGCCAGGGACGCCAGGACGATCGCCATGGGGCCGAGGAGGAGGTTCAGCACGAGCAGGCCGGGGAGGCCGAGGAGGAACGAGGCGACGGCCATGCCGTCGGCGTCGCGCTCCCGTACCGCGGTCATCGGTACCGCCGCCCCTGGGCGCGGAACTCCCGGGCGGCAAACAGCAGCAGCCAGCCCCCGATGACGGCGGCGGCGACCAGGGTGACGGGCAGCGGGACATGGGCCACCGCGCCGAGCACCACCCCCATCAGGAGGAGAGCCGCGACGAGGAAGATCATGAAATGCCTCCTTGTGGAGCACGGTCGAGCACGCTTTCCGAGAACACTTGTGCACTGACTTCCGAGTCTAATCTTCCTCTTTCCGGAGAACGGTTGTTTACTGAATGGCATGAGTCACACCCCGGGCGTCCGGCAGGCCCGTAAAGAGAAGACCCGTCAGGCGCTGCTGGACGCGGCGCTGCTGCTGCTGGAGGAACAGAGCCTCAGCAGCCTCGGGCTGCGCGAGGTGACCCGCGCGGTGGGTGTCGCCCCCACGGCCTTCTACCGGCACTTCCGGGACCCGGCCGATCTCGGGGTGGCCCTGGTCGAGCAGGCGCTCGACAGCCTGCACGGGACGATCGGCACCATCCTCACCGCCACCGACGGTGACGAGGAACGGATCGAGCGCACCGTCGAGGTGATGGCCCGGTATGTCCGCGCGTACCCCGCCCATGTCCGGTTCATCGCCCGCGAGCGGCACGGCGGCGTACGGTCCGTGCGCGAGGCCATCGGCGCCCAACTGCGCCGCTTCTCCGAGGAGGTGGCCGCCGTGCTCGCCGCCGAGCCGGTCTCGGCCGGATGGAGCCGGGAGGACCTGCGGATGCTGGCCGACGTCTATGTCGACCAGATGGTGATGACCGCGTCCGCGTTCCTCCACGCGGCGGAGGACCATCCGGGCACGGGGCCGGAAGCGGAGGCGCGGGCCGGAGCGGAGGCGCGGGTGGCGTCCGCGGCGCGCCGCAGGCTCCGGCTGATCGCCCTCGGCCGCCGTCACTGGCTCGACTGACATCCGCCCGGCGGCCGGAGTTCGGCCCCGGCCCGCCCGGCCCCGCCCCACCCGGTCCGGGCAACGGCCGTCAGCCGCGGCGTTCGGGGCGCTCCCCCGGTGGCGGCGGCAGCCGCAGATGCGCCAGGTCGTCCGGGACGGGCCCGTCCGGCCGGAACAGCGGAGGGGCCTCACCGTCGGCCGCCGTGGCGGGCGCGTCGGTGAGACGGAACCGCTCGCGCAGCCGGGTGTAGAAGTCGGTCGGCCCCAGCCGCACCAGCCGCAGCCGGTACCTGGCCCCGTAGACGCCGACCCAGTCCCCCGGCTCCAGCGCGCCGCGCAACTGACCGTCGATGCTGAGCGCCACCTGCCCGGAGTGCGGCAGGATCCGCAGCGCCACGGACTCGTCGGGGGCGGCGACGACCGTACGGCCGAACGTCATGTGCGGCGCCACGGGCGTGAAGACCACCGCGTCCATGTGCGGGGAGAGCACCGGCCCGCCGGCCGCGAAGCTGTAGGCGGTGGAACCGGTCGGGGTGGCGACGATGAGCGCGTCGGCGGAGTACGAGGCGAGCAGCCGGCCCGCGACGTACGCGCCCAGGGCGATCTGCCGGTCGCGGGCGAGCTTCTCCAGGACGACGTCGTTGAGGGCGACGACGTCCAGGGGAACGCCCCAGCCCTCTCCGGTGGCCCCGGGCCGCACCGGGGGCGGCGGCAGCGCCGGGCCCCGGCCGTGGCTCAGCAGCGCCGCCACCTCCGAGGGCATCGTCGGCGGACGGGAGACGCGCATCGTGAGGGTCATGCGCTCCTCGATGGCCGCGCGGTCCTCGTGGACGGCGTCCAGGGCGTGGCCGACCTGCTCGGCGGGGACCTCGGTCAGGAAGCCGACATGCCCGAGGTCGACGCCCAGGACCGCGGCGTCGCACGTGGCGGCGATCCGTGCGCCGCGCAGGAAGGTACCGTCGCCGCCGAGGGTGACCACGAGGTCGGGGCGGCCGGCCGCGGACGCCTCCTCCTGGCCGCCGTGTCGGGGTTCGTGGTCCCGCCACACGTCGAGATCCGCGCAGGGGACGCGGTGCGCGTCGCACCAGGCGTGGACGGTACGGGCCGTCCCGACCGCGGCCGGGCGGCCCTGGTGGACCACGAGACCGACACGTTCCACAGCCATGGGGTCCGCTCTCCGTACGTCATGTCCGGTCGGCACCTGGGCCGCCGGTCTCCGGCACGCCGCCGTCTCCAGGATGACGGAGGAGGCGGCCGGAGCGCACGCCGACCTCCCGGACACCGCCCGCGCAACCCACCCCGGGTTCACTCGAATGGCGGATAGCTGGGCCGGGGTGCCGCCCCCCGGGAACGTTGCCCGGACTGGGCAGCGGGCCGTCGCCGTCGCCGTCCCGCCGCCCCGTTCCGGTTGCCGACGGCCCCGTGCGGATGCGCGATGGAGTGGTGCGCGCCTGACCGTGAGGGGCCTCATCCCGCAGACGCGCTTCCCCCACGCGAGGAGTGATCGCTGATGTCAGCCGAAGGCGTGTTCAACAACCCGAGCAGTCTGAACGGCAAGAGCGTGTACGACAGGGACGGCGACAAGATCGGCAGCATCGGTCAGGTCTATGTCGGCGACCGCACGGGCCGCCCGGAGTGGGTCACCGTCAGGACCGGTCTGTTCGGGATGAAGGAAAGCCTCGTTCCGCTGTCCGGCGCCCGGCGCGCCGGTGAGGACATCCACGTGCCGTACGCCAAGGACACCGTCAAGGAGGCACCGCGCCTCGACGCCGACGAGCATCTGGACCCCGGCCAGGAGAAGCAGCTCTACCAGCACTACGGGCTCACCGCGGCGGGCGGCATCGGCACCGCGGCGAGCATGGGCACGGCGGCCGGCGGCCGGCCGCGCGCCGGAACGGGCACGGCCACGGGTCCTGGCATGTCCACCGGCCGCGCCGCCACGCCGGAGGGGACGCGGGGACCGGCCATGGCCGGGTCCGCGACACGCGGCGCCGACCTGGGCGACATGCGCACGGGCGAGAAGCACGGCGAGGAGCTGATCCGCTCCGAGGAGGAGCTGCACGTCACCACCGAGGAGCGCGAGGTCGGCCACGCGCGGCTGCGCAAGGTCGTGGTGACGGAGAACGTCACCACCTCCGTACCGCTCAGCCACGAGGAGGTCCGGGTGGTCCACGAGGCCATCTCTCCCGAGGACCGCAACTCCGTCCGGGGCATGCGGATCGGTGAGGCGCAGACCGAGGTGACGCTCCACGCCGACCAGCCGGTGATCAGCAAGGAGTCCATCCCCGTCGAACGCGTCCGCATGGACACCGAGAAGGTCACCGAGCAGCGGGAGGTCTCCGCCGAGGTACGCAAGGAACAGATCGAGTACGACACGGACCAGGAGGAGAAGGGCGCGCGCGGCAAGCGCGGCCCGGGCCGCTGACCCGGCCCCACCGCCTCCCCCGGGAACGCCGAGCCCCCGTCCACCGCGTACGCGTGGTGGCGGGGGCTGTCGTCGGCCGGTCGGCCCTCAGCGGACTGTGAGCGTCCCCTTCATGAAGGGGTGGATGGTGCAGATGTACGGGTACGCGCCCGCCTTGGACGGTGCGGTGAAGGTGGCCGTCTTCCCCGGGCCGATGGTCCCGGTGTCGAACGCCTTGCCGGCGGTGGCGGTCAGGGTGTGGGCGACCGAGTCCTTGTTGACCACGGTCACCTTGCTGCCCGGGGCCACGGTCAGGGCCGACGGGGCGTAGGCGAAGTTGTCGATCGTCACCCGCGCCGATCCGCCCGCTGACGCGGGCGGGGACGGCGACGCGGACGAGGTCCCGCCACCACCGCCGCCGGAACAGCCGACGAGCGTGGCCACGAGGACGGCGGCGAGTGCGACGGCCGGCGCGGCCCTGCGGCCGGCGCCCGGGAACGGCATGGTTTCTCCGAGCTGTCGGGCCCGTCGGCGGGTATCAGTAGCTGGCGCTGGAGCTGGGGGTGGAGCTCATGCCCGCGCTGGGGCTCGTGCTCCCGCCGGGGCTGGTGCTCGAGCTCGGCGGCGCGGTGGTGACCTTGTTGCCCTCGGTGTCGACGACGTACCACTTGGCACCGAACTCGGTCACGTCCTGCCCCCGCGCCTCGCCCGGCATGCGGTCGGACTTGTACGTGTAGAGCGGGTGGTTGTTGTAGGTGACCTGCTTGGTGTTGTCGGTACGGGTGACGGTGGAGAGCAGGTTCTGCTTGACCCCGGTGCCCGCCTTCGGCTCGACACCATTGGTGACCAGCACGGGGCGCCAGACCTTCGCGCAGTCGCCGGTGCAGGTCGATTCCTTCGTCTTGTCCGCGGCGAAGAGGTACAGCGTCCGTTCCCGGCCGTTGACCAGGATCTTCCCGTACGGCGCCACTTCCTTCTCGGAGACCTTGCCCTCGATCTCGGAGGCCGTCGTCGACGGCGAGGCGCTCATCGACATCGATTCGGAGGCGGCGGCCTCGGCGGGCCCCCCCTCCGACGCGCTGTCGCTGCCGGAGCATCCTGCGAGGGCGGCCGCGCAGAGTACGGCCGCGGCCATCGCGGTGACTGCCCTGGTGTTGCTCTTCATTCAAAACTCCTCGGATCAGGCCGCCCCAGGGGCAGCACGGCGCCCGCCCGAACGCGACCGCAGGACCCACTACACGGCAGCCCCGGGGGGCGAGCCAGCGGACAGGGCCGACCGGGCCCCCGTACGCCGCACGGTTCACACGTACGCCGCACTGTTCGCGCGTACCGCGCGGTTCACGGGTATGGCATCGCCCGGCACGCACCCCGCGTCCCGGGTGAGGTACCGTGGGGGCCTGCGAAGGGGAGTAGCCCCGCGAACCGGTCGTCGACACACTGGAACCCCCGGGTTCCCGGTGGCCGGGCCCGCCGATGAGGCGGGCGGGCGAGACCTTCGGTCAGGCACTGACATGTCCGCGTCCCGCGGGCACTACCGTCGTGCCGGGCCGAGTGGTCCTCCTGGCTCCGATACGGCGCTTCGCGAAGACCCGGGCCCGGCCCCCAGAGAAAGCCACCCGGAATGTCTCTCGATCCCCTGGCGATCCTCACCGCCTTCGGTCTGATCTTCCTCGCGGAGCTCCCCGACAAGACCATGTTCGCGTCCCTGGCCATGGGCACGCGTATGCGTCCGCTCTACGTGTGGTTCGGCACCTCGACCGCGTTCATCGTGCATGTCGCCATCGCCATCGGCGCCGGCAGCCTCATCGGGCTGCTGCCCGACTGGATCGTCAAGCTCGTCTCGGCCGCGCTCTTCGCCTTCGGCGCCTTCATGCTGCTGCGCGGCGGGGACGACGGCGAGGACGAGGAGACGCAGACCAAGACGGTCACGGGGTTCTGGCCGGTCTACTCGACCGCCTTCATGGCCGTCTTCATCAGTGAGTGGGGCGATCTGACCCAGATCACCACGGCCAACCTCGCCGCGAGCAACGGCACCTGGTCGACCGCCATCGGGTCGGCCGCCGCACTGATGTCCGTCTCCGCGCTGGCCCTGCTCGCGGGCCGGTTCATCGCCACCCGCGTCCCGCTGAAGACCGTGCAGCGCATCGGCGGTCTGTGCATGCTCGGCCTCGCCATCTGGTCGGTGACCGAGATCTTCGTCGGCTGACGCCTCCCGTACGGCGAACAGGAAGGGGCCCGGTCCCGTCGGTCGCGTACCGACGGGACCGGGCCCCTTCGTACGGGGGGTCAGGTCAGGTGCTTCTTGAGGGTGGTGAGTACGTCACGGGCGGCCGTGGGGCCCGTATTGAGGTAGAAGATGTCGTCGTCGACCGGGATCGCGGTCCTGCCGGCGACGGCGGAGAGCGTCGGCCACAGCGGTGCCTTGGTCAGCTCGGCGGCCTTCGCCGCGTCGCCCTGGACCCCGTAGAAGATCCAGTCGGCGTCGGCCCGGTCGAGCTGCTCGTTGCTGATGTTCTGGGACGTCTTGTCGAACCGCTGGCTCTCGGGCCGGCCGAGCCCGGCGTCCTCGGCGATGCTGCCGGTGAAGGACGGCACACCGAAGACGCGCAGCCGGTCCCCGTTGAGCCGCAGGAACGAGAGGGTCACCGGCTTGTCGAGCGCGGCGCCGAGCGAGGCGGCGTCGGTGTGGAAGCGGTCCAGGTACGTGCGCGCCTGCCCGGTCCTGCCGAGTCCGTCGGCGACGAGCAGGAAGTCCTGCTTCCAGTAGAGGCCGGTGCCCTGGGTGGCGACGGTGGGCGCCACCGCGGTCAGCGCCTTGTAGAGGCCCTTGGCGTTCTTGCCCGCGACGTTCATCAGGATCAGGTCGGGCTTGATGTTCGCGATGGTCTCCAGGTTCGGATCCACCCGCGAGCCCACGTCGACGACCTTCCCCAGCGCGGCCGCGTCCTGGGGATAGTCGTCCTTCAGGTACTGGGGTACGAGGTCGGCCCCGTCGCCCCGGGTGGAGCCGGCCGGCACCGTGCCGAGCGTGAGCAGCGCGTCGGCCTGGCCGGTGGAGATGACCACGACCTTCTTCGGCGCGGCCCCGATGGTGGTCCTTCCCTCGAAGTGGCCGACCGTACGCGGGAATTCGCCGTCCGGTTTGCCGCTTCCCATGCCCTTGGGCACGGTCCGGGGAGCGGTGTGGGTGGCGGCGGCCGACGATGTGCCGGCCGGGCCGCTGGCCGACGAGACGGTCGGGGTCGACGTGGAACAGCCGGTGAGCAGCAGGGCGCCCGACAGGGCGACGCCGCTGATCAGACGGGTGAGAGGGAGATCACGGAAGCGGTACACGAGCGCTTAGCTTAGGCTCTCCTAAGTGCGGATGAGTAGGTATGGCAGTCATGCGATGGATCACATATCGGGAGGTACGGACCGGACCGGCGCGCCCCGGACCGGACCGGCGCCGACCGGTGCGCCGCGGCCGAAAGCCGGCAGGCGGCTCGTGGCACTGGTGGGCTGTCTCGGTCTCGTCGTCCTGCTGCTCCTGGTGAGCCTGGGCGTCGGCGCGCGCGGCGTCCCGCTGGACACCGTGTGGCGGGTGCTGCTCCACGACGACGGCAGCCCGGACGCCATCATCGTCCGTCAGTTGCGGCTGCCCCGTACCGCGCTGGCGGTCACGGTGGGCGCGGCGCTGGCGCTGGCCGGGGTCGTCATGCAGGCCGTCACCCGCAATCCGCTGGCGGAACCGGGCATCGTGGGGGTCAACTCCGGTGCCTCGTTCGCCGTGGTGACGGCCATCGCCGCGTTCCATGTGACCAGCGTGTCCGGGTACATCTGGTTCGCGTTCGCGGGCGCCGTACTGGCCGCGCTGCTGGTGTACGCGCTCACCTCGGGCGCCACCCGGAGCAACCATCACACCCGGCTCGTGCTGGCGGGGGCCGCGTTGTCGGCGAGCCTGGGGGCCGGTACCGGCATCCTCACCATGTTCGACTCCTCCGCGTTCGACTCGTACCGCTTCTGGGTGGTCGGGTCGCTGGAGAACCGCGGTACGGAGGCGCTGGCCGCCGCCGTTCCCTTCGTCCTGGTGGGGACCGTCGTCGCGCTGGTGCTCGGCCCGTCCCTGAACGCCCTGGCGCTCGGGGACGAGGCGGGCGCGGCGCTCGGGCTTCGGGTGCCGTGGGTGCGGGCCGCGGGGTTCGCCTCGATCATGCTGCTGTGCGGCGCCGCGACCGCGGCGGCCGGGCCGATCGGCTTCGTCGGACTGGTCGTACCGCATGTGCTGCGACTGCTGCTCGGGCCCGATCTGCGCTGGCTGCTCGCCTTCGCGCTGCCGGGCGGTGCGATCCTGCTGCTCGTCAGTGATATCGCGGGGCGGGTGATCGCGCCGCCGGGGGAGATCGAGGTGGGCGTCGTCACCGCGTTCATCGGCGCTCCGGCGCTGCTGTGGCTGGTCGTACGGCGCCGGGAGGTCGCCACGTGAGCCGCGCGACCCGGACCGCCGCCGCGCGGCCCGCCCCCGCGCCCCGGACGGCCGCCCGGACCCGGGTGGCGCGGCTGCCCCGCGGGATCACCCTGCGCTACTCGGGGCGTACGGCCGCCGTGCTGGCCGTGCTGCTGGTGTGCTGCGCGGCGGTGTGGGCGCTCACCCTGTTCACGGGGACGTACCGGATCGGGGCCGCGCAGGTCGCCGATGTCCTGTTCACCGGGGGCGGCTCCGCCACCGATCGGTTCATCGTGGTCGGCCAGCGGCTGCCGCGGGTCTGCGCCGCGCTGCTCGTCGGGGCGGCGCTCGGGCTGTCGGGGGCGCTGTTCCAGAGCCTGTCGCGCAACCCGCTCGGCAGCCCGGACGTCATCGGGTTCACCACCGGGTCCACCAGTGGCGCACTCGTCGTCATCCTGGCGGGCGGCGGCGGGGCCGGGGTGGGGGTCGGCGCGGGTTCGGTGCTCGGCGGGCTGTGCACGGCGGTGGTGGTCTACGCGTTCACCGCCTCGCGCGGCGTCTCCGGCAACCGGCTGGTGCTCGCCGGGATCGCCGTCGGCGCGATGCTCTCCTCGGTCAACGACTTCCTGCTCACGCGCGCCGACCTGGAGTCCGCGGAGAGCGCGAAGGCCTGGACGTTCGGCAGCCTCAACGCCGTCTCCTGGCCGCAGGTGACCCCTCTGGCGCTCGTGCTGCCGGTGCTCGTGGTGGTGACCCTGGCGCTCGGCCGGCCGCTGCGGCTGATGGAGATGGGCGACGACACGGCGGGGGCGCTGGGCGTGGACGTCACCCGGGTGCGGGCGCTCTGTCTGCTGATGGGCGTCGCCCTCGCCGGTACGGCCGTCGCGGTCGCGGGCCCGATCGGCTTTCTCGCGCTGGCGGCCCCGCAACTCGCCCGCAGGATCACCCGCTCCCCCGGTCCCCCGATCGGACCGGCCCTGCTGACCGGGGCGTTGCTCCTGGCGACCGCGGATCTGCTGGCGCAGCGGGTGCTCTCGCCGTTCCAGATCCCGGTGGGGCTGGTCACCGGGGCCCTCGGCGGGGTCTATCTGCTCTGGCTGCTGTCGCGGGAGAGGAGGACCGCCCGCTCCGCGTGACCCCGGCGGCGGGGCCGGCCGCACCGCCCCGGCGGCGCGCCGCCGGGTGGACGCCGCCGCACGGCAGCCGAGGAGCTGTGCCTACGATGGCCCCATGAGACGGCCCCGGCACGGCGAGCACGGCCCCTTCGGGGGACGTGCTCTGCTGGCGCTGGTGCTGGCGGTGACCGCCGGGCTGCTGGCCATGCACGGCCTCGGGCCGGTCCCCGCCCTGGGAACGCACACCGCGCCGCCCGCCGCCTCGGCCCATGCCACGGCGGCCGACGCACCGGTCTGCGCCCCGCCCGCCCATGACGGCGGCGGGCACATGGACCACGCGGACGCGACCTGCGCTGCGACCGGTACCGGTACCGGTCCCGTGCTCTGGACACCGCCGCTGCCGGGCCCGCCGTCCGGTACGGAAGCCCTCGCGCTCGTCGCGCGCCGGGGCCCGGGGTCGGCGCCGGGCGACCGGGCCCCTCCCTCACTGAGCGAACTGCAACTCCTGCGCATATAGGCGTGCCCGCGTTCGGCATGCCTCTGTCCCTTTTCCACGCACAGGAGTTGTTCCAGCATGACCTCAAACCGTTTTCCGGCCCGTCGCCGGGCCGCCGCCGCTGCCGCCGTCCTGAGCGCCGCCCTGGTCCTCGCGGCCTGCGGCGGTCAGGACACGTCCACGAAAGCCCACTCCGGCCATGGCTCCGACCCGTCCGCCGCGCCCACGGGTACGGCATCCGCTTCGGCGCACAACGCCGCCGATGTGTCCTTCGCCCAGGGCATGATCCCGCACCACCGGCAGGCGGTGGAGATGTCCTCCCTCGCCGCCGGCCGGGCCTCGTCGGCGGAGGTGAGGACGCTCGCGGCCGAGATCAAGAAGGCCCAGGCGCCGGAGATCAGGACTCTGTCGGAGTGGCTCACGGCCTGGGGCGAGGACGTACCCGCGCAGGACGCCCCGGCGGACGGCGCGGAGCACTCCGGCCACTCCATGGCCGGGATGATGGCCGACGACGAGATGGCGGAGCTGGCGAAGGCGTCCGGCAAGGAGTTCGACACCGCATTCCTGAAGATGATGGTCGAGCACCATGAAGGCGCGGTCGAGATGGCCAGGACCGAACAGTCCCAGGGTGCCCATCAGGGCGCCAGGGAGATGGCCGGCGCCATCGTCACCTCGCAGACCGCCGAGATCACCCGGATGAACACCGTGCTGGGTCAGTAGCCCCCGCCGGATTCACCGCCCGGGGTGGGCAGGGGCTCCGGCGGCTCGAACAGGCGCCCCTCGCCGGGCCCGTACGCGTCGGAGGAGCTGCCTCCGGCGGGACAGCGGGCCTCGGCGGCCGTGACCGTATGCCGTCCTGCCCGGTCGACGACGGTCACGGTCGGGGCCGCGGCCCGGGCCTCCAGCGCCCGGGCCGCGGTCACCGTACAGACGAGCTGGTCCACGGCGAGCGGGGTGAGAGGGGCCGGCCCCGGCAGTTCGACCGAGACCCGGTCACCGTCCACGACGACGCGTGGCCGGGTCTCGACCGCCGGCAGCTCGGTGGTCACCCCGCCGCGCCTCTCGGCGGGGTGGGGTCCACGGAACGCGAGGGAGACGGCCGTCCCGGCATCGATCGCGGTGACGTCGGCGGAGCGCGCCACCGGATACAGGGCGTCGTTCTTGACGAGGTAGAGCAGGACCACGGGGCGCACCCCGGTGGCCGGTTCGCCCGCCTGGACGACACCGGTGCCGGGGATCCGGCAGCCGGCCGCGAGCAGGAGCGGCGCGGTGAGCGCGAGGAGCAGTGCGGCGGCCGGGTGCCGCCGGGGTGTCGGGGTCATGATCGGCCCTTCGGACGGCGGTCACGGGGTACGGGGATCGGCTCGGCCGGGCAGGCCGGGCCGGCCGGCAGCGGGATCTCCACGGTGAAGACGGCGCCGCCCTCCGGCCGGTTCGCGGCCCGGATGGTGCCCCCGTGCAGCTGGACGTTCTCCGCCGTGATGGCGAGCCCGAGACCGCTGCCCTCGGTGCGGGTCCTGGCGGTGTCCGACTTGTAGAAGCGTTCGAAGACATGCGGCAGGACGTCGTCGGGGATACCGGGGCCGCTGTCCATGACCTCGATGACGGCCCGCCCGGCGGACGCGTGCAGCCGCAGCCGTACCGGGCGTCCGCCGTGGCGCAGCGCGTTGGCGACCAGGTTGGCGACGACGACGTCGAGACGGCGCGCGTCGGCCCGGCCGCGCAGGGCGTCCGGGGGCGGCAGTTCGGTCTCCACGGTCTGCGTCCAGCCGCGCGCGGCGAGCGTACGGCGCAGGGACTCGGCGAGGTCGATGTCGTCCCACTGGAGTTCGGCCGCGCCGGCGTCGAAGCGGGAGATCTCCATGAGGTCGTCGACGAGCCGGGCGAGTTTGAGGGTCTCCTGGCTGATGAGGCGTACGGCGGTGGCGGTGTCCGGGTCGAGCCCGCCGGCGTCCTCGTCGAGCACGTCGGTGACGGCCGCCATGGCGGCCAGCGGGGTGCGCAGTTCGTGGGAGACGTCGGAGGCGAAGTGGCGGGCGCGGGCCTCCATCCGGCGCAGTTCCGCGACGGAGCGGTCCAGCGCGGTGGCCGTCTCGTTGAACGTACGGGAGAGGTCGGCCAGTTCGTCGGAGCCGTGCACCGCGAGCCGGGTGTCGAAACGCCCCTCGGCCATGGAGCGGGCGGCGCGCCGCAGCTCCCGTACGGGGCGCAGCACACCGCGCGCGGCCAGCAGGGCGAGGAGGACGGCCAGGCCGAGCGCGGGAAGGGTGGCGCGCTGGACGGCGGAGACCAGGGCGTTGACGTACGCCTCCTCGTCGCTCTGCGAGACGGTCAGGAAGACGGCGAGGCCGGAGTTTCGGGGCGTCCCGCCCTCGGGGGTGGCGTAGGTGACGGGCAGGCCGACGACGAGGACGGAGGTGTCCTTCGCGGGGACCCGCTGGAAGACCGTGTCGGAGCCGGTGAGCGCCGCCCGTCTCAGTTCGGGGGTGAGTTCGGTGAAGGCGTCGTCCGGGCGGGAGGTGACGCGCAGGTTCCGATAGACGGTCAGGACCCGCCAGCCCTCGGAGCGGCCGGCTTTGGCGACCTCGTCGGTGAACCACTCCAGGTCGGCCCGTTCGGCGGGCAGTCTGATCCCGGGCGCCGAGCCGTTCACCCGTTCGCGGAACTGGGTGACGACGGTGTCCTGGCTCTGCTGGAGCACGCCGGTGCGGGCCTCGCGGAAGGTCAGCGCGCCGCTGGTGAGGGTTCCCGCGACGGCGACGAGGGTGAAGGCGATCACGAGGCGCACACGCAGCCCGCGCAGCCGCGGGACCAGGCGGATCCGGGAGATCAGGCGGATCCGGGAGATCAGGGAGATCAGGGGGGTCATTCCGGGGAGTCTCATCGGGGGCTCACGGGGAGCGGAAGCGGTAGCCGAAGCCGCGTACGGTCTGGACGTACCGTGGCGCCCCCGAGGGCTCGGCCATCTTGAAACGCAGACGCTTCACACAGGCGTCCACGAGCCTGATGTCGCCGTGGTAGCTGTGTTCCCAGACGGCTTCGAGGAGTTGCTGGCGGCTGAAGACCTGTCCGGGCGAGGCCGAGAGCGTGAGCAGCAGCCGCATCTCGGACAGGGCGAGCGAGACGGGTTCGCCGCGCAGGGAGATGTCGAGTCCGGCACGGTCGATGACCAGGTCACCGTGGCGTTCGATTCTCGCGTCGGCGTCGGCGGGGACACCGAACCTGCGCAGCACGGCCCGGATCCGGGCTTCGAGGACCCGGGCCTGGACGGGTTTGACGACGTAGTCGTCGGCTCCCGCCTCCAGGCCGACGATGACGTCTACGTCGTCGCCGCGCGCGGTGGCCATGATGACGGGCACCTGGCTGCCGGTCCTGATCCTGCGGCAGACGTCGAGGCCGCTCATCCCCGGCAGCATCAGATCGAGGACGACGACGTCGGGGCGGAACCGCCGGAACTGTTCGAGCCCGAGCTCCCCGGTCGCGGCCGCCTCCACGTCGTGGCCCTGGCGGCGCAGCGCGAGTTGTACGCCTTCGCGTACGGCGGGGTCGTCTTCGATGAGCAGGACTCGTGGCATGCCGACAGTATCCGTACGTCCGGGTGGCGGGCCCGCCACCCGGACGGCCGCAGGGGCAACTGTTACGCGACGATCATATGAAACCTCCCTCGCAGGGTCGTTACGGTTCCGTGACCTTCCGGTCCAGGCTTGGGCACACCGCCGCCACAGCCTCTTCTCCCATGACCTCTCGCACTTCCCCCGCCCGGCCGCCCGGCAGGCGTCGCCGTTCGAAAGGAGCCGCCCACGCCGGGCCCGCCCGTACGGCATCGCTCGCCGCAGGACTCGCCGCGCTCGCCGTACTGACCGCCGTCGGCCTCGCCGTGACGGAGCTCGGCAGCGGCGGAAAGGAGCCCACGGCGAGCGCGCGGCAGACCGCCGCCCCGCGCGCCGATCCGGCCCCGGCCCCGTCCGAAGCGACCGCCTCCCGGAAGACAGCGGAGGCCGGTACGGACGAGGCCGCCACGGACAAGGCCGGTACGGACAAGGCAGGCACAGGCAAGACCGGTACGGACAAGACCGGCTCGGACACCGGCATCCCGAAGACCGGTCCCGGCACGTTCAGCGCGGCCGGCGCGGGCGGCGCTCCGGTCGGCGGCGGGCGGATCGTGACGTACTCCGTCTCCGTCGAGGACGGGCTCGACGAGTCCGCCGGGGCCGTCGCCTCGGAGGTGGACAGGATCCTGGCGCACCCGCGCGGCTGGACGGCCGACGGCGCGACCGGTTTCCGGCGGGTCGCGGACGAGGCCGCCGACTTCGTCGTCCAGCTCGCGACGCCGGACACCGTCGACCGGATCTGCGGCGAGTACAACCTGGACACCGGCGGCGAGGTCAACTGCAATGTGGGCCGGCATGTGATGGTGAACCTCAAGCGCTGGCGGCTGGCCACCCCGGCCTACGCCCACGACATACCGTCCTACCGGGCGCTGATCATCAACCATGAGGTCGGCCACTACCTCGGGCACGGCCACGAGACCTGCCCCGGCGCCGAAGAGCCCGCCCCCGCGATGATGCAGCAGATCAAGGGGTTGCACGGGTGTGTCACCAACGCCTGGCCCTACGCGGAGGACGGGGCGCCGATCACCGGCCCTCCCGCTCCGTGACCCGCGGGTCGCGGCCGACCGGGAGCGCCAGTTCGGGACGGTCCCACGGTACGGCGGGCGGGCGCGCGGCCACGGTTCCCGTCCGTACGGCGCCCATGCCCCGGTAGAAACCCTCGGCCGGCGGGTGGGCCACCACCCGTACGGTGTCGAGCCCCGCCTCGCGCGCCCGGTCGGTGAGATGCCCGATGAGCCGGCGCCCGATGCCGAGCCCCTGGGCGTCGTCCGCGACGAACATCAGATCCAGCTCGGGCGGGTCGAGGACGAGCGCGTAGAAGCCGAGCACCCGCCCGTCGTCGCCGGTGGCCACATGGACCTCATGAGTCTCGATGTAGTCCTGGCCCACCCGGTATCCGGCGACCACCGAGGCGTAGGGGCCTCGGTAGGCGTGGGAGCCCCTGACCAGCCTGGTGAGCCGCTTGGCGTCCCCGGCGGTCGCCCGTCTGATCGCCACGGCCGCGCCGCGTGCCCCGCCTCTCGGCCGCGTAATCCTCGATCCCATACGGAGAGTATTACGCATCGCGAGGGGGGCTCGGACGCGATACGAACACGGGGGCGCCCCGACCCTCGTACGGGCCATCGTGGGGCTGCCCACCGCGTGGGGTCCACGGGCGGCGGGCAGGGTCCCGGCAGGGTGGGCGCGGGCCGGTCCGCCGCACCGTGCCCGGGGACGCGCAGCGCCTGCCAGAGGTCGGGACCACCCGGTGCTCTCTTTCTTTGCCAACAGGATATTGGCATGCACCTGTCGACCGGTCAGCATGGAGAGGAATCCGGCTACGCGCGTCAATTCCCCCCACGGCAAACGGATTTCGGGAGACCATCATGGAAGCCCACGACCCCACCCCGTCCCGGCGCTCGCTGCTCAGATCCGGTGCGTATCTGGGCGCCGCCGCCCTCGGACTCACCACCGCGAGCGCCGCTTCGGTCGCTTCGGCGGCCGAGGCGGCCGGTCCGGCGGGCCGCCGCGCCGCCGTCGCCTATCCGACGACCCACTGGATCCCGGCCAGCGCCTCCAACTACACCGTCGCCTCGCGCCCGACGCAGTACTCCGTCGACTTCGTCGTGATCCATGTGACGCAGGAGACCTTCCCGGACGCGAGGGACATCTTCCAGAACCCGGCCAAGAAGGTGTCGGCGCACTACATGGTGGCCTCGGCCGACGGGTACATCGGGCAGTTCGTACGGGAGAAGGACGTCGCCTGGCACGCCGGCAACTGGGACTACAACACCCGCAGCATCGGTATCGAGCACGAGGGGTGGGTGGACCGCCCGGCCTACTTCACCGACGCGCTGTACGCCTCGTCCGCCGCGCTCACCGCCGCCGTCTGCGACCGGTACGGCATCCCCAAGACACGGGCGCACATCATCGCGCACAGCGAGGTGCCCGGGGCCACGCACACGGACCCCGGGAAGTACTGGGACTGGGCCCGCTACATCGATCTCGTCAACGGCTGACTCCCCCGCCCCGCCCGGCCGGTGACACG
This sequence comes from Streptomyces sp. NPDC096310, assembly GCF_044763125.1. Classification (NCBI taxonomy): domain Bacteria; kingdom Bacillati; phylum Actinomycetota; class Actinomycetes; order Kitasatosporales; family Streptomycetaceae; genus Streptomyces; species Streptomyces sp. NPDC096310. The sequence continues at coordinate 90,916 of NZ_JBIWFO010000009.1, read as the reverse complement.
GCGGGGCGGGACGGAAGCGTCAGTGCGGGCCCGCTCAGCCGTGGTCGACCGTCAGCGGGCCGAAGGCGATCCGGGTCCGCGATCCGTCGTCGCTCCACCGGACCTCGACGGTCCCCCCGTCGACGCTCACCCCGCTCACCGCATCGGTCGGCGGGGCCGCGCCGGACTCCGCCGTCAGCGTGGCGAGGGCGGCGAACAGCAGCGTGCCCTCGGCCGGCGCGGTCAGTTCGGGCACCACCGCCCAGCGGGTGAACGCCGTTCCCTGCGGGGCCCGTCGCTCCCCCGGCTCCGCCTCCCAGCCGTACAGCCCGTGCAGGGCGGACCGTACCTCCTCGTCGGGGCCTGTCGCCCAGCCGGTCTGCCGGACCCGCGCGCCCGGCGGGGCGTTCACCACGCGGTGCACCCGCAGTTCGTACCGTCCCCGGGCCACCGTGACGCTCTCCACCCGCAGCCCCGGCACCATGGGCGCGCCCGAGGGGAAGACCGGACGGTGCCAGGAGGCCGCCCAGCCCCAGCCCTCGCCGCCGCCGGCGCCCAGCGGGTGGATCCGGCGACGGCCGGCGACCCGGCCCGCGACCTCCACCGCCATCTGGTTGTCCGCGACGTTGGCCGCGGCGGTGGGGCCGGTCCTGGTCGAGTAGGAGTGCCGGCTGTAGTGCGGATCGTCGGCCACGCCCGCCTCGCCCTCGTGCGGGCGCAGATGGTCGCTGCCGTGGTTGTGCAGCCGTACGATCCCGTCCGCGCCGGTCGACTGGACCAGCAGACCCGGTACGGGCAGGGCCAGCACCCGGTCGGGGCCCTCGCTCGGCGCGGGCTCCTCCGGCGCGGTCCACAGCGGGTGGTCCTCGGGGGCGAGGAGCGAGACGAACGCCTTGGACGCCCAGTACGGCGAGGCGGGGCCCGAGTAGTGCTGGAGCGTCGCCTCGTGCGGGCCGTGCCAGCCGAGGCTCAGCAGCCCGTCGTCGCCGGTCGCGCCCCGGTCCAGGAAGTACCGCAGCGCGCCGCTCACCAGCCGTCGCGACACCCCGGGCGCCAGCGGGGTGTGTCCGGTGACGGCGCCGAGACCGACGGCCGCGCCCGCCGCGAACCGGTAGGCGAGCGAGCGGCCGAAGTACATCGGCGCGCCGTCCGCGCCGAAGAGCAGGGAGAAGCCGTCGAGATGGGCGCGCAGCCGGGCGCCGTGATGCGCCAGCTGCGCGGAGTCGCCCGCGAGATGGGCGTCGAGCATCGGATAGAGGTGCAGGGCCCAGCCGTTGTAGTGGTCGAAGGCGCGGCTGTCGCCGTCGGCGTACCAGCCCTCGCCCTGGTACCACCCCTCCAGCAGGGCGAGCGCCCGCTCCCTGGCGCGCGCCGTCTCGGCGTCGCCGCGGCCGACGGACTCCAGGAACCCGGCCACCGAGTACGGGAAGAGGTACCAGTTGTTGGGCGCGGGGGTATGGCGCAGGGAGCCGCGCAGCCACTCCTCGGCGCGGTCCTGGACGGCGGGGTCCAGCCGGTCCCAGAGCCAGGGCGCGGTCAGCCGCAGCCCGAGGGCTACGGACGCGGACTCGACCATGGGCTGGCCCTGTATGTGGTGGTCGAGGATGAGCGGCCAGGACTCGGTGTCGTCCCGCCCGGGGGTACGGGTCCCCGCCGCGAGCCCGTCCGCGTACCGGTCGAGCCAGCCGTGCGGGTCCTTGCCGCCCGCGCCCGCGACCCGGAAGGCGGCCGCCAGGAACGTACGGGCGTAGCCTTCGAGGCCGTCGGAGCGCACCCCGGAGCCCGAGGGCCGGCCCGGCAGGTCGAGCAGGGCGCTGCCGGGGGTGGCCCAGCGCCAGGCGGCCTGGAGCAGTCCGTCGGCGGTGGCCTCCCAGTGGGCCCTGGTGTATCCGGTGAGCGGGCTCAGCGCCCGGTCGTCGGCGGGAAGGGGGAAGGCGGGTCCGCCGGGGGCGGGGGTGCCGTGGGTGGGGGTCATGCGAGGAATGCCAGCCTTTCGCGTCGTACGGGGTGATCGAAGCCGTCGCCCGCCGCCCAGCGGGTGACCTCGCCGACGGCCAGGTCGGCGAGCCGGCGCAGCTCATTGCCCTGCGAGCCCGCGAGATGCGGGGTGATGAGCGCGTTCTCGCAGGTCCAGAGGGGATGTTCGGGTGGCAGGACCTCGGGGTCCGTGACGTCGAGAACGGCCCGGACCCGCCCGGCGCGCAGGACATCGGTGAGGGCGTCCTGGTCGACGACGGCGCCGCGCGAGGTGTTGATGAGCACGCTGTCGGGGCGCATGGAGGTGAGGAGTTCACGGCTGACGAGGCCGCGGGTGGCGGGCAGCAGCGGGGTGTGGACGCTGACCACGTCGCCGTGTGCGAAGAGTTCGCCGAGTCCGACGGGGTGCGCGCCGAGCGCGGTCGCCTCCGCGTCGGAGACGTACGGGTCGTGCAGCAGGATCCGCAGATCGTACGGGCGGAGCAGTTCGATCACCCGGCGGCCGATCAGCGAGGCGGAGAGGATCCCCACCGTACGGCCGTAGTTGCCGGTGCCGGTGGAGATCCGGAGCCAGTCGCCGCGCTCATGGGTGGCGCGCAGGGCGCGGGCGCGTTCCAGGACCCGCTTGCCGGAGAGCAGGATCATCGCGACGGTGTACTCGGCGACGGGCAGGGCGTTGGCCGCGGCGGCCGAGGAGACCTCGATGCCGCGTTCCCAGCACGCCTCGGTGACATGGCCGCGGATGGTACCGGCGGTGTGGACGACGGCGCGCAGCCGGGGCGCAGCCGCGAGGACCGCCTCGTCCAGCGGCGGGCAGCCCCAGCCGGTGACGAGGAGTTCCACGTCGGCGAGGGTGGCGCGGGCCCGCTCGGTGGTGAGGTCGTCGAGGACGGGCGGCGGCGTCAGCGCGCACACCGCGCCGAGGGCGGCCAGGCTCTCCGGGTCGAGGACGGCCGCCGCGGCCCGCGGTGACATGGCGAGCGCGGCGCGCGGACGGGGGCGTGCGGTCGGGGTGGGGGGCATCTCTCTCCTGGTAGGGGTGGCACAGGATCGGCGGTCCTGCCTGGCCGGGCGGCCGTTCCCGTGGCGGCTACTTGACGGAGCCCGCGGTGAGGCCGGACTTCCAGAAGCGCTGGAGCAGGGTGAAGGCGAGGATCAGCGGCAGCACGGCGAGGAGCGAGCCGATGATCACCGCGGGGTAGTACTCCGGGGAGACGGAGGCGGAGCTGTTCCAGGTGTAGAGGCCGAGGCTCACCGGATACAGGTCCTGGTCCGAGAGCATCACCATGGGGAGGAAGAAGTTGTTCCAGATGGCGGTGAGCTGGAAGAGGAAGACGGTGACGAGGCCGGGGCCGAGCATCCGCAGGGCGACCCGTACATAGGTGGTGAGTTCGCCCGCGCCGTCGACCCGCGCCGCTTCGAGCACTTCGTCCGGTACGTACCCCTGGCTGAAGATCCGGCCGAGGTAGACGCCGAAGGGGTTGAAGAGCACGGGGATGAAGACGGCCCAGAAGGTGTTCACCAGGCCGGTCTTCGAGGCCATCAGGTAGAGCGGCAGCGCGAGGACGGTCTGCGGGACCATCACGGCGGCGAGGACCAGCCCGAACAGCTTCTCCTTGTGGGGGAAGCGGTACTTGTCGAAGGCGTAGCCGCAGGCGATGGAGATCAGGGCGCCGAGCGCGGCGCCGAGGACCGCGTACAGCAGGCTGTTGCCGTACCACCGCGTGTACAGGCCGCCGTCCATGGCGAACAGGTCCTTCAGGTTCTGCACGAAGGAGAAGTTGCCGGCACCGAGCAGATCGCTGCGGAAGAGGGCGTCGCGGTCCTTGCCGGCGGCGAGCACCAGCCAGAGCACCGGCAGCAGGGTGTAGAGCACGGAGATGCCGACGACGAGGTTGACGACGGCACGGCCGAGGAGGGGCGGGCGCGGCGGACCGCCGCGGGTGACGGCGGGTGGCGGGGTGCGCGGGGCGGTGCTCGTCACGCTCATCGGGTTGCCTCCTCCGGTGCGTTGACGCGATTGGTCCAGCGGGTGACGCCGTAGGAGAGGGCGACGGTGAAGACGAGCAGGACGACGGAGGACGCGGCGGCCAGGCTGTAGTTGTTACGGGTGAACGCCGCGTCGTAGATGTACATGCTGGGCGAGAAGCGCGAGCTGATCATCTGGGTGGACTGGCTGAGCAGCATCGGTTCGGTGAAGAGCTGGAGGGCGAAGATGAGGGTGAACATGGCCACCATCACGATCGAGGAGCGCACCAGCGGCGTCTTGACCTGGAGGGCGGTACGGACCGGTCCTGCGCCGTCGACGACGGCCGCCTCGATGACCTCGCGCGGTACGGCCTGGAGCGCGGCGTAGAAGACCACCATGTTGTAGCCCAGGTTGCTCCACAGCGCGATGTTGACGATGGACGGCAGCACGGTGTGGACGCCGAGGAAGTCGATGGTGATGTCGGCCTTGCCGAAGAGTTCGATGATCGGGCTGATGCCGGGGGTGTAGAGGTAGAGCCAGATGAGGGCGGCGATGATGCCGGGCACGGCGTGCGGCAGGAAGAGTCCGAGCTGCGCCCAGGAACGCAGGCGTACCACTCCGGAGTCGAGCAGCAGGGCCAGCGCGAGGGCGCCGATCACCATCAGCGGGATGTAGATCACGCAGTACAGGACGACGGTGCCGAGGCCGCCGAGGAAGGTCGGGTCGGTCAGGACGGCGGCGTAGCTGCGCAGTCCGACGAAGACGGTGCGTTCGGGGCCGAAGCCGAGGCCGGGCTGGTCGTCGCTGAAGAAGCTCAGCCAGACGGCGGTGCCGACGGGGATCAGGAAGACCGTGACAAGGAGGGCGAAGAACGGGGTCATCAGGACACCGCACGCGCCGAGTACACGGCGCCTGGCCGATTTCCGGGCGGAGCGGGCGGTGGCCGCGGGGCCGCCTGGGGCGCCTGGGGCGCCGCTCGCGGCGGACCGTGGCGCGGTGCCGGTGGCCGGGGGCGTGGTGAGGGAGCTGGAGCCGGGATCGGTCATGGGGGTGGTCATGAGGTGTCACCTGCCTCTCTGCTGCTGGGACGGGACGGGTGGGGGCGTTCGCCGGTCGGCGGGCAGGCGCTCAGGTGCTGTGCTCGGTGGTGGCGAGGCCCAGGGCCTTCAGGTCGGGCATGGTGCCTTCCTGTGCCGCGCGCACCGCCGAGATCAGGGAGCCCTGTCCCCCGCTCGCCCGGGCGAACCCGTCCTGCATGACCCGCTGGGTGGCGCTGGACCGGGGACCCCAGACCCAGCCGCCGCGGATCGTGTGTGCCTGCTGCTCGAAGAGGGTGTAGATGTCCTGGCCGCCGTAGTAGTCGCGGTCGAACGCCGCCCGGCCGACGGCGACGAGCCCGGGCGCCGCCGGGTACTGGCTGCTGGCACCGCTGGAGAGCCGGGCGCGGAGCGCGTCGGGGTGGGAGATCTGCCACTCGATGAACTCCATGGCGGCCTCCGGGTGGCGGCTGCCGCTGGTGACCGCGAAGGTGGAGCCGCCGTGGGTGCCGACGGCGGGCCGGCCGGTGTCCCACTGCGGGAGCGGGGCGATCGCCCACTGGCCCTTCTGTCCGGGGCGCGCCTTCATCTGCGCGCCGGCGTCCCAGGCTCCGGTGAGCCGGGTGAGGACGAGGCCGTCTGCGATCTGGGCGTCGGCCTGGCGGCTGTTGACGGCGTTCATGAAGACGAGGTCGTCGTCGATCAGCCGCTGCCAGTACGCGGCGACGCGGCGGGTCGGCTCGTCGGCGAGCGAGAGGTTCCAGGCGCCGCCCGCGGTGTCGAACCACTGGGCGCCGGCCTGCCAGGAGTACGCGGCGAACTGGGTGAAGCCGTCCGTGGGGAAGAGGACGAGGCGGCGGTCCCCGGCCTTGCGGCGCACGGTCCTGGCGAGGGACTCGAACTCCTCCCAGGTGCGGGGGACGTCGAGTCCGTACCGCTCGAAGAGGTCGACGCGGTAGTGCATCACCATCGGCTCGATGTCGAGGGGCAGGCTGAAGATCCGCTTCTCGAAGGTGGTCAGCCCCAGCGCCTGGGGCAGCAGCTTCGCCCGCAGCCGGTCGCTGACCAGACCGGTGATGTCCCGGGCGACGCCGTCGATGGCGAAGCCGGGGACCTGTGGGTATTCGAGCGTGGCGATGTCCGGGGCGTTGCCGGCGCGGGCCGCGTTGCTGAGTTTCGCGTAACCGCCGGAGTCCCCTCCGGGGATCTGCTGGAAGTCGACCTGGATGGTGTCATGGGTCTTGTTGAAGGCGTCCACGACCTCCTGGCTGCCGCGCAGCGCGGACCAGAAGGTGAGGTGCGTGGCTTTTCCGCTGGTGGTGCTCGCGCTGCCCGATCGGGTGTCCGCGCCACCCCCGGAGCAGGCGCCCAGGGCGCCCGTCAGGGGCAGCGCGGCGATCGTGGCCAGCACGGATCGACGGCTCTGTCGACCAGGCATGGGGGCCTCCCGCGGCTCCGGTTCGAGACACGGGGAATCCTGATCGGCTGATCACAATTGGTCAATAGATCGCTCAGAAGAAAGTTGAAACGGTCAAACGCTCACTTCTGTACGGGGATCGGCGCCGGGACCCGTACAGCGCCCGCGCCCGGGGGCGGCGGGTCCGCCGGGCCGTGGGCCGGGGCGTCCGCCGGGCGCGCGGTGGAGCCGCGTACCTTCAGCTCCGGCAGCAGCTCGATCCGGCGTACGGGGCCGGCCGCGCCCCCCGGCCGGGAGAGCCGGTGCACGAGCAGTTCGGCCGCCGCCCGGCCGACCTCGGCCTTCGGCGGGGCCACCGCGGTCAGCGGGGTGGAGCCCAGCGCGGCGAGCACATCGTCGTACGCGACGACGGAGCAGTCCTGCGGCACCCGTACGCCCTGCTCCGCGAGGCTCTGGACCAGCATCAGCGCGTCCACGTCGCCGTGCAGCAGCGCCGCGGTGGCGCCGCGTTCGCGCAGCAGCCCCGCGAGGTCCAGCGGGGTGCGGTCACGCGGCGGCGCCTCCGCCCCCGGGGAGCCGGGTACGGGGGCCGGCACCGCGTCGGGCGAGGAGAGCGCGACCGACCAGTCCGCCACCTCAGGCCGGGCGGCGGCTATCTCCGTGAAGGCCGCGCGGATACTGCGCGCGGTGGGGCTGTCGTCGCGGGCGGCCAGCACGATACGGCGGTGGCCGAGGCCGATGAGATGGTCGACGGCCAGGTGCACCCCGTACCAGTGGTCGGAACAGACCATGTCCAGGGCGTGCAGCGCGCTGCCGGGCCGGGGCCGCCGCTCCATCAGGACGGTCGGCACGCCCACCCCCGCGAGCCAGCCGTGGTCCGCCTCCTCGGTGTCCGCGCCGCGCCACCTCGGGGCGATCAGCAGCCCCCGCGCCCCGTCCGCCAGCGCCCGTTCCACCAGCGGCCGTTCGGCGCCGGGGGCCTGCGGGGCGACGTGCAGGGCGACCCGGAACCCGGCCTCCTCCAGCACCGGTCTGGCGCCGTACGCCGCCTCGTACAGGTACGAGTGGCGCTCCGGCACCACCAGGGCGACCGCGCCGCCCTCGGCGGGCTGCTCGGACCGGCGTGCCGCCGGGGCGGTCACCGCCGTCTCGACGGGCCGTACCGCGCGCGCCACGCCGTGGGCGCGCCGCAGCCGGCCGGCCCGGGTCAGCTCCTCGACGTCGCGCCGCACCGTGACCACAGAGACCTCCAGCTCGGTGGCGAGCACGCTCACCTTGACCGCGCCGCGCGACTCCACCGCCGCGAGGATCCGTTGCCGTCTGAGTTCGACCGGCTCCCGCATGTCCGCCTGCCCCCTTGCCGTACCGCCGCCGTACCCCGCGCCTGTTCGTTTGACTGCTTCGAATGAGCGCTTGGGGCCGCAGCATAGCGACAGTCGTCCGCCGGCGTGGACCGGCGGGAAGGATCAGACGGTGCTCTCCTCCTCCAGCGCGTCGGTGTGGCGGCGCAGTACGGTGCGGGCCTCGGCCAGTTCCGCGGCGGAGGCGGCGGTGACGGGGAAACCGTCGGGGAGCGCGGCGAGCACCGCCGTGTGGACGGCGGCCCGGCGGGCGTAGCGGCGGGACGACGGGAGGCGGAAGAGCGCCGCGACCAGACGGTCGGCGGCCTCGGTGTCATGGACCGCGTCCCAGGCGGCGCGCTCGGGCCCGGCCTCGGTGAGCGGGGCCGGCGGGGTGCGGCGCAGCTCCTCGGTGGCGGCCTCGTCGAGCGCGGGGCGGCCGTCGGGTCCGGTGGTGACGACGACGCCGTACGAGAGCGCCGCGGCCCGCTCGGTGACCAGCCCGCGCCGGAGGTCGGCGAGCACGGCCCGCGGGTCGCGGGTCCAGGGGGCTCCGTAACCGCCCGCTCCCGAGGTGCGCAGGGTGACGGTGTCGCCGCGGCTCAGGGCCACCATGTCGATCTTGGTGTAGCGGCGTTCGCCGGGCAGGCCCTCGTTGATGACGAGTTCGGCGGGGGCGCCGGGGCCGCCGCCCGCGGTGCCCCAGGGGCGGAAGCGCATCCGCTCCAGACCGCGGGCGAGCAGCCTGCTGTCGTCGCCGAGGACGCGGAAGACGAGTTCGAGGCCGCAGCCGCCGCGCCAGCGGCCGGGGCCGCCGGAGTCGGGGCGCAGCGCGTAGCGGACGATCTCCGCGCCGATCTCGGTCTCGACGGTCTCGACGGGGTTGTTGGCGAGGTTGGAGATGCCGCTGTCGCGGCCGTCGACGCCGTCCGCGCCGTCGCGGGCGCCGGTGCCGCCCACCATGGGTTCGAGGACCTGGACGTTCTGTCCGCCGCCGGGCGCGTTCTCGGCGACGACGACGGGGACGACGAGGCCGCTGCTGGCGGCGGGCATCACCTCGGGCGCGGCGAGGCCGAGCGCCCCGCCGAGCGCGTCGTTGACGCGGGAGGCGGTGGCGTGCCGGATGCCGACGGCGGCGGGCGGCCGGGCGTTGACGACGGAGCCCTCGGGGGCGGTGACGGTCACGGGCCTGATCAGTCCGCCGTTGAGCGGGATGCCCGGGTCGAGCGTACAGATCAGGGCGAGGACGCGGGTGGTGATCCAGGCGTGCGCGCGGCCGTGGCTGGCGATGTTGAACGCGGCGTCGACCTGGGGGTCGGTGCCGGTGAAGTCGAGGTGCAGGGCGCCCCGGTCGAGCGTGGCGGTCACGGAGATCCGGACGGGCACCGGGGAGACCGCGTCGTCGTCGAGGTAGTCGGTGAACCGGTAGGTGCCGTCCCGCAGGGTGGCCAGCGCGGCGGTGGCCTTGTCGGCGGTGTGCTCGACAAGGTCGGTGTGGGCGGCGGCGACATCGGCGGCGCCGTGCTGCGCGACGACCCGCGCCAGCCGCTCGCGGCCGGTGCGCAGAGCGGCGAGCATGGCGCGCAGGTCGCCGTCGTTGGCCTCGGGGGTACGGCTGTTGGCCTTCAGGAGGGCGGTGATGTCGCGGCTGGGCTCACCGGCCCGCAGGAGCTTGACCGGCGGTATGCGCAGGCCCTCCTGGTAGATCTCGTGGTTGGTGGGGGCCAGGCTGCTGGGGACGCGTCCGCCGATGTCGGAGCAGTGGATGAACGCCCACCCGTAGCCGATGACCTCGCCGTCGTGGAAGTACGGCTCGATGAGCTGGATGTCGGTGAGATGGGTGGCCAGACCGCCGGAGGTGTACGGGTCGTTGGTGACGATGACGTCACCGGGTTCCAGCGGGCCCACGTGGTCGACGGCCGTACGGACGTCGAGTCCGACGAAGCCGGAGACGCCGATGCCGCGCGGGTAGGCGGTGAAGGCGCCGTCGGGTCCGGCGAGCGCGCAGCAGAAGTCGGCGGTCTCCTTGACGTACAGGGAGCGGCTGGTGCGCTGGAGGGTGAGGCACATCTCCTCGGTGAGGGCGCCGAGTTTGTTGCCGATGATCTCCAGGGTGACCGGGTCGAGCTTCATGGTCGGATGCGTCCTTGCCTTGCCGTGACGTGCGGTGCGGTGGTCAGGAGTGCCGGAGCCGGAGGTTGCCCAGCGGGTCGACGGTGGCCGACCAGTGCGGTGGTACGAGCACGGTGGTGTCGTCCTGCTCGATCACGGCCGGTCCCGTGAGGGTGTTCCCGGTGCGCAGTCCGTCGCGCCGGTGGACGTCGGCGGTGACGCGCTCTCCGGCGAGCAGGACGGTACGGGTGCCGGCCCGCGCGGGCGGCGGGTCGCCCGCGGCGGCCTCGGCGGGGGCGGTGGCGAGGTCGGGGCCCGCGGCGCTGATGGCGAGCCGCGCGGTGCCGAGCCGGACGGCGGCGGTGGCGTCGCGGAAGCCGTAGAGCCGTTCGTGTTCCTGGTGGAACGCCTCGGTGAGGGCGGCCAGGGTCAGCTCGCCGGACAGCTCCACGCGCAGCTCGTACGCCTGCCCGGTGTAGCTCATGTCGGCGGCCAGGGTGAGGACGGGCGGCGCGGTCGCCGGGCCCTGCTCGGCGAGCCAGGTACGGGCCCGTTCCGCCAGTCCGGCGAGGATGTCGCGGAGCGCGGCGACGGTGGCGTCGTCAAGGTCGCGGCGCAGGCTGCGGGCGAAGTCGCGGCGCAGGTCGGCGCCGACCGCGCCGAGCGCGCAGAAGGTGGCGGCGGCGGGCGGGACGACGATATCGCGGATGCCGACCTCCTCGGCGAGCACGGCCGCGTGGGTGGGGCCCGCGCCGCCGAACGGGACGAGGGTGAACTCGGCGGGGTCGAGGCCGCGTCCGGCGAGGGTCTTCTGGAGTTCGACGGCCATGCCCGCGGTGGCGACCCGCAGCGCGCCGTCGGCCGCCCGGTCGGCCGCGGCGCCGGGGTCGGCGGTGGCGAATCCGAGTTCGTCGCCGACCAGGCCGAGGGCGCGGGCGGCGGCGGGCGCGTCGAGGGTCATCCGGCCGCCGAGGAAGGTGGCGGGGTCGATGACGCCGGTGTGCAGATAGCAGTCGGTGACGGTGGGGCGGGTGCCGCCGCGGCCGTAGGCGACGGGCCCGGGGTCGGCCCCGGCGCTCGACGGGCCGACCTTGAGGGCCCCGTACGTGTCGGCCCGTACGACCGAACCGCCGCCCGCGCCGATGGCGTTGACCGCGACGACGGGCAGGATCAGCGGGAGTCCGCCGATGGTGGTGTGGGTGGCGAATTCCGGTTCGCCGTCCACGGCGACGGCGATATCGCTGCTGGTGCCGCCCATGTCGAAGGTGACGAGCCGGCTGATCCCGGCGGCGCGGCCGAGCCGGGTCGCGGCGGTGACGCCGGCGGCCGGTCCCGACAGGACGGTCTCGATGGGGCGCTCGGCGGCCGAACGCAGGCTGAGCGAGCCGCCGTTGGACGCGGCGATGTAGACGGGCGCGGTGACGCCGAGGCCGTCGAGGAGCGCTTCGAGCCGGTCGAAATAGCGGCGCATCAGCGGCTGGATGTACACGTTGAGGCAAGTGACGAGGGCGCGTTCGAACTCGCGGACCTCGGGCCAGATCGCGGCCGACGAGGTGAGCGGCAGCCCGGGGACGAGCGCGGCGAGCCGGCGGGTGACCTCCGCCTCGAAGGCGGGATCGGTGTGACCGTGCAGCACGAGTACGGCGGCGGCCTCGGCGTCCGTGGCGCGCAGTTCCTCGGCGACCCGGGCGAGTTCACGGTCGTCGGGGACACGTACGGGGCGGCCGTCCGGGCCGAGCCGGGCGGGGATCTCGACGATCCGGTCCCGGGGGACCAGCGGCTCCTCCTTGGCCGCGTGCAGGTCGAAGGAGGACGGCATGCGGCTGCGGCCGATCTCCAGGATGTCCCGGTAGCCCTCGGTGACGACCAGGGCGATCCGGGCGCCGCGCCGCTGGATGATCGCGTTCAGCCCGATGGTGGTGCCATGGGTGACGGCGGCGAGATCGCCGGGGTTCAGTCCGGCCCGGTCGAGGACGGCGGCGAGTCCGTCGGCGACGGCGCGCGCCGGGTCGCCGGGGGTGCTGGGCTCCTTGTGGTGGAGGAGGGTGCCTCGGTCGCCGGGCACGGCGAGGACGAAGTCGGTGAACGTGCCGCCCACATCGATGCCGACGCGGGCGCGGGGGCGGGCGGGTCCACCCGCTGCGGCGGTGGGGTCAGCGGGCACGGTCAGAGCACCTCCGAGAAGTTGGTGAACCGGTCGACGGCCACCAGGACGAGCACGCTGACGAGCATCAGGAGCGTGGAGACGGCGGCCACCGACGGGTCGAGCTGGAACTGGACCGCCGAGAAGATACGGACCGGCACGGTGGTGGTGTTGGAGCCGGAGACCAGCGCGGAGACCGCGACCTCGCCGAGCGAGGTGACGGCGGCGAAGACCGCTCCGGCGAGGATGCCGGGGCGCAGCAGCGGCAGGGTGACGGTGAGGAAGGTACGGGCCCGCCCGGCGCCGAGCGTGGCCGCCGCGCGTTCCAGAGTCGGGTCGAGGGCCTGGGCGCTGACCATCACCGTACGGATGACGAAGGGCAGGGCGACCAGGGAGTGCGCCAGCCAGAGCCCGGGGAGGGTGTTGACCAGGCCGAGGCCCTGGAAGTAGTAGAGCAGGCCGAGACCGATGATGATCTCGGGGACCATCAGCGGAGCGAGGGCGAGCCCGGAGAGCAGGCCGCGGCCGGGGAAGTCGCCGCGGACCAGGCCATAGGCGGCGAGCGTGCCGATGGTCACGGTGGTGAGGACGACGAGCAGCACCAGGACCCCGCTGAGCCGGAAGGAGACCAGCCAGTCCGGGGAGGACAGCACCTCGGAGTACCAGCGCAGGGAGAGTCCGCTGGGCGGGAAGCTCAGGGAGCTGGTGGAGTTGAGGGAGCTGAGCGCCAGGACCGCGAGCGGTGCCAGCAGGAAGAGGAAGACGGCGACGGCGGGCAGCGCCACGGCGGTCCGTCCGGCGCGGCGCAGCAGGACGGAGCCCCGGCCGGCGCCGTTGCGCGACGGCGGTCCTGCCGTGGCGGGCGGGCCCCCCTTCGTGGGCGCGGCGCTCTTCGCGGCGGTCCGCACGGACCGGTCGGCGGCGGGGTGGTCGTGCGCGGGGTCGACGGCCGGGTCAGCCATGGAGTCTCCGTTCCCAGAAGCGGAATCCGGTGCCGAGGGCGGAGACGCCCACCAGGGTCAGCAGGAGCAGCGTGAGGCTGAGCGCCGCCGCCACCGGGTAGTCGAAGACGCTGGTGATCTGGCTGTAGACGCGCAGCCCGGCGAGCGGCTGGTTGGCGCCGCCGACCAGCAGCGGGGTGATGTAGATGCCCATGGCCAGCGGGAAGACGACGGTGGCGCCCACCGCGATGCCGGGCAGGCTGAGCGGCAGCGTGACCTTCCAGAAGGTGCGTACGGGCCCGGCGCCCAGGCTCCGCGAGGCGCGGGCCAGGTTGTCGTCGATACCGCCGAGCGCGGTCGTCAGCGGCAGGATCGCGAACGGCAGCAGGACATGGGTGACGGAGACGACGACCACGGCATAGCTGGTCAGCAGGGACGCGGGCTGGTCCAGGATGCCGAGGCCGACGAGGGTCCGGTTCACCACGCCGTTGGCGGAGAAGAGCACGACCCAGCCGTAGCTGCGGACGACCACGCTGGTGAGCAGCGGGGAGACGACCGCGACGAAGAGCAGGGTGCGGACGACTCCCTTGCGGGCACGGGCCAGCGCGTACGCGGCGGGGAAGCCGAGCAGCACGCACAAGGCCGTGACCAGCAGCGAGGTGAGCAGGCTCTGCCACAGGGACTCGGAGAAGAACGCCTCGGTGAAGACCCTGTGGTACTGCGTGAACGAGTAGCCGTCGAGCGGATAGCCGTTGGCGTCCGAGGGGTGGAAGCTGAGCGCGAGGACGCGCACGAGCGGGATCACGAACAGGGCCAGCAGGAAGACCACGACCGGCGTGACGGGCAGCAGCCCGCGCAGCCGGCGCGGCGCGCGGGCGGCGGGCGCGCTCATCCGGGCGTCGCCTCCTTCGTGGCGGCGTCCCCGGCGGCCGGGGCGGCGTCTCCGGTGACCGGAGTGTCGTCCCCGCCGGCCGGGGCGGTACCCCCGCCGGCCGTTCCGCCCGCTCCCCCGGCCCCGCCGTCCTGTGCGGGTCCGAGGACGATGACATCGGCCGCGGACCAGCCGAAGGCGACGCGGGCGCCGACGGCCGGGGGTTCCTCGGCCGTCCTGGCGTTGACCGCGACGCCCTCGGCCACGACGATCTGTGCCTGCCACGCCTCCCCGGTGAACGCCCGGTAGCCGACGATCCCGGAGCCGCGCTCGGCCCCGGCCGACCCACCGGCGCCGCTGTCACCGCCGGCCTCGGCGGCGCGGACGGTGACGCGTTCCGGGCGTACGGCGAGGGTGACCGGCTCCCCGTCGGGCAGCGTGGCCAGTCCGGAGTCCAGCCGTGCCCCGCCCAGGTGGAGCGTTCCGTCAAGGGCGCCGGTGCCCTGAAGGATGTTGGCCGCGCCGATGAACTCGGCGACGAAGCGGGTCGCGGGCGTCCGGTACACCTCGGTGGGGGTGCCGAGTTGTTCGACCCGGCCGCCGTTCATCACGGCGATCCGGTCCGAGAGCGACATCGCCTCTTCCTGGTCGTGCGTGACGAAGACCATGGTGATGCCGAGGCGCTGCTGGAGCTCCCGCAGCTCCACCCGCATCTCGCGGCGCAGTTTGGCGTCCAGGTTGGACAGCGGCTCGTCGAGCAGCAGTACCGCGGGCCGGGTGGCCAGCGCGCGGGCCACGGCGACCCGCTGCTGCTGGCCGCCGGAGAGCTGCTTGGGCCTGCGGTCCGCGTACGCCTCCAGGCCGACGAGGCGCAGCGCCTCGGCGACGCGTTCGTCCCGCTCGGCGCGCTCGGTGCGGCGCACCTTGAGTCCGTACGCGACATTCCCGGCGACGGTCATGTGCGGGAAGAGCGCGTAGTTCTGGAAGACCAGTCCGAGCCCCCGGCGGTGTGTGGGGACGTCGGTGAGGTCGGTGCCGTCCAGGGTGATCCGGCCGGCGGTGGGGCGGACGAACCCCGCCAGGCTGTTGAGGAGGGTCGTCTTGCCGCAGCCGCTGGGGCCGAGGACGGACAGGAACTCGCCGCGCCGGATCGAGAGCCGGTCGACGTCGAGGATGCGCTGCCCCTCGTACCCGGCGGCCAGGCCCTCGATGTCGATGTGCGCGGCGGTCCCGCCGTCGGTGTCGTGCCGGTTGCCGGTCACTTGAAGATCTGATTCCACCGCTGCTGCCATTCGTTCAGCTTGGGGGTCGCCGTCTTGTAGTCGACCCAGGTGAAGGTCTTGTAGACGGCCTCGCCGTACTTGACCTTGTCCTTGAAACCGGGGCTGTAGTCGATGGTGTCGTTGCCCGCGCCGTAGAAGGTGCCCTCGGCGAAGGGCTTCTGGTGCTGGGCGGCGCTCAGGTAGTTCAGGAAGGTGTAGGCGGCCTTGGTGTGCGCGCTGCCCTTGGGTACGTAGTACGAGGTCAGCGCGCCGACGGCGCCGGAGGCCGGGTAGCTGAAGCCGATCGGCTGCCCCTCCTGCGCCATGGCGAAGGCGCGGCCGTCCCAGAAGGGCACGATCCAGGCGTCGCCGTTCTGCAGGACGGTGGAGACGGAGCCCGCGTCCGCCGGGTACGCCGAGACGCAGCCCTTGAGCGCGGCGAGCTTCGTGAACGCCTTGTCGACAGCGGCGGGGTCGGAGAGCTTGCCGCCGTCCTGGGAGACCAGCGCGGAGAAGAACTCCAGGCCCGCGTTGTAGGTCAGCGGGGGCAGCGCGACATGGCCGCAGTACTTCTTGTCGAAGATGTCGGTCCAGTCCCGAGGCGCCTGCTTGATCTTGTCGGTGCGGTACAGCAGCCCGTTGGAGCCGGTGGTCAGCGGTACGCCGTAGGAGGCGCCGTCGACCGTGGACTGCTGGGTGAGCACCGGGTCGAGCTGCTTCCAGTTCTTGAGGTCGCCGGTCTTGAGCGGCTGGAGGAGACCGCCGCCGACGGCCTGGTGCAGGGAGCCGGGGGTGAGGGCGACGACATCGAACGGCGCGTCCTTGCCGCCCGCGGCGCGGAGCTTGGTGAGCCAGGCGGAGTCGGCGCCGTAGACGAGGTTCACCTTGATGCCGGTGTCCTTCTCGAACGGTGCGACGAAGGACTTCTTGAACAGCTCACCCCAGGGGCCGGCGAACGCGGTGACGGTGATCTGCTCCCCCTTGGAGCCGGATCCGCCGTCACCGGAGCCGCCGGTGTCCACACCGCACCCGGCGACGGCGGCGAGGACCGTGACGGCCGAGGCGAGGGCCAGGAGGGAGCGTCGCCCGCGAGGGCGTGACAGGGCAGGTCTCATGAGGGTGGAGGCTCCTCGGTGCGGGGTGGCGTCGTACGGCGCGCCGGCCCGTGGGTGATGGTTCGCCGGCCGCTCGTCGAGCGGGGGCCGCTGGTCGGGGCAGCGTGACGACGCTCTGTGAGGCACCGCGTCCACTGTCATCCTGTGCTCCCGTCCCAGGTACTGGACCTGGCTGACAGGTCCGCGCTTGCTCCCGGCACATCGGTGTGCGCGTGGAGCCGTGTCATCACCCGGGGCACCCCACCGCAGAAGGAGGGTTGCCGCCCAGCAAGCCGGGGCTTGTCGCTGGGACTCGTGACATCGAGAAACGTAACACCCCGTGGCGGCGATCTGAAGACACGATGGATCACATGAACATCACACCTGGATCACAGGGCAGGCGGATCGCGTAAGACCGATACCGGCCAAAAGTGCTGCTCACCGATGGCGGACGGCGACCCAGGAGGACTCCTTGACAGGGCCCGGGGCGGTGCCGACGATGAAGCGATCTTCCCAGCCGTCGCCGAAGCGGGAGCCGTCCGTCATGTTGTCGCTGCACGCTCATGACCTGCACGCTCCACCCCCCGGACCGTCGGGGCACCTGTCGATGGGCAGCGCCGGCGGGGTCCGTGCGCCCCTGGTCCCCGACAGCCGCAGGATCCTGCGGGGCGGGGTCCCCTGGCTGCCGGTGATGGCGGAATTCCACTTCAGCCGCTACCCCGCCGCCGAGTGGCGCGAGGAGCTGCTGAAGATCCGGGCCGGCGGGATCGACACCGTGGCCACGTATCTCTTCTGGAACCAGCACGAGGAGAGCCGCGGGACGTTCCGTTTCGACGACGGCCTCGATCTGCGCCGCTTCGTCCGGCTCTGCGGCGGCCTCGGCCTCTCCGTCGCCGTACGCGTCGGCCCCTGGTCGCACGGCGAGTGCCGGGGCGGCGGCTTCCCGGACTGGCTCGACGGCGCCGGCTGCGTCCCGCGCACGGACGATCCGGCCTATCTGGCGCTCGTCGAGCGGTACTTCGCGCGGATCGGCCGGGAGCTGCGGGGCCTGTCGTACGACGAGGGCGGCCCCGTCGTCGCCGTACAGATCGAGAACGAGCTGTACGACGCGCCCGCGCACCTCGCGACGCTGCGCCGCCTCGCGGAGGCCGCGGGGATCGCCGCCCCCCTGTGGACCGCCACCGGGTGGGACGCCGCCGATCTTCCGCGCGATGTCCTGCTGCCGGTGTACGGCGGCTACCCGGAGGCGTTCTGGGCGGAGGCGCACGACGGGTGGGCGCGGGAGATGCGCCGCCACTACTTCTTCACCCCGGTCAGGGACGATCCCGCCATCGGCGCCGATCTGCGTCCCGCGACCCGGGCGAGCCACGGGGTGCCGGACGACCGGCGCTATCCGTACCTCACCTGTGAACTCGGCTCCGGTATGGCCGTCGCGTATCACCGGCGGCCCCTGGTGCGGACCGAGGATGTCTCCGCGCTGGCGCTGGCCAAGCTCGGCAGCGGCTCGGTCTGGCAGGGGTACTACCTGTACCACGGCTGCTCCCAGCGGCTGGATCTCGCGCTGCCCAACCAGGAGTCCCACGCCACCGGTTACCCCAACGACCTGCCGTCGGTCAGCTACGACTTCCAGGCGCCGATAGGCGAGTACGGCCAGGTGCGCCCCTCGTTCCACGCGCTGCGCGCGCAGCATCTGCTGATCCGGGACTCGGGGGCGCGGCTCGCGGACATGCCGCTGCGGCTGCCCGACGGAGGCCCGGACGGCCTCGACGACCGGTCCACGCTGCGCTGGGCGGTGCGCTCCAGCGGTGGGGAGGGCTTCCTCTTCGTCAACAACCATCAGCCCCACGAACCCCTCCCCGACCATCGCGGGGTCCGCTTCCATGTCGCACTGGACGGCGGTACGTACCGGGTACCGGCCACGCCGGTGACCGTGCCGGGCGGTGCGCACTTCGTCTGGCCCCTCGGGTACGAGGCGGGGCCCGGTGTCCGGCTCGACTGGGTGAGCGCGCAGCCGTTGGCCCGGCTGGAGATCGACGGGGTGCCGACCGCGGTGTTCGCGGCGACGGCGGGGATCACCCCGCAGCTCTCGCCGGCGCCGGGGTCCGTGGTGTCGGGCGGGACGGCGCTCGCCACGCGGGACGGCCGGACGGTGGTGGAGGTTCCCGCGCCCGGGACGGACGCGGTGGTGACGGTCGCCGGGTCCGAGGGGCCGGTCCGGCTGCTCTTCCTCACCGAGGAGCAGGGGCGCCGGCTCCAGCGGGTGCGGATCTGGGGTGCGGAGCGGCTGGTGCTCTGTGACGACGCCGTGCTGGCCGACGGCGGCGAACTGCGCGTGCTCACCGAGGCGGAGACCGTCTCCCTCTCCCTGGCGCCCGCGACCGCCGCCGGACTCCGTACCCCCGCGGACGGTACGACGGGGCTCTCCGGCCCTCGCGCCGACGGCGTCTTCACCACCTGGACGGCATCGGGGGCGGCCGGGGGCGGGGCCGCCGCCGTGGAGTGCGTACGCGCCGATGCCGTGGCGCCGCCCGCCCGGGACGGCGGCCCGCACCACCGGGCCTCGGCGCCGGTGGACGCCGACTTCGCGGAGGCGGCGGTCCACCGGATCGCCGTCCCTCGCGCGGTGTTCGACGAGGGCGGGGAGGTGCTGCTGCGACTCACGTACACCGGTGACGTGGCCCGCGCCTTCATCGGCGGCCGGCTCGTCGCCGACCACTTCTGGTACGGCCCGGTGTGGGAGATCGGGCTGCGCCGGCACGCCGCGGAGGCCGTCGAGCACGGTGTCGAGATCCGGGTGCTGCCCCTGGGCCGCGACGACGGGGTGTACGTGGACGCGTCGGTACGGGAGGGTCTGGCGGCGGCCAGGACCCGGGCGTCGGTGGACTCCGCGGCGTTCGTCCCGGTCCGCCGGGTCCGGCTGCGTACGACGGAGGACCCGGACCCTTCGGGCGCAGGCTACTTCGGCGCGTAGACGACGCCGAGCTTGTCGATCTCCTCCCCGGAGCGGCCGGTGAAGCCGACGATCCGCCATCCCGACGGCGCCGTGTAGGTCACCGCGTCCGAGGTGGCGGTGCCCGCCGCGACGGTACGGCCCCGGTCCGTGGTGAACGCGGCGGAGAAGATCCGCGTACGGCCGTCCTTCTGGCCCTGGGTCAGCCTGACCGAGGTGAGGTGTTCGCCCGCGGCCAGCGTGAGCGAGGACGCGGTGCCGCCCGCGCCGCCGTGGCTCAGCACCGTACCGCCGTCGAGGGTGAGGTCGAGGCCGTCGAGCCGGGCTCCGCCGCGCAGGGTGAGGGTGCGGGGCGCGGGGGTGGCCGGAAGGGCGCGGGCGTCGTTGAACGCGGCGCCGTGCGGGCCGCCGAAGAAGTCGGAGGCGCGCCGGTTCGCGGGCCGCGACCAGGCGAGGTCGACGGCGTGGGGGTAGTGGTCGGAGAGGTGCTTGCCCGCGCCGTCGAGGAACGCGCGCCACGCGTTGGTGTAGGCGGTGGCGTCGAGACCTACCAGCGGGCCGCTCCGGTAGAGGACCTTGTCGACGACCTCGCAGCTCTGCGTGGGGGCGACGGTGTCGCAGACCAGCGCGTCGCTGCCGAGGGCCGGGGCGGAGCCGCCGCGTACCAGCTTCACCCAGGCGTCGGTGAGGCCGTTCTCCGAGACGAGGGTGCGGATGTTGTCACCGGTGCGGGTGTAGCGGGTGTTGGTGTCGCCCATGACGATGACGGCGTTGCCCTCGCTGGACGTCCGGATGAAGGACGAGAGCTGGACGATGTTGGCGCGCCGGGCGGCCAGTGCGGCATCCGTCGTGTCGGCGTTGGTGTGGACGTTGTAGAGGTCCACGAACACGCCCTCGGCGAGCCGGACCCGGGCGAGGGAGAAGCCCTTGGGGGTGAGGCAGTCGGTGCCCGTGCAGTCGTTCCAGCGGACCCGCTCGAAGTCCTCGAAGGGGTGGTCGGAGAGGGTGTTGAGGCCGTCGCCGAAGGCGGCGCCGCCGCTGGTGGCGGTGCGATGGGGGTGGGTGTCGTTGGCGTACAGCGAGGCGTGGTAGTTGAAGTCCTCCTGGACGTTGACGATGCCGTACGGGCCCAGGCGCTGCCCGATGAGCGGGGTGTTGGTCTCGGGGTCGCCCTGCCCGAGGCCGAGCGGCAGCCCGGCGATGTTGTACGTGAGGACCTTCAGCGTGCCGGAGTCGGCCGCCGGGGCCGCGACGGCGGGCGTGGCCGGGGTGACGGCGAGGCCGGTCAACGCCAGCGCGCCGGCGGCGAGGACGCCGACCAGTCTCCGTATCGGAGTTCGCATGGGGGCCTTTCCTGGAGGTGAGAAAGGTGCGGGGAAGGTACTGCGGAAGGTCATCATGTACGGTCAAGTCGCCTGCCGCACAAGGGCAGTTGCCAAACCGGGCAGGCGGAGCGGCGCGACGCGTCATCCTGCCGTGCGGCGGCCGCCCGCCGATCATCCCCGGATCGCCCACTGTTCATGTTTCACCCGGAACCTCTCTGTCACAACGGCAACAACCGGACACAGGAGTCTCCATGGGACACGGGCACCACCACCCTCACACGCACTCCCACGCGCAGGACACGGGCACGGCGCTGCCGCCCGCGCTCGACACCTCGGTGCCCGACGAAGCCCTCGCCCCCGCCCAGCTCTCCCGCCGCTCGATGCTCCGCAGGACGGGGCTGCTGGGCGCCGGGCTCGCGGCGGGCAGCGTGGCGGGCGGCGCGGTGGCCGGCTCCCCCGCGTACGCCACGGGCCGGGGCGGACCGGGCAACTCCGGTACGAACCGCACAGGCGGCTTCCTGTGGCTGGCCGGTGACCACCACATCCACACGCAGTACAGCAGCGACGGCAAGTACCGGGTCGTCGACCAGGTGCGGCAGGGCGCCAGGCACGGCCTGGACTGGATGGTCATCACCGACCACGGCTCCGGGACGCACGCCAAGATCGGGGTGGAGAAGGTCAACCCGGACATCAAGGAGGCCCGTGCCGCGTACGACGACACGCTGGTCTTCCAGGGTCTGGAGTGGAACATCCCGGCCGCCGAGCACGGCACGGTCTTCGTCCACCCGGGCCGTAACGAGGTCGCCGTCCTCAAGGAGTTCGAGACCTCCTTCGACGGCTCGGTGCGCGGGGCCGGTGACTCCACGCCGGCCAACGAGGCGCTGGCCATCGCCGGTCTCTCGTTCCTCTCCGAGCAGGTCGAGCGGCGCAAGGTGCAGGATGCCCTGATGCTCGCCAACCACCCGTCGCGCAAGGGCATCGACTCCCCGCACGAGATCCGCGCCTGGCGCGACGCCACACCCCGGAGCCACCAGATCGCCGTCGGGTTCGAGGGCGCGCCGGGCCACCAGGCCGCGGGGCTCCCGGCGCCGACCGGGATGGGCCGCGCGCGGGGAATCTACGACGGCAGCCCGGGCGCGGGCTCCTTCCCCGGCTACCCGCTGGAGAGCTACCGCACGTGGGGCGGGTTCGACTGGATGACCGCCACGGTGGGCGGTCTGTGGGACAGCCTGCTCGCCGAGGGCCGGCCGTGGTGGATCACCGCCAACTCGGACTCGCACAACGTGTACGCGGACACCGCGAAGCGCGGCGGCCCCGACTCCGACTTCACGGCCAACGGCAAGCACACCGACCCGGTCTACCGGGGCGGACTCGACCTCACCGAGGGCGACTTCTGGCCGGGCCAGTACAGCCGTACGCACGTGGGCTCCGACGGCTTCTCGTACGCGGCGGTCATGGACGGCATCCGCGCCGGACGCGTCTGGGTGGACCACGGCGGGCTGATCAGCGGCCTGGACGCCCGGGTCGCGGGCGGCGGGCGCTGGGCCACACTGGGCGGCGCCCTGCACGTACGGCGCGGTACGAACGTGACGCTGACGGTCGACATCGCGCTCGCGGGGGCCGCGAACTGGGCGCAGTTCGTGCCGAAGCTGGCCCGGGTGGACGTGATCCAGGGCGATGTGACGGGCGAGGTGAAGGACAAGGACACGTTCACCGCGCCGACCGCCAAGGTCGTCTCGTCGTACGACGTCGACAAGTCGACCGGCACGGTCCGGCTCACCTACTCCCTGGGCCGGGTGGACCGGCCGCTCTACGTCCGGCTGCGCGGTACGGACGGCAACCGCACCGCCGTCGGCGCGCGGGGTGCCGCCGTCGACCCGGCGGGGCCCGCGCTCGACGTCGTCGGTGACGCCGACCCGTGGCGCGACCTCTGGTTCTACTCGAACCCGATCTGGGTGCTGCCCGCATGACAGCGGCGACCGTGATCGGGGTCGACGCGGCCACGGTGATCGGGGTCGACGGGGCCACGGCCGTTCTGGGCGACGCCGATCACCTGGCCCGGGTGCTCGTCGGTGAACTGGCCCTGCCGGGGACCGCGTCGGTCGGTACCCACGTGGTGCGGAGCGGGCGGCCGCATCTGGCGCTCTCGCTCACGCTGCCGGACGCGGCCACGGCCGCCGAGGTGTGGCGGGCGCTGACCGTGCGCTCGGCGCCGGAACCGGTCGGGCTCGCCTTCGGTGAGCGGCGCCACGGCCCGGCCGAGCTGTCCGAGGGTGCGGCGCACGCGGTGGCCGAGCGGACGGAACGCGGCGCGGGCCGGGCGGTGCTCTTCCCCGGCGCCGGCGCGCTCACCGGCACGGTGGAGGTGGGCGAACTGCTCGCGGCGTCCGCGGTGGACGAGGTGGCGCTGCTCGGCGCCGCCGGGCCGCCGGACGGCGAGCGCCGGATCCTGACCCGGGACCATCTCCGGCCCGAGTGGCGGGAGGGGCGGCTGGTGCTGACGGTGATGGAGGCGGCGGGCGGGGTCCTGGTCCCCTTCGAGGTGCCGGACCCGACCCCCTGCTGCGCCGACCACTGAGGCGTCAGCCGACCGAGCGGCGCGTGCGCGGGCGCGGGCGGGGGAGATCGCTCTCCGCGCCCGCGCTCAGCCGGTCCGGTACAGGCCGGCGAGGAGTTCGATCACGACCCGGGTGGCGGGGTGGGGCACGTCCCGCCACCAGGCGAGTCGTCGGGGGACCGTCACCCGCCCGAGCGGCGACGGGCGGCGCCGCGGAGACCCCCGTGCGCGTCGGCGGCCTCGGGTAGCGGCGGCGCGGACGTCTCCTTCCCGGAGGCGCCGGTGGTGGTCGCCTCCTCGGGTACGGGCTCGGTCCCCTCCGGGGTGCCCCTGGCGCCGGTGTGGTGGAAGAGCAGGTTGAGGAGGAACGCCGTGAGCGTGGCGCTGGTGATGGCGCTGCCGGCGATGATCTGGAACCAGTCCGGGAAGGCGTGGTAGATCGTCGGAGCCGCGACCGGGAGCATGCCGACGCCGATGGAGACGGCCACGATCAGCAGGTTGTCCGTGCCGTCGAACGGCACCTTGCGCAAGGTGTTGATGCCCACGGCCGTGACGGTGGCGAACATGACCAGCCCGGCCGCGCCGACCACCGGGCCCGGCAGGGAGGCGACGACCTCGCCGAGCTTGGGAACGAGGCCCAGCAGGATCAGGATGGCCCCGGCGACGGCGGCGACGTAACGGCTGCGGACCCTGGTCATGCCGACCAGCCCCACGTTCTGTGCGAAGACGGTGTCCAGGAAGCCGTTCATGACCCCGCCGAGCACACCGGACACCCCGTCGGCGGCCAGCCCTTTCGCCAGGTCGCGGGAGCTGAGCGGGCGGCCCGTCATCTCCCCGACGGCGAGCATGTCCGCGGTCGACTCAGTGAACGTGACCAGCATCACCACGCACATCGAGATGACGGCCGCGACCGGGAACTCGGGGGCACCGAAGTGGAAGGGCGCGGCCACCCCGAACCAGTCGGCGTCCCCGACGGTGGAGAAGTCGGTCAGGCCCATGAACACCGCGACGGCCGTGCCGCCGACCAGGCCGAGCAACACGCCCAACTGGGCGAGAAAGCCCCGGCCGAAGCGGCCGACCAGCACGATGAACAGGACGATCCCGCCCGCCAGCGCGAGCCGGCCGGGCGCGGCGTAGTCCGGGGCGGCCGGGTCCTGACCCGCTATCAGGCCGGCGGCGACCCCTATCAGCGAGAGCCCGATGACGGTGATCACGGAGCCGCTGACCAGGGGCGGGAAGAACCGTACGGCGCGGGCGAAGGGCACGGCGACCAGCAGGCCGAAGACCCCTGCGGCGATCATCGACCCGTACACGGCCTGCAGTCCGTACTCGCCCGCTATCAGGATCATCGGGGTGACGGCGGTGAACGTGGCGCCCGCGACGACCGGCAGCCGTACACCGAGGATCCGGCCGACGCCGAGCGCCTGGAGCAGCGTGATCACCCCGGCCACCAGCAGATCCGCGTTGATCAGCAGTCCGATGGTGGACGTGTCGAGCTTCGCGGCCGCGCCGAAGACCAGCGGCACGGTCACACAGCCCGTGTACATCACCAGGACGTGCTGGAGGCCGAGCAGCCCCAGCCGGCCGGGCGGCGGCATCCGGTCGACGGGATGCGGGGACGGAACGGTTCCCTGGGTCACGGGTGCCTCCGGAGTGAAGGGTGGCGGGGCCAGCAGCGAGTCAACTTTCTGTTGAATTCGTTTCCCGCACATTGCCACCCCTCTACGGCGCTGTTGCGTAGGGCCGCTCCCCTCTGGCCGGATCGGCGAGCGGCCCTACCCTGGCCAGGAGGGCCCGCAGCGCCTTGACGACCTCGGCCGGGGCCTCCTCGGCCATGAAGTGGCCCGGGGAGACGGAGGAGCGGGGTGGCGCAGGGCCTTCTCCCGCTCGCGCTGCCGTCTCCGCGCCTCGGTGCGGACGGGCGGGCAGCGGGCTGCCCTGTCTCGGCCCGGTGGCCCGCCATCTCGGTGACCTCGCTCTCGCGTGCGGGGAGCGTGAGCGGGCGGCGGACCACTACCGGCGGGCGCTGGCGGTCGCGCGGCGGACCGGCGCACCGCACTGGGCCGCGGCCGCCCGCGACGCGTCGGTTCTCCCGGCCGGCTTCCCCACGGGCGTACGTGAGCCCTACCGGGTGTCCGGGTGCGGGTGCAGCCAGGTGGTCAGCGCCCACCACCAGTGCAGGGTGGCCAACGGGCCCGGCCGGCCGTCGTGGTGGGGTTCGGTCAGCGACTCCCCGGTGATCTGCTGGAGCCTGCCGAGCCGGTAGCGAACGGTGTTGGGGTGGGTGAACAGGGTCGCCGCCGTCTGGTCGAGCCGCCGCCCGTGGTCGAGGAACGTCAGTGCGGTGAGGGCGAGTTGGCGGTGGAAGTCGTCCGAGGGGTCGAGGGAGCCCAGCAGGGCGCGGGTCAGATACGTACCCAGGAGCGGCTGGTCGGACAGGGCGATCTCGGCGGCGAAGTCGGTGAGTTCGTACACGCCGCGCCATGCGCGCCGGGCGCCGATGTCCAGGGCGCGGGCGCAGAGCCGGTGGACCGGGCGGAGCGCGTCCAGGGGGACGGCCGGGGAGACCACGACGAGGGAGCCCGCCGGGATCTCCTCGGCGCGCGGCGGTCGGGGGCACAGTCCCACCAGGCGCCCCTCGACCAGGGCGAAGTCGCCGCACGGGGAGGCGGAGCGGGGGGCGAGCAGTTGGCTGCGCGCGGGGCCCGTGGCCTCGGTGACCAGGCAGTGGCCCACCCGGTCCGGCCGGATGCCGGCCCGCGTCAGCTCCTCGGCGGACGGTGGCGGACCGCTCCCCAGGAGCTGTCTCAGCACTCCCGCCCTGACCCCGCCCGCCGTGGGCGGGACGCGCTGTTCGGCGGTGCGGTAGCCGTGGACCACATGGCGTTCGACGGCGTCGCCGTACTCCTTGAGCAGCAGGACCGCGGAGAGCACCAGGGAGTCGGGGACCCCGGCGGCCCTGCTGCGGTCGACGGTGATCTCCACCGCGCGGGTGAGGGCGGCCTGCACACCGCGCAGGACGGCGGTGACCGGCACACTCTGGCCGGCCCGGTCGGCGCCGAGCAGCAGGGCGGCGGCAAAGCTCTGTTCCTCGACCCGGTCGAGGGTGGCGAACCACTGGCCGGCGGCGGTGACCAGGGCGGACACATGCCGGCGGTTCTCCGCCTCGGCGAGCCGGGCCACCGCGGGCGATCGGATACGCGCCGCGTGGACGAGTTCGCCGCACACGGCCGGGTCGACGGCCATGGCCCGCAGGATCCCGGTGACCGGCTCGCGCTGAGGGATGACCGTCATGAGCCTCGCCCTTCTCCGTCGGAGCGCGGTCACGGAGCACTGTCGCCGGGCCACAACGACGGGGCGGATGCGTTGGCGCCCGGCTACTACCGCACTTCTGTGGCGACCTGATTATCTGTGAGCTACCGCACGGTAACAGCAGGGTCCTCGTGGCAACACCTCCCCCGCGTCCCCTTTCGGAAGGCCCCCCATGGACAAGTCGGAGAACACGGAGAAGACGGAGAAGCTCGCGGACCCGGCCGTGTTCAGCCGGCGCCGCGCGCTCACGGTGGCGGGCGGGGTGATCGCCGGCGCGGCCGCCTTCTCCCAGACCCTGCCGGCCTTCGCGGCCCCGTCCGCGGCCTCGGACGCGGACGCGATCGTCGTCGGCGGCGGTCTGGCGGGGCTGGTGGCGACGGCCGAACTGACCGCGGCCGGACGCAAGGTGCTCCTCCTCGACCAGGAACCCGAGTCCAATCTGGGCGGGCAGGCGTTCTGGTCGTTCGGCGGCCTCTTCTTCGTCGACTCCGACGAGCAGCGGCTCATGGGGATCAAGGACTCCCATGAACTGGCCTGGCAGGACTGGCTGGGGACGGCCGGCTTCGACCGGGGCGTGAGTGATCCGCGCGGCCAGGACCACTGGGCGCGGCAGTGGGCCGAGGCGTACGTGGACTTCGCCGGCGGGGAGAAGCGGTCCTGGCTGTACGGGCTGGGCGTGCGCTGGTTCCCCATCGTCGGCTGGGCCGAGCGCGGCGGCGGTCTCGCGGACGGGCATGGCAATTCGGTGCCCCGGTTCCATGTCACCTGGGGCACCGGCCCGGCCGTGGTCGAGCCGTTCGAGAAGAAGGTACGGGCCGCCGCCGAAGCCGGCCGGGTGACGTTCAGGTTCCGGCACCGGGTCGACGAGCTGGTGCGGACCGGCGGCGCCGTCACCGGCGTACGCGGATCGGTGCTGGAGCCGAGCACGGCCCCCCGCGGCAAGGCCACCTCCCGCACGGTCGTGGGTGACTTCGAACTCCGCGCCCCGGTGGTGATCGTCACCTCGGGCGGAATCGGCGCCAACCACGATCTCGTACGGCAGAACTGGCCCGCGCGCCTCGGCACCCCGCCCAAGAACATGATCACCGGGGTGCCCGCCTATGTGGACGGCCGGATGCTCGCCATCACGGAGAAGGCCGGCGGACGGATCGTCAACCCCGACCGGATGTGGCACTACACCGAGGGCCTGCGGAACTACGACCCGATCTGGCCCGGTCACGGCATCCGTATCCTGCCGGGCCCCTCGTCCCTGTGGTTCGACGCCACCGGCAAACGCTTCTCCGCCCCCGACCTCCCCGGGTACGACACCCTGCACACCCTGGGGTCGATCACCGCGAGCGGTTACGACTACTCGTGGTTCGTGACGACCCAGAAGATCCTGGCGAAGGAGTTCGCGCTGTCGGGCTCCGAGCAGAACCCGGACCTGACCAACAAGGACATCCTGAAG
The DNA here is from genome assembly GCF_044763125.1 of Streptomyces sp. NPDC096310. NCBI lineage: Bacteria > Bacillati > Actinomycetota > Actinomycetes > Kitasatosporales > Streptomycetaceae > Streptomyces > Streptomyces sp. NPDC096310. The sequence continues at coordinate 63,183 of NZ_JBIWFO010000009.1, read as the reverse complement.
CTCCTCTCGCGCATCTGGCAGAGCCCGGAGCCGATCGAGAAGTTCAAGGAGAACGGTGTCGACTTCGTCGTCGCCACGACCCTGCCCGAACTGGTCGCCGGCATGAACCGGCTGACCGGGAGCGGCCTCATCGACCTGGCCGACCTGAAGCGCCAGATCGAGGCGCGGGACCGGGAGATCGAGAACCCGTACACCAAGGACGCACAGGTGATGGGGATCCGCAACGCCCTCGCCTACCCCGGGGACACCCTCAGCCGTACCGCCTCCGCCCACCGGATCCTGGACACGAGCGCCGGTCCGCTGATCGCCGTACGGCTCAACATCCTCACCCGCAAGACGCTCGGCGGGCTCCAGACCGACCTCTCCGGCCGGGTGCTGGACGCGTCGGCCACGCCGGTCCCCGGGCTGTACGCGGCCGGGGAGGTCTCGGGGTTCGGCGGGGGCGGGGTGCACGGATACCGGTCCCTGGAGGGCACGTTCCTCGGCGGCTGCCTGTTCTCCGGCCGTCAGGCGGGCCGGGCCGCCGCGGCGGCCACCGCCTGAGCTCCGTACGGTGAACGAACGGGCCGGTCAACCGAGTTGAGGTGGCGGGCGGGTCCTGGTGGCCGCCGGGGGAGACGCGGTCCTCCCGGCGGCGAACGCGGACCCCTTATAGTGCCGGGGACACACGGAGGGCCACGATGACCGTGCGAATCAGCGTCGACCGGCCTCCCGGCCCCTGACCCCGCTGGTTGGACCGGCTGATGGCGTGCCGCCCCGGACGTACCCGACCTCGGAGACACAACAGCGATGACACCGGCCGAACCCACCGCCCGGAACACCGGCGCCGCCGCCCCGCCGCCCGGATGCCCCGCACACCGGGCGGACGGGGACCCCGCGGACTCCGCCGTACCGCTGAGCGGCCCCCGCTTCCAGACCGAACCCAGCCGGCTCTACCGCGAGATGCGGCGGGATCACGGCTCCGTGGCGCCCGTCCTCCTCGAAGGCGGCATACCCGCCTGGCTGGTCCTCGGCTACCGCGAGCTGCACCAGGTCACCGGCGACCCGGTGCTCTTCAGCCGCGACTCCGAGGTGTGGAACCAGTGGCACCGCGTCCCCGAGGACTGGCCGCTGGCACCGCTGATCGGCCGGGGGCAGCCGTCCATCCTCTACACGACCGGTGAGCGCCACCGCGAACGGGCCGCGATGGTGAGCGACGCGCTGGAGGCCGTCGACCCGTTCATGCTGCGGCACTTCGCCGAGCAGCTCGCCGACGAGCTGATCGACGGCTTCTGCGCCGAGGGCGGTACGGACATCATCGCCCGGTACGCGATGCCGTTCCCGGTCCGGGTCCTCGCCAGGATCTACGGCTTCCCCGACGACCAGGGTCCCGGTCTGGCCGCCGCCGCGATCGATCTGGCCGACGGCGGCGAACTGGCCCAGGCGGCGCAGCAATACCTCTTCGAGGCGACCGCGTCGCTCCTCGCCACGAAGAAGGACGGCGCGGGCCCGCCGGACGTCGCCTCCCGGCTGCTGGGCAACAGCGCCGGTTTCACCGAGGAGGAGGTCCTCCACGATCTGATCGTGCTGGTCATCGCGGGCCATACGCTGACCGCCGACTGGATCGGCAACTCGCTGCGGCTGATGCTCACCGACGAGCGGTTCGCCGCCTCCCTCTCCGGCGGACGGCACAGCGTCGCCGACGCCATGAACGAGGTCCTGTGGGAGGACACCCCCGCGCAGAACGCCGTGGGCCGCTGGGCCACCCGCGACACCGCCCTCGGCGACCATCCCGTCAAGGCGGGCGACATGCTGCTCCTGGGGATCGCCGCCGCCAACAACGATCCGCAGGTCCGCACCCACGGTTCCGCGCTCACCGGTGGCAACAACGCCTACTTCTCGTTCGGGCACGGTGAGTACCGCTGCCCGTTCCCGGCGCAGGAGATCGCCGAGGTCATCGCCCGTACGGCCATCGAGGTGCTGCTCGACCGGCTCCCCGACATCGATCTGGCCGTACCCGCCGACGCGCTGACCCGGCGGCCCTCCCCGTGGGCGCGCGGCCTGACGGCCCTCCCGGTGACCTTCACCCCCGCCCACACCGTGCGCCCCGGGGACGGCCGGGAACACTGAGGGGCGCGGCTACCCGGCTGGTCCGGCGCCGGTGGTCCCGCCCGCTCCCGCTGCCCCGGACCTCGCCGCCACGGGGCCGGCGGGAAGGACATGGTCGCCGAGCTTGTCGGTGCTCAGGCACAGCGAGCAGACCACCGCTCCATGGGTCAGGCAGGCGGCCAGATCGGGCCGTTCGAACTCCTGGCGGCAGACATGGCACGGGTAGGTGGTCGCGCTGGGGTTGCCTTCGGCGTCGAGCGGCGGCTCGTCGATCCCGTCGTCCGCGCGCCGCAGGTAGTAACGGCCCTGGGTGGCCACGGCCATCAGCGGGGTGAGGACGAAGGCGATCAGCGCGGCGGCGACGGGCGAGTACGGCTGGAGGGTGTCGCCCAGGGCGTGGAAGTACAGGGCGATGGAGAGCCCGGAGGCGACGACGAAGGAGACCACGCCCACCGGGTTGACGGCGTACAGCATGCCCCTGCGGAACTCGGGCGCGTGCGGGGAGAGCTTCAGCAGATACTTGTTGACCATGATGTCGGTGGCGACGGTGACCACCCAGGCGATGGCGCAGTTGGAGTAGAAGCCGAGGATGCTGTTGAGGAAGCTGAACATGTCGGCCTCCATCAGGATCAGCGCGAACGCCAGATTGACCAGGACGAAGACCATCCGGCCCGGGTAGTGCTTCGAGACCCGGGTGACGGAGTTGGTCCAGGCCAGCGAGCCCGAGTAGGCGTTGGTGACATTGATCTTGATCTGGCTGATCACGACGAGGACCACGGCGAGCGGGACCACCAGCCAGGACGGCATCATCGCGTCGAACGCGCCCCGGAACTGCTGGATGGGCTCGGTGGCCGCGACCGGGCCCACCTCGGAGAGGATGTAGACGGCCAGGAAGACACCCATCGCCTGCTTCAGCGCGCCCAGCACCACCCACCCGGGGCCGGCCATCACCACGGCCGTCCACCAGGCGCGGCGGTTGGCACGGGTCTTCGGCGGCATGAAGCGCAGATAGTCGATCTGCTCGCCGATCTGCGCGATCAGCGACAGACACACCCCGGCCCCGAGCAGCACGGACGCGGTGTTGACGCCGCCGTCGCCGTCGGTCCCCGCGTACGCCAGCCAGCGGTCCACCGTGCCCGGGTCGGTGACGATCAGGTAGGCGAGCGGGCCCGCCATCAGCAGCAGCCACACCGGGGTCGTCCAGACCTGGAGCTTGCTGAGCGCCTTCATGCCGTAGATGACCAGCGGGATCACCATCAGCGTCGAGACCAGATACCCCGCCCACAGGGGCAGTCCGAAGCCGAGTTTCAGCCCCTGCGCCATGATCGAGCCTTCGAGGGCGAAGAAGATGAAGGTGAAGCTGGCGAAGATGACGCTGGTCAGGACGGACCCGTAGTAGCCGAAGCCCGAGCCTCGGGTGATCAGGTCGAGGTCGATGTTGTACCGCGCGCCGTAGTAGGCGAGCGGGAAGCCGGTGACGAAGATGACGGCCGCCGCGACGGCGATGGCGGCCAGCGCGTTGCCGGTGCCGTGGGTGAGGCCGATCCCGGCACCGATGGAGAAGTCCGCGAGATAGGCGATCCCGCCGAGCGCGGTGGTCGCCACGACCATGGGTGTCCAGCGGCGGTAACTGCGCGGGGCGAACCGGAGGGTGTAGTCCTCCAGCGTCTCGTTGGCGGCCGGTTCGCCGCCCGGCCGTACGGCGGGTGGCTCCTGGTCGCTGGTGGGAGCTATGAGCTGTGGCTCGCTGCTCATGCCGCGCCTCCTGGGGAGAGTGAGGGGGTGGGGGTGGTGCGGATGTGGGGGGGGTTACGCACATGGGGGGTACGCACATGGGGGTTACGCACATGGGGTGGTGCGCAGTCAGATCGGGTCCGTGTGCAGGGCCATCCGGGTCAGGGCCCGTTCCGCGCGCTCCCGCACGGCGGCCGGGGAGCCACCGACATGGCGGCGCAGCGCCCGGTACGCCTCGTCGAGGCGGCCGTCGCGCACCAGTTCCATGATCGCGATGTGTTCGGTGACGGTGGAGGCGATCCGGTCCGGGGTGAGGACGTCGTACATCCGTACCCGCCGGATCCGCTGGGAGACCGCCACCAGGGTCTCGGTGAGCGCCGGGTTGCCGGAGGCCCGGGAGAGAGCGGTGTGGAACTCCTCGTCGAGCACCACGAACCGGGGATCCGGCGGCGGAGGGTCCGCCCGCAGCGCGTACCAGCGCCGCAGCTCCGCGTCGAGGACGCCGGGGTCGTGCCGTACGGAACCGTCCTCGACGGCCCGCGCCACCCCGCGCAGTTCCAGGGTGGCCCTGAGTTCGTACAGGTCCCGCACCTGCGTGAGGGTGGGTACGGCCGGGTAGAACCCCCCGTCGGCCCGCTCGACCAGGCCGTCGGCCAGCAGCCGCGTCATCGCCTCGCGCACGGGCGTCCTGGAGACTCCGAACCGGTCCGCCAGCCGCACCTCGGCCAGTCGCTCGCGCGGCCCGATCCGGCCGGACAGCAGCTCCTCGCGCAGCCGTGCGTACACCCGCTCGCGGTGCGGCGCCGCCGCCGCACCGTCCGGCGCGGGGGGCCCTGTGTCCGACGCTGTATACCGGCCCGTATCCATGACGCGGAACGGTAGGAACGGTCTGTTTCCCGCCGACGCCTCCCGTGTGAAGACGGTGTTTCGGCGTTCCGGAGCCGGGAGTTCCGGGGATGTGATCCGGCCCCGTGCCCGGCCGATCCTGTGACGGCGCTGGCGCGGTGCGACGTCCTCGGAGAGGATCAGCCGGTGTGGTCCCAGCCGCCCCGCCAGTCCCGCGGGACCCTCCGTACCCCGAGCTCACACAGCGCGGCAGCCCTGGCCGCGGACCGGGAAGGAAGCGCGCCGATGTTCAGACCGCGTACCGGCGGAGCGAGGCGCGTCGTCGTCTCGATGGTCCTCGCCCTCACCCTGGCCGGTTTCACGGACTCCGCGTCCGCCGCGGAATCGCCGGAACCGGCCGCCGCGTCCGCCGCCCCGCCGGCCGGACGCTCCTGGTTCACCTCCTGGGCGCAGTCCCAACAGGGCCTGGCTCCCCGGAGCTTGACCGATCAGTCCGTACGGATGATCACCCATCTCAGCCAGGGTGGCGACGCCCTGCGCATCCGGGTCCAGAACACGTTCGGTACGGCGCCGCTCACCGTCGACGCCGTCACCGTGGGGCGCGGCGGGGAGGGGGCCGCCCTTGTCGGCGCCGCCGTACCGGTCACCTTCCAGGGCCGGCGGGCCATCACGGTCCCCGCGGGAGGTGAGGTGTGGAGCGACGCCGCCCGGCTTCTGACGCGCCCTCAGCAGAATGTCGCGGTCAGCATGTTCGCCCCGGGGCCGGTCGTTCCCGGCCACCACGCCACGGGGCTCCGCGACAACTATCTGACGCCGGTGCGCTCCGGTGACCACACGGACGACCGCTCCGGTGCCCCTTACACGGAGACGGTGAACTCGACCCTCCTGGTCAGCGCCGTCGATGTCCGCAATCCGGCCCTCAAGGGCACGGTCGTGCCCTACGGCAGCTCCGTGGTGGATGGCGTGGGCAGCACCAACTGCGGCCCGGGGTGCACGGAGACCGGGACGAACCAGCGGTGGACGGATGTGCTGGCGCGCCGTATCACCCAGGAACTGCCCCCGGGCAGGCAACTGGCGGTCGCCAACGCGGGGATCAGCGGAACGACGAGTTCCGACGCCTGCCCCGGCACCCCGGGCGAACTCGCCGGACTGGACGGGGCGGCCAGGCTGGAGCGCGATGTGCTGGCGCTGCACGGGGTCACGGGCGTCCTCTACTACTACGGTACGAACGATCTGGCCAACGGCTGCACGGCGGCCGCGATCCTCACGAGCTACGACACGGTGTTCCAGCGGCTGCGCCGGGCCGGGATCGCGGTGTACGTCACCCCGATCACCCCGCGCGGCTCATACACCGACCAGCACAATCTCGACCGGCACGCCGTCAACACCGTGGTCAGGCAGGGGAACAACTGCTCGGGCCGGTGTGACGGCGTGATCGACTTCGACCAGGTGCTGAAGGACCCGCTCCAGCCCGATCGTCTGCGCCTCGACTACGACACCGGCGACGGCATCCACGCCAACATCGCCGGGCAGCGGGCGATCGCCGACCACGTCCCCCTGGCGATGCTCACGCGCGACCGGGGCCATGGTGTCCCGGGCCAGGGCGTCCCGGGCCGTGGTGTCCCGGGCCGTGGTGTCCCGGGCCGTGGTGTCCCGGGCCAAGGCTTCCCGGACTAAGACGTCCCGGCGCAGGACGGGCACACGCCGCGGTAGGTGACCTCGGCCTCGGAGACCGCGAAGCCGAACCGCTCCACCGCGGGAAGGTCCGCCAGCGGATCGCCGGTCGGGTGGACGTCGCGGATGGTGCCGCAGGCGGAACACACCAGGTGCTGGTGCGGATGGTGCGCGTTGGGGTCGTAGCGCTTGGCGCGGCCGTCCGTGGAGACCTCGATGACCTCGCCGAGGGAGACCATCTCCCCCAGCGTGTTGTACACGGTCGCGCGGGAGATCTCGGGGAGCCGCCGGGCCGCGCGGGCGTGCACCTCGTCGGCCGTGAGGTGGACGTGGTCGCCGTCGAGGACCTCCGCGACGACACGTCGCTGCGAGGTCATCCGCCAGCCACGCCCGCGCAGTCGCTCCAGCAGGTCACTCATGTCGGTTCACCTATTCAGGTTTGGTGGGATACCCGAAGTTTACCGGTGGGCGCCCGAGGCCGGATCCGGAGCCCGGGGCCAGATCCGGAGAGGGGTTTGATGTGCTTCTTGACTAAGACTCTGTCCATTGTAGGATCGGTTCCGACAATAGCCAAGGGGCAGGAAGACTCCCGTACGGCAGGAGACGGAGACGTGACGGGATCACCGCCGGGAGTCCGGGCGGTGCCGGTACGCGGGTGACCGCCGTGCGCGGCGCACCGCCCGCGGACCTTCCGGGCGACCACCACTTCGACGTCGAGGCGATCACCTCCCCGGCCGTTCCACCAGCCACAGTTCCTGAGCACCAGATCCACCCGGTCCGGAAGGATTCCCATGTCTGAGAACCATGATGAAATCGTCGTAGACGCGAAGAAGGAGAGCGGGGGCGGCTGCCCGGTCGTGCACGGGCGGGCCCCGCACCCGACGCAGGGCGGCGGAAACCGCCAGTGGTGGCCGGAGCGGCTCAACCTGAAGATCCTCGCCAAGAACCCCGCCGTGGCCAACCCGCTCGGCGAGGAGTTCGACTACGCGGAGGCGTTCGGGACGCTTGACCTCCCGGCCGTGAAACGGGACATCGCGGAGGTCATGACCGACTCGCAGGACTGGTGGCCGGCCGACTTCGGTCACTACGGCCCGTTCATGATCCGTATGGCGTGGCACAGCGCGGGCACGTACCGGATCAGCGACGGCCGTGGCGGCGCCGGGGCCGGGCAGCAGCGCTTCGCGCCGCTCAACAGCTGGCCGGACAACGGGAACCTCGACAAGGCCCGCCGTCTGCTGTGGCCGGTCAAGAAGAAGTACGGCCAGGCGCTCTCCTGGGCCGACCTCATGATCCTCGCCGGCAATGTCGCCCTGGAGACCATGGGCTTCAAGACCTTCGGCTTCGCCGGTGGCCGCGCGGACGTGTGGGAGCCCGACGAGGACGTGTACTGGGGTCCCGAGACCACCTGGCTCGACGACGAGCGCTACACCGGCGACCGTGACCTGGAGAGCCCCCTCGGCGCGGTCCAGATGGGCCTCATCTACGTCAACCCGGAGGGCCCGAACGGCAACCCGGACCCGATCGCCGCCGCCCGCGACATCCGTGAGACGTTCCGCCGGATGGCGATGAACGACGAGGAGACGGTCGCCCTGATCGCGGGCGGTCACACCTTCGGCAAGACCCATGGCGCGGGCCCGGCGGACCACGTCGGCGCCAACCCCGAGGGCGCCTCCATCGAGCAGCAGGGCCTCGGCTGGAAGAACTCGTTCGGCACCGGCAAGGGTGGCGACGCGATCACCAGCGGCCTTGAGGGCATCTGGACGAACACCCCGGTGACCTGGGACAACAGCTTCTTCGAGATCCTGTTCGGGTACGAGTGGGAGCTGTTCCAGAGCCCCGCGGGCGCGAACCAGTGGCGCCCGAAGGACGGCACAGGCGCGGGCACCGTCCCCGACGCCCACGACGCGTCGAAGACCCACGCGCCGACGATGCTCACGACGGACCTCTCGCTCCGGTTCGACCCGGCCTACGAGGAGATCTCGCGCCGCTTCCTCCAGGACCCCGACGCGTTCGCGGACGCCTTCGCCCGCGCGTGGTTCAAGCTGACCCACCGCGACATGGGCCCGGTCGTGCGCTACCTCGGCCCGGAGGTCCCGGCCGAGGAGCTGCCGTGGCAGGACCCGCTCCCCGCGGTGGAGCACGAGCTGGTCGACGCCGGTGACATCGCCGCTCTCAAGAGCGAGATCCTCGGCTCCGGCCTGTCGGTGTCCGAGCTCGTGTCCACCTCGTGGGCGGCGGCCTCCTCCTTCCGCGGCAGCGACAAGCGCGGCGGCGCCAACGGCGCGCGGATCCGCCTGGAGCCGCAGAGCGGCTGGGAGGTCAACGAGCCCGACCGCCTCGCGACGGTGCTGAGCACCCTGGAGGGCATCCAGAAGACCTTCAACGCCGCGCAGACCGGTGGCAAGCGGGTCTCCCTGGCCGACCTGATCGTGCTCGCCGGTGGCGCGGCCGTCGAGAAGGCCGCGAAGGACGCCGGTGTCACCGTCGAGGTCCCCTTCACGCCGGGCCGTGCGGACGCCTCGCAGGAGCAGACCGACGTGGAGTCGTTCGCCGCCCTCGAACCGGCCGCCGACGGGTTCCGCAACTACCTCGGCAAGGGCAACCGGCTGCCGGCCGAGTACCTGCTGATCGACCGGGCGAACCTGCTCACCCTGAGCGCGCCCGAGATGACGGTCCTCGTCGGCGGTCTCCGTGTCCTGGACGCGAACCACCAGCAGTCCTCTCTCGGTGTCCTCACCACCACCCCCGGGAAGCTGACCAACGACTTCTTCGCCAACCTGCTCGACCTGGGCACGGAGTGGACGGCGACGTCCGCGGACGCGAACACGTTCGAGGGCCGCGACGCCTCGGGCGAGGTCAAGTGGACCGGCAGCCGCGCCGACCTGGTCTTCGGGTCCAACTCCGAGCTGCGGGCGCTCGCCGAGGTCTACGCGAGCGATGACGCGAAGGAGAAGTTCGTGCGGGACTTCGTCGCCGCGTGGCACAAGGTCATGAACCTCGACCGGTTCGACCTCGTCTGATCCCGATGTCCGGGCCGGCCTCCAGGGGCCGGCCCGGACGTGTGTCCGGTACGGTACTGGCCGCCGCCGCTCAGCCGGCGGCGGCCAGTACCGTACGGCGGCCGCCCAGCGCGGCGGAGAACTGGTCCGTCACCTGTGCCAGGGCCTCGGCGGAGCCCGGCGCGACCGTCAGCTTCCCGTCCTCGCCGACGGTGATGTCCTTGTCGAGGGTGAACCAGCCAGGAACGATGTGCGAGGCGCCCATGGAGCTCAGCACCGGGCGCAGCGCGTAGTCGATGGCCAGCACATGGGCGGTACTGCCACCGGTGGCCAGCGGCAGGACCGTCTTGCCGGCCAGGGCGTACTGGGGCAGCAGGTCCAGCAGGGACTTCAGCAGCCCGGAGTAGGCGGCCTTGTAGACGGGCGTGCCGATCACCACACCGTCCACCCGCTCGAACAGCGCGGTGGCCTCGACGACGGCGGGGTGCCGGAAGTCGGCGCCGAGCAGCGCCTCGGCGGGCAGGCTCCGGACTTCCAGCGAGGTCACGTCGTGGCCCTGGTGCCGGAGCCGGTCGTCCAGGTGGCGCAGCAGGCGTGCGGTGCGGGAGGTGGCGGAGGGACTTCCGGAGACGGACAGGATGACAGCCATATGAGGGACCTTCCCGGTTCGGGGTTCAGAAGGAGCGGGTGGGCAGCGGCACCGCGCCCGCGCACCCGTCGTACGGCGTGGTCACCACGCGCTCGACCGCACGGTGATCAGCGGCACCAGGTCGGCGCGCAATGTCTCCAGGAAGGTGACGGTCTCCGCCGCCACCGTGGTCGGTGTGCTCGGTCAACTCGTGCTCCCGCCGCGGATGATGTTCGCTCATGGCCGGTCCTCAGTTGTTCACGAGCGGGCGCTCGTGCGTGTGGCGGTTGGCGGGGACCGGCAGACCGAGGTTGCCGCGCAGGGTGTCGGCCTCGTACTCGGTGCGCAGCAGCCCGCGCCGGCGCAGGATCGGTACGACGCCGTCGACGAAGAGGTTCAGGTCGTCGTCGGTACGGAAGGCCAGACTGATGCCGTCGAAGGCGCCCGCGTCGAACCACTCCTCGATCCGGTCGGCCACGGTCTCCGGCGCCCCGACGAACGGGGACTTGCGGAACTGACCCAGCGAGTCGGCGACTTGACGAAGTGTCAGGTTTTCGGCGGTCGCCCGTTCGATGATCTTGGCGGCTCCTGTCCGTCCGCCCTTCTCGGCGAGGTGCGCGACGTCGGGGAACGGCGCGTCCAGATCGTGCCGGCTGAAGTCGTACGCGCCGAACGAGCGGCCGAGGAGCGCGAGGTTGCGGTCGAAGTCGTTGTCCTCCTCGAAGATCTCGCGCTCGCGGCGGAGCGCGGCCTCGTCGGTCGCGGCGACGACCGGGCCGCCGTGGAGGAAGATCTTGATGTGGCCGGGGTCGCGTCCGTACGCGGCGGTGCGCTTCTTGATGTCGGCGTAGTACTCCCGCGCCTGCTCCTGCGAGCCGCCCGGCGCATAGATGCCCTCGGCGACCCGGGCGGCGAGATCGCGGCCCTCCTCGGAGACCCCGGCCTGGAAGATGACGGGCTGGCCCTGCGGTGAGCGCGACAGGTTGAGCGGTCCCGCGACGGTGAAGTGCTCACCGGTGTGGTCGAGCGCGTGCAGTTTGGCCGGGTTGAGGAAGACGCCGCGCGCCACGTCGGCCGGGAAGGCGTCGTCCTCGTAGGAGTCCCACAGGCCGCGGGCCACCTGGACGAACTCCAGGGCGCGGCCGTACCGGGTGGCGTAGTCCAGGTGCTCGTCGAGTCCGTAGTTCTTCGAGGTGCCGGTGTCGAAGCTGGTCACCACGTTCCAGCCGGCCCGGCCGCCGCTGATGTGGTCGAGCGAGGCGAAGCGGCGGGCGAGGTTGAACGGTGAGTTGTACGTCGAACTCGCGGTGCCGACCAGGCCGATGTGACGAGTGTGGGTGGCGACCGCGGACAGCAGGGTGAGCGGTTCCAGCCGGTTGAGGTAGTGCGCCGGGTAGGTCGCGTTGATGAACTGGCTGTCGACGACGAACAGGGCGTCGAAGAGCGCGTGCTCGGCCGCCTGCGCCTGCCGGATGTAGTAGTTGATGTCGATGCTGGCGTTCTTCGCGACGCGCGGGTCCTTCCAGAGCCCGTGCTGGCCTGGGCCGCCGACGCCGTACGGGTGCAACGCGAGGTGGATCCTGCGGGACATGGGGGTTCCTCTCTGTGGTGCGCCGGTCCCGCTCAGGCGCCGAGCCGCGCGCGCAGGGCCTTGCGCTCGGTCCGGTCGACGGAGTCCGTACGCAGGGTGGGGGCGGAGCTGACGAGCAGGCGGGTGTAGAGGTGGCGCGGGTGGTTGACGACCTCACGGGCGGGGCCGGACTCGACCAGCTCGCCCCGGTACAGCACGGCGATACGGTCGGCGGTCCCGGCGACGGACCCGAGGTCGTGGGAGATGAGGACGAGGGCCACGCCGGTGGCGCGGAGTTCCTTCAGGATCTCCAGGATCTGGACGCGGTTGGCGGAGTCGAGGGCGCTGACCGGCTCGTCGAGAATGACCAGCCGGGGCTCGGTGACCAGCGCGCGGGCCACGGCGACCCGCTGGCGCTGCCCGCCGGAGAGTTCTCCGGGGAGCCGGTCGAGCAGTTCCTCGGCGAGGCGGACCCGCCCGAGGAACGCCCGGGCCCGCTCGGCCGCCTCCTTGCGCGGGACTCCCTGGACGAGCAGCGGTTCGCTCAGGGATTCCCCGACGGTGAGGTCGGGGTCGAGGCTGCGCAGCGGGTCCTGGAAGACGTACTGGATCACGCCGCGCCGGCGCAGGGCGCGCCACTGTCGGCCGCCGTAGGTCCGTACGTCCTCGCCGTCGACGACGATCGACCCGGCCGAGGCGCGTACCAGGCCGAGTACGGCGCGGGCGAACGTCGACTTGCCCGAACCCGTTTCGCCGATGACCCCGAGGGTCTCGCCGGGCGCGACGCTCAGCGAGACACCGCGCAGGGCGTGGTGGCGCCGGCGGCCCCGGCCGTAGTGCACGTCGAGGCCGGTGACGTCCAGTACGGCGGCCGGGGTCTCCGTACGCCCGGCCGGTGCCTCCGTGGGGTCCGCCGGGCTGTCCGTCGGGTCCGCCGGAGTGTCCGTGTGGTCCGCCTGAGTGTCCGTGTGGTTTGCCGGGGTCTTCGAGCCGTCCGCCGGGGTCGCGGTGGGAAACCCGCTGGTCACGCCGTCTCCTTGGGGGTGAGGAACTTCTCCAGGCCGTACTGTTCGTGCTCGGCGACGAGCAGCCGGGTGTACGCGTGCCGCGGGTCGTACAGCACCGACCGCGTCGGGCCGTGCTCCACCACGACGCCCTCCCGCATCACCAGCACCTCGTCGCACACCTGGGCGACGACGGCCAGGTCGTGGGAGACGACCACGAGGGCCAGACCGGCCCGTTCGCGCAGTTCGGCGAGGAGGTCGAGGATCTCGGCCTGGACGGTCACGTCGAGCGCCGTCGTGGCCTCGTCGGCGATGAGGACCCGCGGTTCCGCGGCGATGGCCGCCGCGATCAGGACGCGCTGGAGCATGCCGCCGGACAGCTCGTAGGTGTACTGGCCGTAGACCAGCTCCGGGTCCCTCAGCCGTACGGCCCGCAGCAGTTCGACGGCACGGTGCCGGGCCGCCCGGCGCTTCAGGCCCTTCTTGACCCGGATGACCTCGGCGATCTGAGCGCCCACCCGGATCGACGGGTTGAGGTACGACGCCGGGTCCTGGAAGACCGCGCTGATCGTGGCGCCGCGCAGGGCCGTCCACTGCCGGGGCGTCAGGGTCGCGATGTCGGTGCCGGCGATCTCGACGGAGCCGCCGGTGATCTCGAAGTGCGGGGGAAGGATGCCGAGCACCGCACGGCAGGTGAGGGTCTTGCCGCTGCCGGACTCGCCGACGATGCCGACGGCCCTGCCGGGCGTGAGGTCGAAGCTCACCCCGTGGACGATCTCCCGGTCGGCCGTCCGGTCGCTGATCCGTACATCGCGGACCGCGAGGACCGGTGGGGCCGACGGGTCGGCGTCCTCGGCCCGTTCGGGCACGGTGTGGTGGGACAGGGTCGTCATCGGGCACCTCCGGCGGAGACGGAACGGGCGTGGTCGCGGCGGGCGGCACGGACCTTGCGGCGGTTGACCAGCGCCCGCCCCGCCTCGCCGGAGACATCGCGGATCGCGTCGGCGAGGAGGTTGCAGGCCCAGACGGTGACCATGATCAGCAGTGCGGGCGCCAGCGGTGCCCACGGCTGGTGGCTGAGATAGCCCAGATCGGAGGCGAGCAGACCGCCCCAGGTGGGCGCGGGCGGCTGGACGCCGATACCGAGGAACGTCAGGGACGACACGATGACGAAGCCGACACCGATGGTCTGGGCGAGCGCGACCGCGAGCGGTGGGAGCACCTTGACCCAGACGTGCCGGCGCACCACCCAGCCGATGGAGGCACCGGAGATGAGCGCGGCCTCCACGTACGGGGAGCGCGCGACGGCCAGCGTGGCGGCGCGGGAGACCCGGTAGAAGAGCGGCGAGACCAACGCGCCCGTGACGAGCATCGCCTGGGTGATGCCGTTGCCGAGCAGCGCGATCACCGCGACGGCGAACAGCAGGAACGGCAGGGCGACCAGTGTGTCGGCCAGGCGGAGGGTGAGCCATTCGAAGCCCCGTCCCAGATGGACGGAGAGGATGCCGGGTACCGCGCCGACCGCCAGCGCCGTCAGCGCGACTTCGAGCGAGCCGAGCACACTGATACGCGAACCGTCCAGCAGCCTGCTGAACACATCGCGGCCGAGGTGGTCCGTACCCAGCCAGTTGGCGCCCGAGGCGTCCCCGAGCGTGTGGTCGCCGGTGGCCAGCGGATCGTGGGGAGCGAGCCACGGGCCGAGGAGCGCCAGCAGCGCGATGAGGACGAGGATCACGACGGCGACCCTGCCGGACGTCAGGGCGAAGACGCGGCGCACCATGGTCACACCCCCCGCTGGGCGGCCGGCGTCACACGGGCCAGCACCAGGTTGACGATCAGGTTGAAGGTGACGACCAGGACGATCGACACCACGAGGACCCCCTGCACCGCGGGCACGTCACCGGCCTGGGCGGAGTCGTTGGCGAACCGGCCGAAGCCCTGAAGACCGAAGATCCACTCCGTGACGACGGAAGCGCCCACCAGGGAAGGGAACTTGAGGCCGAGTGTGGCGAGCGCCGGCCCGAGACCGTTGCGCAGGACATGGCCGAAGAAGATCCGCCGCGGCCCCAGCCCCCGTACCACCGCACCGGTCACATAGTTCTCGCTGTACGCGGCGATGAGGCTGGTACGGAGCTGGCGGGCGACGTCGGCGATGACGTCGAAGCTCAGCGCGAGCGCGGGAAGCGTGACATGCGCGAGCCACGGGCCGATGCCCTGCTCCGCGGGGACGTAGCCGGCCGAGGGGAACAGACCGAGTCCGACCGAGAAGACCGTGACCAGCACGATGCCGACGACGAAGGCCGGCATCACCGAGATCACGGTGACGAACCCCGTGACCGCGCGGTCGAGCGGGGTGGTGCGCCGGACCGCGGCCACCGTGCCGAGGGCGAAACCGGCGAGCACCCCGATGATCAGCGCGAGGACCGCGACCGAGAGGCTCACACCCAGGCCGAGGCCGATGAGCGTGGAGATGTCGGCCCCGTTGACCCAACTGGAACCGAGCTGTCCGTGCAGGACATCGGTGAACCAGTGCCAGTACTGGGTCAGGAAGGGCTGGTCGAGACCCCATTGGGCCTCGATCCGCCGGATCGCCTCGGGGGTCGCCTGCTCGCCGAGCTGGATCCGCGCCGGGCTGAGCCCGCTCAGCGAACGGAGCGCGAACGTCACGAAGGTCGCGACCAGGAACACCGGCACGAAGATCGCGACCGACCGGGCGAGGGCGCCCAGGACGCGGCCCAGCGCGTGCCGCGCCCTGGTTGCGGCGACCGTCATGGGGTTGCCCCCTCTCTGGGGTGGATGGATGGTCCGGAGCGGGTGGAGGTCCAGAAGTAGGTGGAGGTCCAGAAGTAGAGGGAGCTCCGGAAGCGGGTGGAGGTCACTTGCCGGACACGGTCACGCCGGTCCAGTCGATGTGGGCCGGGTTCTTCGGCAGGCCGGAGACCGACGGGCTCTTGGCGAAGAGGTTCGGCGAGGAGTACGTGAACACCAGCGCCTTGCTCCGGAGGCCCGCCCGGGTCGCCGCCCGCAGGACCTCCGGGTACACGGCCGCGTCCAGCGGGGTCCGGCGGACCTTCGCGACGGCCGCCGCGAAACCGGCCGGCTCGTACGGGGTGCTGAGGTTGAGCGGACCGTTGGGACCGAAGTGTGCGGTCAGGGTCTGTACGGCGGAGTCACGGCCCGTGGTCGAGTAGAGCGAGAAGGCCAGGTTCTTGGCGAAGAACGGCGTGGCCCAGTTCTTGTCGACCTTGATGGTGACCTTGATGCCGACCGCGGCCAACTGGGACTGGACGATCTCCGCCTGGGGGTCCTCCGCCGGGATGACCAGGTCGAGTTTGATGTCACCGGCCCGGTGACCCGCCTCGGCGAGAAGCTTCCTCGACTTCGCCGGGTCGTACGGGAAGGAGCCGGCCGCCTGCGGGTCGTAGGCCACGTACCCCTTCGGGAACGGCTGGTCGGTCGTCTCGCCGTGACCGAAGGTCAGTTTGTCGACGAACTCCCGGCGGTTGACCGCGTGCCGGACGGCGTCGACGACCCGGTCGTCGTCGAACGGCGTCTTGTTGACGTTCAGGCTGATGTTCGAGGCGTTGAAGCCGGGCTGGACGAAGACGTCGAGCCCGGCTTTCTCGGCGGCGTCCGCCTGACTCGGTTCGATGTCCGCGAAGTTGTAGACGCCGGTCCGCAGCCCGGAGACGACCGTCGAGGTGTCCGGGGCCGAGATCAGCTCGACGTTGTCGATGTGGATGTTCTTCGCGTCCCAGTAGTCCGGGTTCTTCCTCAGGACCGCCTTGGTGCCCGGTATCAACTGCTGGACGATGAACGGCCCGGCGCCGACAGGGTTCTGGTCCAGTTTCTCCGGAGACCTGGCCGCCTTGGGGCTGGAGATCTGGAGCACGCGCTCACCGAGCAACTGCGGGATCTGGTAGTCGACCTGGGTGAGGTGGAGCACCGCGTCCAGTCCGTCCGCCTCCACCGACCTGATGGAGGTCAGATCGCCGAAGAGGGCGGAGTTCTTCTGCTTCTGCGCCCGCTCGATCGCGGTCTTGACGGCGGCGGCGTCGACCGGCTCCCCGTCGCTGAACTTCAGGCCGGGGCGCAGATGGAAGGTGATCCGGTCGCCCCCGGCGTTGTACTCCCAGCTCTTCGCGAGGTCGGGCACCGCCTTCCCTGTCTCGTCGGTACGGGTCAACGAGGCATATACCAGGGCGAGTTCGCGGAACTGGGCTCCACTGCCCGAGACCACCGGGTCCCAGTGCGCCGGGAAGTACGAGGAGGCCCACTTCAGTGTCGCGGCGCCGGTCGCGGAGGAGGCGTCGCCTCCGCAGCCGCTCAGGGCGGGGGCGAGGAGAGCGACGAGGGCGGCCCCGAGGGCTCTGGCCCGCGGGCCGCCGGCCTTCCGGGCGGGTCGGACCCGGCCGGGGCGGCGGATCGTGCGTCGTGTGGACATCTCACTCTTTCTGTAACGGGTCCCGGCCCGGGGCAGGCATACGGGACCGGGGAACGGGGCAGCTCTGGCCGAATCCACGCGAACCACCGGCACACAGCCGCACGAACGGGCCACCGGGCGGGGCGAGGGGCCAGGGGGCGACACCGCTCCGGGCGACCGGAAGCAGCGGTCCCGCGAGGCGGACCGGTGGTACGGAGACGGCGCGCGACGGAACGCGGCGAGGGGAGAGGAGACGCGGAGGCGGGCCGGCACGGAGGCGGACCGGCGCAGGGGCGGACGAGGCGCGGAGGCGGACGGGGCCCGGCGGAACGCCGGTGCCGCGGGCGGGGGTCAGGCGGCGCCTGAGGGCCGGGGGCGGCGGGTGGTCAGCGACAGAGTGCGCTGGAGGTGCGCCGCAGGTCCACGTAGCGGCACACCACACCGGGGTGCGTCGTGAGCATGCTCCACATCCTGAGGCCGACCGCCGGAGACTGTCAATGGACACCAATTGGTGTCTCATCCGGTGGAACGGGCCCCGCCCTCGGGGCCGGAACCCCGCGACAGCGCGCGGCGGGTGGCCGGATGGACCGCGGCTTCCTGGGGATGCAGCCACAGGGGGCCGTTCCCGGTGTCCACCCGGACGGCGCCCGGCGGCGGCCAGGCACCCTCCGCCCGCCAGGGCCGCTCGGGTTCGGTCAGACTCCGGTGACGCTCCAGCGCCTGGGCCGGGGTGAGCGGCCCGGCGGCCTTCACCAGCCCCGGGCGGACCGCGTCGACGGCCGACACGTACTCCTCGAAGGTCCGCAGACCGGGTACGGCGCGGTACCCCGAGGCGGACCGGATCAGCAGCGTCGGCAGGGCGTAGCGGTACCCGCCGTCTGCGGTCTCCCTGGCGGCGCCGGGGTGCGGCGATCCCCCGCGTACGGACCGTACTTCGGGCACCGGACGGCGCGCCTCCGCACGGTCGGCGCGTACCCCTTCCCGTACGCCGGGGGCGGCGGCGTCGGCGGCCAGCCGCTCGGGGTCGAGGTCCGGCACCCCGCGCGCGGCGGAGAGCGCCAGTGCGGTGGTGTCCGCCGGTTCGCCGCCGACGAAGACGGTCTCCCGCAGCCGCCGCAGCACCCGTTCGGCCACCTCGGGGCCTTGGCGTTCCGCGGCCTTGGCGACGAGCGAGGAGGGCCAGGAGCTGGCGGCCACGCGGCTCAGGCGGACCGCGCGCGGGGCCAGGGTGTGGGTGGTGACCTCCGCCACGTACCGCGCGTACCAGGCCGTCTCGGCCACCGGGTCGGGCGCCGGGTCGTCGTCGTGGTCGAAGAGGATGGCGTACACCCGACGCCAGCGGACCCGGCCGTCCAGCGCCTCCCGCAGCCGGCGGAGGACGGGCTCCGAACCCCAGGACCAGGGGCACAGGGGGTCGGTGTACTCCACCACCTCGACCGGAGGCCGCGGTTGACCGCGCGTCACGCGGCGCCGAGCCTGGGGCGCGCTCCCGCCTCACCGGCGGGCAGCAGCGAGGCGAGGGCCAGCCCGCCCAGCACGGCCGCCGCGTCCGCCTCGACCTGCCGCCACACCCGGGGCAGGCCCGCCGCGGGGCCCGGGTAGTCGAGTCCGGCCAGCGGTTCGCCGCGCAGGGTGATCACTTCGCCGTCGACGGCGCGTACGACGTCCAGCAGGGTGATCTCCTCGGCGGGCCTGCCGAGCCAGTACCCGCCCTCGCAGCCGCGCTGGCTGCGCACCAGGCCGGCCTTGCGCAACTCGCCCACCACGGACTTGAGGAACCGGAACGGAATCTCCTGCGAGGAGGCGATGGCCTCGCAGGTGAGCGGACGGCCGGCCGCACGGGCGAGCTCCAGCAGAGCGCGCGTGGCGTAGTCCGCCTTCGCGGAGATATGCATAGGTCCCATCATGCCCGGACGGCCGTTCGGGGGCGAGGACTTCCGGTGGGCCTCCGCCCCCTTCCCGGTTCGTTGCGGGAACATTGCCGCAGGTGAAGCCCAAAAGACACCTCTTGACATCCTTTTCGCCGCCGCTCTAGCGTCCGTGCCATGAGCGAGCCGTTGACGACGAACCCGGGCGAAGGTTTCCATCCGCATCTCCCCGACGCGCCGGACCACTCGACGGCGTCGTTGCGCACCCGGCTGCACCACATCCGCGCGGACTCCCTGGACGGCGACACGGCACAGACCGGCGGCATGCGCAGGTTCGCCGCCATCAGCGGCAGGACGGTCGGTTCCGAGAAGCTGTGGATGGGCCAGACCCTGGTGGCGCCCGCGACCTCGTCCTCCGACCATCACCACGGCGCGTCCGAGACCGCCATCTATGTGGTCGGCGGCCACCCCGAGTTCGTCTTCCTGGACGACTCGGGCGAGGAGCCCCAGGAGGTACGGCTGCGCACCTCACCCGGCGACTACGTCTTCGTCCCGCCGTTCGTGCCGCACCGGGAGGAGAACCCCGACCCCACCGAGGAGGCCGTCGTGGTCATCGCCCGCAGCACCCAGGAGGCGGTGGTGGTCAACCTGCCCCGTCTGTACGCGCTTCCGGCCGAGGAGGCCTGACGGCCCGGCGGGCCACCCACACCGGAGGGGGCCGCCGGCGGACGCGCACGGGTCACCCCGGGGCGTCCGACAGCTCCTCGTACAGCCCGCGCAGGGCCACCTGGTCGTCGTCGGTACCGGCGTGCGGCTCGCCGTGGGTCGGCACCCAGGAGTCCCGGCGGGCGAGCGCGAGGGCCGCCAGGTCGAGGTACCGGCCCGTCCAGCGTCTGATCGCGTCCTCTCGGGCGGCGATCGCGACGCGCGCCTCCTCCGCCAGCGGTCCGGACGTCCAGGTCCGGGCCGTACGGGCGCGCAACTCGTCGGCGAACCCCGGTCCGACGCGCGGAGCCCACCGCCGCAGACCGTCCGGTGGTACGGCGCCGTGCAGCGCGGCCAGCGCGGCGACGATCTCACGGACGTGGTCGGGCCCGGCCGCCTCCGCCCGGGTCGGGGACCGTCCCTCCCACCAGGGCGTCACGCTGAGCGCACCGGCCCCGACATCGACGGTGAACCGCCCGGACCGGGCGGGCAGCGGCGCGCACACCACGTCCAGACCGGCGGTGGCCAGTGCGGCGGCTCCCGCGTAGGCGGCCTCCAGCGACGCCGCGGTGTGCCGGGGCGCCAACTGGTCCAGCGTCACGAACAGCGTCGTACCGCCGCCGGTCGCCCGCCAGTGGTACGCGCCGAACCCCCAGGGCAGGTAGGTGAGGTCGGTGACCTCGGGCAGCCAGTGCGCGGCGACCGCGTGCGCGACCGCTTCGTCGCCGATGAAGGAGGGACGGGAGAACACAAGGTCCGATCCTAGGGAGCGCACAAGCCCCCCGTCACCGGATTTTTGACTGCCGGGCAGCGCCAAGGCATTGGCGCCACACGGGACTTACGACGCTGGGTCCGCCGCGTACCGGAAACGCCAGAGTCACGTGTACATCGATGTAAAAGGTTGGCGCACATCTGTGTACATCGATGTACACACGGCTCTACTCTGGCGCTCGCATCCAGTGCACCCCCAGGAAGGAGCTCCGTGTTCCGTCTCCGCCATCCCCGCCCCCACCGGCCCTGCGGCCCCCTCTCGCGCGGCCTGCCCGCCACCCCCGCTCCCCCGTCGCACCATCCCCGTACCGACGGCCGCCGCCCTCGGCGAAGAGCCCGGTCCGTACTGCTGGGGCTCGCCGGGGCCTTGAGCCTCGCGCTGCTCGTCCCCGCCTCCCCCGCCCTCGCCGCGGGTGGCGCGAGCCCCGCGGACACGGCGGGGGCCGCGGTGCGGGAGGCCACGGCGCGGGACGCCGCGCCCGCCGCCACGGGTTCGCCGCTGCGCAACGGCACCGGGCTGTACCCCCGGGCCATCCGGCTGGCGCACAACGGCGCCGCGAACGGACGCGTACTCGCGAGCGTCACCACCTTCGACGGCAACAACGGCATCGGCGCCATCCACGAGAGCACCGACAACGGTTCGGTCTTCCGTGAGGTGGGCAGGATCGCCGATCCTGAATCGTCCGGTGGCCAGGGCCAGTGCTGCGGCACTCTCTTCGAACTCCCCCGGCAGATCGGCGGGTTGACCGCCGGCACCCTGCTGTGGGCGGCGTCCGCCGGGCAGGACGAGTCCGACCGGCGCATGGCCCTGCGTGTCTGGCGCAGCAACGACGTGGGCCGCACCTGGTCCTACCTGTCGTCCTGCGCCACCGCGAGCGGCACGGGCGGGCTCTGGGAGCCGGAGTTCTCCGTCGCGGCCGACGGGGCGCTCGTCTGCCACTACGCCGACGAGACCGACCCCGGACACAGCCAGAAGCTGTCCGCCTCCCGCAGCTACGACGGGGTGCACTGGCAGGACCGGCACAACACCGTGGCGAGCACCTGGCAGCCCGACCGTCCCGGCATGCCGATGGTGCGCACACTGCCCAACGGCACGTACTTCATGAGCTACGAGATCTGCAACCCCGGTGGCCAGTACCAGTGCGTGGTGCACTACCGGACCTCGGCGGACGGCTGGAACTGGGGGGACCCGGCCTCGCTCGGCTTCCGTCCCGAGACGGTCGACGGCAAGTACTTCCGGGCCGCGCCGACCGTCGCCTGGGCCCCCGCACCGGACGGCGGACCGAACGGCCGGCTGCTGCTGATCGGGCAGATGCTGCTCAACCGTGACGGCACCCCGGCGGCGGAGAGCGGACGCACGATCCTCGCCAACACGGAGAACGGCACCGGTCCCTGGTACGAGATCGAGGCACCGGTGCGGGTGGCGAACCCGAGCGCGAACTACTGCCAGAACTACAGTTCGCCGCTGCTCCCTTCGGCCGACGGCAGGCAGGTCCTGGAGATCGCCACCGACTGGGACGGCACCGTCTGCAAGCCCTACTACGCGACCGGCGGGATCACCGGCAGCGGTGACGCGGCCGGGGTGGTGGACGGCGCCCTGTACCGGCTCGTGAACGCCAACAGCGGGCACTGCCTGGACGTGGCCGAGGACTCCCGGCTGCCGGGCGGCAACGTACAGCAGTGGACGTGCAACGGCCTCGGACCGCAGCAGTGGACGCTGCGCGCCCGGGGCGGCGACCGGTTCACCCTCACCGGCCGCAACAGCGGGTACTGCCTGGACGTGCGGGACGGCTCGCAGACGCCGGGCGCCGATGTGCGTCAGTGGTACTGCAACGGCGCGTCCGCGCAGGACTGGCGGCTGGAGAACGCCGGGCGCGGCGCCTACCGGCTCGTCGCCCGGTCCAGCGGTCAGTGTCTGGACGTGGCCGAGGGCTCGCGGGCCACGGGCGCCGACGTACGGCAGTGGACGTGCAACGGCCTCCAGCCCCAGCTCTGGCATCTCCAGCGGCTCTGACGGCTCGCCGTACGCCAACGCCTCCCCGGCGCGGGCCGGGGAGGCGTTGGCGTGCGGTGAGGCGGTTGTACGGGGACGCGCCCGCTACGCGGGGTCCTGCTCCTCGATGGCGGCCGGACGGATCTGCGCGGCGCGGACCCGCTCGACGTCCAGCTTGGTGCCGCGGTCGAAACGGTAGATGCCGTTGCGTTCCTGGAACACGTCGGTCAGTTGGGTGTAGCAGTAGCCGAACATGCCGGGGTCGTCCAGCAGGACGCCGGTGAGCCCGGCGAACCGCGCGTGGAACTCCTCCTCGTCGCGTACCCGTTCGCCGTACCCCCAGGATTCCGTCCGGTCCTCGCCGGAGAACGCGGCCGCCGCGGCCGGGTCCCACCAGATGCCGCCGAACTCGCTGACGAAGTAGGGCTGGCCCGCGTACGGCAGGGAGTAAGTGGCGCCGTTCTCATGGGTGTTGACGTACGGTTCGTCCTTGGCCAGGCCGGACATCTGGCGCTGGAAGGCGGCCGGGTCCTGTTCGTAGCTGTGGGAGTCGTAGATGTCGGTCTCGATGACCCGGTGGGCGTACCCGGACGTGTCGAGGACCGGCCTGGTCGTGTCCATCGCCTTGGTGGCCAGGAACATCGCCCGGGTCACGGCGTCGAGTTGGGTGATGCGGTCGTGCAGCTTCTGGTACGTCTCGTTGAGCGGGCACCACCCGATGATCGAGGGGTGCGAGTAGTCGCGTTCCAGCGCCTCCAGCCACTGGGCGGTGTAGGAGGCGTCCGGCTGCTGGTTGTTGCCCGACGAACCGCCGGTCTCGCAGCCCCAGTCGCCGAACTCCCCCCAGACCAGGTAGCCGAGGCGGTCCGCGTGGTAAAGGAAGCGCTCCTCGAACACCTTCTGGTGCAGCCGTGCCCCGTTGAAGCCCGCCGCCATGGCGATCTCGATGTCATGGACCAGCGCGGCGTCGGTCGGCGCGGTCATCAGGCCGTCCGGGTACCAGCCCTGGTCGAGCACGAGCCGCTGGAAGAGGGGCCGCCCGTTGAGGGTGACGGCCTTGCCCCGGATCCCCACCGCCCGAAGGCCGGCATAGCTCTCCGCGCTGTCGACCACCTCGCCCGCCGCGTCGAGGAGTTCGATGCGCAGGTCGTACAGGTGCGGATCCTCCGGGCCCCACGGGCGCACCCGCTCCTGCGGCACCGGAAGGTGCAGACGGGGTGCGAGGTCGAGGTCGGCGCGGGCCTCCGCGCGGCAGACCTCGCCGTCGTCGTCACCGAGGACCGCGCGTACCCGGTGGCCGGGGCGGTTGCCGGAGAGGGGAAGTTCCAGATGGAACGCGGATCCCGCCAGGTCAGGGGTGATGCGGGGGCGGCGCAGGTGGAGGTCGGGGACGGGCTCCAGCCATACGGTCTGCCAGATGCCGGTGACCCGGGTGTAGTTGCAGTCGTGGTTGGCGTACTGGACGGCCTGCTTGCCGCGGGCCTGCGGGCCCGAACGCGGGTCGCGGGCGCGGACGGTGAGGGTGACCTCGCCGGAGCCCGCGAGGTCACCGAGGTCGGCGGTGAACGGGGTGAACCCGCCCCGGTGGCGGGCCACTTCGACACCGTTGGCCCATACGGTGGTGTCGTGGTCGACGGCGCCGAAGTGCAGCAGCACCCGGCGTCCGGCCCACGCGGACGGCAGGGTGAGCACCCGCCGGTACCACACGGCCTCCAGGAAATCGGTGTCGCCGATGCCGGACAGCTCCGATTCGGGCGGGAAGGGGACAAGGATCTCGCCGGTCAGGGCGCGGTCCACGAGACCGCGTTCCAGGCCGCTGTCCCCTCGGTCGGTCTCGAACTGCCAGGTTCCGTTGAGGTTGAGCCAGTCGTTACGGACGAACTGCGGCCGGGGGTGTTCCGGGCGCGGTACGGAGGAAGTGGGCACGCATGCTCCAGTCGGTGTGTAGGGGGCGGTGCGGTAGGGGCGGTGCGGTGCGGTCACCGAACCACAATGTACATCGATGTAAATCCGGCGCGGGTCGATCGTGGGACAGGGCGCACGGGGGGCGACGGAGGGGCCCGCGTTCCCGGCCCGGGGGCCGGGAGCGCGGGCGGGCGCGGCCGGGAGCACGGGCGGGCGGCCGGATCAGGTACCGCCGAGCCCCGTGGTGGCCACCGATTTGATGATGCGCCGCTGGAAGAGCAGGAACATGACGATCAGCGGCAGCGAGGCGAGCAACGCGGACGCCATGGACTGCGCGTACAGGATGCCGAAGGAGTCCTTGACGGTGGCCAGACCCACCGGGAGGGTCATGAGGCCGGGGTCGTTGGTGACGATGAACGGCCACATGAAGTTGTTCCAGGCGCCGATGAACACGAAGATCGCGACGGCGGCCACGATGGGCCGGGACAGCGGCAGGACGATGGACAGGAAGACCCTGCCTTCGGACGCGCCGTCGATCCGGGCGGCGTCCTCCAGGTCCTTGGGCAGGCCCTCGAAGAACCGCTTGAGGATGAACACCATCATCGGCGCCACCACTTGGGGCAGGATGACCGCCGCGTACGTGTCCACCAGGTTGAACAGGAGCATCTGCTCGAAGAGCGGCACGACGAGCAACTGCGGCGGCACCATGATGGCGGCGACGGTGACGGCCAGCAGGACCCGGCGGCCCCGGAACGTTCCGCGTGCGAAGCCGTAGGCGGCGAGCGTGGAGACCACCACGGTGATCAGTGTGACCAGACCGGCCACCAGGAAGCTGTTGAAGGCCCAGGTAGTGACGTTCCCGCGCTCCAGGATCTGCCGGTACGACTCCAGGGTGAAGGCGCCCTTGAGCGGGGACAGGCCCGGCTTCGACACGTCCTGCTCGCTCTGGAGCGAGGTGGCGACGGCCCAGACCAGCGGCAGCAGCCAGACGGTCGCCAGGACCACCAGCGCGGTGCCGGCCAGGACGCGCGGCAGCCGTCCCGGGCCGAGGAGCATCGGTGAACCGCCGGCTTCGCGGGGCGCACGGCGGCGCGGGCGCACAGGAGTTGCGGTAGCGGACACGGTCAGTCCTCCTGGCGGAAGAAGCGGAGCTGCGCGACGGAGATGACGATCACCAGCGCGAAGAAGATGTAGGAGATGGCCGAGGCGTAGCCCAGCCGGTAGCCGGTGAATCCGACGTCGTAGACGTACTCCAGGATGGGACGGGTGGTGCCGTTCGGGCCGCCCTTGGTGAGGATGTAGATCTGGTCGAAGACCTTGAGCGAGGCCAGGACCTGGAGCATGGCCACCAGCACGGTGGTCCTGCGCAGTTGGGGCAGGGTGACGGACCACAGCCGCCGCCAGGCGCCCGCGCCGTCGAGCGCGGCGGCCTCGTCGAGGGTCTCCGGCAGGGCCTGGAGCGCGGCGAGGTAGAGCAGGAAGTTGAAGCCGACCGTCCACCAGACGGTGAGGGCGGCGATGGACCACATGGCGACCGACTCGTCGGACAGCCAGCCGACGGGCTCCATGCCGAGCGTGCCGAGCAGTTGGTTCCCGAAGCCGATGTCCGGCTGGTACAGCCATGCCCAGATGAGGGTCACCACGGTGACGGGCAGCAGGTAGGGCGCGAAGAACGCCAGGCGCCACGCCCACTGGCCGGCCAGCCCGCTGTGGACCAGCAGCGCCATCGCGAGTGCGACGAGCACCAGCGGTACGCACGAGATGAGGGTGAAGACGAGTGTGTTGCCCAGGCTGCTCCAGACGTCCGGGTCGCCGAACGCCTCGGCGTAGTTGGCGAATCCGACGAAGGCCGTGTCGCGCAGCGCGAGCGAGCTGTCGGTGAAACTCATCCAGACGCCGTGGGCGACGGGCCAGACCAGGAAGACCGCGAAGAGCACCAGGAAGGGCAGGACGAAGAGCAGGCCGTCGCTCCGGCCGGCGGCGTTCTTCTCCCGGAAGGGGAGCCGGCGGCCGGGAGGGGTGGACGGTGGCGTGCCGGGGGGCACGGCGGTACCGGTGGGTACGGTGGTAGTCACGTCTGTAGCTCCTTGTGCTCCGGTCAGGCCACCGGGTTGGGCTGCCGAAGCAGCGCGTCCGCCTCACGGACCATCTGCCGCACCGCCTTCTCGGCCGAGGTGTTGCCGAGCAGCGCCGCCTGGAGCGGCTGGCACATGCGGTTCTGGAAGTTCGAGGCCGCTCCCGCGAACCAGTTCGGCGGGTCGAGCACCGCCACCTCGCCCGCGTCCGCGTAGGACGACTGGGGGCGCAGCTTCGCGTACTCGGGGCGGGCCAGCACGGGCTGGTACGCGGGGATGTGTCCGGCGCTCGCCCAGGTGAGGCTCTGCTTGAGCATCTGCGCGACGTACCGGTGGGCCTCGCGGCGCCGCGCGGGGTCGGGGTCGGCCTGGTGCGGCAGGACGAAGCTGTGGGAGTCGGTGTAGACGGCGGGGCGTTCGAAGACCTGCGGGAAGGGGGCGGCCCCCAGCCGGATGTCCGACTTGCGCAGGGCGGGCAGCTCCCACTCGCCGAGCATGACCATCCCGCCGCGGCCGTCGAGGAACGCGGCCATCGCCCCGTAGTAGTCGAGGTTGTTGGGGTTGGTCCTCCCGTCGAAGAGCCGCTGCATGAACGTCACGACCCGGACGGCGGCGTCCACGTCGATCTCGGCAGGACCGCCCTCGGGCAGGGTGAACTCCGCGCCCGTCTGGGCGTAGAACGCGGCGAACTGCCGCCAGCACTGCGCCGTGTCGGTGACATGGCCGAAGAGGATGCCCGAGCCTCCGGTGGCCTTCGCGAGCGCCTTCCCCGCGTCCAGCAGGGCCTCGGGGGACCCCATCGGGGCGAGTTCGCCCGAGGTGTCGAGAAGCCCGGCCTTGTCCGCGGCGTCCTGGTCGTAGAAGACGATGAAGGGGTGGACGTCCAGCGGGATCGCGTACACGGTCCCCTCGTACCGGGTCCGCTTCCAGACGGCCGGGGTGAAGTCGGCCTCGCCGCAGCCGAATTCGGCGAGCAGGTCGAGGTCGAAGGCGTCCAGCAGTCCGCCGGGGGCGTATCCGGCCAGCCGGGAGAGGTGGAGGACGGCCACGTCGGACGCCCGGCCTCCGGCGGCCGACATGGCGAGCTTGGTGTAGTAGGACGGGCCCCAGTCCAGGATGGTGCGGTCGACGGCGAAGCCGTCCCGCGCGGTGGAGACGGCCTTGATCATGTCGTTCATCAGGATGCCGTCGCCGCCCTGGAAGAGGTCCCAGACCTTCAGGGCGGAGGCATCGGAGGACGCGGCGGGCGAGGCGCAGCCGGTCAGCGGGCCGGAGGCGAGCAGCGCGGCGCCGGCCCCGGCCACGCCGTAGCGCAGGAGCCCGCGGCGGCTCACGCCCGCCGTCGGCGGGGGCGGGAGCGCGGGCCGCGGCCCGGGGGCAGGTGGAGAAGAACTCATCACGGACCTTTCGACGGCCGGTCGACCATGCCGGTTGACGGCGGCCACCGGCATGGGCAACCGGTGGCGGCCCACCGCTGCAACGGGTGGGCACCGCTCCGGCGACCGGCGCGATGCCATGTTTTTACATCGATGTACAACGGCTGTAAAGAGGTGCGGCACTGCTCGCTGTACAGGCCCGAGCGCGGCCGGAAGGCCAGGCCGCGCCGGAGACCGCCGCGAGGATCGCGGCCCGCCACGGCATAGACTCGGCGGTGCGCAAGTGGCAGGGGGAGATGGCCGTGGCACGACCCAGGATCAAGGACGTCGCACGACACGCGGGCGTGTCGGAGAAGACTGTCTCGAACGTGATCAACGACTACGTCCATGTGTCCGACCGGACCCGGCGTGTGGTCCGCGAGGCCATCGACCATCTCGGCTACCGGGTCAATCTGGCGGGCCGCCATCTGCGCACCGGGCGCAGCGGGGTCATCGCCCTGGTCGTACCGGAGCTGGACGTCCCGTACTTCGCCGAACTCGCCCGGCACGTGATCCGCGCGGCCGAGGAGTGCTCGCTGACGGTGCTGGTCCACCAGTCCGGCGGGGACCGCCGGCACGAGCTGGCTGCGCTCTCCGGGTTCGGCTCCGACTTCGTCGACGGCATCATCCTCAGCCCGCTCGCCCTGACCAGCGACGACCTGCGCGACAACGCCGGCTCTCCGCCGACGGTCCTGCTGGGCGAACTGCTCGAAGAGGGGGCGGACCATGTGGCGATCGACAACGAACAGGCCGCGCGTGAGGCCACCGAGCACCTGATCGCCCGCGGGCACCGCGCCATCCTGGTCATCGGCGGCCGGGACGAGCCCGGGCTGGGCACCGCGGAGGCCCGCACCCGCGGCTACCGGGCGGCCCTGTCGGCCGCGGGCATCGCCTACGACGCGGCGGCGCTGCTGCCCGTGGGGGCGTTCCGGATGCCCGACGGGGCCGACGCGGTGCACCGGGCCCTGAGCGGCGGCGCCCGCCCCGACGCGCTGCTGTGCCTCAACGACCAGCTCGCCCTGGGGGCGTTGCGCGCACTGCACGAGCACGGCGTACGGGTGCCCGAGGACATCGCCGTGATGGGCTTCGACGACGTGGAGGGCGGGCGGTACAGCGTACCGACGCTGAGCACCGTGGCCCCCGACAAGGGTGCGGTGGCGAAGGTCGCCGTACACCTGCTGCGCCACCGTATCGCCGAGGCGACCCGGCCGCAGGCCGGCGCGGACGAGCCGGCACCGGCCCCGCTCTCCCCCCAGGACCGCGTCGTGGCGCACCGCCTTGTCCTGCGGGAGAGCACCGAGGGCGCCGCGCACCGACCGGGCCGGGCCCGGCGGTGATCACGGCGGGCGCGTTGGACCGGCGGACGCGTGGTCGGCGATGCTGAACCCGCGGCCGTACACCGCCCCGGACCGGTGAGACCCGGTCCCGCCGTCCCAGCCGTTCCGCCATCGGCGCCCCGGCGCCCCGATCCCCGGAGTTCCCTGTGCGCGTGATCGCCTTCGACCACCTCGTCCTGAACGTCGCCGACATCGAGCGCTCGCTCGCCTTCTACACCGGCCCGCTGGGGCTGGAGCCGGTACGGGTGGAGCAGTGGCGGGCCGGCGAGGCCCCCTTCCCGTCCGTACGGGTGAGCCCCACCACCATCATCGACCTTGTCGAGGCACCCGGCGGACAGCCGCGGGACTCCAATGTCGACCACATCTGCCTGGTGGTCGAACCGCTCGACTGGCAGCAGGTCTTCGACTCCGGCGTCTTCACGGTCCTCGACGGACCCGGTGAGCGCTTCGGTGCCCGGGGCACCGCGGTCTCCCTCTACGTACAGGACCCGGACGGCAACTCCGTGGAGCTGCGCTGGTACCCGCAGGACGCCTGAGGGGCCACGCGCCGGACGGCATGGCCCAGCAGGCCGGCGATTCCCGCACAGGACTGCCGAAGCGTCAGTCAGATGGAGTCGGACCTCCGGGCGATGCCATGGTCGATCCTCACTGTCAGGTGGTGGAGGTGGGGCCGGGCGGCAGGTGGACGGTCATGATCAGGTGGCAGGTTTCGGTGCCGGTGCCGCGGTAGGTGTGCGGGGCATCGCCGTTGAAGGTGGCGGTCTGTCCGGCTTCGACGGGGTGTTCGGTGCCGTCGACGATCAGGGTCATCCGTCCGGCGGTGACGCTGACGGTCTCGGTGACACCGGGCTGGTGGGGGTGGCTGGGATATGCGTCGCCCGGTCGGAGTTCCCAGCGCCAGACCTCGGTCGGTGCCGGGCCGGATGTCGTCAGCATGAGCCGGGCTGTGCCGCCCTCCTCTCCGGTCCACAGGGGCATCACGGTGTCGGCGGACACGACGCGGACGCGGCCCTGGGCGGGGCCTTCCATGAGTGCGGACACGGAGACGCCGAGAGTGTCGGCCAGCCGCACCAGGGTGGCGAAGTTCGGGTTTCCCTGCGCTTTCTCCAGGGCCACGAGGGCGCCCTTGCTGACGTGGGCGCGTCGGCTGAATTCGTCCAGGGACAGGCCCGCGCGGGTGCGGGCCGCCCGGACGTTGCCCGCGAGGGTGCGCAGCGCTGCCTCGGTCTCCGTCATCCGGATCGCCTTCCTCACTGGCGGACCACCGCAATGCGCCAGACGGTCATTCGATTGGTACACTCGGTCGGCCTGTTGTACGGTTTAGTCGTTCCGTTGATAGTAAGGGATGTCACCGTGCTCGCTCTGCTGCTGGCCCTGGGCAGTTCCCTGGCCTACGGATGCGCCGACTTCCTCGGCGGCCTCGGCGCCCGCAGGGCCCACGTCCTGCGCACCGTGATGATCGCCGCCCCGGCCTCGCTCGCGGTCGAACTGCTGCTGTGGCCCCTCCTCGGTGCCTCGTTCAGTACCGGCGCCCTTGTCTGGGGCGCGGCCTCCGGCTTCGCCTCGGCCGCCGCCTTCGCCCTGCTGTACCAGACCCTGGCGATCGGCCCGATGAACGTGCTCTCGCCCGTCACCGCGTTGGTGTCCGCCGTACTGCCCGTCGGCGTGGGGCTGCTCCAGGGCGAGCACCTGGGCCTGGCCGGGCTGCTCGGCCTGCCGCTCGCGCTCGTCGCGGTCGTGCTGGTCAGTGCCGGTCACGGCGCCGGTTCCGCGCGGCCCTCGCGCTCGGCGCTGCTGCCGGCCCTCGGCGCGGGCGCCGCCATCGCGTCGCAGATGGTCTGCCTGCACCAGGCTCCTTCCGACAGCGGCGTGGCCCCGCTGATCATCGGCAGGGCGGTGCCCTCGGCCATCACCCTGACCGCCGCCGGCCTGATGGGCCGCAGGCTCGGTACGGAGAAGCCCGTCCACGCGATGTCGGCCGCAGCGGGCGCGCTGGACTCGCTGGCGAACCTGATGTTCCTGCTCGCCGCCCGCAACGGCGACCTCGCCGTCGTCGCCGTGATCACCGCCCTCTACCCGGCCGGGACCGTCCTGCTCGCCCGCAGTGTCCTGGCCGAAAAAATCTACCGCGGCCAGCTCGTCGGCCTGGGCACCGCCGCCGTCGCCGTCGGCCTCCTCGCTCTCACTTGACCCGCCGCACCCCACGATCCCGCACACGATCACGCAGGGAGAACGCATGTTCATCCAGCCCTGGGACGCCACCCTGGACGACGCCGAATGGCGGACCTGGATTGCCGACGGCCACGACTTCGGCCTTCTGAGCGTCAACGGTCCGCCAGGCCAGGCGCCCGCTGTCGTCCCCACCCACTTCACCACCGACGGCACCCACCTCCTGGTCCACCTCGCCCGGCCCAACCCCGTCTGGCGGACGATCGAGGCCGACCCGAACGTCACCTTCACCGTCATCGGCGACTACGCCTTCATCCCCGGCCCCTGGCGCGCGGGGCCTGGTATTCCGCCCACCGACGGCGTGCCCACCAGCTACTACGCGGCCGTCCAGTTCATCTGCCAGGCCCACATCGTCGACGACCCGGAAGCCAAGGCCGAACTGCTGCGCCGCCAGCTCGCCCACTTCCAGCCCGACGGCGACCACGCCCCCATCGAGGACGGCCGGCCGCCGTACGGGCGACTGCTGCCCGGCATCCGCGGCCTGACGCTGGAGGTGACGGAGGTCCGGGCCAAGTTCAAGTACGACGACCACAAACCCACCGAGCACCGTGCCAGCGTCGCCGACCGCCTCACCGCCCGCCACCAGGCCCTCGACGAGCCCACAGCCCGCCAGCAGCGGCGCCGCCTGGACCGCATCGGCCCCTGGAAACCCTGACACGCCCATCCCCGCACCCTCCCGGAACGGAGCTCCGCTCATGACCGCCTTCCGCATCGACCCCGCCGTCGCCGCCGCCTTCCCCGACACCCTGATCGCCGTGGTCACCGCCGGCGGACTGCGCGGCGACGAGCCCTGGCCCGACACCGGCGCCGCACTCGACGATCTCGAACAGCGGCTCGCCACCGGCACTTGGGCCCCGGCCGACGAGAGCGACCCGCGGATCGAGGCGTGGCACACCGCCCACCGCTCCTTCGGCACCAACCCGCGCCGCATCCGCCCCAGCGTCGACGCGCTCGGCCGCCGGATGGCCAAGAAGGGCACCCTGCCGCGCATCAACGCCGCCGTCGACTCCTACAACGCCGTCTCCGTACGGCACGGCCTGCCCGCCGGCGCCTTCGACCTCGACCACGTCACCGGCGACGTCGACATCAAGTACGCGGACGGCACCGAGGAGTTCACCCCGCTCGGCGAACCCGACACTGTCGAGAACCCCAAGCCCGGCGAGATCATCTACACGGACACCGCCGGTGTCCTGACCCGCCACTGGAACCACCGCGACGCCCACCGCACCCGCGTCACCGAAGGCTCAACCCGCGTCGCGTTCGTCCTCGAAACCCTCCGCGCCACCCGCGACGGCCATCTCCTCAAGGCCGCCGCCGAGGAACTGACCGGTCTCCTCGTCCCGCACGCCCGACAGAGCACCGTCCGCTATCTCAGCCCGGAGCAGCCCGAAGCCACAGCGTGAGCTGATCGTTGGTGAAGCCGGTCGTCACGCCGGAGGAGCTCGGCCTCGGTGAGGCGTGCCGGGAGCATCCGCGGTTCCGCGGTCGGCAGCCCGGTGAAGCGGTGGGAGATCCCGGCACGACAAGAGGGCCCCAACCTGACCGGAGCTGCGCCTCCGGGGGCCACAAAGCTATTACTTGGCTAGCCACATAATCGGTGCTACTTTTATGTGGCTGGCCACGTAAGTGGGCGGCGTGACGAACCCACTTGAGGAGAGAGCAGTCATGAAGGCCATCGTTTTCGACACGTTCGGCGGCACCGAGGTCCTGCACGAGGCAGAGATCCCGACCCCCCAGCCCGGCCCGGACCAGGTCCGCGTGCGCGTTCACGCCGTCGGCGTCAACCCGGTGGACGGCAAGATCCGCTCCGGTGTCATGGAGGCCATTTTCCCCACCACGCTGCCCGCCGTGCCCGGCGGGGAAATCGCCGGCGTGGTCGACGCGCTCGGTGAGGGTGTCGACCATCTGAAGGTGGGCGACGAGGTTCTGGGCTGGTCCGACACGGGCTCGTACGCCCAGTACGCCTTGGCCTCCGCCGCGGTCCTTGCCCCCAAGCCGGCCGGTCTGGACTGGACGCATGCCGCCGCCCTGCCCGTGGCGAGCGACGGCGCAGAACGAGTGCTGGACCTGCTCGACGTCAGCGCGGGTGAAACGCTGCTGATCCACGGCGCCTCGGGCGCGCTCGGCACCATCGCCGTCCAGCTCGCCGTGGCACGCGGTGCCCGCGTCATTGGCACTGCCGGAGCGGCCAACCAGGAGTACGTCGCCTCGCTCGGTGCTGCGGCACTGACCTACGGGGACAACCTGGTCGAGCGGGTCCGTGCGCTCGCCCCCGACGGGGTGGACGCGGTCTTCGACGCCGCGGGCAAGGGCGCCCTGGAGGACTCCATCACCCTGCGCGGAGGCACCGACCGGATCGTCACCGCTGCCGACTTCCGCGCCCGCGAACTCGGCATCGTCTTCGCCGAAGGGCCCCAGCGCCGCTCCGCCGCCCGCCTCGCCGAGTTGGCCCGGCAGGCGGCGGACGGCACGCTGGTGACCACGCTCAGCGCCACCTACCCGCTGGCACAAGCCGCCCAGGCGCAGCAGGCCAGTGACGCCGGCCACAACCGTGGCAAGATCGTCCTCACCGTCAACTGAACGATCAATCCGACTCACGTGATCAAGGAAGCAGCGATGTTCGGTACCACCTCATCAGAGCTGCCGAACGCGGCGGGCGAAGGGCGTTTGAGCTACGCCATCTTCCAGCTCGCCCGCGTCCACCGCGGCCATGCCGCCGCCATGCTGCGCGCCATGAACCTGCACCCGGGCCAGGAACTGCTGCTGATGCAGCTCTTCGACCGCGACGGCCAGACCCAGGCAGAACTGCTGGAGCGGGTCGGCCTCGACCACTCCACCGTCTCCAAGTCGCTGCGCCGCATGCAGGAGGCCGGGCTGCTCACCCGGGAGCCCGCGCCGCACGACCGGCGGGTCATGGTGGTCC
Organism: Streptomyces sp. NPDC096310; assembly: GCF_044763125.1. Lineage (NCBI taxonomy): Bacteria > Bacillati > Actinomycetota > Actinomycetes > Kitasatosporales > Streptomycetaceae > Streptomyces > Streptomyces sp. NPDC096310. The sequence continues at coordinate 28,996 of NZ_JBIWFO010000009.1, read as the reverse complement.
ACCTCACCGATGCCGGGCGCGCCCTGCAGGAGCCCATCACCGATATGTGGCGCACCCTGGAGCAGGTCTCCGTGCGTGATCTGACTCCTGAGCAGGTCGAGATGTTCACCACGTGTGCGCGATTGATCGAGAAATCGGTCAGGGACCAGAGCCGGCAGACATCTGCCGGGTGATCAGGCACGGCCGGGCGGCCCACTCGCCAGGCCAACCCCTCCAACCCCGCGCCCGGCGAGGGCGCCCCGAGGGCAGCCCTCCTCGGTCGGCCAGGGGTGGCCAGACACCCCGGGCCTGCACTCCGAGCATCGGGTGACCGCCTGGCGCGAGATCACCGACGCCGTCCACGTCAATTCCTTGCGCAGTGGGGGTCAGTGCCCGGGGGCGGGGAGGTCGCCCTCGATGTACTGGGCGCGCCCGTCGGCGAAGGACCAGTCCTCGGGGCCGTCCTCGAAGTAGCTGACGAACAGGTCCCCGCCGTCGACACCGGCTTCGGCGAGCTGCTGCGCGAGCGTGCTGTACACCAGTTGCTTGTCCTGGATGCTGCGACCGCGCTGGGTGAAGATGTGGACGATGACCGTACCGGAGGTGCGCTCGAAGCCCAGGCCGGCGTCCAGGGCGATGATCTCGTCGGGGTCGTGCTGGGTGATGATCTGGAAACGGGCCCGCACGGGGATCTTCAGGACGTCGACGAGGGACGGCGTCGGCGATGGCCCGGATGTTCTTGGGGCCGCGGCCGCGGATCATGTCGAGGCGTACGAGGGGCAGGGCGAACTCCTTCGGGTGAGGGTTGATCAGGGCTTCAGGGGGATCCGGCTACCGTGGCCGGCGATGCGCAGCACGCAGGTGAGGCCCGCGTCGTCGAAGGCGTGCTCAATGGCTTCGCGGCCCCCGGTGAAGTGGGCCCAGCGAAAAGGCAAGCCTCGCGCACGGGGAGGGCCGGGAAGGAGCTCGGGCTCCCCGACCACACCCGCAGCGGTTCACTGGCCCCCGCGGGCCCCGACCGCTTCCTCTACGGCTCTCGCGACGCGCCCTCGTCGGCAGCAATGGCCCGGGACGGCGGACCGGTTCAGTTGACTTCAGGTCCGGCCACACCCCCGGCGGGCCCCGCGATGACTTCGGCGCGGGAATCCGGTCGTCATGGGGAAGAGACAAGGAGATCCGCCATGCCGGCACACGGTCCCGCACACCAGCCCACGACCGACCTCGACACCCGCTACAGTTCCGCGCTCCATCCCCGCCCGGGCGCCTCGGACGTCACCGCCACCGAATGGGCCGAGGCCCGGCGGCAGTTGGAGGCCGCCGAGATCTTCTGGGTCTCCACGGTGCGCCCCGACGGCCGCCTCCATGTCACGCCGGTGATCGCCGCCTGGCACGACGGGGTGCTGTACTTCTCCACCGGCCCGGAGGAACAGAAGGCGCGGAACCTCGCCCATGACGGCCACTGCGCGCTGACCACCGGGAGGAACGCGCTCACCGAAGGGCTCGACGTCGTGGTCGAGGGCACGGCGGAGCGGGTAACCGATCCCGCCGTACTGGACGAGGTGATCGCGGCGTACGAGGCGCAGTACGGGCCGCACATCACCTCGCCCGAGGGCACCTTCCACGGGATCGGGGACGCGTTTCGCAGGGGGGACGCGGTGGTGTTCGCGGTGGCCCCGGTCACGGCGTACGGCTTCGGCCGGGACGACGGGGTCTACACCCATACGCGGTGGACGTTCTGAGCGACCGCGCGCCGTCTTCACCCCGTACGCACGCCTCCTCAGCCATCGACGGCCACCCTCACGGTCGCGGCCCAGCGCGCGGGTGAACTCGGCGGCGGCCGGCCGGCGCGACGGCCGGGGAAGAGCCGGCGGGAGTCTCGGTCGGTCGCGAAGAGGTCAGCGGCCCGAGTGCGCCGCCACCCGCTCAGGAAGGTTGTCGGCGTCGGGAAGTCCGACGAGGGCACGCCGGAACTCCGTCGGATTGACGCCACGGATGCGTTTGAACGCCGCGCTGAACCCGAACGCATCCGCGTAGCCGACCTCGCGGGCGATCTCGGCAAGGGTCGCCGCCTCCCGTTCCCTCATGAGGTCGGCTGCGATCATCATCCGCCAGCGGGTGAGGTAGGTCAGCGGCGGTTCGCCCACCAGGTCGGCGAAGCGTTTCGCGAGGGTGGCCCGTGACACCCCGGCCCGGTCGGCCAGGGAGGAGACCGTCCATGGTGCGGCCGGTTCATCGTGCAGCAGCCGCAGCGCTTGGCCGACGACCGGGTCACGCTGTGCGGAGTACCAGGCCGGGGGCTCGCCGCCCGGCCGGTCGAACCACTCGCGCAGCGAGCACACCAGCATCCAGTCCAGCAGCCGGTCGAGCACGATCTGCTGGCCCGGGGCGTCGACGGCGACCTCCGCGGCCAGGAGGGCCCGCACGGCGTCGGCCGTACCGTCGGGTGCGACGCGCAGGACGTCGGGCACCCCGTCCAGCAGCCGCCGACCGATCTCGCCCCGGACCGGGTAGGCGCCGGTGATCAGCGTCGTCGCACAATCCGGACCACCGTGAGGGCCGTCGTGCCAGCCCAGCCGGTGACGGGTCCCGCCCTGATCGGGCGTCGCGCACTCCTCCCCGCACTCGATCGGCTCGGCCGCGGTACCGATCTCGTCGACGAAGGAGAACGGCGCGGGGCCACGCAGGATCAGCGTCTCACCGGCGGTGAGGTACTCGGACGGGTGCCCCTCAGGAACGATCCAACCGGACCCTTCGAGCACGGTGCACAGCGTCAGCGGCGCGCCGTCGACGAACAGCAACGACCAGGGCGCGGTCAGGGTCGAACTGCCGAACAACGACCCCTGGGCTCGCACCCCGCGGAACATGTCCCCGAAGGCATCCATGAGGCGATGCTAGACGCTCACACAGGCAACCGAGCTTTTCACCCATGGATTCGTCCATCGGGCGTCGGAAGAATCGACGTCAGAGCAACGGCACCACCCCGGCCTCGGCGCCACCGGCCGCCGCGTCGCCGCCCTGTCGAGGCTGCGCGGCACGCCGGTGCACGCGGCCTCTCGCTCCAGCGCTACCCGATCCGGCTGGACCGACCCGGCAGCCGGCACGCGACCCCGCAGGGTGTTGCCGCCGAAGAACCAACGACCGGAGAACTGAAATGACGCTTGAATCCTCGATCCGGGCCGGTGACCTACCGGTGGTGACCAGCCTTCTTCACGCCGGAACGGACCCGAACCTCCGCGCTGCTGACGGCCTTACGCCGCTGATGATCGCCGCGGGCCTCGGCCAGCCCTATATGGTCGATCTTCTGCTGGCGGCCGGCGCCGACGTGTTCGCGGTCGAACGGCGCATGGGCGCGACCGCGCTGCACAAGGCGGCGCAGTCGGGCAATGTCGATGTGATCGGGTCGCTTCTGGATCATGGCGCCTTTGTCGATCAGCAGTCGCCGATCCTGGGCAATACGCCGTTGATGGATGCCGTCCTGCACCAGCAGGAGGAAGCCGTTGTGCTGCTCCTGAAGCGGGGCGCCAAGACGACGGTTGCCAACGTCTGGCGGCAGACCGCGCTCGGCATCGCTCGTTCTGACGGCCTCGACACAATCGCGGGCCTGATCGAGGGGCAGACCGAACACGACGAGGAACGGGTCGGCGCCTTGAAGCTGGTCGCAGCCGTCAAGACGGGTGACCCGGACGAGGTCGAGCGGCAGATCGCGGCGGGCGCCCCCCTCGACGAAAAAGTCCCGGTGGTGGGAAGCCCCGACGACAATTACACGCCGCTCGGAATCGCCGCGCGAGACGGGCACCCCGAAATCGCGCGTGTGCTTGTCGAAGGGGGCGCGGACCCGTACCGAATCATCGGGTTGATGGGTGGCACCGCACTGCACGACGCAACCTATTTCGGGCACGCCGACATCGTCCGGCTGTTGACGCAGGTGTCCCGGAACGCCGGAAAAGAGGTGCCCGATATCGACGCACAAGGCCCCTACAACGGGCTTTGCGCGCTTCACGACGGCGTATGGCACGGGCATCTCGAAGTCGTGAAGGCGCTGGTCGAGGCCGGAGCGCAGCTCGATCTTCGAGGCCATACGGGGGTCACCCCAAGGGAGCTGGCGCTTCTCTACGGCTTTGAGGAAATCGCCCGCTTCCTTGAGACCGCCGAAAATTCCTGAACCTCGTTATCCGACAATGGAGCTGTGACATGAGCGAGACCATCCTGCCTCACCCCTTCGCCTTCCCCGATTCCGCCCTCGAAGATTTGCGTCAGCGGCTGTCGAGTACCCGCTGGCCCGAGCGCGAGTCGGTGGCCGATTCCAGCCAGGGCGCGCCCTTGTCGCGCATGCGGGCGCTGATCGACTATTGGCGAGATGACTACGACTGGCGCGCAGCCGAAGCACGGCTGAACGCGCTCAACCCGTCCACGACGCGGATCGACGGGCTCGACATCCACTTCCTTCACGTGCGTTCGCCGGAACCGGACGCGACGCCGCTGGTGATCACGCATGGCTGGCCCGGCTCGCCGTTCGAGATCGCGAAGTCGGTGCCGCTGCTGGCAGATCCTCGATCTCATGGCGGCGATCCTCGGGACGCCTTTCATGTCGTCGTTCCTTCGATGCCCGGGTTCAGCCTCTCCGGGAAGCCGACGGGGACCGGCTGGGGCGTGGAGCGTATCTCACGCGCCTGGGTCGAGTTGATGCGGCGGCTCGGGTACGACCGGTTCGTCGCACAGGGCGGCGATTGGGGTTATGCCATCACCAACGCGCTCGGCGCCATCGGCGCGCCGACGGTGCAGGCAGTCCATTTCAACATGTTCCCCGTTTTCGAGACGCTGGAGGCCCAGGACGAGGGCGAGCGTCGCGGACTGGAACGCCTGCGGGACTTCCAGGCGAACAAGTCGGGGTATCAGCTCGAACAGATCCAGAGTCCGCAGACAATTGGTTATGCGCTCACCGACTCCCCGGTGGGGCAGGCGGCGTGGCTCTACGAACTGTACGAACGCTGGACGGACCATGGCGGTGATCCCGAACAGGCGCTGAACCGCGACGACATGCTCGACAACATCACGCTGTACTGGCTTACCGCGACCGCCGCCTCGTCCGCCCGCATCTACTGGGAGAGCATGCGCAGTTTCCGGGAGCAGGAGATCGAAGTCCCCGTCGGCTTCAGCCAGTTCCCGAGCGATCTCCATCTGGCCAGTCGGCGGTGGGTGGAGGAACGCTATCCGACCTTGGTCCACTACAACAAGCTGCCGAAGGGCGGGCATTTCCCGGCATGGGAACAGCCCGAGCTGTTCGTCGAAGAGGTCCGCGCCAGCTTCCGCACCCCACGATGAGAATGCGCGCTCCGGAGCGGGCGAAGGAGGTCGCCGCGCTCGGCATGGGCGCTCTGGACGTGTCGGGGACACCGCCGCGGCGGTTGGCGGAGCTGTTGCGGTACGGGGTGGACGGCAAGGCGTTGCTGCCGCGGCGGCACGGGAACGCGCGGCGGCCGGCGACGCTGCCGGCCACCACGGTGTGCCCGGCGGCGCGGGCGGTGGACGACGCGCTGGACCTGCTGGAGCCGCAGATCGCGACAGAGCTGCCGGCCCGCGCGGAGCGGGGACCACGCCGAGCGATGACAGCGACCGACATAGCGACTACAGTGACAGCAGTCACTGACGTCAGTGACTGTCATCGCCAGTCTCGGTCCAGCATGCCTGGACTTCGAAGGAGCTCGTTCACATGCGCGTTTTCGTCACCGGAGCATCCGGCTGGATCGGTTCGGCCACGGTCGACGAGTTGCTCGGCGCGGGCCATGAGGTGGTCGGGCTCGCCCGCTCCGACGCCTCGGCCGCGTCCCTCGCCGCGAAGGGTGCCCGCGTGCACCGGGGCGACCTCGACGACCTCGACAGCATCCGGGAGGGCGCGGCGGCTTCCGACGCCGTGCTCCACCTCGCCAACAAGCACGACTTCACCAACCCCGCCGTCTCCAATCAGGCCGAGCGGGCCGCCGTACAGACGATCGGCGACGTCCTGACCGGCTCGGGCCGTCCGTTCCTGCTGGCGTCCGGCGTCGCGGGACCGGCGCCGGGCCGGGTGGCGACCGAGGACGACAGGTCACCGTTCCACGGCCCGGACTCGCCCCGGGGCGGCAGTGAGAACCTCGCGCTGGAGTTCGTCGACCGTGGTGTGCACGCGGTGAGCGTACGGTTCGCCCCGACCGTGCACGGCGACGGCGACCACGGGTTCATCGCGGCCCTGGTCGCGATCGCCCGCGAGAAGGGGGTCGCCGGCTATGTCGGCGACGGCACGAACCGCTGGCCGGCGGTCCATCGGTCCGATGCCGCGCGCCTCGCCCTGCTGGGACTGGAGAAGGCCCCGGCGGGAGCGCTCCTGCACGCGGTGAGCGAGGAAGGAGTGCCCGCACGGGAGATCGCGGAGGCCATCGGACGAGGAATCGGCGTTCCCGTGCGTTCGATCGCGCCGGAGGACGCGAAGGATCACTTCGGCTGGATCGGCGGCTTCTTCGCCATGGACATCCCCGCCTCCAGCACCCGCACGCGGGAACTCCTCGGCTGGACTCCCAGCGGGCCGACCCTCATCCAGGACCTCGACGCCGGGTCCTACTTCCGCGCCTGAGGCGCCTGGGGTCTGCAAGGCGTCTGAGGGCATCCGAGACGTCTGAGGTGTACGAGGAGTCCGAGACGCCTGGGGCGTCTGCCGGGGCCCCAGGGCCGTTCCCGTGGAAGCCACCGGCGTTCAGCGCCCGGTGGCGCCGTCGATGAGTTCGCGGAGGATGTCCGCGTGACCCGCGTGGCGGCCGGTTTCCTCGATCATGTGGGTGAGTGCCCAGCGGACACTCGGCGCCGGGCCCGAACTCTCCGGCCGGGGAAGCGGTGCGCCGAGATCGGTGCACGCGTCGAGAACTCTGTTCGCGCGGTCGACGGTCTCCCGGTAGCGGGCCACGACATCGGCGACGCTGTCCTGGGGCGCGGGCCGGAAGGTCGCCTGCCAGTCGGTGACCTGTTCGCCGAGGAACGTCGCGCTCTCGACCGCTGCCAGATGGTTGAGCAGGCCGAGCACGCTGGTGCCCGAGGGCACTGCCGGTGTCCGGACCTGGGGTTCCGCGGCTCCGTCGACCTTTGTGGCGATCGAGGCGCGCAGGTAGTCGAGAAATCCGCGCAGGACGTCGGCTTCCTTGTTCGCGGCGCGCGGCGGAGGGGTGTCATGACGGCGGGCGGCGGTGGGCACGGGCGTTCTCCTTGCTGTGGTGCTCGGTGGGGCGGGGTCCACGGTCCGGCGGATGAGCAGGACGTGGTCGACGACCTCGGCGGTTCGCCCGTCGGGGCCGATCGCGGTCCGGCGCGGCATGTCCGCGCGTTCGACCGTCCACCGCTCCGGGGCGAGGCCCATCCGTGCCGCGACCTCTTGAGGAGTCGGATAGCGTCCGTCCGGGTTTGGTTCCACGACCACGGTGCCGTTGATCCGTGATCGACGATCAGGAGCCGTCCGCCCGGACGCAGCAGATGGGCGGCGGAGCCGAGGATGGCTGTCCCGGGTCGGCGGGCGGCGGGCCGGTCCGCGTACACCTCGTCCCAGAACTGTGCTGCGCCGGAGCGCTCCATCGGGTTCCTTCCCCTCGGTTTCCGTCCGGTCAGTCCCGGCCGACGCGTCACGAAGTGGCGCCCGTCCTTGCCGTTTCTGCAAGCTCTGCCGCATTGGATGGGCAGCGCGGACGGCGGAGCGGCGGAGCTTCTCGTCCTGTCCGGCATGCAGGGGGGCGGGTCCACGTACACGCCGATCGCACGCCCCGGGGCGCCCGTAGCGCCCGTAGCCCACGCCTGCTGTACCTGATGTGACCGAACTCGTCCAGGCCGAAGCGATTCCCTAGCTCGCGAGGGGCCCCGGCGCCGATCGCGACCTGCGCGACCCTCTCGTCAACAACGGTGGCAGTACCGGGCATTGTGCGGCCACCGCGAGCCAGAAGAGTCCGGGTGAGCGGTGCGCTCGGCCAGTTGGTATGCCTCTCCCCCGACGACGCCGCTGGCGAAGGCTCCGAGCCCGGCCGCGAGCCGTTGGCGGCCGAAGACCACGGCGGGCGTCCGGGTGGGGCGGGCGAGGGCTTCGAGGTCGTTCTTGAGGAAGAGGACGATCTCGCCGAAGCAGACGAGGACCGCCCCGGCCAGGACGGCGGCATGCCCTCCCACGGCGAGGGCGGCCATGCCGACGCCCATCGCGGAGAAGCCGTACCGCAGGGCGCGCACGTAACTCAGGCCGGCGATCCATCGCGACAGGAGCGGTTGTGCCACCACGAGAAGGAGGGCGTAGAGGGCGAGGACCAGACCGTAGTACGTCGTCGAGGTGCGCGGCACGGTGTAGAGGGCGAGATAGTGCTGGAAGAACATGAACAGGGCTTCCGGGGAGGTCGGACCTGGTGGGCACGGCGGCCTGACGGGTCGACGTACGGCTGCGACAGCAGCGGTGGCGGAAACGTCAGGGCGGCCGGGCCGGCATCGGCGCCCCACCTGGGCCATGTGCCGTCGAACACGTTCATCCGCCCGGCACCGTGCGCTCACGCACCGCTCTTCATCACTCCTTCGAGCGACGCACGACGGAAGAACTCGGTGAGGTCGTGGGCGAGGAGTCCGGGTTCCTCGTGGGCGGCGAAGTGTCCGCCCCGGGGCATACGGGTGTACCGGGTGACGTGGTACGTGCGCTCGGCCCAGCTCCGGGGCGGCTGGGAGAGATCGGCCGGGAACAGGGCGACGGCGGTGGGTACCTCGACCCGCTCGACCCTTCGCGTCAGCGCCCGGGCGTACTCGTAGTAGGGCCGGAAGGAGGTCGAGATGGTCCCGGTGAACCAGTAGAGCGACGCCTGGGTCAGGAGGAAGTCGTCACTGAACCGCGAGGAGAGGTCGCCTCCGCAGTCGCTCCACGTACGGTACTTCTCGACGATCCAGGCCAGCAGCCCGGTCGGTGAGTCGGCGAGCCCGTAGCTCAGGGTGAGAGGACGGGTGCTCTGCTGGTGCAGGTACGCGCCCTCTTCCGCAGACCATCCGGCGACGGAGTCGAGGTACGCCCGCTCCTCGGCGGTGACACCGGCCGCGTCGTGGGCGGCCGGTCCTGCGACCGCCGTCACATGGATGCCCACCACGGCCTCGGGGTGAGCCTCGGCGAGCCGGGAGGTGATGCCGGCACCGAGGTCGCTCCCGTGCGCCGCGTAGCGCTCGAAGCCGAGTTCGCCGTGCATGAGGCGGTGCCAGATCTCGTGTGTCTGCGCTGGCTCGGTGAGCGAGGGCCGCTGAGGGGAGAAGGCGAATCCGGGCAGCGAGGGGACGATGACGGTGAACGCGTCGGCGGGATCGCCGCCGTGGCGTGAGGGTGCGGCCAACCGGCGGGCGAGGGTGGTCAGTTCGAGGAACGAGCTGGGCCACCCGTTGGTCAGGATGATCGGCAGGGCGCCGGGGTGTTCGCCGTCGAAGCGGAGGTAGTGGACGGGGGTTCCGTCGATGTCCGCGAGGTGGGACGGCAGGGCGTTGACGGCGGCTTCGTGGGCACGCCAGTCGTAGTCGGTGGCCCAGTGGGTGACGAGGCGGCGCAGTTCGCCGGGGTCGGTGCCGGCCTCCCAGTCACCGGTGGGCCACGGGGTCGGCCAGCGTGTGTGCAGCAGCCGTGAGCGCAGCTCGTCCAACTCGGCCTCGGGTACGGCGATCATGGGCGTGGGGTGGGTCACGGGAATCTCCAGGGGTTCCGTTCTCACGTGACAGCGGTGTGTGCCCGGGACCACGCCGCCGCGCGCGCGTGGTCCCGGGGACCGGCGGGTGGAATCGGCGAGCGCGGCGGACAGGACCATCAGGATCGCGACGACGCCGAGGCTCGCGCTGACGGTCACGGCCACGGCGGTGACGGGCCCGGCGGGGGCCGACCCGGTTGACAGGTATACGTCACGGGGCGCGCACCGCCACTCGGCGCACGCTCTACGGCCGGTAGCGGATCTCCAACATCAGGCAGCCTCCGGTTGTCCGGTACGGGCCGTGTTCCATGCCCGGGGGCCGCGCGGCGAAGTCTCCGGCGCCGAAGGTCTGATCCAGGGTCAGGTCGTGCAGGTCGCCTTCGAGCAGATAGACCTCCTCGGCCCACTCGTGCCGGATCACACCGGAGGGCGAGGTATCAAGGCCGGGCTCCCAGCGCACCAGCCGGGTCAGCACCTCCGGATCAGCCTCGTCCCTGCTCAGAACCCTCTCGGCGGTCCCGGGCTGCGGCCCGGTGCGCCACTCCATGGCGTCCGGTGAAAAGAATTCCCGCTCGTTCTTCATGGCAGTGACCTTCTGTACGCGGTGAGGAGCTGTGGAGCCCAGGCCGGCCCGGAGCAGCGACCGTTCTTGGTCAACACAGCCTAGAGCGCGTGCCGAGTTCCGCCCCTCGGCGGAGGTCACGGAGCAGGACGATCCCACCGCGCAGGCGGTGCGGCGACGTAGCCGGCCGGGTCATGCGGTTGCCGGCGAACGGCCTCACACCACCCTGACCTGCCTTCAGGACGGCGGCAGTTCAGCGCTGAGCCGATGGGCAGGCACCCGCTCGATGCGGGTCCAGCCCCTCCAGCCCCGCTCCTCCAGGATTGCCAACGGCCGCGCGGCGCCCGGCGAGGACTCGGCCATGGTTGTGTCCAGCAGGTCGACGAACTGGTCGTCGAAGCCGTCAATATCCGCCTCGCCGGCCTCCACGGCGCGGATCCTCGGGCGCTCCAGGATGTCGACGACCTCGACGACCCGAGGATCGCCGACCGGCCAGTCGAGCGACCCAAAGGCTGTAGAGCCTCACCATGTCGGGGTCGTCCAGTCGGGAGGAGAAGGTCACCGAGGCGTCGGGCTCGGCGACATTGAGGGCTACGGTCTCCCCCATCGGGTTGCATTGATGCCTCTCGATTCAACCTTGCGCATGGGATCGAAAAACGTCAACATAGAAGTATGTCGAAACAAGAGCTGGTGGTACTCGGCGGCCAAGACGGCGTCGATGGTTGCTGCCCCGCACTGCTGACCGCGCCGCTGGACGAGGACCAGGCCGCCGATCTGGCGAAGGTGTTCAAGGCGCTGGGCGACCCGGTACGGCTGCGGCTGCTGTCGATGATCGCCTCCCGCGCCGGTGGAGAGGTCTGCGTCTGTGACCTCACGCCGGCCTTCGACCTGTCGCAGCCGACGATCTCCCACCACCTCAAGCTGCTGAGGCAGGCCGGGCTCATCGACTCCGAACGGCGCGGAACGTGGGTGTACTACCGGCTGCTCCCGCAGATGACCGACCGCCTCGCCGCGATCCTCACCCGCCCAGCCGAGCGGCAGCCGCCGGCCGAGACCGCGCCCGCCGGAGCCGCCTCGTGAGCCCCGGGGGCGTCACCACTGCGGCGCCCCCGGGGCCGGTGGCCGGGCGGCTCTCGTTCCTGGACCGCTTCCTCGCCGTGTGGATCATGCTCGCGATGGCCGGCGGCCTCGGACTGGGCCGCTTCGTTCCCGGCCTGGGGGACGCCCTCGCGAAGGTCACCGTCACCGGGGTCTCGCTGCCGATCGCGCTCGGCCTGCTCGTGATGATGTACCCGGTCCTCGCGAAGGTCCGCTACGACCGCCTGGACACCGTCACCCGCGACCGCCGCCTGCTCATCCCGTCCCTGGTGCTGAACTGGATCGTCGGCCCTGCCCTGATGTTCGCGCTCGCCTGGGTCTTCCTGCCGGACCTGCCCGAGTACCGCACCGGGCTGATCATCGTCGGTCTCGCCCGCTGCATCGCGATGGTCATCATCTGGAACGACCTCGCCTGCGGGGACCGCGAGGCCGCCGCCGTCCTCGTCGCCCTGAATTCGGTGTTCCAGGTGATCGGGTTCGCCGTACTGGGCTGGTTCTACCTGAGCGTGCTGCCCGGCCAACTCGGCCTGGAACAGGCCGCGCTCGACGTGTCGGTGTGGGAGATCGCCCGCTCCGTTCTGCTCTTCCTCGGCATCCCCTTGCTCGCCGGGTTTCTCACCCGCCACCTGGGCGAGAGAGGGAGGGGCCGCACATGGTACGAGACAAGGCTGATCCCTCGTATCGGCCCGTTCGCCCTGTACGGGCTGCTGTTCACCATCGTCGTGCTCTTCGCCCTCCAGGGAGACGCCATCACCTCCAAGCCCCTGGATGTCGCGCGGATCGCGCTGCCCCTGCTGGTGTACTTCGCTGTGATGTGGGCCGGGTCCATGGCCGTCGGCCGCGCGGTCGGGCTTGAATATCCCAAGGCGACGACGCTGGCGTTCACGGCGGCGGGCAACAACTTCGAACTCGCCATCGCGGTCGCCGTCGCCACCTTCGGCGCCACCTCGGGCCAGGCCCTCGCGGGAGTCGTCGGCCCTCTCATCGAGGTGCCGGTCCTGATCGGCCTGGTCCATGTCGCCCTGGCGGCCCGCCGCTTCTTCCCCCAGCCCGCACCGACGGCCCGGCCGGCCGTCTCCCCGGAAGGTTCCATCGGTGTCTGAGTCCAGGCCGTCCGTCCTGTTCGTGTGCGTACACAACGCCGGCCGCTCGCAGATGGCCGCCGCTTTCCTCACCCACCTCTCCGAGGGCCGGGTCGAAGTCCGTTCCGCCGGGTCGGTACCGGCTGACGCCGTCAACCCGGCCGCCGTCGCGGCGATGGCGGAGGCCGGCATCGACATGTCCGCCGGGACCCCCAAGACACTGACCGTGGAAGCGGTACAGGCGTCCGACGTGGTGATCACCATGGGCTGCGGCGACACCTGCCCTGTCTTTCCCGGGAAGACATACCTGGACTGGAACCTCGACGACCCGGCGGGCCGGGGTGTCGACGCCGTACGCCCCATCCGCGACGAGATCCAGCGGCGCGTCCGGGACCTCCTGGAACACCTCGGTGTCCAGGCCCGTCCCTGATCGCGTCACATGACTGCCACCCAACACTTCTTCGGTGTAAGTGAATTGACCAGCAGTAAGTGAATTGACTCGCACTCACACGCGGTCGCGCCTCAGGGCCGGCCCACCGGTTCAAACCGGGCCGTCGCACTGCTCGCTCCCCCGTGCCGCGTGGCAGAAACCCCGCGAGCAGGATCAACCGGCAGGGGCCCTGTCCTTGAGGAAGCCGATCAGGAGATCGGTGACGGCCGATGGCCGTTCCAGGCTGGGCAGATGGCCCGCCCAAGGCAGTTCGACGTGGTCGGCGTGCGACAGCAGGTCCGGCAGCCGGGCGGCGATCTGACGGAAGTCCGCCAGATCGTGCGCGCCCGACACGGCGAGGCAGGGAGCCTGGATCGCCGCCAGATCAATCTCGGTCTCCATCGGCTCGCCCTCCTCGGCAGCGGCCATCTGCAGCTCGTAGGCGCGCCGTTGCATCCGGCGTACCGCCTCGCGGGCCGTCTCGTCGGCCTCCGGGCCGAGCCAGGTTTTGACCATCAGCTCCGTCGCGCCGACGATGTCACCCGCCTCGATCAGTGCTTCCTCGCCCTGGCCGAGCGCCTTCAGTTCGGCAGACGGTTCATGCCCGGGAAGGGCGGAGCAGATCAACGCAAGGGCGCTGACCCGCTCCGGCCGTCGCGCGGCGATCTCCAAAGCGACCTGCCCGCCGTATGAGGAGCCCACCAGCGCCGCCCGCGCGATGCCCAGGCTGTTCAGGAGGTCCAGCACATCCTCGGCGTCGCTGTGCGGCCGGTCCGGCGCGGGAGTCTCACCGAAGCCCCGAAAATCACAGCGCACCAGCCGGTGACCGGCATCGATCAAGGCCGGCCACTGCGCATCCCACATCCGCCGGTCACACACCCCGGAATGCAGCAGCACCAGGACAGGGCCGTCTCCGGCCACATCATGAGAGAGCGTCATCCGGAAAATCCTATACATCGGCTACTCGCCCCGCCCCACGAAGTCCTCCAGGCCGAGAACACCGGCTGGGTGACGGCGAGGAATCTCATGATGCCGCGCGCTCACCGCGCACCTCGTCGGGGTGCGCCAGGCCCAGGTGGTCGCGGAGCGTGGTGCCCTCGTACTCCGTGCGGTACACACCGCGTTCCTGGAGCAGTGGGACGACCTGGTCGGCGAAGCGGTCGAGGCCGCCCGGGGTGATGTGCGGGACAAGGATGAAGCCGTCGCCGGCATCGGCCTGGACGAAGTCGTTGATGGTCCCGGCGACGGTGGCCGGGGAGCCGACGAAGTTCTGCCGGTTGCCGGTCTCGATGACCAGGTCCCGGATCGACCACTGGTTGGCGGCGGCGAGTTCACGCCACTCGCGCGCCGTGGCCAGCGGGTCGCGGTACATCCGTACCTGGGCGCGTCCGCGGGCGACGGTGTGCTCGCCGAGGTCGGGGTCGATGTCGGGGAGGGGGCCGTCCGGGTCGTACGCGGACAGGTCCCGGTTCCAGACGAACTCCAGGTGCTTGATGGCGGTGGCCCCGCTCACCTGCCGGCGGCGTACCTCACGGGCCAGTTCCTCCGCCTCGGCATCGGTGTCACCGAGTACGAAGGTCGCGGCGGGCAGGATCAGCAACTGGTCGCGGTTCCGGCCGTACCTGGCGAGGCGGCCTTTGACATCGGTGTAGAACGCCTGGCCTTCGTCGAGGGTGGCGTACCGGCTGAAGATGGCGTCGGCGCTCGACGCGGCGAACTCGCGCCCCTCGTCGGAGTCGCCGGCCTGGAAGATCACCGGGCGGCCCTGCGGGCTGCGCGGGACGTTGAACCGCCCCTGGATGTCGAAGTGCCGGCCCTGGTGCACGAAGGCTCCGGCCCGCGCGTCCCGCAGGAATACACCGGTCCCCCGGTCGGCGAGGATCTCGTCCCCGCGCCAGGAGTCGAAGAGTTCGTTCGCGGTGGACAGGAACTCCTTGGCCCGCGCGTAGCGCTCCTCCTTCGGGAGGAAGCCGCCGCGCCGGAAGTTCTCGCCGGTGAACGCGTCCCAGGAGGTGACCACGTTCCAGGCGGCCCGTCCGCCAGAGAGGTGGTCGAGACTGGCGAACTGGCGGGCCACCTCGTAGGGCTCGTTGAAGGTGGAGTTGATGGTGCCGGTCAGTCCGATGTGCTCGGTGACGGCGGCCAGCGCGGCGAGGACGGTGAAGGTGTCGGGGCGGCCGACCACATCCAAGTCGTATATCTTGCCGCCCTGTTCCCGCAGCCGCAGCCCCTCGGCGAGGAACAGGAAGTCGAACTTGGCGCGTTCGGCGGTACGCGCGAAGTGCGCGAAGGAGCTGAACTCGATGTGGCTGCCGGCCGCGGGGTCGCTCCACACGGTGGTGTTGTTGACGCCGGGGAAATGGGCCGCGAGGTGGATCTGCTTGAGCGGTTCGCTCATGGTGGGAGGCTCCTTCGGGCTCAGACGGCCGGGGCGGCGGCGTAGCGGTTGGCGGGGCGGGAGAGGCCGAGCAGCCCGCGCAGGGTGTCGGCCTCGTACGCGCGGCGGAAGGCACCCCGGCGCTGGAGTTCGGGGACCAGGCCCCGGGTGATCGCCGGAAGGTCGTGGCCGGCGACGGCGGGACGCAGCCGGAAGCCGGACAGCCCCGACGATCGCAGTTCCTGCAGCAGATCGGCGAGTTGGGCGGGGGAACCGGTGAAGATCCGGGCGTCGCCGGTGTACGGCTGTCCCGCCAGGGTGTCCAGGCGCTCCCGGCGGGCCACGGCCTCGGCGGGATCGTCGTCGAGGAAGACCAGCAGGTCACCGAAGATATGGAGGGGCTCTTCGGCGCGGCCGGCCGCCGACTGTTCGGCACGGATCTCCTCGACGATGGCACGGGCCTGACCGGCGTCGTACGGGGTGACGTAGCCGATGTCGGCGGCCCGGGCCACCAGCCGGTAGGGGATGGCCGCGTGGGCCAGGGCGGTGACGATCGGCTGCCCCTGGGGCGGGCGGGGTGTGATCGAGGGGCCCTTGACCGCGAAGTGCCTGCCCTCGAAGTCGATGTAGTGGAGCTTGTCACGGTCGATGAAGCGCCCGGTCGCGTTGTCCCGGATCTCCGCGTCGTCCTCCCAACTGTCCCAGAGCCGGCGCACGACCTCGACGTGGTCGGCGGCCTCGTCGAAGGCGTCGGTCAGCGCCTTCCGCCCGGCGGGCGTGCCGTACTCCTCTGCGCGGAGCGGCGGGACCGTACGGCGTCCGAAGTGCGCGGCCTCGTTCCGGCGTGCCGAGATCTGTACGCGCAGGCCCGCACGGCCGGTGCTCACATAGTCGAGGGTGGCGATCGCCTTGGAGATGTGGAACGGCTCCGTGTGGGTGGTCACTATGGTCGGCACCACACCTATGTGGCGGGTCAGCGGGGCGACCCGCGCGGCGATGAGAACCGCGTCCAGACGGCCGCGGACCTGGTCGGTGCGGTCGTCGGGTTCGGTGAGGGACGAGGACTGGAGGCCGAGGGCGTCCTCGATGGTCACGAAGTCGAGCAGACCGCGCTCCGCCTCGGCGACGAGATCGGTCCAGTAGGTGGCGGTGAGCAGTTCGCGGGGGCGGGCGACCGGCTCGCGCCAGGCGGCCGGGTGCCAGCCCGCGCCGTCGAGGGCGACGGCGAGGTGCAGCGGGGAGGGTGACGAGGACATGGGAGAAACGCCTTCCTGATCAGCCTTACGGGGAGCCGGCCCCCGTACGAGGGGTGCGGCCGCGAGGGCAACAGGTCAGGAGCGACAGAGCGCGCCGGCCACGCGGAGCAGGTCGATGTGCGTCCGGGAGTAAAGGTGCAGACGGCGGGGCGGGGGCGGGGCCGTGGCGCGGTGGAGGGACACGCTGCGCATATGCCTCACCTCCACCCTTCCGGCCCGGCGGCCCCGGGGCCCTGACGGCCTCGTGCTCGTGGCATCCCGAAGGCGGTCGTCCTACCGACCGCCCCACTGATCGCCCCACTCGTCAGGCAGCCCAACAGCGCGGTGGTGGCTTTCATTCCGCGCTCCGGCTTCTTGTCCGGTCCCGGTCCTGCGGTTCCCGCTGTCCGGCGGGTGTGTGGACGAGCGTGAAGCGATCGAACGGGAGTCTCGATCGGGTGATCGCGGGCCCTGCCCGGCATGAGAGCAGGGCCTGGCGGTATACGGGGAAAATCCAGGGGAGCGGACGGCCGCGCGCTGCTACGGTCGGGCGCCATGAGCTGGCTTCCCGATGACTTCGTCCACCCCGTCCTGGTACCGCTGCCGGGCGGTGGCCATCACCTGCGGCCGATCCGGGAGGCGGACACCCCGCTCGACTATCCGGCTGTGATGGGTTCGCGCGAGCGGCTGTGGACCATCTTCGGCCCGGCCTGGGGCTGGCCCGCGGCCACCATGACCTACGAGGCCGACCAGGCTGACCTGTTGCGGCACGAGAAGGAGATCGCCGCACACCAGTCCTTCAACTACGCGCTGTTCGACGCGGCGGAGACAGCTCTGCTCGGCTGTGTCTACATCGACCCACCGGAGAGGGCCGGCGCGGACGGCGAGATCTCCTGGTGGGTGGTGGACGAGCTGGTGGGCAGCAAGGTCGAGCAGGCCCTCGACGCGCTGGTGCCGCAGTGGATCGCTACCGACTGGCCGTTCGAGCAGCCGCGCTTCCTCGGCCGCGAGATCTCCTGGTCGGACTGGCTCGCCCTGCCGGAGCATCCCGACACGTAAGTGATTGTTGCCCGTACCGATCTCGAAGGCTGTCGATCGAACGGGAGTCTCGATCGGGTGACTGCGGCGGATTCCGCGCGTGAAAGCAGGGCCTCCAGGTAGCTCGGGGGTGCGAGCCCATTCCGAGTGGTTCCCGGAGGCCCTGTTGTCTTTGTTGTACGTCCGGGCGGTACTGCCGGGGATGCTCCAGGCCCGGGCGGGAGCCCCGCTGTTCACACGGGCGGCGGCGCGATCACCCCGTATCCGATGCTCGCCGACGCCAACATCGCCCAGGCGGGCCGGCGCAACTGGGCCATCAACCCGCACAACACCCTCGCCGACGAGGGCGTCTACGTGGCCAACGTGGCCATCAACCTCATGATCGGCACCGTGGCACCCGAAGGAGTCCCCACCGCGCTCCGGACGAGATCGCCCTCGACCTACTGGAACCTCTACACCGGCCGCGACAGGGCCGAGCACTTCATCGGCGACCCGATCGGGACGGTGGAGACCGTCCGAAGGCAAAGCCGCAGGTCACGAACGACAAGCCGGATCCCTGTACGGCCCTCCCCGCGATCTCGCCGTATGCCGTGCCACCCGGCCGGGTTCGATCGATACTGGAACCGGGTGGCAAACCGCCGCCGGACCGGCCCATCAGGAGCTGACGATGCATCGGAAAGCTCGGCACGAGGTCAGCACCAGTATCGCCGGCCCCCGCCGCTCCGACGCGCCGGGTACCGCCAAGATCGAAAAACGCCCACATGTGACCTGACCTGCGGCAACACCGGTCAGGGGCATAGCCGTACGCCTACCTGGGAGGCACCCTTGAAGATGCTCATCAATGTGCCGGAGACCGTGGTCGCGGATGCTCTGCGAGGCATGGCCGCCGCGCATCCCGAGCTCTCCGTCGATGTCGAGCGCCGCGTGGTGATACGGGGCGACGCGCCCGTGGCCGGGAAAGTCGGGATCGTCTCCGGGGGCGGGTCCGGGCATGAGCCCCTGCACGGCGGGTTCGTCGGGCCCGGGATGCTGGCCGCCGCCTGCCCCGGTGAGGTCTTCACCTCGCCCGTGCCCGATCAGATGGTGCGGGCCGCCGCCGCTGTGGACAGTGGAGCCGGGGTGCTCTTCGTCGTCAAGAACTACACCGGCGACGTCCTGAACTTCGACATGGCCGCCGAGCTGGCCGAGGACGAAGGTATCCAGGTCGCGAAAGTGCTGGTCAATGACGATGTCGCGGTGACCGACAGCTTGTATACCGCCGGTCGGCGCGGTACGGGCGCCACGCTGTTCGTCGAGAAGATGGCGGGCGCCGCCGCCGAGGAGGGGGCGCCGCTGGAGCGGGTCGAGGCGATCGGGCGGCGGGTCAACGAGGCGTCCCGGAGCTTCGGAGTCGCCCTGAGCGCCGTCACCACGCCCGCCAAGGGAAGCCCGACCTTCGATCTGCCCGACGGCGAGCTGGAGCTGGGCATCGGCATCCACGGGGAGCCCGGGCGCGAGCGGCGCGCGATGATGACCGCACGGGAGATCGCGGACTTCGCCGTACACGCCGTGCTGGACGATCTGCGGCCCTCGGGCCCGGTGATCGCCCTCGTGAACGGCATGGGCGGCACGCCGCTGCTGGAGCTGTACGGATTCAACGCCGAGGTTCAGCGGGTGCTGGGCGAGCGGGGCGTGTCCGTGGCCCGTACCCTCGTCGGCAACTATGTGACCTCGCTCGACATGGCGGGCTGCTCGGTCACCCTCTGTCAGGTCGACGAGGAGCTGCTGCGGCTGTGGGACGCGCCGGTCGAGACCCCCGCGCTGCGCTGGGGCCGCTGAGTGCTTGTCGCCGTGGTGACGGTTCGCGGCAGGGCCCGGTGGGCACGGCAGGACAGGGACGTGGGGAACGTTCCCTGGGGTGAGGAGATCACGTGACGGACGAGATATCGGGGCGCACGCTCGACGCCGGCTTCTTCCGGCGCTGGCTGGGGGTGGTCGCGGCCGGTGCGGTGGAGGAGGCGGCCGACCGGCTGACGGAGCTCGACTCGGCCATCGGGGACGCGGACCACGGCAGCAATCTCCAGCGGGGTTTCCGGGCCGTCGCGGCCGGGCTGGCGGAGGAGCCGCCCGCCTCCCCCGGGGCCGTGCTGATGCTGGCGGGGCGCAAGCTCATCTCCACCGTGGGCGGCGCGTCCGGTCCGTTGTACGGGACGCTGCTGCGGCGTACGGGCAAGGCGCTCGGGGAGGCCGCCGAGGTCACGCCCGCCCAGTTCGCCGAGGCGCTGCGCGCCGGGGTGGCGGCGGTGGCGCAGCTCGGCGGGGCCGCTCCCGGGGACAAGACGATGATCGACGCGCTGGAGCCCGCGGTGGAGGCGCTGGACGCGGCGCCGGCGCCGGCCGCCGCTTCGTTCCGGGCCGCCGCCGAGGCCGCCGAGCGGGGCGCCGTGGCGACCGTACCCCTTCAGGCGCGCAAGGGCAGGGCGAGCTATCTGGGTGAGCGCAGCATCGGGCACCAGGACCCGGGCGCCACATCGTCCGCGCTGCTGATCGCCGCGCTCGCCGACACGGCGGAGGCGGCCGGATGAGCGACGGAGCGCCGGTCGGCATCGTGCTCGTGTCGCACAGCGCGGCGCTCGCCACGGCCCTCGCCGGGCTCGCGCGGGGGCTGGCGGGCGGCGGGACGGCGCCGGTGG
Source organism: Streptomyces sp. NPDC096310 (assembly GCF_044763125.1). Lineage (NCBI taxonomy): Bacteria > Bacillati > Actinomycetota > Actinomycetes > Kitasatosporales > Streptomycetaceae > Streptomyces > Streptomyces sp. NPDC096310. The sequence continues at coordinate 8,822 of NZ_JBIWFO010000009.1, read as the reverse complement.
CGGCCGCGGGCGGCACCGAGGACGGCGGACTCGGGACCAGTTCCGAGCTGATCTCGGCCGCGGCGGCGGAGGTGGACCGTGGTGCGGGGGTCGCCCTTCTGGTGGATCTCGGCAGCGCCGTGCTGACGGTGAAGGCGCTGCTCGCCGAGGGCGACGAGCTGCCGGAGGGGTCGCGGCTGGTGGACGCGCCGTTCGTGGAGGGAGCGGTGGCGGCGTATGTCACCGCCGCCGCGGGCGGGGATCTGGACGCGGTGGTGGCCGCGGCGGCGGAGGCGTACCAGTACCGCAAGGAGTGAGCCGTATCCGTACGGGATCCTCCCCGGGCCGGGGAAACGGCGGGTAGTCGTCGTGGTCCTGGCTTCCCGGCACCGGGATACTGGGCCGTCACGCGGGCACCGGCGCCCTCCGTGCCGGGTGGCGGCTCAGGGCCTCCCGGGGCCCCAGGACCCCCGGGAGGGACAGGTATGGCGAACTCGGCAGGCGCGGACACCGGTGTACGGGGCGCGAGCGGCGCGGAGCGGGCCCCGGGGCGGCGGGCGCGTCACGCCGTCGTGGTGGGAGGGAGCCTCTCGGCCCTGCTGACGGCCCGAGTGCTGAGCGACCACGTGGACCGGGTGACCGTGATCGAGCGTGACCGCTTCCCGGAGGGTCCCGAGCCACGGGCGGGGGTGCCGCAGAGCCGTCATCTCCATGTGCTGCTGGAGAGCGGGCAGCGGGCCCTGGAGGAGTTACTGCCCGGGATCCTCGACGAGTTGGGCGAGCACGGCTGTCCCCGGATCGGCCAGCCCAGCGATCTCGTGCAGTGGCAGGGCGGGCGCTTCTTCCGGCGCACCCCGGCCTCGGCCCATCTCCTCACCGGTTCACGTCCGTTGCTGGAGTGGCTGGTGCGGCGCCGGGTGGTGGCCGACCCGCGGATCACGGTGCTGGAGGGTACGGAGGTCGTCGGGCTGGTCGGGGACGCCACCCGGGTGCGGGGCGTACGCCTGCGCGAGCGCGGGGCGCGGGCCCCGTACGAGGCGCGCCCGCTCGCCGCCGATCTGGTCGTGGACGCCTCGGGGCGCGGCACGCGCGCTCCCGACTGGCTGGCGGCGATCGGCGCGGAACCCGCCCACGAGGAGACGCTGGACACGGGCCTGGCCTACGCGTCCCGGCTCTACCGGGGCCCGGAGAGCGCCGAAGGGCCAGACTGTCTCGGCTACTTCTTCGTCGCGGGCAGGGACCAGGCCGAGGGCGGGGTGGCGCTGCCCGTCGAAAGCGGTCTGCACCTGGTCACGCTCACCGGGCTGCGGGGCAGCGAACCGCCCTCGGACGACGCCGGCTTCCTCGGCTTCGCGACCCGGCTCCCCCATCCGGCGCTGCACGCGTGGCTGTCGCGGGCGGAGCCGGCGTCGCCGGTGCACGCGTTCCGTTCGACGGCGAACGTACGGCGGCGGTACGACAGGGCGGGGCGGCGGCCCGCCGGGTTCCTCGCCACCGGGGACGCGCTGTGTTCCTTCAACCCGGTGTACGGGCAGGGCATGGCGGTCGCCGCGCTCGGCGCGCTCGCGCTGGCGAAGGCGCTCGCGGATCCCCGCCGTACGCCGACGACCCGGCGCGTCCAGCGCGCGCTGGTCAGTGCGTCACGGCAGGCGTGGGACGTCGCGGCCGGAGCGGACCGGGTGCTGCCGGGCGCGCGGGGCAACGCCGCCCGGGTCCGTGCGGCGGACCGGCCGGTGGCCTGGTATCTGAGGCGGGTGCTGGAGCGCGTGGGGGAGGATCCGGTCGTCGGGGACGCGTTCCGGGGCGTGACCCATCTGACCTCGACGGTCGGTGTGCTCTTCGCGCCCCGGGTGGTGCGCGCGGTGCTGTTCGGGCGGATCGCGCCCGTGCTCTCGGAGCCGGGGCGGCGGGAGCCGGGAAGGTCCGCCCCGCGGCCCGTGGCGGGCTGATTCACGCCACGGGCGTTCAGAAGGGCGTGGCCGCCTGGAGCACGAGGAAGAGCGTGACCATGGCGTTCGCCGAGGAGAGTGCGGAGCCGACCGTTCCGGCCGCCGCGGCCCAGACGGCCAGCCCCACCGCGCTGCGCGCCGACGGCCAGTGGACGGCCGTCGGCGCGGGCCCCAGCAGCGCGGCCACCCGGCGCGGCACGGGGCCGGGGCTCGGCGCGGCGAACCCGGCGAGCGTCGGCGCCGGGATGCCCCGGGAGACCAGCGCCGCCTTGCCGATGGCACGGGCCACCACGGTGCGCTCGCCCGTCACCCGGGCCGCGTCCTCGTCCGCCCAGCGCTCACTGGTGTAGGCGACCGCCGTACGCAGCGGGCGCAGCAGCGGGTTGGCACGGGCGGCGAGCCGTACCGTCAGCAGGAACCGGTGGTGCCGGCCCGCGAGGTGCGCCCGCTCGTGCGCGATCAGGGCGTCCCGTTCCTGGTCGTCCAGGCAGGCGAGCATCCCCGTGGACACCACGATCCGTCCACGTCCGCCGGGCGTACGCGCTCCCGGGCCGTGGCCCGCCCCGGTACGGGACGGCCCGGAGCCCGGGAGCGCGTAGGCGTACGGTGCCTCGTCGGTCAGGACGGCCAGCTCGCCGCCGGGCAGCCCGGCCAGGGCCTCCTGCGCGCCGCGGCGTACGCGCCGGTGGCGCCAGGCGGCGGACGCGCAACCCACGGCGACCGCGGCGAGGGCGACGATGGCCGCCTTGCCGGCGATCTCGTCGTACGGGACCGCCTCACGGACCTCGGGATCCGACCAGGCGTCGGGGAGCGGGTTGCCCGGGAGTTGCGCCGTACCGACGACCACCAGCAGGCCGAGGCAGAGCGTGCTGCACACCGCGAGGACGGCGGCGAGCGCGGACAGCAGCCGGGTGGCGACCCGGGGGTGCAGATGGAGTGCGGCGAGGCGCGCGACGGGCAGCGCGGTCAGCGGCAGTACGAGCGGCAGAAAGACGAACACCCCCATCGCTGTCAGCCCTCCGCCCCGCCCTCGGGGAAACCGTCCCGGCGCGTGGGCCCTCCGGGCGTTCCGTTCCCGGGGAAGGCGCCGTCGGGGAAAGCGTCGGGGAAAGCGTCGGGGAAGCCCTCATCGGGGAGGGCGAGCAGATCGCGCAGCAGCCGTTCGTCGTCCGGCGAGAGCGCGGTGACGAAGCGGGCCAGGACGGCCTCGCGGTCCGTCTCGCCGTCGAGCACCTTGCGCATCCGCAGGGCGGCGAGCCCCGCCTCGTCGGAGGCCGCGCGCCACTCGAACGAGCGACCCGCGCGCTCCCGGGTGACCGCCCGTTTGGCCTGGAGCCGGGTCAGGATGGTCATCACCGTCGTGTACGCGAGGTTCCCGCCGAGCCGTTCCTGCACCCAGGCCGCGGTGACGGGCCCGGGGGCCTGCCGGAGCGCGGCGAGGACCTGCGCCTCCAGTTCGCCCTGGCCGCGCCGGCGGGGGCGCTCGTCAGGACTGCCGTGCACGGTCACCGTTGTCTCCCTCCGGCCGCGCGGACGTACCACGGGGCGAACGGTCCATGCTACGGAGCCGGTGTGCCGCGCCGCCCGGCCGGGTGGGCCGGTACGGGGGCGGACACCGGCCAGCAGAGCGGGCCGGATCTCGCTCCCGTTCGCTTCTACACTCCTGTAGATTTTACTTCCGCATGACCGATCGGCTCAGCTCAGGAGGAGCAGCGTGGGAGTTTCCCTGTCCAAAGGCGGCAATGTCTCGCTCAGCAAGGAGGCACCGGGCCTGACAGCGGTCCTTGTCGGCCTCGGCTGGGACGTACGGACGACGACCGGTACCGACTACGACCTCGACGCCAGCGCCCTGCTGGTCGACGAGTCCGGGAAGGTCGCCTCCGACCAGCACTTCGTCTTCTACAACAACCTGAAGAGCCCGGACGGTTCCGTCGAGCACACCGGTGACAACCTGACCGGCGAGGGCGACGGCGACGACGAGACCGTCAAGGTCGACCTGGCCAATGTGCCGGCCCAGGTGTCGAAGATCGTCTTCCCGGTGTCGATCCATGACGCCGAGAACCGCGGCCAGAGCTTCGGCCAGGTCCGTAACGCGTACATCCGGGTGGTCAACCAGGCGGGCGGCGCGGAGCTGGCCCGCTACGACCTGAGCGAGGACGCGGCCACGGAGACGGCGATGGTCTTCGGCGAGCTGTACCGCAACGGCGCGGAGTGGAAGTTCCGCGCGGTCGGCCAGGGCTACGCCTCGGGTCTCTCGGGCATCGCCGCGGACTTCGGCGTCGGGGTCTGACCACCGGTGCCGGCCCGCCCCGGCCGGCACCCCCGGGCAGGGGCACAGGACGCAGGGCGCGCGTCCTGTGCCCCGTTCGCCTTCCCAGGGCCGTACGGGGCGGGCGGGCGCGGGTGGTCAGCCCTGGCTGGGCGCCGTGTCGCTCGCTTCCGGTACGGAGGGCTCGGTCCGGTCGGAGGGCTCCGCCTTCACGAGCGGTACGGGCGCGGCGGCGGCCGCAGCCGGGACCGGGGCCTTGGAGCCGCCGGTGATCCGGCGGGCCAGCGGCTCCGTCCAGCGCGCGGCCAGCGGGCCGAGGATCACCAGGATGAGGACGTACGCGGTGGCCAGCGGGCCGATCCGCGGCTCCACCCCGACGGCCAGACCGGCGATGACGATGGAGAACTCACCGCGGGCCACGAGGGTGCCGCCGGTCCGCCAGCGGCCGGCCGTTCTGACCCCGGCGCGCTTCGCCGCGTACCAGCCGGTGGCGATCTTCGTCAGGGTGGTGACGGTCGCCAGGATGAGGGCGGGCACCAGGACCGGCGGGATGGCGGCCGGGTCGGTGTTCAGGCCGAAGAAGACGAAGAAGACGGCGGCGAACAGGTCGCGCAGCGGGGCCAGCAGGTTGTGCGCGCCCTCGGCGACCTCTCCGGAGAGCGCGATGCCGACGAGGAACGCGCCGACGGCGGCGGACACCTGGAGCTCCTGGGCGACCCCGGCGACGAGCACGGTGAGGCCGAGGACGACCAGCAGCAGCATCTCGGGGTTGTCGGAGGAGACCGCGCGGCTGATCAGCCGGCCGTGGCGCAGCGCCAGGTAGAGCACCGCGCCGACCGTGCCGAGCGAGATCAGCAGCGTCAGGCTGCCGCCCGCGAAGCTGAGCCCGGCGAGCAGGGCAGTGAGCAGCGGCAGGTAGACGGCCATGGCCAGGTCCTCGATGACGAGGACGCCGAGGATCACGGGGGTCTCACGGTTGCCGAGGCGGCCGAGGTCGCCGAGGACCTTGGCGATCACGCCGGAGGAGGAGATCCAGGTGACACCGGCCAGCGCGACCGCGGCGACCGGCCCCCAGCCCAGGACCAGCGCGGCGGCGGCGCCCGGCACGGCGTTCAGGACGAAGTCCACGATGCCGGAGGGGTACTGCGTCTTGAGGTTGGAGACGAGTTCGGACGCGCTGTACTCCAGCCCCAGCAGGAGCAGGAGCAGGATCACGCCTATCTCGGCGCCGGTGGCGACGAACTCCTCGCTCGCGTTGAGCGGGAGGAGTCCGCCGTGCCCGAAGGCGAGTCCGGCGAGCAGGTAGAGGGGGATGGCGGAGAAGCCCACGCGGCCGGCGAGCCGCCCGAGTATCCCCAGACCCAGGATGATGGCCCCGAGTTCGATGAGCAGTGCGGTGGTCTCGTGCACGGGCGCTTTATCCTCCGGTGATCAGTTCGGCGACGGCGTCCACGCCTTCCCGGGTGCCGACGACGACGAGCGTGTCCCCCAGGGCGAAGCGGAAGTCCGGGGTGGGCGAGGGGAAGGCGTCGGTGCGGCGCAGGACGGCGACGATGGAGGCGCCGGTGCGGCTGCGTACTTGGGTCGCCCCGAGCGTCCGGCCGACGTACGGGGAACGCTTGGTGACCGGGATGTGCTCGGTGAGCAGGTCGATCTCGATGTGCTGGTGGAGATGGGCGACGGGGTCGGGCGTCAGGAGCTCGCAGAGCGCGGTCGCCTCGTGCGGGGCGAGGGTCGCGGCGTCCCGGCAGTTGTCGTCGTCCTCGGGGTCGTGGAAGGCCAGGATGCGGCGCCCGTCCTGGTGCACGACGACCGAGAGATGCTTTCCCGCTTCCGTGTTGAGGTCGTAGCGGGTGCCGACCCCGGGCAGGGTGGTCTTGCTGACGTGAGCGGTGTGCTCCATAGGAAACGGCTCCATGCGGGCGTGGCGTGAGGGCGTGCGGGCATGCTGACCCCTGTCAGGGCGACGGGCACGACTGCGTCAGCCGTCCGCCACCGGACAGGGATTCTGCATCATGCGTCGCGGGGAAGCACGTGTAAGGGGTCGCGCGGAGAGGCGGACACCGTGCCGGCCGACCGGACGCGACGGGCCGCCAGGGGTGCGCGTCTCATGGAACCGCCCCCTCCGCCCCCGCGAATTCGACCGACCGCCCAGCATCTCAGTAATGGGCGTGCCAACGCTCAGGAGAAAGCGTTGGTCACCTCCGAACTATTTTAACGTAAAATAATTTGTGAGGTTTGTGGCCTATACAACGAAAAGAACCGCCGGAGACCCCGGCGGTTCGTCCTTCCCCGGCGGCGCGAGCCGACCGGGGACACGGGGGCGCTATCCGGGAGGCGGTCCGATGCCCCGCCCGGCCCGGGCGCGGTCGGGGTCGAAGAGATGCGCGCCGATCCCCGCCAGGACCAGTCCTCCCGCGATGAGCAGCCCATGGCCGAGGACGATGCCCAGGGCCAGCCCGCCGAGCGCGACGGCCAGCGTCAGCCAGGCGGTGCCGTGCCGGTACTCGCGGGGGCGGCACGGGGTGCCGGCCTCCAGCGCGTGGAAGAACCGGGGGTCGTCGTGGCGGAGCCGCTCCGCCAGGTCACCGAGTCGGTCCTCGTGCGTCGTCATGGTCCGCCTCCCCGCCGTCGTACGCCGTTCCCTGCCCCGCCGCCCGCCCTGCCGCCTGCCCCGGGCGGTGTCCCTACGATCGCCCGTCACCGCGCTCCCCCGCCATCCGCATCGACACCCACATCCGGGGGTGGGCGACATGCAGACGCGTGGGGGTGGCGGTCCTGTGGTCGGGCCTCTCCTCCCGCGCGGGTGATAGTGGGGGCGTCACCTGCGAGGAGGCCATGCCCCGTGTCCCTGTTCTGGCGGATCTTTCTGCTCAACGCCGCGGTACTGTTCGCGGCCACCGCCCTGCTGCTGCTCGGCCCCGTCACCGTGTCCGCCCCCGTACTGCTCACGGAGGCCCTGATCATGGCCCTCGGGCTGGTGGCCATGCTCGTCGCCAACGCCGCGCTGCTGCGCGTGGGGCTCTCTCCGCTGCAACGGCTCACCCGGGCGATGACGACGACCGATCTGCTGCGCCCCGGCCGCCGGCCCGCGGTGTCGGGACACGGCGAGATCGCCGAGCTGATCATGACGTTCAACACCATGCTCGACCGGCTGGAGGCCGAGCGCGCGGCGAGCAGCGGGCTCGCGCTCTCCGCGCAGGAGGCCGAACGCCGCCGGATCGCGCAGGAGTTGCACGACGAGGTCGGCCAGACCCTCACCGCCGTGCTGCTCGAACTGAAGCGGGTCGCCGACGGGGCCCCCGCGCCGCTGCGCGCCGATCTGCTCCACGTACAGGAGACGACGCGCGACAGCCTCGACGAGATCCGCCGGATCGCGCGCCGGCTGCGCCCCGGCGTACTGGAGGAACTGGGGCTGATCAGCGCGCTCAAGGCGCTGACCACCGAGATCACCACGCACACCGGGCTGACGGTCCGGCAGCGGTTCGACGGCGATCTGCCGGAGCTGGGCGAGGATGTGGAGCTGGTCGTCTACCGGGTGGCGCAGGAGGGGCTGACCAACATCGTCCGCCACGCGGACGCGCGCCGCGTCGATCTCGCGCTCCGGCGCACACCCACCGGGGTGGAGCTGCTTCTCGCGGACGACGGCCGGGGCGTCGGTACGGCGACGGAGGGCGCGGGGATCAGGGGCATGCGGGAACGGGCGCTGCTCATCGGGGCCGAACTCACCGTGGACCCCGGCCTGCGAGACGTACGGGCAGACGTACGGACGGACGCGCACAGGAATACACAGGGACGGACGGCGGAACCGGGCGGCGGAACCGGCGTACGCCTGCGGGTGCCGATCAGTAACGGGAGCAACTGACCATGGCCGAGACGACACCGACGCGCATCCTGCTCGCGGACGACCACGCGCTGGTCCGCCGCGGGGTCCGGCTGATCCTCGACAACGAGCCGGACCTGACGGTCGTCGGCGAGGCCGGGGACGGCGCCGAGGCCATCGAACTGGCCCGCGCCGAACGCCCGGACCTGGTGATCCTGGACATCGCGATGCCCCGGCTGACCGGCCTTCAGGCGGCGCGCGAACTCTCCCGGCTCCAGCCGGGGACCCGCATCCTGATGCTGACCATGTACGACAACGAGCAGTACTTCTTCGAGGCGTTGAAGGCCGGGGCGAGCGGCTACGTCCTCAAGTCCGTGGCGGACCGCGATCTGGTGGAGGCGTGCCGGGCGGCGATGCGCGACGAGCCCTTCCTCTATCCGGGGGCGGTGACGGCCCTGATCCGCAACTATCTCGACCGGGTACGGCAGGGCGACGGCGTCCCGGACAGCGCGGTCACCCCCCGGGAGGAGGAGATCCTCAAGCTGGTGGCCGAGGGACACACCTCCAAGGAGATCGCCGGTCTGCTGCTCATCAGCGCCAAGACCGTGGAGCGCCACCGCGCCAACCTCCTCCAGAAGCTGGGGCTGCGCGACCGGCTGGAACTGACGCGGTACGCGATCCGGGCCGGTCTGATCGAACCCTAGACGCAATACCGGTGTTTTAGGGCTTCGTCCGTGGGGTTGGGGCTGTTTTGGTGGGCTTGACGAGGGTGACGACGGGGCTGTCCGGGCGAGGCGGGTTG
>NZ_JBIWFO010000008.1:204773-254946 GCF_044763125.1 Streptomyces sp. NPDC096310 | reverse complement strand
TCTGGCGCCAACGTCCACGACAGCCAAGCCCTGATCCCGCTCGTGCGGGGCATACCGCCCATCCGCTCCCGCCGAGGCCCCCGCCGGCGCAGGCCCGGCAAGCTCCACGCCGACAAGGGCTACGACTACCGCCACCTGCGACAATGGCTGTCCCGACGCGGGATCCGACACCGCATCGCCCGCAAAGGCATCGAGACCTCACAACGACTCGGCCGACACCGCTGGACCATAGAACGCACCATGTCCTGGCTCGCCGGCTGCCGCCGACTCCACCGCCGCTACGAACGCAAGGCCGACCACTTTCTGGCCTTCACCAGCATCGCCTGCACCCTCATCTGCTACCGCAGACTCACCAAATGAGATGACTTCTTAGCACTGTGCTGATGTGACGCGTCTGGTCCGGACGGCGCGGTGTCGCCAGGCTGTGTGAGTGGCAGAACGAGTGCGGGTCCATGAGATCGACGACGAGGGAAGGCGCCTGCTGCGGATCATCCGCAGAGGCACGGGGCCGGTGGTGTGGTGACCTGGCGGCGGGCCCAGATGGTGCTGTTGTCCGCTCAGGGCATGTCCGTGGCGAAGATCGCCGAGGTGCGTTTACCAGCGCGGACCGGGTCCGGGACGTGATCCACAACTTCAATGCCGACGGCTTCGACTCCCTCTAGCCGAAGTACAAGGGCGGCCGGCCCAAGACCTTCACCCTTCCCGAACGCCGCGAAATCAAGAAGATCGCCAAGTCCGGGCCGGCCGAGCACGGCCTGCCGTTTTCGACCTGGAGCCTGGCCAAGCCGGCCGACTTCCTGGTCGCCAAGGGGGTGGTCGACGACATCAGCTATGAGGGCCTTCGGCTCCTGCTCCGCGAGGAGGGCGTGTCGTTTCAACGCATAAAGACCTGGAAGACCTCCCGCGACCCCGACTACGCCGCCAGGAAGGCCCGGGTCGAGCACCTCTACGCGCTCGCCGATGGCGAGGTCGTACCCGAGGAAGGCGAACCTGAAGTCGTCTTATGCGTGGAGGAGTTCGGGCCGCTCAACCTCCAGCCCCATCCTGGGCGGCAGTGGGCCGAGCGCGGCGGGAAGCACAAGGACCCTGACCGCCAGGCCCGGCCCCGCCGACGGGCGACCTACACCCGCCCGCACGGTGTGCGGCACCCGTTTGCCGCCTACGACCTGGGCGAAGACAAACTCTACGGCCACACCAAGCCGAGGAAGAACCGGACGAGGTTCCTGGAGTTCTGCCGCTATCTGCGCAGTCTCTACCCGGCCGAGATCCGCATCGCGATCGTGCTGGACAACTACTCCCCGCACCTGACCACGAAGAAGGACACCCGGGTCGGTGACTGGGCGGCGGCCAACAACGTCGAGTTCGCCCACGCGCCGACCAACAGCTCCTGGCCCAACCGCATCGAGGCCCAGTTCACCGCCTTGCGCTACTTCGCCCTGGACGGCACCGACCACGCCAGTCACAAGGAGCAGGGCAGCATGATCCGCCGCTACATCATCTGGCGGAACAAGCACGCCGCAGACGAACGCCTACGCAAGGTCGTCGACAGAGCAAACGTCGCCTGATGCAGCACTAGTGCCGCGACGGGGCAGAGCTTGCCGGGGGCGCTTGGGGGCCGTCCGGTCGGGGGGCTCCCGGGCGTCGGTCCGCGCCCGGGAGAACGGCTGTGCCGGCTGTCGGTGGTCCGTGAGATCCTGGGCATCTCCACGACCACCGACGAAAGCCTGCCAGTGACCGCTACTGATCGTTCCATCGAGCTCGTCAACGCCGCCGCCCAGGCGGCCGCGGACCGGCTCGCGCACGACATCATCGCGTACGACGTGAGCGATGTGCTGTCCATCACCGACGCCTTCCTGCTCGCCTCGGCGCCCAACGACCGCCAGGTGAAGTCGATCGTCGACGAGATCGAGGAGCGCCTTCAGAAGGAGCTGGGCGCCAAGCCGGTGCGCCGTGAGGGCGACCGGGACGCCCGCTGGATCCTTCTCGACTACGTCGACATCGTCATCCACGTCCAGCACAGCGAGGAGCGTGTCTTCTACGCGCTGGAGCGGCTCTGGAAGGACTGCCCCGAGCTGGAGCTGCCCGAGGACGCCGTCAAGACGCGCGGCAAGGGCAAGGAGCACGCCGAGACGGCGGGCGAGCACGCCGGGATCGCCGGTGACCCGGACGGTGAGCTGAGCTGAACGGCTCCAAGAGCGGCCGGGGCCGCCGTATAGTCCTGTGGCGGCACGGCCAGACCGCCTGGAATCTGGAGCGCCGCTTCCAGGGCTCCACGGACATCGAGCTGACCGAGGAGGGCGTCGGACAGGCCCGCAGGGCCGCCCGGCTGCTCGCTTCCCTCAAGCCGGCCGCGATCATCGCCTCCGACCTGCGACGGGCCGCTGCCACGGCCCGTGAGCTGACCGCTGTCACGGGCCTCGACGTGGCGCACGACGCCGGGCTCCGCGAGACGTACGCGGGCGCCTGGCAGGGCCTGACCCACGAGGAGATCGTCGGGCGGTTCGGTGACCAGTACGCGGCCTGGAAGCGCGGCGAGCCCGTGCGGCGCGGCGGGGGCGAGCTGGAGACCGAGGTCGCCGACCGCGCCGCGCCCGTGGTGCTCCGCCACGCCGAGAAGCTGCCCGACGGCGGCACGCTGGTCGTGGTCAGCCACGGCGGGACGATCCGCACCACCATCGGCCGGCTGCTGGGCCTGGAGTCGCACCACTGGGAAGGGCTCGGCGGGCTCTCCAACTGCTGCTGGTCCGTCCTCGGCGAGGGCGCGCGCGGCTGGCGCCTCCTGGAGCACAACGCGGGCACCCTCCCGGAGCCGGTCCTCGGTGACGACGACTGAGCGTCCGGCGGCCGGGTGTTCGCCGGCGGAGCCACCGGATTTCGCTTTCCGGCAGGTCGCAGGCTAAAGTTCTTCTTGTTCGCAGCGCACGGCGCGGGGAACATGAGGGGCTATAGCTCAGTTGGTAGAGCGCCTGCATGGCATGCAGGAGGTCAGGAGTTCAATTCTCCTTAGCTCCACAATCAGCATCACGAACCGGATCCCGTCCCCTGCTGGGGGGCGGGATTTCTGCTGTACGGACGCTATTTCAGGCTGACCAGCAGTCCCCGGCGTGGCAGAATCGGACGACCGGATGGGGGCCAGGGACCGGACCGGGAGGGAGAGCGCGATGTCCGCCAGCAGTATCGGCTGTCCCTCGGGCGATCCGTCCACTCCGGCCCGCGCGCTCGATGGTCATCGCGGACATTCCTACGTGTGCACGGCCGCTGTGGCCACATCTGGAGCTGATTGATGGGTGCGCACAGGCGTACATGCGACTGGTGCGGCAGCGGCACGCCGATCGTACGGGACATGGACCCGCTCAACCCCGAGTACCAGTACTGGTGCGAGGAGTGCGCGCGGGCGCTGATCATAAAAGGCGACCCCATCGAGACCTACCGCGAGTTGGAGGGCGAACCGATCTACGGCCGCCTTCTGGAGGAGCACTGCACCCTCAAGCGCTTCTACTCCTTCGCGACCGCCTGATCGGGACCGGCCGGGACCTGCCGGGCCCGGCAGGGGGCGTGATCAAGGGCCCGGCCGAGGGGCGATCGGCGCCCGGCGGCACCCGGTCCGGCCCCCGCCGGAATCGATTTGGTGGTGGGGCACAGGGACCGTTAATGTTGGCCGTGCCGCCGAGGGGGAAACTCCGGGGCGGTGGAACATGAGGGGCTATAGCTCAGTTGGTAGAGCGCCTGCATGGCATGCAGGAGGTCAGGAGTTCAATTCTCCTTAGCTCCACAGCGAGCAGTGAAGATCAAGAGAAGCGGGCCGTCCGATCAGGGCGGCCCGCTTCTCGTACTACCCGCTTTCCCACGCTTCTGGTGTTCCCGGGCGTCTCCCGGTGCCGGTGGACCGGCGGGACCCTGGAGCGGGGCCCGCCGGCACGCACGTGCTCCGGCTCAGCCGCGGCCCCGGCCGAGGGCCTTGCGCCCGCCGCCCGGCGGCAGCGCCGCGCGCGAGGACTCCTGGCGCGGCGGCTGCGGAGGCGCCGTCTGCTCCAGCCGGAGCGCCAGCGCCGGGCACCGCCGTACAGCGCGCTGGGCCGCCCCCTGGAGGTGCATCGGGACATCCGCCTTTGCGGGCGTGGGGAAGCCGTCCGGGCTCATCCGGAACAGCTCGGGGAGGATGTCCGCGCACAGGCCGTGGCCCTGGCAGAGCGTCCAGTCGATGGCGAGCCTGCCGCCGCTCGGAATGGACTCGACCTCGTCCTGGTAGCCGGGGTTGGGCAGCGGCAGCACCCCGGTCGTCTCGCGTCCGCAGCCGCCGTTGAGCACATGCGCCGCGAGGTCGTCGGTGAACGCCGACAGGGTGGAGGAGAAGAAGCGCGCGGAGCCGTCGGGGTGCTGGCACGCGCCGCGCTTCTTGACCGACTGGGTGACCGCGCGCAGCGCCTCCAGGGCCGCCTGACCGCCGCCGTTGATCACATCGGCGAGACCGCCCGCCGCCGCCGGCAGACCGAGCTTGCACGGTCCGCACTGCCCGGCGGTCTCGGCGGCGAGCCAGTTGGCGACCCGTAGCGCCTCGCCCAGCGGGCAGGTCTCGGGGCCGATCGGCAGGATCGCGCCCGCGCCCAGCGCGCCGCCGAACGACTTGAAGGACTCCTTCGAGATCACGGCCTCGTGGGCGGCGATCGCGTCCATCCAGTTGCCGTGGTAGCCACCGGTCAGGACGCCCTGGGGCATCGGCGGGGCCCCGGCCATCTGGAGGATGTAGCGCAGCGGCACGCCCGAGGGCGCCTCGATGACCATGGGCCGGGCGACCGCGCCGGAGATGGTGAGCATGACCGTTCCCGGCTCGGTCTCCAGCCCGGTGTGGGCGTAGCGGCGGGCGCCGATCCGTGCGCCGATGGCGAGTTGGGCGAATGTCTCCGCGTTCGACAGCAGCGTCGGCAGGCCGCCGACGCCGGACTCCGCGGCGCGCTCACGGCGGCCCGGCGGCTTGGCGGGCCCGCCGTTGATGGCCCGGATCACGGAGGACGCCTCGCCGGAGACCATGCGCTCGGGCGTACGGACGACCTTGGCGCGCAGTTGCTGGCCGCGCCGGTCGGAGAGCCCGCGTTCGGCGAGGGCCGCGCGGATCGAGACCTCGGTGGAGTTCCTGGTCACGGCGATGACCAGGGTGCGCGCGCCCAGGGCCTCGGCGGCCAGCAGCGCGCCGTCGAGGATCAGGTGCGGCGCCCGGTTGAGCATCACCGTGTCCTTGCGGCAGGGCGGTTCGCCCTCGCTGCCGTTGACGACGACGACCGGCCGGACTCCGCGGCTGATCGCCGACTTGGCGACGGCCCGGAGTTTTCTGTGGAAGGGGAAGCCCGCGCCGCCGCGGCCGGTCAGGGATATGTTCTCGGCCAGCTGGGCCAGCCGCTCGCCGGTCATCGCCTCCAGCGGCCCGTGCACCTTGAGGTGCATGGGCAGGTCGAGGCGTTCGACGAGATCGAATCCCTGAGTGAGCTGGGGGAGGCCGACGACACGGACTTCGGGGACATCGGGGAGAGGGGCGTTCACGGTCGGTCTCCTGCGGGTGCCTGCCAGGGTTCCCCGGCCGGGGGCGGATAGAGGGGGCCCGGGGTGGCCGCCTCGTCGTACGGGAAGGGGCCCGATCCGGGCTGACCGGGTCCTGCCTGCGGCCGGCCGTCGTAGGACTGACCGTCGTAGGCGGGTACGGAGCCGGTGTCGTACGGGGGAACGGCGCCCGTGCCGTACGCCGGGACCGAGCCCGTGTCGTACGTCGGGGCGGGACCGGTGCCGTAGGGGGACGCGCCGTCGGGTCCGTAGGGGGAGCCGGTGCCGTACGCGGTGGCGGCGCCCGGATCGAAGGCGGGGGTGGCCCCGGTGTCGTACTGCGGGTTCTGCTGTCCCGGAGGGGCTGTCCCCGGGTTGTACCGAGGGATCGACCCGGTGTCGTACGGAGTGTTCTGACCGCCGTTGCGGCCACCGTCGTAGACAGGGGTGGCCCCGGTGTCGTACGGGGTGGCCTGGCCCGTGCCGTACGCGGCGTTCGCCCCGGGGTACTGGGGGGTCGCGCCGGTGTCGTATGGCTGGTTCTGGCCGCCGTCGTACGGGGGGATCGCCCCCGTGTCGTACGGGGCCGCCGGGGGCTGGGTGAACGCCTGCGCTGGCCGGGGCGGCGAGGGGGCGGGCCAGGAACCGGGCGCTCCCATGGGCTCGTCCTGGATGACCGGCAGCTCCTCGGTCATGGGGATGCGCTCGGCGAAGGGGATGTCCCCGTTGCGCTGACCTCCGGCCGCGGGGGAACCGGGGGGCTGCGCGGGCATCCGCGTGGTCGCGTCCATGGACATGGCGCGGTAGCCGGCGGAGATCCCGGTACCGCTCTCCTGGCCGCGGTCGGAGCCGGGCCCTGAGAAGCCGTCGCCGCCCCGTGGAGCGACGAACATGTCGGCGAGGGGGTCCGCGGCCGAGAGCGGGTCCACGGCCGGTGTGGCCTCGTACAGCGGCGGCGACGGGGCGGCGAGCCGCGGGGGTGTGCGCCCTCCGCCGAGCGGGGCGGAGAGCGAGGCGGAGGCGATCGGGTCCTGCTGCGGCCTGGCCTGGTACTCGCGCTGCGGCGGGATGCCGCTGGCACCGGGCAGGGGAGAGGCCGAGAGGTCGCGGAGCCCGGACCCGGACTCCTGCGCCTCGACGGTGGAGCCCGTCATCGAGACGATCCCCTCGGCCACGCGCCGCTGGACATGACGGGGGAGCAGACGCAGGGAGACGACGCCGGCGACCCCGAGCACGGTCAGGGAATACATCACAGTGACGTAGGTAGCCGCGGGACGTCCTGTGAAGAGTCCGTGAATCAGGGCGAAACACCATGCCGGATAGGCCACCATGTGGATCGCCCGCCAGCGGGCGGCGTACTTGCCGGGAAGGGCGAAGACGCTGCGCATGGCGCCGGTCGTGCCGGCCACGATCATCAGCAGTCCGGCGAGTGAGCCGAAGCCGATGAGGCCGTTCGTACCGGAGACACCCAGGCCGAAGGGGAGCAGGGCGCCGATGAGGGCGACCTTGCCGAGAGTGATCTTGATGGTGACGTGAAGCAGCAGGAAGCCGATCGAGGCGACGGCGGTCGCCCGGTGGATGCCCTGGGCCAGCAGCCGCTGCCGGGGCGCGAGGAGCAGCCGGTCGGTGGCTATCAGACCCCAAACGACCGCCCCGGACAGCGACAGCAGTGACAGCACGCCCGCGCCGAAGTCGATGAAGGCCTGAAAGGCGTCACCTCCTACGACGGCGAGTAGTGGTACCAGTACCAGTGCTGCGGCGGTCGCGATCCCCTGGATCGTCCGGCTGTTGCCGGACTCGGGATTGGGCGACGCGCCGGGCTTGCTTTGAAGGTTCATAGGGGGCAACTCCGAAGGGCTCGGGAAAGCGGTCCCGCTGCCGCATGCTAAGTGGAGCCATACCGGTCAGTACCCGGTTTACAGGTTTAGCCAGGTGAAGGTGAGTTATCCGACTCCGCCGTTGCCCGGATAGGTCCGATACGCGGAGTAAGGCGGTCAGTTGAGCTTCACCGTGCGGTCACCTGGCGGCCCTTCCCGCGGTCCCTGAGGGCGGACCGTGCGCGCGGAACGGGCACTGCGGTACCCTGACGCCATGCGTGCCGTACGCCTTCTGCTTAGCGGGCCGCGCTGACCAGTCCCGACCGATGACCGATCCGGTCGGAGTCAGCGCGGCGTCCCCTCCTGTGTGAGGGGCATTTTTCTTTCGCTGACCGGTGGACCGGTGCGGCCCTGTGCCGCCCGGTAGGGCCGGCCCCCGCTGGCAGAGACGATCGATGGAGCTTCAGGACACCATGAGCGAGACGAATCCGGCTGCCGCTTCCGCCGCCGCTGCTTCCGCCGCTGCCGAGACGGCAGCTCCGCACCGCTACACCGCCGCCATGGCCGCGGACATCGAAGCGCGCTGGCAGGACTTCTGGGACGCCCGGGGCACGTACGAGGCACCGAACCCGACGGGCGAGCTGGCCGGCGATCCCGAGCTGGCGGCCCGGCCCAAGAAGTTCATCATGGACATGTTCCCCTATCCCTCGGGCAGCGGACTGCATGTCGGTCACCCGCTGGGCTACATCGCCACCGACGTCTTCGCCCGTCACCAGCGCATGACCGGCCACAACGTCCTGCACACCCTGGGCTTCGACGCGTTCGGCCTGCCCGCCGAGCAGTACGCGGTCCAGACCGGCACGCACCCCCGAGCCTCCACCGAGGCCAACATGGAGAACATGAAGGCCCAGCTCCGCAGGCTGGGCCTGGGCCACGACCGGCGCCGCTCCTTCGCCACGATCGACCCGGACTACTACAAGTGGACCCAGTGGATCTTCGTACAGATCTTCAACTCCTGGTACGACCCGGAGGCGGACCGCGCGCGCCCCATCGACACGCTGGTGGCGCAGTTCGAGAGCGGGGAGCGTACGACGCCCGACGGGCGCCCCTGGAGTGAGCTGAGCGCCCCTGAGCGCGCCGACGTCCTGGGCGGCTACCGGCTGGCGTACGCCTCCGACGCACCCGTCAACTGGTGCCCCGGCCTGGGCACCGTGCTGGCCAACGAGGAGGTCACCGCCGACGGCCGCTCCGAGCGCGGCAACTTCCCGGTCTTCAAGGCGAAGCTGCGCCAGTGGAACATGCGCATCACCGCCTACGCCGACCGGCTGCTGAACGATCTGGACGCCCTGGACTGGCCCGAGGCCATCAAGCTCCAGCAGCGCAACTGGATCGGCCGCAGCGAGGGCGCCCGGGTCGACTTCCCGGTGACGGACGCCGCCGGGGCGAGCGCCGCGATCACGGTCTTCACGACCCGTCAGGACACCCTGTTCGGCGCCACGTACATGGTCCTGGCGCCCGAGCACGACCTGGTCGAGAAGATCGTCCCGGCGGCCTGGCCCGAGGGCACGCACGAGGTGTGGACGGGCGGTCACGCGACCCCCGCCGAGGCCGTCGGCGCGTACCGCAAGCAGGCCGCGGCCAAGTCCGACGTGGAGCGGCAGGCCGAGGCGAAGGACAAGACCGGCGTCTTCACCGGCGCGTACGCCACCAACCCGGTCAGCGGCGAGCGCCTGCCCGTCTTCATCGCCGACTACGTGCTGATGGGGTACGGCACCGGCGCGATCATGGCCGTACCGGCGCACGACGGACGCGACTTCGCGTTCGCGCGCGCCTTCGAGCTCCCGATGCGCTGTGTCGTCGCGCCCACGGACGGCCGGGGCACGGACCCCTCGACGTGGGACGACGCGTTCTCCTCGTACGACGCGCCCGTCGTCAACTCGACGGGTACGGACCTCACCCTGGACGGTCTGGGCGTGGCCGAGGCCAAGGCACGCATCACCGACTGGCTGTCCGCGCGCGGCATCGGCGAGGGCACGGTCAACTTCCGGCTGCGCGACTGGCTGTTCAGCCGCCAGCGCTACTGGGGCGAGCCCTTCCCGATCGTCTACGACGAGGACGGCACGGCGCACGCGCTGCCCGAGTCGATGCTGCCGCTGGAGCTGCCGGAGGTCGACGACTACTCGCCCCGTACGTTCGACGCGGACGACGCGGACACCCAGCCGGAGACGCCGCTCTCGCGGAACGCGGAGTGGGTCGACGTCGAACTGGACCTGGGGCAGGGAGAGGGCCTCAAGCGCTACCGCCGCGAGACCAACACCATGCCGAACTGGGCCGGTTCGTGCTGGTACGAGCTGCGCTACCTGGACCCGCACAACGAAGAGAAGCTGGTCGACCCGGCCGTCGAGCAGTACTGGATGGGCCCGCGCGAGGGCCAGCCGCACGGTGGCGTCGACCTGTACGTGGGCGGCGCCGAGCATGCCGTACTGCACCTGCTGTACGCACGGTTCTGGTCCAAGGTGCTCTTCGACCTGGGGCACATCTCCTCGGCCGAGCCGTTCCACAAGCTCTACAACCAGGGCATGATCCAGGCGTACGTCTACCGGGACAGCCGCGGTATCGCGGTGCCGGCGGCGGAGGTCGAGGAGCGCGACGGCGGCTACTGGTACCAGGGCGGCAAGGTCGGCCGGGTCCTGGGCAAGATGGGCAAGTCCCTGAAGAACGCGGTCACCCCGGACGAGATCTTCGCCGAGTACGGCGCCGACACGCTGCGGCTGTACGAGATGGCGATGGGCCCGCTGGACGTCTCGCGTCCGTGGGACACCCGCGCGGTGGTCGGCCAGTTCCGGCTGCTCCAGCGCGTGTGGCGCAACGTGGTGGACGAGACGACCGGCGAGGTCACCGTCGTCGACACCGACCCCGCCGACATCGACACGGACACGCTGCGCGCGCTGCACAAGGCGATCGACGGAGTCGTCCAGGACATGGCGGGGCTGCGCTTCAACACGGCCATCGCCAAGGTCACCGAGCTGAACAACCACCTGACCAAGACGGGCGCCCCGATCCCCCGCGCGGTCGCCGAGCCCCTGGTGCTGCTGCTCGCGCCGCTGGCCCCGCATGTCGCCGAGGAGCTGTGGCGCAGGCTGGGGCACACCGACTCGGTCGTGCACCGGGACTTCCCCGTCGCGGACCCCGCGTATGTCGTCGACGAGGCCGTGACCTGCGTCGTGCAGGTCAAGGGCAAGGTCAAGGCGCGGCTGGAGGTCTCCCCGTCCATCTCCGACGAGGAACTGGAGAAGCTGGCACTGGGCGACACGGGCGTGATCGCGGCGCTGGGCGGGGCCGGCATCCGGAAGGTGATCGTGCGGGCGCCGAAGCTGGTGAACATCGTGCCCGCCTGACCGGGCACACCGCGTCCCCGCACGGCGTACACAGGGCTTTCCCCTACGGGCAGGTTGGGGGTTCCGATGGAACCCACGGCCTGCCCGTTCCGTTTACGGTGGAAGGGACACGACCGACTGCGAAGGGGCGCTCCATGGACGTCGCGATCACGATCATGGCGTTGCTCTTCGTCGCCTTCATGGCGCTGGGGGTGTACGCGGGCGTCAAGGCGGTCGGCGCCGCCAAGCGGGGCGTGGACCGTACGATCTCGCAGGCCCGCCGCACGGTGGAGGACACGGCCCTGCGTGCGAAGAGCCTGGGCCAGCCCGGTACGGCCGGGGAGCTGGCCCAGCTACGGCTGAGGCTGCGCACCTCGATGCGCGCCACCCAGGACGCGCTCCAGGCGGGCGTGGCGGAGGACGCCTCGCTCTCCGAGTCCATCCAACTGTTCGAGCGGCTGAGCGTGCACGGCCGGGAGCTGGACGACGAACTGCGCCAACTGGAGCGGGACCCCGATCGGAGCAGGGTCGGGCAGCGGCTCCCGGAGCTGCGGGAGCGCACGGACCGGATCACCCACTCCGCGGACTCGCTGCGCTGGGCCGCGCGGGACCGGGCGCGGAAGTTCTCCGAGGACGACCTGTCCACGCTGAGCGAGCAGATCGACGTGGAGTCCGGGGCGCTGCGGCACTGGTCGACGGAGCCCACGGAGCCCACGGGGTGGTCGGGGCCGACGGCTCCGACGGCCTGGCCGAAGGCTCCGGGGGAGCGGGAGACCGGGGGCGACGGGGACCGGTCGGCGCCGTCCGCCGCGGGGGAGCGGCCCGAGGCCATCGAGCCGCCCGATCCGCGGCGCCGGACCACATACCCCTGGCAGAAGCAGGCCAGGCCCGAGACGACGAACTGACCGTGTACCAGGGCCGGAACCGAACAGTGGGGCGGGGCCGGGCTGCCGCCCCATGAGGACGACGGGTAACCTCCGGCTCATGTCCCGCCATGTCGCGATCGTCACCGATTCCACGGCCTACCTGCCGCCGCAGACGATGGAACGGCACGGCATCACCGCGGTGCCGCTGACCGTTGTGCTCGGGGACCGCGCGCTGGAAGAGGGCACGGAGATCTCGGCCCGTTCACTGGCCCTGGCGCTCCAGAAGCGGACGTCCGTGACCACGTCCCGGCCGAGTCCCGAGGTCTTCGCCGCCGCCTACCGGGCCGCGGCGGACGGCGGGGCCAGGGAGATCGTCTCGCTGCATCTGTCGGCCGAGTTCTCCGGCACCTACGACGCCGCCGTGCTCGCCGCCAAGGACGCGCCCGTACCGGTACGGGTGGTGGACACCGGAATGGTGGCGATGGCGCTCGGATTCTGCGCGCTCGCGGCGGCCGAGGCCGTGGAGGGCGACGGCACGCTCGACGAGGCGGTGGCCGCCGCCGAGAAGCGGGCCGCGGGCACCACCGCCTATTTCTATGTCGACACCCTGGACTATCTGCGCCGGGGCGGCCGGATCGGTGCCGCGCAGGCGCTGTTCGGCTCCGCGCTCGCGGTGAAGCCGCTGCTCCAGCTCGACGGCGGGCGCATCGAGATGCTGGAGAAGGTACGGACGGCGTCGAAGGCGATCGCCCGGCTGGAGGAGATCGTCGCCGACCGGGCCGGCACCGGCGCGGTGGACATCGCGGTGCACCATCTCGCGGCGCCGGAGCGGGCCGCCACGCTCGCGGAGCGGCTGCGTGAGCGGCTGCCGGGACTGGTGGACCTGCATGTCAGCGAGGTCGGCGCGGTGATCGGGGCACACACGGGGCCGGGGCTGCTGGGGGCTGTGATCTCCCCGCGCTGACCCGGGCGCCGGGTGTCCTCAGACTCGCGCCGTTTCCTCATACGCGGACTTTTCCCTCGTTCATACGTGGACTATTCCCTCGTTCGGATGGCCGAGTTATCCACAACTGGCGGGTTATCCACCGGAATTCGGGGCGCTCAGCGCGATCGGGCGGCGGCGCCTACCGTTCTGTGGCATGGCTCTCCGAACACGCTCAGTAACCAGCGGCCCGGGCCGTTCCCCCGGCTCCGACGGCCGTGCCCGCCACGGTCGCACCCGTCCCCGTCCCCGTTCCCCTTCCCGTCTCCGTGCTCACGCGGCGGTCCGTACCGGGACGCCGGCCCGCGTCGGTACGCGTCCGGTGCCCGGCCCCGGGCTTCCGTCCGCGCCCGCGTCGCCGCCGTTTCCCGTGCCGCGATCTCCGGTGCCCGCCTCGGCCCCGTCTCCTGCCGTGGCCCGGGCCCCGGTCGCGCCTCTGACGGAGCCGCGCCGCCGGGCGGCCGCGCTCTTCCCGGCCGCCGCGGTGGACGCTCCGACCGCGGCGACCTCGGTGGACCCCGCGGAGCCCCGCGTACGCCGCAAGGGTGAGCGGAGGCGCGCGTGGGCCGGGGCGCTGGTGGCGGTGCGTGAGCGACTGCCGCTGTGGGTCCAGCTCCGGTGCGGTCTGGAGCTGCGGACGCTGGGCGCGCTCGCGGTGGTGCTGGTGGTGGCCGCCGGGCTCGCCGCTCAGCACTTCTGGACCGGGCGCCCGCAGCCCGTCCGGGCACCCGAGTCGGTCCGCGCGGACGCAGCCGCCCCCGGCGATATGCCCGTGGGGCTGCCCGAACCGCTGCCCAAGGCCGTCGCGCCCGAGCCACCGCCCCCGCCCGAGACGGCCCGGATCGTGGTGGACATCGGGGGCAAGGTGCGGGAGCCGGGCGTGCTGCGGCTGCCCGCCGGGTCGCGGGTCGCCGACGCGCTGCGGGCCGCCGGGGGCGTCGAGCCGGGCGCCGATCTCACCGGGCTCAACCGGGCCCGGCTGCTGATGGACGGCGAGCAGGTGGTGGTCGACGGGCCCGCACCGCCGGGCGCGGCCCCGGGCGGTGGGCTTGGCGGGCCCGGTGCGGGAGCGGCGGCGGGTTTCGGTCCCGGCGCGGGGCCGGGCGGGCCGCAGGCCGTACCCGTCAGCCTCAACACCGCCACCCCGGACCAGCTCGACACGCTCCCCGGCGTCGGGCCCGTTCTCGCCCGGCACATCATCGACTACCGCACCCAGCACGGCGGTTTCCGCTCCGTCGACGAGCTTCGCGAGGTCAACGGCATCGGTGACCGCAAGTTCGCCGACCTCCAGCCGCTCGTACGGCCATGACGCGCCCCGCGGCCCACCGGACGGTCGACCCTCGGCCGTCGACGACCGACCCCCGCCCGCCGGCGGCCGATCCGGGCCAGGAGGGCCCCGCCGATCTCCGGCTCCTGCCGCCCGCCCTGGCGGCGTGGGGCGCGGCGGCCCTGGCCCTGGGTGTCCCGGGCCGCTGGACGGTGCTCGGGGTGCTGGGCTCTCTGCTGGCCTGTGCGCTGCTCCTGGTGCGGTCGGGCGCCGCGCGCGGGCCCCGGCTCACCGGGGTGGCCGCCGCGGGGGTACTGCTCTGCGCCGCCGCCGGGGCCGCCTCCGCCGGGCTGCACGGCGCGGACACCCGGCGCGGGCCCGTGCCCGGCCTCGCCGAGCGATACGCGCCGGTCACCGCGGAGTTGACGGTCACCTCCGACCCTCGGCGTACCCGCCCCCGGCCCGGGGGCGACCGGACGGCCGCGGGCGGTTTCGTCCTCGACGGGGACATCACCCGAGTGACACCGGTACGGGGCGGGGCCACCGCGGTCCGTACGCCCGTCCTGGTGATCGTCCCGCCCGGTGAGCACCCCGGTCGGTGGCAGCGGCTGCTGCCCTCCACCCGGCTCCGGCTGACCGGCCGGCTGGCGCCCCCGCCGCACAGCGACGACCGCTACGCGGCGGCCCTGCGCGTCACGGGAAAGGGCGCGCCGACGGTCACCGGCCCGCCCACCCGCGTCCAGCGCACGGCGGGAGCGCTCCGCGCGGGGCTGCGCGCGGCGACCGAGGGGCTGCCGCCCGATGCCCGCGCCCTGCTGCCGGGGCTGGTCGTCGGGGACACCGCGCGGATCACCCCCGAACTGCACGACGCCTTCGCCGCCACCGATCTGCTCCATCTCATGGCCGTCTCAGGATCGAACCTGACGATCGTGCTCGTTCTGCTGATCGGCCCGCCGGGGCTGGCGGTGCGGGCCGAACGGCGCGGGCTCGCCCCGCGCCTGGGGATCTCGCTGCGGACCACCGCGCTGCTCGGCGGGGCGCTCACCCTCGCGTTCGTGGTTGTCTGCCGACCGGAGCCCAGCGTGCTGCGGGCCGCCGCCTGCGGGCTGATCACCCTCCTCGCCATCGGCACCGGCCGCCGCAGAACACTGCTCCCCGCGCTGGCCGCCGCCGTCCTGCTGCTGGTACTCCTCGACCCCTGGCTGGCCCGCAGCTACGGCTTCCTCCTCTCCGTGCTGGCCACCGGCGCCCTGCTCACCATCGGTCCACGCTGGAGCGCCGCGCTGACGCGGCGCGGGGTGCCGCCGAGGCTCGCGGAGGCGCTGGCCGCCGCCGGGGCCGCACAGGCGGTCTGCGCGCCCGTGGTGGCCGTGTTCGCGGCCCGGGTCAGCCTCGTCGCGATCCCCTGCAACCTCTTCGCGGAGCTGGCGGTCGCCCCGGCCACGGTTCTCGGGTTCGCCGCGCTCGCCCTGGCGCCGGTGGCGCTGCCCGCCGCCGAACTGCTGGCCCGGTGCGCGGGCTGGCCGGCGGGGTGGATCGCGTCCGTCGCCCGCGGTGGCGCGGCACTGCCCGGCGCCCAGACGGAGTGGCCCGGCGGCTGGCGCGGCGGGGCGCTGCTCGCCGCACTCACCGTTCTCGTCGTGGTCGCCGCACGGCGGATCCCGCGCCACCCCTGGGCGGCCGCGCTCTGCGCCGTACTCCTGCTGCTCGCGATCGTGCGGCCCCCGCCGTTCACCCGGATCGTCACCGGCTGGCCGCCGCCGGGCTGGACATTCGCGATGTGCGACGTCGGCCAGGGCGACGCGACCGTACTCGCCGCCGGCGACGGCACCGCCGTGGTGGTGGACACCGGCCCCGACCCCGGGGCCGCCGACCGGTGCCTGCGGGAACTCGGCATCACCCGGATCCCGTTGCTGCTGCTCACCCACTTCCACGCCGACCATGTCGCTGGGCTGTCCGGTGTGCTGCGCGGCCGGGCGGTCGGCGCGATCCAGACCACGACCTTGCCGGAGCCCCCGGAACAGGCCGCGTTCGTGCGACGCGTGGCCGAGGCGGCGCGGGTGCCCGTCGTCCGGGCCGTCCCCGGGGAGCGGCGGTCCATCGGGACGCTCGACTGGCGCGTGCTCTGGCCCCGGGCCGGGGTGCCACCGGCCGCCGCCGAGCCCAACGACTCCAGCGTCGCCCTGTTCGTACGGGTCGCCAGGGGCCCGACCCTGCTGCTCCTGGGCGATCTCGAACCACCCGCCCAGCGCGGCCTGTCGCGGGACCATCCGGCGCTGCCCCCGGTGGACGTGCTCAAGGTGGCCCACCATGGTTCGCCCCATCAGCACCCGGGGCTGCTCAGGGACGTACGCCCGAGGCTCGCGCTGATCTCGGCCGGCCGGGACAACCCGTACGGGCATCCCGCGCCCCGTACCGTCGAGGCGCTGCGCACCGGGGGAGCGGCGGTGCTGAGCACCGACCGGGACGGGGCGATCGCGGTCGTGGGGGCCGGGGCGGGGCTGCGGGCCGTTCCCCGGGGCCCGGGACCGGGGACGGAGCGGTGAGCCGTGGCACCGCGCTCTCTACGACACCGACACCGCCTTCTCCACGACACCGCGTTTCTCTACCTGTTGGTACGTTTGCCTCGAACGGGGCAAGAGTGATCGAATGTATATTCGTCATGGGTCGCCGTTCCGACGACGTTCCGCGGTACGGCCCCGTAGAGCCCGACCGCACAGGGGTACGCACGCCATGATCAGCCGCCTGCTCGGCCGACGGACGGCCGCTCATCAGAAGCCCGGTCCGTTCGCCGGTCTCTCCGTACCGCCCGGCGCCGGACTGCTCAGCTGCCGCGTCATCGACCCGGTCAATGAGCCGGTCGGACAGGCCGAGTTCACGGTGAGCGACAGCAACGGCCGCAAGATCGTGAGCGGGGAGACCGACCCGTTCGGGACGATGGTGGCGATGGTCCCCCTCGGGGAGTACCGACTGGCGATATCCGCCGACAGTTTCACCCCGTTCCGGGGCAATGTGACGGTCGGCGACGGCGCCGAGTCCAGCGGCCTGGGGGACATCACTCTCCAGGTGGCCCCGTCGCTGCCGCTGCCCGCGCCCGGCGACTGGGAGATCGAACCGGCCCACTCCCGGATCGGTTTCATCGCCCGTCACATCGGGCTCGCCCGGGTCCACGGCCGCTTCGACAACTTCGCCGGGGCGATCCGGATCGGCGAGACGATGGAGCAGTCGGCCATGCATGTCGTCATCGGCGCCGCGTCGATCGACACCAGCGTGCGGATGCGCGACGACCACCTGCGCTCCGCCGACTTCCTCGACGTGGACAACTATCCGACGCTGGAGTTCTACAGCGACCGTTTCACCCATCGCGGCGGCAACAACTGGGGGATCACCGGCGCGCTCACCCTCCATGGCGTCACCCGGACCGTCACCCTCGACGCCCACTACCTGGGCATCGGCAACGGCATGGAGGGCGAGACCCGTGCGGCCGTCCGCGCCAGTACGGAGCTGCATCGCGAGGACTACACCGTCAACTGGCAGTCGATGCTGGCCCGGGGCATCGCGGTCGTCGGCTCCAGCATCAGGATCGAGATGGATATCCAGATCGTCCCCAAGACCTGACCGGGCGGCCCACGGGCCCGGCCGGCCTGGGAGAATACGGCCGTGAGCGATGTGAGACACGTACTGGTGCTGCCCGATCGCGACGCCGCGGAGGAGGTGGTGCGGGCGCTCGGCGAGCGCTTCCCGGTGACCGAGGAGCCCCAGCTCGTACGGGATGCCCTGGCCGGGGAGGACGACGCCGAGGACGCCCAGTGGCTGGTGGTCGTGGAGGACCCGGAGGCGCGGCTGGACTCCGCGGCGCTGGACACCTTCGTCGCGGACTGGGACGGCTGGCGCGAGGCCCCGTAACTCCGCCCCGCCCCCGGGACGCTCGAACCCCGGGCCCCCGGGACGCTCGAACCCCGGGCCGTCGGGGCCCTCGGGCCCCGGGCCCGGTCAGACGCCTCTCGCTGTCGGTGGGGCGTGAGATCGTGGACCACGATGGCCACCAGAAAAGCTTCCACCGACGATCCGCTCGCCCCGCTCACACTCGCCGTGGGCCAGGAGGACCTGCTGCTCGACCGCGCCGTGCAGCAGGTCGTCGCGGCGGCCCGCGCCGCCGACGCCGACACGGACGTCCGCGATCTCACCTCCGACCAGCTTCAGCCCGGCACCCTCGCCGAGCTGACCAGCCCGTCGCTCTTCGCCGAGCGCAAGGTCGTGGTCGTACGGAACGCGCACGACCTCTCCGCCGACACGATCAAGGACGTCAAGGCGTATCTGGACGCGCCCGCAGAGGAGATCACGCTCGTCCTGCTGCATGCCGGGGGAGCCAAGGGCAAGGGGCTGCTGGACGCCGCCCGGAAGGCGGGGGCCCGTGAGGTCGCCTGCCCCAAGACGACCAAGCCCGCCGAGCGGCTGGGTTTCGTACGGTCGGAGTTCCGCGCGCTGGGCCGCTCGGCCACGCCCGAGGCGTGCCAGGCCCTGGTCGACTCGATCGGCAGCGATCTGCGCGAGCTGGCCAGCGCCGTCAACCAGCTCGTGGCGGATGTCGAGGGAACGATCGACGAGGCGATTGTCGGCCGCTACTACACGGGCCGCGCCGAGGCGTCCAGCTTCAACGTCGCCGACCGCGCCGTGGAGGGCCGGGCGGCCGAGGCTCTGGAGGCGCTGCGCTGGTCGCTGTCGACCGGAGTCGCCCCCGTACTGATCACCAGCGCCCTCGCCCAGGGAGTGCGGGCCATCGGCAAGCTCTCCTCGGCCCGCGGTGGCCGGCCCGCCGATCTCGCGCGCGAGCTGGGGATGCCGCCGTGGAAGATCGACCGGGTGCGCCAGCAGATGCGCGGCTGGACGCCGGACGGTGTGGCGATCGCGCTGCGGGCCGTCGCCGAGGCGGACGCCGGCGTCAAGGGTGGCGGCGACGATCCGGAGTTCGCCCTGGAGAAGGCGGTCGTCGCGATCGCCCGCGCGGCCCGCTCCGGCCGCCAGGGACAGGGCTAGCGCGACCACTCCGGCCCGGACACGCCGAAGGCCCTGGTGTCCGTTCCGGGGGAACGGGCCAGGACCTTCGACGTCAAGCTGTGCAGCTCATGAAGCTGATGAACGCGCACCCGCGTGGCGAACGCAGTCGCGTGCGAGTTCGGGGGTCGCCGGTCAGGAGCGGTAGAGAGGGCCCGCTGAGTCCTTTCCGGCGGTACACATCAAAGAGACCGGGGCTCAGCCCTGGAGGGTGGCGACCTTGGAGGCCAGCGCCGACTTCTTGTTGGCGGCGGCGTTCTTGTGGATGACACCCTTCGAGACGGCCTTGTCGAGCTGACGGGACGCCTCGCGAGAAGCCGCGGTGGCCTTCTCGACGTCACCGGCGGCAGCGGCCTCGCGGGCCTTGCGGATCGCGGTCTTGAGCGACGACTTGACAGCCTTGTTGCGCAGGCGTGCCTTCTCGTTGGTCTTGTTCCGCTTGATCTGGGACTTGATGTTCGCCACGTTATGAGCCTTCTCAGCTTTGATGAATTCGTTGACCCGGTACAGCACCGACTCGATACAGCACCGTCCGGCCCACCCCGCCGAGGCGGGGACCCCCGCCTCGGCGAGGCGGAGAGAAGAGGGACCGGGACGCAGCTAGTCAGGCTAGCAGCGACCCCGCGACCGGCCCAAACCGGGCGCAGTCCCGTACCCGTGGGACCATGGAGCCTACGTATCGATCCGCGTCCACCCGAGACGAGACGCCGCGCGTCTCAAGAATCAGGACCCTGCGTGCCCGCGACCCCTCTCCATGTGCCCGAGCCGAGCCGTACGGACCCGGCGCTGCTCCGCAACTTCTGCATCATCGCCCACATCGACCACGGCAAGTCGACGCTGGCCGACCGGATGCTCCAGCTCACCGGAGTGGTCGACCAGCGGCAGATGCGCGCTCAGTACCTCGACCGGATGGACATCGAGCGCGAGCGCGGCATCACGATCAAGTCCCAGGCGGTCCGGCTGCCCTGGGCCCCCACCACGGGAGAGGGCCAGGGCACGACCCACGTCCTCAACATGATCGACACGCCGGGACACGTGGACTTCACCTACGAGGTCTCCCGTTCGCTCGCGGCCTGCGAGGGCACCATCCTGCTCGTGGACGCCGCCCAGGGCATCGAGGCGCAGACGCTCGCCAACCTCTACCTGGCGATGGAGAACGACCTCACCATCGTCCCGGTGCTCAACAAGATCGATCTGCCGGCCGCGCAGCCGGAGAAGTTCTCCGAGGAGCTGGCAAACCTCATCGGCTGCCAGCCCGAGGACGTCCTGCGCGTCTCGGCGAAGACCGGTGTCGGGGTGGACGTCCTGCTCGACAAGGTCGTCAAGGAGGTTCCGCCGCCGGTCGGCGTCAAGGACGCCCCCGCCCGCGCGATGATCTTCGACTCGGTCTACGACTCCTACCGGGGGGTCGTGACGTACGTCCGAGTCATCGACGGCCAGCTCAACAAGCGCGAGCGGATCCGGATGATGTCCACGGGCGCCGCCCACGAGCTGCTGGAGATCGGGGTCTCCTCCCCGGAGATGACCCCGGCCGACGGCATCGGCGTCGGCGAGGTGGGCTACATCATCACCGGCGTGAAGGACGTACGGCAGTCCAAGGTCGGCGACACGATCACCACCCTGAACAAGGGGGCGACCGAGGCGCTCGGCGGCTACAAGGACCCCAAGCCGATGGTCTTCTCCGGCCTCTACCCGCTGGACGGCTCGGACTACCCCGAGCTGCGCGACGCCCTCGACAAGCTCCAGCTCAACGACGCCGCCCTGGTCTACGAGCCGGAGACCTCCGCGGCGCTCGGCTTCGGCTTCCGCGTCGGCTTCCTCGGTCTGCTCCACCTCGACGTGATCCGGGAGCGGCTGGAGCGCGAGTTCGGCCTCGACCTGATCGCCACCGCCCCCAACGTGGTCTACCGCGTGGAGATGGAGGACGGCACGGAGCACACGGTCACCAACCCGAGCGAGTTCCCCGAGGGCAAGATCGACTCGGTGCACGAGCCGGTCGTACGGGCCACGATCCTCGCCCCGAGCGAGTTCATCGGCGCGATCATGGAGCTGTGCCAGAGCCGGCGCGGCACGCTGCTCGGCATGGACTACCTCTCCGAGGACCGCGTCGAGATCCGCTACACGCTGCCGCTCGCCGAGATCGTCTTCGACTTCTTCGACCAGCTCAAGTCCAAGACCCGGGGCTACGCCTCGCTCGACTACGAGCCCACCGGCGAGCAGACCGCCCACCTCGTCAAGGTCGACATCCTGCTCCACGGCGACAAGGTGGACGCGTTCTCGGCGATCACCCACCGGGACCAGGCGTACGCGTACGGGGTGCGGCTCGTCGCCAAGCTCCGCGAGCTGATCCCGCGCCAGGCCTTCGAGGTGCCCATCCAGGCGGCCATCGGCTCCCGGGTGATCGCCCGCGAGACGATCCGCGCCATCCGCAAGGACGTCCTCGCCAAGTGCTACGGCGGTGACATCTCCCGGAAGCGGAAGCTGCTGGAGAAGCAGAAGGAGGGCAAGAAGCGCATGAAGATGGTCGGCAGCGTGGAGGTCCCCCAGGAGGCGTTCATCGCCGTGCTCTCCAGTGACGACTCCGGCGGCAAGGCGAAGAAGTAGACGAAGTAACAGCAGCGGCCGTTCCGATGCCGGTCCGATGGCGCTACGGGCCCTCACACCGCGGTGTGAGGGCCCGTAGCGCCATCCGGGTGCCCCCCTAAGCCCCCGGAAAGCTCCCGAGAGCCCCCGCGCGGGCGCCGCTTCGTTATGAAGCGGCTGCTTACGGGCCCTTACGCGCCGGGCGGGCGGCCTCTACCCTGAGCGCAGATTCGTAGTTACTCGTCGGTTTAGTTAATCGCCGGTCGCAGCATTAGTTACTCGTCAGTCACAACTCAGTCAGCACGTCGGCAGCGCTGCCGCGGGCCCGGAGGATGCCGTGAGCGACACTCAGACCTTGATCGAGAACCGGCCGCCCTCCGTGGCGACCCTCTTCATTGAGCGCGTGGCGGCCACGCCGGACGCGGAGGCCTACCGCTACCCCGTCCCGGCCGTCGGCCAGGGCCCCGACGAGTGGCGCTCGCTGAGCTGGGCCGAGGCGTCGGAGCGGGTGTACGCCGTGGCCGCCGGGCTGATCGCGCTCGGCGTACAGCCCGAGGAGCGGGTCGCGCTCGCCTCCGCCACCCGTGTCGAGTGGATCCTCGCCGACCTCGGGGTGATGTGCGCGGGCGCCGCGACCACCACGGTCTACCCCTCGACCAACACCGAGGAGTCCGCGTACATCCTCTCCGACTCCGGGAGCCGGGTGCTGATCGCGGAGGACGCCGCCCAGCTCGCCAAGGCGCGCGAGCGCCGAGCCGAGCTGCCGCATCTCGCCCATGTCGTGGTGATCGAAGCGGCCGGCGCCGTGCCCGCCGAGGGTGACCCGGAGGACTGGGTGCTCTCGCTCGCCGATCTGGAGGCGCGCGGCACCGCGTATCTGGCCGATCACCCCAAGGCGGTCGAGGAGCGGGTCGACGCGATCACCGCCGACCAGCTCGCCACCCTCATCTACACCTCGGGCACCACGGGCCGCCCCAAGGGCGTACGGCTGGGGCACGACAGTTGGTCGTACATGGCCAAGGCGATCGCCGCCACCGGCCTGATCAACACGGACGACGTGCAGTACCTGTGGCTGCCGCTCGCCCACGTCTTCGGCAAGGTGCTGACGTCCGGGCAGATCGAGGTCGGCCACGTCACCGCCGTGGACGGCCGCGTCGACAAGATCATCGACAATCTTCCGGTGGTCCGGCCGACCTACATGGCGGCCGTGCCGCGGATCTTCGAGAAGGTCTACAACGGCGTCGCCGCCAAGGCACGGGCCGGCGGCCCCGCCAAGTACAAGATCTTCCAGTGGGCGGCCGGGGTCGCCCGCGAGCACGCCGTCGCCGCCCAGGACAACTTCCGCCGTACGGGCACGAGGAACGTGCCGTTCGCCCTCGGTGCCCGCCACAAGGTCGCCGACGCGCTCGTGTACAGCAAGCTCCGCGAGGCGTTCGGCGGCCGGCTGCGCGCCGCCATCTCCGGTTCCGCCGCGCTCGCGCCCGAGATCGGCTACTTCTTCTCCGGCGCCGGGATCCACATCCTGGAGGGGTACGGGCTGACCGAGACCAGCGCGGCCAGCTTCGTCAACCCGGGCGAGGCGTACCGTACGGGCACCGTCGGCAAGCCGCTGCCCGGCACCGAGGTACGGATCGCGGACGACGGCGAGATCCTGCTGCGCAGCCCGGGGGTGATGGCCGGATATCACGGGTTGCCGGAGAAGACCGTGGAGGTGCTGGAGTCCGACGGCTGGTTCCACACCGGGGACATCGGCGAGCTGTCCAACGACGGCTATCTGCGGATCACCGACCGCAAGAAGGACCTGATCAAGACATCGGGCGGCAAGTACATCGCCCCGGCCGAGGTCGAGGGCCGGTTCAAGGCGGTCTGCCCGTTCGTCTCCAACATCCTGGTGCACGGGGCCGACCGCAACTACTGCACGGCGCTGATCGCGCTCGACGAGCCGGCGATCCTCGGCTGGGCGGCCGAGAACGGCATGGCCGGCCGGCCGTACGCCGACGTGGTCGCCTCGGCGGCGGTCGAGCAGCTCGTCGACGGGTATGTGAAGCGGCTCAACGAGGGCCTGCAGCGCTGGCAGACCATCAAGAAGTTCCGGCTGCTCCCGCGCGATCTGGACATCGAGCACGGTGAGCTGACGCCCAGCCTCAAGCTCAAGAGGCCCGTCGTGGAGCGGGAGTACAAGAATCTGATCGAGGAGATGTACGAGGGCTCCCGCGAGGCCTGACGCGGGACATGACGTGCGGGGGCGGGGCCGCGAGGGCAGACTCGCGGCCCCGCCGGTCCGACGCCTTGCCGGTCCGACGCTTTGCCGGTCCGACGCCCCGCCGGTCCAGCGCCCCCTCGGTCCAGCGCCTTATCGGTCCAACTGCCTGTCGACTTACCGGCTCATCGATCTGCCGGCTCGCCGGCCTACCGGTCCCGCCCGCGCCGCAGTTCGCCCAGCGCGTCCTCGATCCGCTCCAAGTGGCGCCGCAGATCGGCCAGATGCTCCGGCGCGTCGCTCCGCAGCGCGTCCTCGATCTTCGCCAGCCGGCCGGCCACCTCCCCGAGCTGCTCCTGCTCGCGCGCCAGCGCCCGCTCCAACTGGCGGTTCTTGCGGTGCAGATCGAGGAAGACGCTGACCTTGGCCCGCAGCATCCACGGGTCGAACGGCTTGGTCAGAAAGTCCGCCGCGCCCGTGGCGTAACCCCGGTAGGCGTAACCGCTGTCGGAGCCAGGTCCGTTCAGGAAGATGATCGGGATGTCCTTGGCCCGGTCGAGCCGCTTGATCCGGTACGCGGTCTCGAAGCCGTCCATGCCGGGCATCCGGACGTCCAGCAGTATCAGCGCGAACGGCTGGCGCAGCAGTGCCTCCACCGCCTCCTCGCCGGAACGGGCCCGTACGAGCCGCTCGTCCAGCGAGGCCAGCACCGCTTCGAGCGCGGTGAGGTTGTCCTCCATGTCGTCGACGAGCAGAATGCCCGCGCGCTCCGTGCCGACCGCTGTGCCGTTCATGTGCTGATCATCCTTGTTGGTCCTTGTCCGGCCTGTGTCTTTCGGCCAGCGAGGCAAGAATGCTCTGTCCGGGGCTGTTTCGCACGCGGTTCCGGAGCTTTGGCCCGCACTCCGCGCCACCGCCGCGCCACCCCTACGGCGGCCGGTCCGCCCGCCCGTGCGGATCCCGCTGTCAAGGCCCGGGGGCAATCTCCGGCGACTTCCATGACTCGGTGCGTAGGAACGCCCTCCGTCTGTCACTCTGTCGGGATCGTAAGCGGCACAACGCCAGAACCGGATCAGGAGCCGCAGTGGGGCCCATTCCGATGCCGCGCGACACCCGCCACCGTCCGGCACCCCAGGTGCCGTTACGGAGGGACGCGCGGTCCATCTCCCGTACCAGCCTGCCCGGCAACCCGCTCGCACCGTCCGCCGCACGCCGCTTCGCACGCGCGGCGCTCGCGGACTGGACCAGCCTCGGGCTGCTCGCCACCTGCACCTACTGCCAAGGGGAGACAGGCTGCTCCCCGGGCACGCACAGCACCGATCTCCTCGCCGACGACGCCGTGCTGATCGTCGACGAACTCGTCACCAACGCGGTCGTGCACGCGGGCACCACCGTCGAACTGCTCTGCCGGCTCGAAGCCCCCTGCGAGGATCCCTCCGGGGACCTCGCGGGGGCACGGGCAGGCGACGAACCGGCCGCGCTCGTCCTCGAAGTCTCCGACCACCACCCGACGCGGTCCCTCCAGAGCGACCCGAACGGACCGCCGCCCTCCGGCACGCCCGAGTACGGCCGTGGGCTGCAGCTCGTCTCCGCGCTCGCCGAACGCTGGGGCATCACCTACCGTGCCGGCCTCAAGACGGTCTGGGCCCGGCTCCCCCTCGAAGGGCGGGAAGCAGGACCCGACGGCGGACCGGCCGAGCCCGCCCTGCGCCGCGGTCTGCGCGCCGCCGAGATCCTGGCCCCCGCACCCCGGCGTACGGTCCGCGACGAACCGGAGTGGGCCGGCGGAGGGGCCCTCTCCTTCCTCGCCGAGGCGTCCGAACTGCTCGCGGGACAGCTCGACGAGGACCTGGTCGCCGCGCTCGCCGGCCAACTGCTGGTGCCACGCCTGGCCGACTGGTGCGCGGTCTGGCTGGACGGCGACGGAGCACAGGCGGGCGCGGCGCCCCGGCTCGCCCGTGTCTGGCATGCCGACGAGTCCCGTATCGAGCCGCTGCGCGCCACACTGGCGAAGGAGCCGCCGCGGCTCCCCGGCCCGCCGCACGGCACCCCGGTGCCGGTGCCCTGGCCGGCCTTCGAGGGCGCGGTGGGCGACGGCGCGGCGCTCGCCTGCCGGCTCGTCGCGAACGGCCGCGCCCTGGGCACACTCCTGCTCGGGCGCCCCGGGCAGAGCGCCGTCCCCGACGCGGTGACCTCCCTCGTCGAGGACTTCGCCCGGCGCGTCGCCCTCGGTATCGGCGCGGCCCGCCGCTACACCCGGCAGGCCACCATCAGCCGCGTCCTCCAGCGCGGACTGCTGCCCACCCAGATGGCGCGCATACCCGGCGTCGCCAGCTCCCTCGTGTACGAACCGAGCGACGAGGGGCTCGCGGGCGGCGACTTCTACGACGTCTTCCCGTGCCCGCCCGGCGATCGCTGGTGCTTCATGCTCGGCGACGTCCAGGGCAGCGGCCCCGAGGCCGCCGTCGTCACCGGCCTCGCCCGCCCCTGGCTGCGGCTGCTCGCGCGCGAGGGGTACGGGGTCGGTCCGGTCCTCGACCGCCTCAACCGGCTGCTCCTCGACGACGCGACGGAGGCGGCCGAACCGGCGTCCCTGACGGCCGTCGGGGCGGCCGGCGGGCCCGGGGGGCCGCCCGGAGCCCTGGCGAGCCCTCCGGGGCCGCCCGAGGGCCGCCAGGCCCGCTTCCTGTCGCTGCTGTACGGCGAGCTGACGCCCCTGCCGGACGGCGGCGGCGTACGGTGCGTCCTCGCCAGCGCCGGCCACCCCCTGCCGCTGCTCCTGCGTCCCGACGGCACCGTGAGGACCGCCGCCGAGCCGCAGGTGCTGCTCGGGGTCGTGGAGAAGGTCGCGTACGAGAGCAGCACCTTCGACCTGGAGCCCGGGGACACGCTGCTCTGCGTCACCGACGGCGTCACCGAGCGACGCTCGGGCCGCCGGATGCTCGACGACGGCGACGGGCTCGCGCGGGCCCTCGCGCAGTGCGCCGGGCTGACGGCACAGGGGGTGGCGGAGCGGATACGGCGCGCGGTGCACGAATTCGCGGAGGCGCCGCCGGGGGACGACCTGGCGCTGCTGGTGCTCCAGGCGGAGTGATCACGGGCGGGCGGGGCGCGGCGGGCCGGGTGGAATCCAGCCCCGTCCAGCCCCGTCCAGCCCCGTCCCGCCCTTCCCCTCGCGTACGGGACACTGGGTGCATGCCTTCCGCACTGCCCGACGGTGACCCCATGCCCGAGACCGGAGCGCTGCCCCGGCACGCCCTGGCAGGAGCGGCGGACCGACCGCTCGGCTTCTACCTGCACGTTCCGTACTGCGCGACCCGCTGCGGCTACTGCGACTTCAACACGTACACGGCGACCGAGCTGCGCGGCTCCGGCGGAGTGCTGGCCTCCCGCGACAACTACGCTGACACCCTCGCCGACGAGGTCAGGCTGGCCAGGAAGGTCCTCGGCGACGACCCGCGCCAGGTCCGTACGGTCTTCGTCGGCGGCGGCACCCCGACCCTGCTCGCCGCCGGGGACCTCGTACGGATGCTGGGCACGATCCGTGACGAGTTCGGGCTCGCGGAGGACGCGGAGATCACCACGGAGGCGAACCCCGAGTCCGTGGACCCGGCCTACCTCGCCGCCCTGCGCGAGGGCGGCTTCAACCGGATCTCCTTCGGCATGCAGAGCGCCAAACAGCACGTCCTGAAGGTCCTCGACCGTACGCACACCCCGGGCCGCCCCGAGGCGTGCGTCGCGGAGGCCCGCGCCGCCGGGTTCGCCCACGTGAACCTCGACCTGATCTACGGCACGCCGGGGGAGACCGACACCGACTGGCGCGACACCCTCGCGGCGGCGGTCGGCGCCGGCCCCGACCACATCTCGGCCTAC
Source organism: Streptomyces sp. NPDC096310 (assembly GCF_044763125.1). Taxonomy (NCBI): domain Bacteria; kingdom Bacillati; phylum Actinomycetota; class Actinomycetes; order Kitasatosporales; family Streptomycetaceae; genus Streptomyces; species Streptomyces sp. NPDC096310. The sequence continues at coordinate 227,394 of NZ_JBIWFO010000008.1, read as the reverse complement.
GCGCTGATCGTCGAGGAGGGCACCGGGCTCGCCCGCCGCATCCGGCGCGGCGAGGTCCCCATGACGGACGACGACGAGCACGCGGACCGCTACCTCATCGCGGACCAGGTGCTCGCGGAGGCCGGCTTCTCCTGGTACGAGGTGTCCAACTGGGCCACCACGGAGCAGGCGCGCTGCCTCCACAACGAGCTGTACTGGCGCGGCGCCGACTGGTGGGGCGCGGGCCCCGGCGCCCACAGCCACGTCGGCGGCGTGCGCTGGTGGAACGTGAAGCACCCCGGCGCGTACGCCCAGGCCCTCGCGGAGGGCCGCTCCCCGGGCGCGGGCCGCGAACTGCTCACCGAGGAGGACCGCAGGGTCGAGCGCATCCTGCTGGAACTGCGCCTGGCCGACGGCTGCGAGCTGTCCCTCCTCCGCCCGGCCGGCCTGACCGCCGCCGTCCGCGCCCTGGCCGACGGCCTGCTCGTACCGGAGCCGTACGAGGCGGGCCGCGCGGTGCTGACGCTGAAGGGCCGCCTCCTGGCGGACGCAGTCGTCAGGGACCTGGTGGACTGATCACCCGCCGGTGTGAATCCCCGCGGATTCGGGTGTGGCTGCTTAGGCTGTTCTCCTGCTCTGCCGCTAACAGAAGCGGCGGAATGTGGAGGCTCACGGAGATGACCGCTGTGGATGAGCGACCGATCACCGAAACCACCGCCGAGCGGCACGAGAGCTTGGAAGCTTGCTACAGGAGCCTTGAGGTTCCCGGGAAGCTCAAGGCGGAACTCCTCAGGGATGAAATCGTGATGATGGCTGGGCCCGACTGGGTCCATAACCTGATCGTGCTGTTCGTGGAACGGCAGATCCCGATCGACCACTGGTATCCGGTCCAGACCCAGGACCTCTCGATCCCGGGAGAGCCCGCCGAGCCACAGCCGGACCTCGTCGTGGTCGAGCACGGTGCTTTTGAGGGGCCGGGGCGCCTGGTTCCCGCCCCGGCCGTCACTCTGGTGCTTGAGGTCGTTTCCAAAACCAGCATCGACCGTGACTACGGCGTCAAGCGTTCGATCTACGCGGCGGGCCGTGTCCCGGCCTATCTCATCATCGACCCGACGGAGGCGCGTTGCGCGCTGCTCACCGAGCCGACCGGCAGCGGCGAAAACGCGGACTATCGAGTGGAGCGGACCGCCAAGTTCGGTGATCCGCTACCCCTCGACATGCTCGGGATCGAGCTCGACACCAGCAGGTTCGGGACTCTTCCCCCGGTCAGGACTCACCGCCGACCGTGACGAAGTCGATCAGCTCCTCCACCCGCCCCAGCAGCGCCGGCTCCAGATCCCGGTAGGAGTGCACCCGGGACAGGATGTGCTGCCACGCCGCCCCCGTGTTCGCTGGCCAGCCCAGCGCCTCGCACACGCCCGTCTTCCAGTCCTCACCCCTCGGCACCCTCGGCCAGGCCGCGATGGACACCGAGGACGGCTTCACGGCCTCCCAGACGTCGATGTACGGGTGGCCCACCACCAGGACGTCCGGCCCGGCCGCCGCCGCCGCGATACGGGACTCCTTCGAGCCGGGTACGAGATGGTCGACCAGCACGCCGAGCCGGGCGTCCGGCGCGGGGACGAACTCGGCCACCACCGCCGGGAGATCGTCGATGCCGCCCAGAAACTCCACGACCACGCCCTCGATGCGCAGATCGTCGCCCCAGACCTTCTCCACCAGCTCCGCGTCGTGCCGCCCCTCCACATAGATCCGGCCCGCCCTCGCCACCCGCGCGCGGGCGCCCGGCACGGCGACCGAGCCCGAGGCCGTACGGGCCGGGGCGGCCGGCCCGGCGGCGCCGGCGCCCGGACCGCCAGGGCGCGGCCGGACCAGCGTCACCGGCCGGCCCTCCAGCAGGAAGCCGCGCGCCACCAGGGGGAAGACACGGTGCTTGCCGAAGCGGTCCTCCAGGGTGACCGTCGGCCCCTCGGCGGTCTTCTCGCAGCGGATCACCGCGCCGCAGAAACCCGTCGTCACCTCCTCGACCACCAGATCGGTTTCGGCGGGGACCTCCGGCGCGGGCGTGGGCTTCTTCCACGGGGGCGTCAGATCGGGGCTGTAGCTGCGCATGCGGACGACGATAGGCGGGGCGTGACCGCGGGGCTACGAGGGCGCCCCCGAACCGCCGAACCGCGCGGCCAGCGCGTCGCGTTGCGCCCGTACGAACGCCGCGTCCACCACCGCCCCGTGCCCCGGCACGTACACCGTCCCGTCCCCGCCGCCCAGCGCCAGCAGCCGGTCCAGGGCGGCGGGCCAGCGCGCCGGGACCGCGTCGGGGCCCGCCTGCGGCTCGCCCGACTCCTCCACCAGGTCCCCGCAGAAGAGCACCGCCGGCCCACCGGGACCCCCCGCCCCGCCGCCCGCCCCGGGCACCAGCAGCGCCAGGTCGTGCGCCGTGTGCCCCGGCCCCGCGTTCGCCAGCACCACCCGCCGCCCGCCGCCCAGGTCCACCGTCAGCTCGCCGCACACCGCGTGCCCCGGCCGGACCAGCAGATCCACCGCCTCGGCCGCCTCCGCCTCCGCGACCCCCTCCCGTACCGCCTCCTCGTACAGACTCCCCGCGGCCCCCTCCCCGGCCAGCAGCTCCGCCAGACCGACCGCCCCGTACACCGCCACGCCCGAGAACGCCGCCGCCCCCAGCACATGGTCGAAATGCGGATGGCTGAGTGCGACATGTGTCACGCGCCGGCCGCCGAGCAGCGCCCGCGTCCCCGCCCGGAGTCCGGCGCCCTCCCACAGCGTCGACCCCGTGTCGTAGAGCAGCGCGCCCCGCTCCCCGACCACCAGACCGACGGTCGCGTCCCACCCCGGCAGGCGTCTGCGGCCCACTCCGGGCCCCAGCCGCTCCCACCCGTGCTCTTCCCAACGGACGTCCATACCGGGACGCTACGGGAGACCACTGACATCCGGCGCCGGGATCCGCCGGGATCCGCCGGGTAGCCTGGTCGGCCGCCCTTGCTCCGTGTACGCCTTACGGCCGTACACTGAACCGGGAGCCTCTGGCACTCCTCCGGAACGAGTGCCAACGGGCGCCGGCGAGTGCCACGGCGGGCGAAGGACGACGGACGACATCGGGAGGTGTGCGCCATGCTCAGCGAACGCAGACTCGAAGTGTTGCGCGCGATCGTCCAGGACTACGTCGGCACGGAGGAGCCGGTCGGTTCCAAGGCGCTCACGGAGCGCCACAAACTCGGCGTCTCCCCGGCGACCGTACGCAACGACATGGCGGTGCTGGAGGACGAGGGCTTCATCGCCCAGCCGCACACCAGCGCCGGGCGCATCCCGACCGACAAGGGCTACCGGCTCTTCGTCGACCGGCTGGCGGGGGTCAAGCCCCTGTCGCTGCCGGAGCGCCGCGCCATCCAGAACCTGCTGGACGGCGCCGTCGACCTCGACGACGTCGTGGGCCGTACGGTACGGCTGCTCGCGCAGCTCACCCGGCAGGTGGCCGTCGTGCAGTACCCCTCGCTGACCCGCTCGACGGTGCGGCACGTGGAGCTGCTGGCGCTCGCGCCCGCCCGGCTGATGCTCGTCCTGATCACGGACACCGGACGGGTCGAGCAGCGTCTGGTCGACTGTCCCGCGCCGTTCGGCGAGACCTCCCTCGCGGACCTGCGGGCCCGGCTCAACAGCCGGATCGTCGGGCGCCGCTTCGCGGACGTCCCGCAGCTCGTGCAGGACCTGCCCGACTCCTTCGAGCAGGAGGACCGGGGGACCGTGTCGGCGGTCCTCGCGACCCTGCTGGAAACCCTGGTCGAGGAGACCGAGGAGCGGCTGATGATCGGCGGAACCGCCAACATCACCCGCTTCGGACACGATTTTCCCCTGACCATCCGGCCGGTGCTGGAGGCGCTGGAGGAGCATGTGGTGCTCCTCAAGCTCCTCGGTGAGGCCGCGGACCCCGGCATGACCGTACGTATCGGGCACGAGAACGCCCACGAGGGCCTCAACTCCACGTCCGTCGTCGCGGTCGGCTACGGTTCGGGCGACGAGGCAGTCGCCAAACTCGGCGTGGTCGGCCCGACCCGCATGGACTACCCCGGAACGATGGGAGCGGTACGCGCAGTGGCACGTTACGTCGGACAGATCCTGGCGGAGTCGTAAGTGGCCACGGACTACTACGCCGTACTCGGCGTGCGCCGCGACGCATCTCAGGACGAGATCAAGAAGGCATTCCGCAGGCTCGCGCGCGAGCTGCACCCGGATGTCAATCCCGATCCCAAGACGCAAGAGCGCTTCAAGGAGATCAACGCCGCGTACGAGGTGTTGTCGGACCCGCAGAAGAAGCAGGTCTACGACCTCGGCGGCGACCCGCTGTCCTCCAGCGGGGGCGGTGGCGCGGGAGGGTTCGGAGCCGGCGGCTTCGGCAACTTCTCGGACATCATGGACGCGTTCTTCGGCACGGCGTCGCAGCGCGGCCCGCGGTCGCGGACACGGCGCGGCCAGGACGCGATGATCCGGCTGGAGATCGACCTCAACGAGGCGGCCTTCGGTACGACCAAGGACATCCAGGTCGACACGGCGATCGTCTGCACGACCTGCTCCGGCGAGGGCGCCGCGCCCGGCACCTCCGCCCAGACCTGCGACATGTGCCGCGGCCGGGGCGAGGTCTCGCAGGTCACCCGGTCCTTCCTGGGCCAGGTCATGACCTCGCGGCCCTGCCCCCAGTGCCAGGGCTTCGGCACGGTCGTACCGACGCCGTGCCCCGAGTGCGCGGGCGACGGCCGGATCCGTTCGCGCCGTACGCTCACGGTCAAGATCCCGGCGGGCGTCGACAACGGCACCCGTATCCAGCTCGCGGGCGAGGGCGAGGTCGGCCCGGGCGGCGGCCCCGCCGGTGACCTGTACGTGGAGATCCACGAGGTCCCGCACGCGACGTTCCAGCGGCGCGGCGACGACCTGCACTGCACGGTCACGATCCCGATGACGGCGGCGGCGCTGGGCACGAAGTGCCCGCTGGAGACGCTGGACGGCGTGGAGGAGATCGACGTACGGCCCGGCACCCAGTCCGGCCAGTCGATCCCGCTGCACGGCCGCGGCATCACGCACCTGAGGGGCGGCGGCCGGGGCGACCTGATCGTCCACGTCGAGGTGATGACCCCGACGAAGATGGACCCGGAGCAGGAACGCCTGCTGCGCGAACTGGCCCAGCTCCGCGGCGAGGAACGGCCCACCGGTCAATTCCAGCCAGGGCAGCAGGGGTTGTTCTCGCGGTTGAAGGACGCGTTCAACGGGCGGTAGGCGGGCCCCGCGGCTCCTGCCGCCCGTCCGGCCGGGCGGTTGCCCTCGGGCGAGCACAGTAGCCGGGGCCGTTCTCCCCGTTGAAGGAAGCCTTGAACGGGCGGCAGGACGGCCAGGCGTACGTGCCTGGACGCTGCCCTCGGCGGACGGTGCGGCGGGCCGGTCGGTCAGGGTTCGGGGGCAGGCCCCCGGGCCCCTCGTCCCGCCCTGCGCGGTACCGATTCGGAGGTGCCGTGGCCGACATGGCACCATGCGTGCATGTCCTCCGCACTGACCGATCTCTGCCGGTATCCGATCGTGCAGGCCCCCATGGCGGGCGGCGCGTCCTGCCCGCAGCTCGCGGCGGCCGTCTCCGAGGCCGGGGGCCTCGGGTTCCTGGCCGCCGGGTACAAGACGGTCGACGGCATGTACGAAGAGATCAAGCAGCTCCGGGGCCTCACCGGCCGCCCCTTCGGCGTCAACCTCTTCATGCCGCAGCCGCACTACGCCGACCACGCGGCCGTCGAGGTCTACCGCAACCAGCTCGCCGGTGAGGCCACCTGGTACGAGACACCGCTCGGCGACCCCGAGTCCGGGCGGGACGACGCGTACGAGGCGAAGCTCGCGATCCTGCTCGACGACCCGGTACCGGTCGTCTCCTTCACCTTCGGCTGCCCCACCAGGACGACCTTCGACGCCTTCGCGGGCGTCGGTACGTACACCGTCGTCACCGTGACCACGGCCGAGGAGGCCCAGACCGCCCAGTGGTCCGGCGCCGACGCCGTCTGCGTGCAGGGCATCGAGGCCGGCGGCCACCAGGGGACGCACCGCGACGACCCGTCCACCGACGGCGCCGGCATCGGGCTGCTCTCGCTGATCGCACAGGTCAGGGAGGCCGTCGAGCTGCCGGTCATCGCCGCGGGCGGGCTGATGCGCGGCGGCCAGATCGCCGCCGTACTCGCCGCGGGCGCCGACGCCGCGCAGCTCGGCACCGCGTTCCTCGTCTGTCCGGAGTCCGGGGCGAACGCTCTGCACAAACAGGCCATGACCAACCCGCTGTTCGTACGCACCGAGCTGACCCGGGCGTTCTCGGGACGGCCCGCCCGAGGGCTCGTCAACCGCTTCATGCGCGAGCACGGCCCGTACGCCCCGCCCGCCTACCCCGAGGTCCACCACCTCACCTCCGGGCTGCGCAAGGCCGCCGCCAAGGTGGGCGACGCGCAGGGCATGGCGCTCTGGGCCGGCCAGGGCCACCGGATGGCGCGCGAACTGCCCGCGGGCAAGCTGGTCGAGGTCCTCGCGGGTGAACTCGCCGCGACCCGCGCCTCGTTCATGCCCGGCCTGGGCAACGCGCCGTGACCGCTCCCGTCTTCGTCGTCGCCCCCGGCGCGCTGCGCGCGGGCACGGTCACGCTCGACGGGCCCGAGGGGCGCCACGCCGTCTCCGTACGGAGGCTGCGCGTCGGCGAGGAGATCGTCCTGACGGACGGCGCGGGCACCGGCGGTTACGGCACGGTCTCGGCGGTCGAGGGCAAGGACCGGCTGGACGTCGCGGTCACCGAGGTACGGACCGAGGCGGAACCCACGCCCCGGATCACCGTCGTCCAGGCCCTCCCCAAGGGCGACCGGGGCGAACTGGCCGTCGAGACCATGACGGAGACCGGTGTCGACGCCGTCGTCCCGTGGGCCGCCGCGCGCTGCGTCACCCAGTGGCGGGGCGAGCGGGGCGCGAAGGCGCTCGCCAAGTGGCGGTCCACCGCGCGCGAGGCGGGCAAGCAGTCGCGCCGGGTGCGGTTCCCCGAGGTCGCGGACGCCATGACCACCAAGCAGGTCGCCGCGCTGCTCGCCACGGCGGACTTCGCGGCCGTCCTGCACGAGGACCGCGACGCGGACAGCGCTGCGCTGGCCGCCGCCGAACTGCCGGTCGCGGGCTCGATCGTGCTGGTCGTGGGCCCCGAAGGGGGCGTGTCGCCCGAGGAGTTGACGGCCTTCGCGGCGGTGGGCGCGCGCCCGTACCGGCTGGGCGCCACTGTGCTGCGCACCTCCACCGCGGGAACGGCGGCCACGGCGCTGCTGCTGGGCCGTACGGGCCGCTGGTCCTGACCGTACGCCCGTACCGCCCGCGCGCTGCCACCCCGGTCCTGTCGGTGGCGCCCGATACGATGCGCCCGTACGGAACTGATCCACGGATCTGATCACAGAACTGATCACGGATCTGATCACGGATCTGATCACCGACCGATCACCGACTGACACCGCTCTGCCGAGGAGGCCGGGACCATGGCCGGAGAACCGCAGGCCGACTGCCTGTTCTGCAAGATCGTCTCGGGGGAGGTGCCGGCGACCATCGTGCGCGAGAGCGCGACCACCGTCGCCTTCCGGGACATCAACCCACAGGCGCCGACACATGTCCTGGTCATTCCCCGGGCGCACTACCCGGACGCCGCCACCCTCGCCACCGCCGAACCCGCCGTCGCCGCGGACATACTGCGCGAGGCCGCGGCCGTCGCCGCCGACGACAAGGCGGACACCACCGGCTACCGCGTCGTGTTCAACACGGGCTCCGGCGCCGGCCAGACCGTCTTCCACGCGCACGCCCACGTACTGGGCGGACGCGGCCTCAACTGGCCTCCCGGATAGACGCCTTGTCCGTACGAGAACTGGTCGTGCTGGGCACCGCCAGCCAGGTGCCCACCCGCCACCGCAACCACAACGGCTATCTGCTGCGCTGGGACGGCGAGGGGCTGCTCTTCGACCCGGGCGAGGGCACCCAGCGCCAGATGGTGCGCGCGGGCGTCGCCGCGCACGACATCAACCGGATCTGCGTCACGCACTTCCACGGCGACCACTCGCTCGGTCTCGCCGGGGTCGTCCAGCGCATCAACCTCGACCAGGTGCCGCACGAGATCACCGCGCACTACCCGGCGAGCGGCCGGCGCTTCTTCGAACGGCTGCGGTACGCGACGGCCTACCGCGAGACCGTCGCGCTGACCGAGGCGCCGGTCACCGGCGACGGCGTCCTCGCGCGCACCCCGGCGTACACCCTGGACACCCGCAAGCTCTCCCACCCCGTCGAGGCGTACGGCTACCGCCTCACCGAGCCCGACGGGCGCCGGATGGACCCCGTACGGCTCGCCGCGCACGGCATCGCGGGCCCCGACGTGGGGAGGCTCCAGCGCGAGGGCGCGCTCGACGGCGTCACGCTGGAGCAGGTCAGCGAGGTCCGGCGCGGCCAGCGGTTCGCGTTCGTCATGGACACCCGGCTCTGCGACGGGGTGTTCGCGCTCGCCGAGGGGTGCGACCTGCTGGTCATCGAGTCGACGTTCCTGGACGAGGACGAGCGGCTGGCCACCGACCACGGCCACCTCACCGCGGGCCAGGCGGGCCGGGTGGCGGCGGAGTCCGGTGTACGGCATCTCGTGCTGACGCACTTCTCCCAGCGCTACAGCGAACCCGACGCCTTTGAGCGGCAGGCACGGGCCGCGGGCTTCGAAGGCGAACTGACGGTCGCCGCCGACCTCGTACGGGTGCCGCTCCCCAAGCGCTGACAGGGGCGGCCGCCCGGCGTGTCCGGTGGGGCCCCGCCGATCGGGCAGACTGTCCGGATCCGCACGCGATCGGGAGCCCGCCGTGATCACACCCAACGGAGACCCGCTGGACCACCTGGACCACCTGGACCGCCCGGGGCCCGTGGCCCCGGGACACACCGCGCTGGAACACTCGGCCCATGTCGACCCGCTGGGGGCGCTGCGCGCCCCCGACGACCCGGAGTACGACGTCTACCTCACGGGCACGGTCTTCCTCGACATCATCTTCACCGGCCTGGACAGCGCCCCCGTACGGGGCACCGAGTCCTGGGCCAGGGGCATGGGGTCGAGCCCCGGCGGCATCGCCAACATGGCCTCGGCGCTGGCCCGGCTCGGGCTGCGCACCTCGCTCTCCGCCGCCTTCGGCGACGACCACTACGGCGAGTACTGCTGGGACGCGCTGGAACGGGGCGAGGGCATCGACCTCTCGCGCTCGCGCACCGTGCCCGGCTGGCACTCCCCGGTGACCGTCTCCATGGCGTACGAGGGCGAGCGGACCATGGTCTCGCACGGCCACGAGGCCCCGCCGCCGGAGGGCGCGCTGCCCGAGTGCCCGCCCCGGGCGCGGGCCGCCGTCGCCGCGCTCACGCCCGGGCGGCGCGACGAGTGGATCGCCCACTCCGCACGCCACGGGAGCCGGATCTTCGCCGATGTCGGCTGGGACGACACCGGCCGCTGGGACCTGGCGGGACTGGCCGACCTGGAGCACTGCGAGGCGTTCCTGCCCAACGCGGAGGAGGCCATGCGGTACACCCGTACGGACTGCCCCAGGGCCGCCGCGCGGGTGCTCGCCGAGCGGGTCCCCGTCGCCGTCGTCACGCTGGGCTCGGAGGGCGCGTACGCCGTGGACGGGGCGACCGGCGAGACCGCCGAGGTCCCGGCGATCGCGGTGGCCGCGCTCGACCCGACGGGCGCGGGCGATGTCTTCGTCGCCGGGTTCGTCACCGGCACGCTGGCCGGCTGGCCGCTCGCCGACCGGCTGGCCTTCGCCGGCCTGACCGCCGCGCTCTCCGTCCAGGAGTTCGGCGGCTCGCTCTCCGCGCCCGGCTGGTCGGAGGTCGCGGCCTGGTGGAGCTACGTCCAGGGCTCGCCCGAGCAGGACCCGGCGGCGCTGCGGCGCTACGCCTTCCTGGCGGAGCTGCTGCCCGCGCCGAGCCGGCCGTGGCCGCTGCGCAGGGCCGTCCCGACGATCGGATTCGGCCGCTCGGGCTGAGGGTGCGGCGGTGAGGCGCGGGGGGTTCGTGAGCAAGGCGCGGGGAAAAGCCCTAGGGCCTTGTCAGTGCGGGGTCGTACGCTGGTACTCCAGAGGTTGTCGAGCGGCGAGAACCCTGCAACGGGAGGTATGCGCAGGCCACAGGGCCGGCCCATGACTCAGACACCTACAGTCCAGACCCCCGCGCCCGACCGGGACCCCGCGTCGGACCGCACACCCGCGCCGGAGCAGGCACGCGCCCGGTGGACCGTCCCCGCCAAGCACCCGATGGTGACGGTCCTGGGCTCCGGAGACTCCCTGCTGCGAGTGATCGAGAAGGCGTTCCCGGCCGCCGACATCCATGTCCGGGGAAACGAGATCAGTGCGAGCGGCAGCGCGGTGGACGTCGCGCTGATCCAGCGCCTGTTCGACGAGATGATGCTGGTGCTCCGCACCGGTCAGCCGATGACGGAGGACGCAGTGGAACGTTCGATCGCCATGCTCAGGGCGAGCGAGAACGGCGGCGCGGACGGTCCCGAGACGCCCGCCGAGGTGCTCACCCAGAACATTCTCTCCAGCCGTGGCCGGACGATCCGGCCCAAGACCCTCAACCAGAAGCGGTACGTCGACGCGATCGACCGGCACACGATCGTCTTCGGCATCGGCCCGGCCGGTACGGGCAAGACGTATCTCGCCATGGCCAAGGCGGTCCAGGCGCTCCAGGCCAAACAGGTCAACCGGATCATCTTGACCCGGCCCGCCGTCGAGGCGGGGGAGCGGCTCGGCTTCCTGCCCGGCACGCTCTACGAGAAGATCGACCCGTATCTGCGCCCGCTCTACGACGCGCTGCACGACATGCTCGACCCCGACTCGATCCCGCGGCTGATGGCGGCGGGCACGATCGAGGTCGCGCCGCTGGCGTACATGCGCGGACGCGCTCAGCCGGTCTTCACCAAGGTGCTGACGCCCGACGGTTGGCGCCCGATCGGTGAGCTTGAGGTGGGAGACCTGGTCATCGGGTCGAATGGAGAGCCAACGCCCGTTCTGGGCGTATATCCGCAGGGTGAGAAGGACATCTACCGCCTCACAGCCCAGGACGGAGCGTCGACGCTGTGCTGTGGCGATCATCTGTGGACTGTCAGGACGGCGTCCGACCGTCGTCGCGACAGGCCGTGGCGGGTCCTTGAAACAAAAGAGATGATCGGCAATCTCCGCGCAGCACATGCCCGACGGTACGAGCTGCCTCTGCTGACCACCCCGGTGTGCTTCCCCGCGCGGGAGGTCCCCATGGACGCCTATGCTCTGGGCCTGTTGCTGGGCGATGGCTGCTTGACCGGCCGCACCACACCTGGCTGCGCCACGAACGGCCCGGAACTCGCCGCAGCACTGGAGACCGCGCTTCCGGGAGTCGGCGTACGGCATAGGGGCGGAGTTGATTATGCTCTGAACCGGGTGAAAGCGCCTGGTGACGTCGTCACCCTGGAAAACCCTGTCACGCGGGCTCTGCGGGCTTTGGACCTGCTCGGTACCAGGTCCCAGACGAAGTTCGTACCGGATGAGTATCTGAGGAACAGTGCTGACGTCCGTCTGGCGCTGCTGCAGGGATTGCTGGACGCTGACGGCGGACCTGTGGTTCAGGCCGATCGGACATGCCGGGTTCAGTACAGTACGACATCGATTCTGCTCCGCGACGATGTCATCGCTCTGGTGCAGTCGCTGGGTGGTGTCGCATACAGCCGCCGCAGGGCCGCCGCAGGCCGTATGCCGGGGAAGGCCCGTGGTAGGGAAGTCCATCACCGCGAGGACTCGCACGTCATCGATATCCGACTTCCCGAGGGTGTCGAGCCTTTCCGGCTGGCCCGTAAGCGGGAGAGGTACCTCGCGGCCGGGGGTGGCGGGCGGCCCATGCGCCATATCGACAGCATCGAACCCGCCGGTCGGGAGGAAGCGGTGTGCATCCAGGTGGCAGCTGCGGATTCTCTGTATGTCACCGAAGACTATCTGCTGACGCACAACACCCTCAATGACGCGTTCATCATCCTGGACGAGGCACAGAACACCAGCCCCGCGCAGATGAAGATGTTCCTGACGCGCCTCGGCTTCGAGTCGAAGATCGTCATCACCGGGGACATCACCCAGGTCGACCTCCCGGGCGGCACGAAGAGCGGTCTGCGCCAGGTCCAGGACATCCTGGAGGGCGTGGACGACGTGCACTTCTCCCGGCTCACGTCCCAGGATGTCGTACGGCACAAGCTCGTCGGCCGTATCGTCGACGCGTACGAGCAGTACGACAGCGACAACGGGAAGTAGACCAGAGCGCACCATGTCGATCGACGTCAACAACGAGTCAGGCACCGAGGTCGACGAGCAGGCGATTCTCGACACCGCCCGCTACGCGCTCGCCCGGATGCGCATCCACCCGCTCTCCGAACTGTCGGTGATCGTGGTGGACGAGGCCGCGATGGAGCAGCTCCACATCCAGTGGATGGACCTGCCGGGGCCGACGGATGTCATGTCCTTCCCGATGGACGAGCTGCGTCCGCCGGTCAAGGACGACGAGGAGCCCCCGCAGGGGCTCCTCGGTGACATCGTGCTCTGCCCGGAGGTCGCCAAGCGGCAGGGCGAGGAAGCGCCGACGCAGCACTCCATGGACGAGGAGCTTCAGCTCCTGACCGTCCACGGGGTGCTGCATCTGCTCGGGTACGACCACGAGGTGCCGGAGGAGAAGGCCGAGATGTTCGGCCTCCAGGCGGCGATCGTCGACGGCTGGCGCGCCGAGCGGGGGCTCACCGGCCCGTCGCCCGCGCCCACGGTCTCGTGACCGCGCAACTGATCGTCGGGGCCGTCGCGCTGGTCGTCGTCGCCTGGCTCGCCGCCTCCGCCGAGGCGGGCATCGCCCGCGTCTCCAGCTTCCGGGCGGCCGAGGCCGTACGGTCGGGGCGGCGCGGCGCGGCCAAGCTGGCCCAGGTCGCCGCCGACCCCACGCGCTATCTCAACGTGGCCCTGCTGGTGCGGGTCGCCTGCGAGATGGCGGCCGGCGTACTGGTCACCTACGTCTGCCTGGAGCGCTTCCAGGAGACCTGGGCGGCGCTGGTCGTCGCCATCGGCGTGATGGTCCTCGTCTCGTACGTCGCGGTGGGCGTCTCGCCGCGTACGATCGGCCGCCAGCACCCGCTGAACACGGCCACGGCCTCCGCGTACGTCCTGCTGCCGCTGGCCAGGATCATGGGCCCGATCCCGCAGCTCCTGATCCTCCTGGGCAACGCGCTCACCCCCGGCAAGGGGTTCCGCAAGGGCCCGTTCGCCAGCGAGGCCGAGCTGCGCGCCATGGTCGACCTGGCGGAGGCGGAATCGCTCATCGAGGACGACGAACGCCGGATGGTGCACTCCGTCTTCGAACTGGGGGACACCCTCGTACGGGAGGTCATGGTCCCGCGCACGGACCTCGTCTGCATCGAGCGGTACAAGACGATCCGTCAGGCGCTCACCCTGGCGCTGCGCTCGGGCTTCTCCCGCATCCCGGTGACCGGGGAGAACGAGGACGACATCGTCGGCATCGTCTACCTCAAGGACCTGGTCAGGAAGACCCACATCAACCGTGACTCCGAGGCCGACCTGGTCTCGACGGCGATGCGCCCGGCGGCGTTCGTGCCCGACACGAAGAACGCCGGTGATCTGCTGCGCGAGATGCAGCAGGAGCGCAGCCATGTCGCGGTCGTGATCGACGAGTACGGCGGCACGGCCGGGATCGTCACCATCGAGGACATCCTGGAGGAGATCGTCGGCGAGATCACCGACGAGTACGACCGCGAGCTGCCCCCGGTCGAAGAGCTGGGCGACGGCTCCTACCGGGTCACGGCCCGGCTCGACATCGGAGACCTCGGGGAGCTGTTCGGCCTCGACGAGTACGACGACGAGGACGTGGAAACGGTCGGCGGCCTGCTCGCGAAGGCCCTGGGCCGCGTCCCCATCGCGGGCGCCACCGCATGCGTCGAACTCCCCGACGGCCGCACCCTGCGTCTGACGGCCGAATCCCCGGCCGGCCGCCGCAACAAGATCGTCACGGTCCTCGCGGAACCGGTCAAGGCGGAGGCCCCGGCCCCATGACGGCCCGCGCGCTGACGGCCGGGGCGCTCCGTTCGTTCTGCCTGGACCTGAACGGCGCCTTCGAGGACACCCCGTTCCCGCGCAACCAGGACCTGACCGTCTTCAAGGTCGGCGGCAGGATCTTCGCCTTCTGCGCCCTGGGGGAGACCCCGCTGAAGGTCTCCCTCAAATGCGACCCGGAGGAGGCGCTGCGCCTGCGGGAGACCCACGAGGCGATCGTCCCCGGCTGGCACCTCAACAAGCGCCACTGGAACACGGTGACGGCGGCGGACCTGCCGACGCGGATGGTCCGCGAGCTGATCGAGGACTCCTACGACCTGGTGGTGGCGGGCCTCCCGAAGGCGGCACGCCTCCGCCTGGACCGGCCGTAGCGGCCGACCCGGGCCCTGAGCGTGCTCAGCACTGCGCCGACCGCAAGGTTTTGAGGTCGACCACCGTGAATGCACGCAGCCGCATCACGAGTTGTCCGGCCGGACCCAGCGGATGCGGGGGTCGTCGAAGGCCACCCCGGCGACATCCACCGGAACCGGGGACGGGTACCCGGGGCGGTAGAGCGCGCCCCGTACGCCCACCGGACCGAAGTCGCGAACGCCACCACACACTGTTCGCGCAGGTGGGGGCAGGCACGTACGGACTTCACCGCGCACGGCACGCACAATGGAGGGTGGGTCGTGGCCAGCCCCTCGGAGGAGCGCAGATCTTCCTCGACTCCGCGTCGTACGTGCTGGAGTACGACTTCAACGCGTAGCGCGGGATGCTTATGCTCGGAGCATGACACGGACCACCGACAGCGCCGACGCCACCGACCTCGACCCCGAGGACCGCAAGATCATCACTCTGGCCCGTTCCGCTCGCGCCAGGAACGGGGTGCCCGAAGGGGCGGCCGTGCGGGACGAGACCGGGCGGACGTATGTCGCCGGGAGTGTGGAGCTGGACTCCCTCAGGCTGAGCGCGCTGCGGACCGCCGTCGCGATGGCCGTGGCCAGCGGGGCCACCTCGCTGGAGGCGGCGGCCGTCGTCACCGACGCCGCGACCGCGTCCGACGAGGACCGTGCCGCCGTACGGGACCTCGGCGGGCCCGCGACCCCGGTCCTGGTGGCGGGCGCGGACGGTGCGCTGCGGGTGACGGTCACCGCGGGATGACGAGCGTACGCGGCGCGGTGGGCGGGGCGTTTACGGGTCGGCTGGTCGGCGGAGGGTGAAGGATCGGGGAGAATGGGCGCCATGAGCGCTCGTACCTCCTCTCCCGAGACTCCTTCCGAGTCGGCCGAAGCCCCCCACCGGGCCGGCTTCGCCTGCTTCGTCGGTCGCCCCAACGCGGGCAAGTCCACCCTCACGAACGCTCTGGTCGGCCAGAAGGTGGCCATCACCTCGAACCGGCCGCAGACCACCCGGCACACCGTGCGCGGCATCGTGCACCGCCCCGAGGCGCAGCTCATCCTGGTGGACACCCCGGGCCTTCACAAGCCGCGCACCCTGCTCGGCGAGCGGCTGAACGATGTCGTACGGACGACCTGGGCCGAGGTCGACGTGATCGGCTTCTGTCTGCCCGCCAACGAGAAGCTGGGCCCCGGCGACCGGTTCATCGCCAAGGAGCTGGCCGGGATCAAGAAGACGCCGAAGGTCGCCGTCGTCACCAAGACCGACCTCGTCGACTCCAAGACGCTCGCCGAGCAGCTCATCGCGATCGACCAGCTCGGCAGGGAACTCGGCCTGGAGTGGGCGGAGATCGTCCCGGTCTCGGCGGTCGGCGACCAGCAGGTCGGCCTGCTGGCCGACCTCCTCGTCCCGCTGCTCCCGGAGAGCCCGCCGCTCTACCCGGAGGGCGACCTCACCGACGAGCCCGAGCAGGTCATGGTGGCCGAGCTGATCCGCGAGGCCGCGCTGGAGGGCGTACGGGACGAGCTGCCGCACTCGATCGCGGTCGTCGTCGAGGAGATGCTGCCGCGTGAGGACCGCCCGGCGGACAAGCCGCTGCTCGACATCCACGCGAACGTGTACATCGAGCGCCCGAGCCAGAAGGGGATCATCATCGGCCCCAAGGGCAAGCGGCTCAAGGAGGTCGGGACGAAGTCCCGCAAGCACATCGAGGCGCTGCTCGGCACGCCGGTCTTCCTCGACCTGCACGTCAAGGTCGCCAAGGACTGGCAGCGGGACCCGAAGCAGCTGCGCAAGCTCGGGTTCTGAGCCTCCAGGGACTCAGGCGCCTTCCTTCAGGACTCTGGAGATCAGTTCCCGCTGCGCGTCCGTGAGATGAGGGTCCGCGCAGTGGACCGTGCGGCCGTCGACCGTGATCGTGTAGGCGAAGCCGTCCGGGACCCCGGCGCGTGAGGCGGGGCCGTGGCTGGTGAGGGCGCGGTGGGCGAGGGCCTGCCAGTGGGTCGCGTCGGGGAGCGGGGCCGTGTCGATCTCGGCCGTTCGCTCGATGCCGGCGAAGCCGCCCGTACGCCGTACTTGGATACGCATGGGTCCTGTCTAGTACGTGACGGGCGGCGGCAGTAGCCGCCGCCCGTGCCGGTGCCGAAGTCGCCGGTGCCGAGGAGGTCAGGCGGTGGGGACCCCGACCTGGGACCACGCCTTGACCACGGCCTCGTGCTCCGCCGCGTCCCCGTAGCGCTCCCGCGCCGCCGCGACCGTCAGCTTGGCGAAGTCCGCGAAGTCCGCCTCGACGTCAAGGTCGCCGCCGGTCAGCACGTCGAACCAGATCTGGCCCGCACGCTCCCACGCCTTGCCGCCGAGCCGGGTCGCCAGCAGGTAGAACGCGTGGTTCGGGATGCCGGAGTTGATGTGCACCCCGCCGTTGTCGCGGCTCGTCCGTACGTAGTCGTCCATCGTGGCCGGCTGCGGGTCCTTGCCGAGGGCATCGTCGTCGTACGCCGTGCCCGGGGCCTTCATGGAGCGCAGCGCCACCCCCTGGACACGTGGCGCGAGCAGTCCCTCGCCGATGAGCCAGTCCGCCTGGTCCGCGGTCTGTTCCAGCGTGTACTGCTTGACCAGCGAACCGAAGACGTCCGACACGGACTCGTTGAGCGCACCGGACTGGCCGTAGTAGGCGAGGTTGGCCGTGTACTGGGTGAGGCCGTGCGTCAGCTCGTGGCCGATCACGTCCACCGGGAGCGTGAAGTCGAGGAAGATCTCCCCGTCGCCGTCCCCGAAGACCATCTGTTCGCCGTCCCAGAAGGCGTTCCCGTACTCCCGGTCGTAGTGCACGCTGGCGGTCAGCGGCAGCCCCGCGCCGTCCAGCGAATCACGGCCGTACGCCGAGAGCAGCAGCTCGAACGTCGAGCCGAGACCGGCGTACGCGCGGTTGACGGTGGCGTCCTGGCCCGGCTCCGCGCCCTCCTCGCGGACCTTCGTGCCGGGCAGCGCCGTACCGTTGCGGCAGTCGTAGATGGTGCGGTGGGGGGTGCCCGTCGCGGCGTCCTCCGCCGCCGCGGCGGTCCTGAGCGGCCCCGCGGCGATGGTCAGCCGGCGGCGGGTGCGCTGCGCGGAGTCCGCCTCAAGGGTGCGGCGGGCGGGCCCGGAGACCACGGGGTCGTCGGCCTGCGCGAGCTTGTCGAGTACGTGCGGCGGCACGATGGTGCAGAAGACCGGTGTGATGGCGTTCATGACTGCAATGTGGCAGCCCGTCGCGGGTCTGTCACTCATTGCGACAGTCTTTGCTGAAATGGAGTGATCCGGGCCGGTACGGCCGTGACGCGTTCCGTATGCTGATACGGAGCCGCACGTGCACCGCGTCTCGGTTACGCTGCTACGCACCATGCGTTTCGGGCTGCTTCTCCTTAGCTGCCGCGGCGAGGGCCTGTAGTCGTAGGCCGACCCCCTCCCCGCGGAGTCTGGCGTTGCGGTGATCACGCCCCGTCGGCCGTCCCAGTGGACACACGAGGAGCCCTACGCAATGTCTGCACCTTCCGTCGGTCGCCCCACGCCCATCACCAACGCGACCCACACCCAGCGCCCGTCCGGGATGCCGATCCACAAGTACGGCCGTTACGAGGCCGTGGACATCCCCGACCGCACCTGGCCGGACAACCGGATCACCGTCGCGCCCCGCTGGCTCTCCACCGATCTGCGCGACGGCAACCAGGCGCTGATCGACCCCATGTCGCCGGCGCGCAAGCGCGAGATGTTCGACCTGCTGGTCCGTATGGGCTACAAGGAGATCGAGGTCGGCTTCCCCGCCTCCGGTGAGACCGACTTCGCCTTCGTACGGTCGATCATCGAAGAGGGCGCGATCCCCGAGGACGTGACGATCTCCGTCCTGACCCAGGCGCGCGAGGAACTGATCGAGCGCACCGTCGAGGCGCTGCGCGGCGCCCACCGCGCCACCGTCCACCTCTACAACGCCACCGCCCCCACCTTCCGCCGGGTCGTCTTCCGCGGCACGAAGGAGCAGGTCAAGCAGATCGCCGTGGACGGCACCCGGCTGGTGACCGAGTACGCGGAGAAGATCCTCGGCCCGGAGACCATCTTCGGCTACCAGTACAGCCCGGAGATCTTCACCGACACCGAGCTGGACTTCGCCCTGGAGGTCTGCGAGGCCGTCATGGACGTCTGGCAGCCCGAGGCCGGCCGCGAGATCATCCTCAACCTGCCCGCCACCGTGGAGCGCTCGACGCCCTCCACGCACGCGGACCGCTTCGAGTGGATGTCCCGCAACCTCTCCCGCCGTGAGCACGTCTGCCTGTCCGTGCACCCGCACAACGACCGCGGTACCGCCGTCGCCGCCGCCGAGCTGGCGCTGATGGCCGGCGCCGACCGGATCGAGGGCTGTCTGTTCGGCCAGGGCGAGCGCACCGGCAACGTCGACCTGGTGACGCTGGGCATGAACCTCTTCTCGCAGGGCGTCGACCCGCAGATCGACTTCTCGCGGATCGACGAGGTCCGCCGTACCAGCGAGTACTGCAACCAGATGGAGATCCACGCGCGCCACCCCTACGTGGGCGACCTGGTCTACACCTCCTTCTCCGGCTCCCACCAGGACGCCATCAAGAAGGGCTTCGACGCCCGCGAGGCCGACGCCGCCACGCGCGGCCTGTCGGTCGAGGACGTCGAGTGGGCCGTGCCGTACCTGCCGATCGACCCGAAGGACGTGGGCCGCTCCTACGAGGCGGTCATCCGCGTCAACTCGCAGTCCGGCAAGGGCGGTATCGCGTACGTCCTGAAGAACGACCACAAGCTGGACCTGCCGCGCCGGATGCAGATCGAGTTCTCCCGCATCATTCAGGCCAAGACCGACGCCGAGGGCGGCGAGGTCACCCCCGCCCAGATCTGGTCGGTCTTCCGCGACGAGTACCTGCCCAACGCGGAGAACGCCTGGGGCCGGGTCCAGCTCCGCTCCGGCCAGTCCACGACCGACACGGACGGCAAGGACACCCTGACCGTCCAGGCCGTCGTGGACGGTACGGAGACGGTGCTGACCGGCACCGGCAACGGCCCGATCTCCGCCTTCTTCGAGGCCCTGGCGGCGGTCGGGGTGGACGCCCGGCTGCTGGACTACCAGGAGCACACCATGAGCGAGGGCGCGAGCGCGCAGGCCGCCTCGTACATCGAGTGCGCCATCGACGGAAAGGTGCTGTGGGGCATCGGCATCGACGCCAACACCACCCGCGCGTCACTCAAGGCGGTCGTTTCCGCCGTCAACCGCGCGACGCGCTGATCCGCCGGGGCGCCGCCCCGCGCCCCGCGCTGACCTGAGCGTTCTCGGACCCCGCCCTGGTACGCAAGGGGCGGGGTTCGGCCATGTCGTGGCGATCTCACGCCACGGTGCTGACGGCACCTCGAAGATGTGGCTAACATCACGTCAACGCGGCGGCTCTGCGGTCCCATTCACCGAACAGGGGGCAGAGACGCGGTGCAGTGCAGCGCAACGAAGCGTTGCCGGGGCGTGACGGAGGTGCGCGACGTGCTGCCAGCTCAAGGACCACGCGGCCGAAAACCGCGCCTCTGTGGCATTCGTACGTCGTGGACCACGGTCGGCGACGGGGAGTTCTTCTGCCCCGACTGCGGTGGCGACCGCAACTACCGGCGCCGTACCGGCCGTCGCCGCTTCACCGTGCTCGGCATCCCGCTGCTCGCCCGCGGCTGCGCGGGCCCCGTCGTCGAGTGCGCCGCCTGCCACGCCCACTTCGGCACGGACGCCCTGGACCACCCCACCACGCTCCGGTTCTCCGCGATGCTGCGCGACGCCGTCCACACGGTCGCGCTCGCGGTCCTCGCGGCCGGCGGCACCTCGTCCCGTACGGTCCGCGAGACCGCCGTCCTCACGGTGCGCGCGGCCGGGTTCGAGGACTGCACGGAGGACCGGCTGACGGACCTGGTCGAGGCGCTGGCCGCCGACACCGGCCGCTTCGTCATCGACGCGGGCCCCTTCGGCGCCGCGCTCGCCATCGAACTCCACGAGGCGCTGGAGCCGCTCGCGCCGCACCTCGCCCCGGCGGGCCGGGAGTCGATCCTGCTCCAGGGCGCCAGGATCGCCCTGGCGGACGGGGTCTACAGCCCGGCGGAGCGCGAGGTGCTGAGCATCGTCGGCGGCGCGCTCCAGCTCCGCGCGGACGACACGGCGCGCCTGCTGCTGGCGGCGTCGGGCACGCCCTCCTGAGGGCCCCGCGGTGCCGCGTACCCGCCCGTACGCGTCCCCGGCACTTCCGTACGTACGGGAAAGCGGCGCCCGCGCATGCGCGAGAATGGCGGCATGAGTCTGTTCCGGGACGACGGCGTCGTGCTGCGCACCCAGAAGCTCGGTGAGGCCGACCGCATCATCACGCTTCTGACCCGCGGCCACGGCCGCGTCCGCGCCGTCGCCCGGGGGGTGCGCAGGACCAAGTCGAAGTTCGGGGCCAGGCTGGAGCCGTTCTCCCATGTCGACGTGCAGTTCTTCGCGCGCGGCAGCGAGCTGATCGGGCGCGGTCTGCCGCTGTGCACCCAGAGTGAGACCATCGCTCCGTACGGTGGCGGGATCGTCTCCGACTACGCCCGCTACACCGCCGGCACCGCGATGCTGGAGACCGCGGAGCGGTTCACCGACCACGAGGGCGAACCGGCCGTCCAGCAGTACCTGCTGCTCGTCGGCGGGCTGCGGACCCTCGCCAGGGGGGAGCACGCGCCCCATCTCATCCTGGACGCCTTCCTGCTCCGCTCCCTCGCCGTCAACGGGTACGCGCCGAGCTTCGACGACTGCGCGAAGTGCGGGCTGCACGGCCCCAACCGGTTCTTCTCCGTGGCGGCGGGCGGGGTCATCTGCGGCGACTGCCGGGTGCCCGGCAGCGTCGTACCCTCTGCTGAGGCCGTCGGACTGCTCAGTGCGCTGCTGACCGGGGACTGGACAACGGCCGACGCGTGCGAGGCGCGCCATGTCAGGGAGGGCAGCGGGCTGGTGTCCGCCTATCTGCACTGGCATCTGGAGCGCGGCCTGCGCTCCCTCAGATACGTGGAGAAGAACTAGCTCGGACAGCGAAGAGCTGAGCGAGGAACGAGGAGACGAGAAGCGCATGGCACGACGCGGAATCATGGGACGCTCCCGCCGCGAGTACAAGACGCCTGAGCCGCATCCGTCGGGGGCGACGCCGCCGAAGATCCCCGGCGAGCTGGTGCCGAAGCACGTGGCCTGCGTCATGGACGGGAACGGCCGCTGGGCCAAGGAGCGCGGGCTGCCGCGCACCGAGGGCCACAAGGTGGGCGAGGGGGTCGTCCTCGACGTGCTCAAGGGCTGCCTGGAGATGGGCGTGAAGAACCTCTCCCTGTACGCCTTCTCGACCGAGAACTGGAAACGCACCCCTGACGAGGTGCGCTTTCTGATGAACTTCAACCGCGATGTCATCCGGCGCCGCCGCGACGAGATGGACGAGCTGGGGATCCGGATCCGCTGGGTCGGCCGGATGCCCAAGATGTGGAAGTCGGTCGTCCAGGAGCTCCAGGTGGCCCAGGAGCAGACCAAGGACAACGACGCCATGACGCTCTACTTCTGCGTCAACTACGGCGGCCGTGCGGAGATCGCCGACGCGGCGCGGGCGCTCGCGGCCGATGTCGCGGCCGGCAAGCTCGACCCGGGCAAGGTCAACGAGAAGACGTTCGCGAAGTACCTCTACTACCCGGACATGCCGGACGTGGATCTCTTCCTGCGGCCGAGCGGTGAGCAGCGTACGTCCAACTACCTGATCTGGCAGAGCAGTTACGCGGAGATGGTCTTCCAGGACGTGCTGTGGCCGGACTTCGACCGGCGGGACCTGTGGCGGGCCTGCCTGGAGTACGCGGCCCGGGACCGACGCTTCGGCGGGGCGCTGCCCAACGAGGCGGGCGACGTGGACATCCCGGAGCAGGCCGAGCAGGCCGAGCAGGTCTAGCGCGGGCCGAGCGGGTCTGGTGCGGGCCGGGCAGGTCCAGTGCGGGCCGGGCGGATCTGGTCGAGGCGGACGCGCGGGGGGGGGGGGGGCCGGGGGCGGGACCGCGGGCCCCACCACCCCCCCCGCCCACAGCGCCGAAGCCCGCACCCCCCC